>NZ_JANGAD010000002.1 GCF_024461735.1 Anaerotignum propionicum
CAAACCTTTCCTACCACCGGCATAGCCGGTGGTTTTGTCAAGCTAAAGCGAACAAAAATAAAACGCCCTTCTTACGAAAGGCGTGTTATCAGCATACAAAAATTATTTATTGATTGCATCCTTCAGAGCCTTACCAGCTTTAAATCTGGGTGCTTTGGAAGCGGGAATGGGCATTGCCATACCTGTCTGAGGGTTTCTGCCTTCGCGAGCCGCTCTTTCTGCTACATCAAATGTACCAAATCCTACCAGCTGAACCTTGCCATTCATCGCGAGTTCTTCTGTTACTACATCTTCAAAAGCTTTCAGAGCCTTTTCAGCATCTTTTTTGCTCATTTCTGCCTTCTCAGCGATAGCAGCTACCAAATCAGATTTGTTCATTATAAATTCCTCCTCAATACAATTCATTAATTTTATTGGATTCTTTTAATCAGATAAAGACTTCGTTTTTGCCTCATCCCAAAGATGATCCATTTCTTTCAGAGTCATTTCAGAAAGCTTCTTTCCCTCTGAAAGCGCTGAATTCTCAACATACTCAAATCTATTTATAAACTTTTTACTGGCTTTTGTCAAGGCAATCTCTGGATTTATTTTTAAAAAACGGGAAATATTCACCACTGCAAACAAAAAATCCCCAAATTCTTCTTCATCCGTCCCCAAACCTTGCTCAATGGCCTCTGTCAGCTCAGCTATCTCCTCCCTTACCTTATCCATAGCATCTCCAATTTCAGTAAAATCAAACCCAACATCTGCCGCTTTTTTTTGAACTTTTTTTGCATGAATAAGGGCGGGTAAAACCATAGGAATTTGCTTCATAGCTTCGGTTTGGGTTTTAATCTGTTTTTCTTCCTTTTTCAGCATCTCCCAGTTCACCAAAACCTCATCGGCAGTGTCCGCCTTGGCATTTCCAAAGACATGTGGATGGCGATAAATCATTTTTTTGCAAATCCCCTCAATCACATCCTCCAGTGCAAAGCTTCCCGCCTCTTTGGCAAGCTCCGCATGAAACACAACCTGCATCAACACATCCCCAAGCTCTTCCTTTAGATTTTCCTGATCCTTTCTCTCAATGGCATCTACCGCTTCATATGCCTCCTCTATCATTGCCTCTCTGAGTGTTTCATGGGTCTGTACTCTGTCCCACGGACACCCACCGTCCCCGCGTAACTTTTCTATAATTGCCTGTAAATCCTCTAAACCATATCTTTTATCCATTAAAAGTGCCTCCCATTATCCTTTTATATGCCCAAAATTTGTTTTTTGCAGTCTAAAAAAGCAATAAACTTTTTCCTTTCAGTAACTTAGAAAAACAGCGTTTTTATCCTTTTGTCCCTACTGTTTTTGTGTTATGATAATTCTATCAAAAAATGCCGCTAAATTAAAGCGGCAAAAAAAATCAAAAAAGAGAAAGGAAGTTTGCCCATGTTTCGAATTGTAGATAAAAGAGAGCTAAACAGTGCGGTAACTCTTTTGGAAATCGAAGCCCCTTTTGTTGCAAAAAAAGCACAAGCGGGTCAGTTTATTATTTTCCGTGTAGATGAATACAGTGAACGGGTTCCCTTGACCATTGCCGATTACGATAGGGAAAAAGGCACCGTTACAATTATATTCCAAAAAGTTGGTTTTTCCACCAACCTCTTAGCCGCTAAGGAAATTGGCGATACCATTTTAGATTTCGTTGGGCCTTTGGGCACAGCAACGGAATATGAAGGAATGAAGAAAGTTGCAGTGGTTGGCGGCGGCGTTGGCTGTGCCATTGCTTACCCCCAAGCAAAAGCCCTTCATGCCATGGGTGTAGAGGTAGATGTTATTGTAGGCTTCCGTAATAAAGATATTGTTATTCTGGAAGATGAAATGAAAGCCGTTTCAACAAACTACTATCTGATGACCGATGATGGATCAAAAGCTGAAAAAGGCTTTGTTACCGATAAATTGAAGGCTTTGATTGAGGCAGGTAATCAATATGATACCGTAATCGCCATTGGACCTATCCCCATGATGAAATTTGTCAGCCTGACCACAAAGCCTTATGGTATTCATACCATCGTAAGCTTAAATCCTATTATGATTGATGGTACAGGCATGTGTGGCGGCTGTCGTGTTACCGTTGGTGGCGAAATTAAATTTGCCTGTGTTGATGGGCCTGATTTTGACGGTCACTTGGTAGATTTTGATGAGCTGATGAACCGTAACTCTATTTATAAACAAAGAGAAGGGGAAATTTCTAAGGATCATGTCTGTCGTATGGACAAACTGGCCAAGGAAGTTATTCATTAAAGGGGGATGTATGCGTCATGGCTAATATGAGTTTGGAAAAGATTAAAATGCCTGAACAGGCACCTGATATTAGAAATAAAAATTTTGAAGAAGTTTCATTGGGTTATACCGGTGAAATGGCAATGGAAGAAGCAACTCGTTGCTTAAACTGTAAGCATAAACCCTGTATCGAAGGATGTCCCGTAAACGTTCGTATTCCTGAGTTTATTGCAGAGGTTGCCAAAGGTGATTTTATGGCGGCTTATAAAGTGATTACCTCAACCAACGCCCTGCCAGCTGTCTGCGGTCGTGTTTGTCCCCAAGAAAGCCAATGTGAAGCAAAATGTGTTCGGGGTATCAAGGGCGAAGCTGTTGCCATTGGTCGCTTAGAGCGCTTTGTTGCCGATTGGTATATGGCAAATGCCACAGAAACTCCTCAGAAGCCCGTTTCCAATGGCAAAAAAGTTGCCGTTGTTGGTTCTGGCCCCTCAAGCCTTGCCTGTGCTGGTGATTTGGCAAAAGCAGGCTACGACGTAACCGTGTTTGAAGCCTTCCATAAAGCAGGTGGTGTTTTGGTTTACGGCATTCCTGAATTCCGTCTACCCAAGGGTATTGTACAAAAAGAAATCGATACTTTGGCGGCTTTGGGCGTAAAGTTCATGACTAATATGGTAATCGGCAAGGTGCTATCCATTGATGAAATCATTGAAGATATGGGCTTTGAAGCAGTGTTTATCGGCACTGGCGCAGGACTTCCTTCCTTTATGAGCATCCCTGGGGAGGCTTTGGTTGGCGTATATTCCGCAAATGAATACTTAACCAGAATCAACCTAATGAAGGCTTATCAGGCAGAATATGATACTCCCATCCGTAACAGCAAATCCGTTGCTGTAGTAGGCGGCGGTAACGTTGCTATGGATGCCGCAAGATGTGCAAAACGCCTTGGTGCGGAAAATGTTTATATTGTATATCGTCGTTCCGAAGCAGAAATGCCCGCACGTTTGGAAGAAGTGCATCATGCCAAGGAAGAAGGTATCGAATTCCATCTTCTGCGTAACCCCGTACAGATTCTAGATAACGGAAATGGGCAAGTTCGTGGCATTGAATGCCTGAAAATGGAGTTGGGTGAACCTGATGCCAGTGGTAGAAGAAGTCCCGTTCCTATGGAAGGCTCCAATTATATCATTGATGTTGATACCGTAGTTATGTCCATCGGTACCTCTCCAAACCCTCTTATCAGAAGCACAACCAAAGGTCTGGACTCTAACCGCAGAGGCTGTCTTGTTGTTAATGAGGAAACCAATCAAACAACAAGAGAAGGCGTTTATGCCGGCGGTGATGCAGTTACCGGCGCCGCAACTGTTATTCTTGCCATGGGCGCAGGTAAAAAAGCAGCTGCCTCCATTGATGAATATTTGAAAAACAAATAAATTCTACCTTAATACATAAGCTACAAGGGTGCTGCAAAATTTGCGGCACTCTTTTTAGATTCTATGAAAGGCAAGACCTTGAGAGCTTTGCCCTCAAACACTCACAAAGGTTATCACCCTTGACCCTTTAGAAACCGCATAAATGAGGTTGAGGATTTTGATAAATATCATCGTGTTCATCGGATGAGTACATTCCTTTTTGTGCATTTTATTATAAAACACCTCATCACTCTTTTCTCTACCCTGAACCTCCATTCATGAGGGTTCCACTAGAGTTTTTGGTCTTGCTTTTTCCAAAAAGCAAGTGGGTGTGGGCAAAGCCCACGGTCTGAAAGGTCTTCCAAGGTTTTGCCCGAATCCTGTTTTTTTTCTTGGCGAAAGCTAGGGATTCTGCTATAATCTAAAAAGATGTATACGGAACGATTAAATCTATTGATAAGGAGGCTATCCCATGAAAATTAAAACCCTAGCAATGGGCTCTATTGGGACAAACTGCTATGTGGTTTCCGATGATGCAGGAAATGCAGTCATCATTGACTGTGATGGAGACCCAAGACCATTGTATTTTTATATCTCTGAATTTAATTTGAAACCCACCCATATCCTGCTAACCCATGGCCATTTTGACCATATCGGTGCTGTTGAGGCGGTAAAGGAAAAATATGGATGTAAAGTTGTAGCTGGAAAGGATGAATTTCGCATTTTAACCGACCCTGCTGCCAACTGCTCCATCTATGGCGGCGGTGCAATCACTGTCCTTCCCGATGAATTGGTTTCTGATGGAGACAGTATCATTGTGGGAGATATGAAATTTGATGTTCTTTTTACCCCAGGCCATACAGAAGGAAGCCTTTGCTATATCTTAGGCGATAATATTTTTTCAGGGGATACACTGTTCCAAGGCTCCTGCGGTAGAACAGATTTAGCCACTGGGGATTGGTCAACCATTTTGCGTTCTTTAAAACTGCTTCGAGATCTCCCTGGTGATTATACCGTTTACCCAGGACACGGCCCATCTACCACCATGGAAATTGAAAGATGCTCTAATCCTTTTATGTAAATAAAATAACCCTGTGCCCTTTCTTCGGGGAACGGGGTTTTTCTAAAATATTGCCCCATAATTCTTATGTTCAGATTCAACCAAATGGGCATAAAAGGCCATTGGCATGAAATTCTATGATGTCAGGCTAACAAAAAGGAGGTTTTTCCTATGAAATATATCCTTTCTCTGGATCAGGGCACAACCAGCTCTCGTTCTATTTTATTCAATCAGCAAGGAAAAGCAGTTTATACTGCACAAAAGGAATTTACCCAATATTATCCCCACCAGGGCTGGGTGGAGCATAACCCTATGAAAATCTGGCAGACACAATTGGAAACCGCCAGAGAAGTATTAGAAAAATCAGGGGTTCCCGCTGAAGAAATTGGTGCCATCGGCATTACAAACCAAAGAGAGACCACCATTCTTTGGGATAGAAGAAATGGTCGTCCCCTTTGCAACGGCATCGTTTGGCAGTGTCGCCGCACCGCCCCTTTTTGCGATTCATTAAAGGAAAATGGGTTTGAAAGCTTCTTCCGTGAAAAAACAGGCTTACCCATTGACGCCTATTTTTCTGCGACAAAAATCAAATGGATTCTGGAAAACGTACCTAATGCAAAGGAACTTGCTCAAAAAGGCAATCTACTTTTTGGAACCGTGGATACATGGCTGATTTGGAACCTGACAGGGGGTCAAGTTCACGTCACCGATTATTCCAATGCTTCCAGAACCATGCTGTTTAACATCCATTCCCTTTGCTGGGATAAAGAAATATTAGAATTATTGGAAATTCCAGAAAGCATTTTGCCCAAGGTAGTCCCCTCCTCAGGCATTTTAGGTCATACTTTGCCGACTCATCTGGGCTGTCCCATCCCCATTGCAGGTGTTGCGGGAGATCAGCAAGCGGCACTGTTCGGACAAGCCTGTTATTCCCCTGGTGCGGCGAAAAACACCTATGGAACAGGCTGCTTTTTGCTCATGAATACAGGAGAAACTCCTGTGCAATCCAAAAATGGCCTGCTCACGACCATTGCTTGGGGCTTGGACAATAAAATCACCTATGCTCTGGAAGGTTCCGTTTTTGTTGCAGGTGCCGCAATTCAATGGCTGCGAGATGAACTGAAATTGATTTCCTCAGCGGCGGAAACGGAGGAGCTTTGCTATTCTGTTGAGGATACTTGCGGTGTTTATTTGGTGCCAGCATTTACAGGTCTAGGGGCGCCTTATTGGGATCCCTATGCCAGAGGAATTCTTACAGGCTTAACAAGAGGTGCAAACCGTGCCCACATTGTGCGAGCCGCCGTAGAATCTATGGCTTACCAAACCTATGATGTACTCCACGCTATGGAGCAGGATGCAGAGCTGCCCTTAGCAGAACTTCGGGTTGATGGCGGAGCCGCCGCCAATGCCTTTTTATTGCAATTTCAATCTGATATCACAGGCGCACCTGTTTTGCGCCCTTCCACACTGGAGACCACAGCTCTAGGGGCTGCATATTTGGCTGGGCTTGCTGTAGGCTATTGGAAAAATCTAACAGAGATCAGACGAAATTGGCAGGTGTCTTGCGTATTCTCCCCCAAGCTATCCAAGGAGGTTGCAGATGAAAAAAATTATGGCTGGAAAAAGGCTGTAAATCAAGCCCTAAGCATTAAATCACAAAACAACATATAGTGTATTATCAATTTTATATTGAAAAATAACACAATATATGCTACATTTATAGTCACTGAATCTGTAGGGGATATTACCCTTTCTATACAATGATTGACTATAAAAGGAGGAAGTCGCTTATGTATGTAATCAAAAAAGATAATACCCACGAACCTTGGAATATCCAAAAAGTTGTGGTTGCCGTTAACAAATCTGCTTATCGTGCCTTGGTGAAGTTCACCCAAAAAGAGCTAGACTTTTTATGCAATTATGTTGAGGAAAAAGCACTTTCCCTAGGAAAAGAAGGCATCCCCATTGCAGAGATGCATAATATTGTGGAATCGGCCTTGGAACAAGTTAAGCCTGAGGTTGCTAAAAGCTATCGTGACTATCGCAATTATAAGCAAGACTTCGTAAAAATGTTGGACGAGGTCTATAAAAAAAGCCAATCCATTATGTATATTGGGGATAAGGAAAATAGCAATACAGATAGTGCCTTGGTCTCCACAAAGCGTAGTCTGGTTTTCAATCAGCTGAATAAGGAATTGTATCAAAAATTCTTTATGACCACGGAGGAATTACAGGCATGCCGTGACGGCTATCTTTATGTTCATGATATGTCTGCCCGCAGAGATACCATGAATTGCTGCCTTTTTGATGTGCAGGCAGTTCTGGAGGGCGGCTTTGAAATGGGTAATCTTTGGTATAACGAGCCAAAAACCCTGAACGTAGCTTTTGACGTAATCGGCGACATTGTTCTCTCCGCCGCAAGCCAACAATATGGTGGCTTCACTGTTCCCTCTGTTGACCTCCTTTTAGAGCCTTATGCAGAAAAAAGCTATGAAAAGTTTTATCGCCGCTATATGGAAATGGGACTAACCCCAAAGGTAGCAGACCGAGAAGCCATGGCTGATATTTTGAATGATTTTGAGCAAGGCTTTCAGGGCTGGGAATATAAATTCAATACCGTTGCATCCAGCCGTGGAGACTATCCCTTCATTACTATGACCTTTGGTACTGGCACAGGTAAATTTGCAAAATTAGCATCTATTACTATGCTGAATGTACGCAGAAAGGGTCAGGGCAAGAAAAATTGCAAAAAACCAGTACTCTTCCCTAAGCTTGTTTTTCTCTATGATGAAAACCTCCATGGAGAGGGCAAAGCTTCAGAGGATGTTTTTGAAGCCGGCATATTATGCTCCTCTAAGAGCATGTATCCCGATTGGCTGAGTCTAACAGGAGATGGCTATGTGGCAGATATCTACAAAAAATATGGTAGAATCATCAGCCCTATGGGTTGCCGTGCCTTTTTGTCCCCATGGTTTGAGCGCGGGGGCATGAAGCCTGCCGACGAAAATGATTTACCTGTTTATGTAGGGCGATTTAATATCGGCGCTGTCAGCCTGCATCTGCCTATGATTTATGCCAAAGCAAAGCAGGAAAGCAAGCCTTTTTATGAGGTTTTAGACTATTATTTAGAGCTCATTCGTAACCTCCATGTGCGTACGTATGCATATTTGGGAGAAATGCGTGCTTCCACCAATCCCTTGGCCTATTGTGAGGGTGGTTTTTATGGCGGACACTTGGGACTCCATGATAAAATTAAGCCTCTTTTAAAAGCTGCTACGGCTTCCTTTGGTATCACTGCTTTGAATGAACTGCAAGAGCTGCATAATGGCAAATCCTTGGTGGAGGATGGTCAGTTTGCCCTGGAAACACTGGAACATATTAACCAGAAAATTACACAGTTCAAGGAAGAGGATGGTAATCTCTATGCCATTTACGGTACCCCTGCCGAAAGCCTTTGCGGCTTGCAGGTAACTCAGTTCCGTAAAAAATATGGCGTCATTGAGCATGTATCTGATAGACCATATGTAAGCAACAGCTTTCACTGCCATGTAACAGAGGATATAACCCCCATTGAAAAACAAAATTTAGAAAATCGTTTTTGGAATCTATTCAATGGTGGAAAAATTCAGTATGTGAAATATCCTATTGATTATAATTTGAATGCCATCCGTACCCTTATCCGTCGTGCTATGAAAATGGGCTTTTATGAAGGAGTAAACCTTTCTCTTGCTTATTGCGACGATTGCGGTCATCAGGAATTGGAGATGGATGTGTGCCCTAAATGCGGTAGCCATAACCTAACAAAGATTGACCGTATGAATGGTTACCTCTCTTATTCCAGAGTGAAAGGGGATACCCGTCTGAACGAGGCAAAAATGGCAGAGATTGCAGAAAGGAAGAGTATGTAACATATGCGTTATCATAATATTACGAAGGATGATATGCTAAATGGCGAGGGCCTTCGTGTTGTACTTTGGCTTTCCGGCTGTGACCATGGCTGTAAAGGCTGCCATAACACCATTACATGGGATCCTAACGGAGGAATCCCTTTCGACGAAAAGGCGAAACTAGAGCTTTTTGATGCGCTCAATCATGATTATACCAATGGCGTTACCTTCAGCGGCGGTGACCCTCTTTTTATGGGTAACCGTCAAGGGGTAACCGCCTTAGCTAAGCAAATCAAAGAACGCTTTCCCCATAAAACCATATGGCTGTATACTGGTTATCGGTGGGAGGAAATCAGTGCTCTGCCAATCATGGAATATATTGATGTATTGGTTGATGGTCGATTCATTTTGGATTTAAAAGATCCTAAGCTTCATTGGAAAGGAAGCTCTAATCAGCGGATTATAGATGTGCAAAAATCAGTGAAAAATAGTTCTATTTATCTTTATCACCCAAAGTAAGAAAGGAAATTTTATGGAAACCATTAGAATTAAATATCTTAGTGACAAAATCGAAAAGCTACGCTATATAGACGGAAAATCCGACTGGATTGACCTAAGAGCTGCCGAAAGAGTTGAATTAAAGCAGGGAGAATTCCGTTTGATTCCCCTTGGCATTGCTATGGAACTGCCTAAGGGTTTCGAGGCACATATTGTTCCCCGAAGCTCCACCTTCAAAAATTTCGGAGTTATCCAGACAAACCATTGCGGCATTGTGGATGAAAGCTATTGCGGCAACAATGACCAATGGTTCTTTCCTGCCTATGCTATGCGAGATACAATCATTGAGTTAAACGACCGTATCTGCCAGTTCCGTATTTTCGAGCATCAGCCAAAAATCTCCTTCGAGGAAACTGAAAATCTTGGAAATGAGAACAGAGGCGGTATCGGCTCCACAGGAAAGCAATAACCAATAAAAAAGGGGGTGCATACATTGTGGGACGAAAGTTGTTTTGCGAACTGTGTCCTTTGACATACGAAATTTCAAGGCAAAAATGTATTCTATCACGCCATATAAGAAATTTCACAAGCAAAGAGAAATTTGCAAAAGCAAAATCTCCCTTTCCGTTGCCCTATCAAATATTTTCCCATAGTTCTCTTATGCGACGAAAGCTAGGTACTGTGGATATGGTACTTCAAGAAAATAAAGTTTTTAATCTTTCCTTGGCAGTACCATTAGTCAATGGCGTGTTAATTCATCCCGGAGAAATTTTTTCTTTCTGGAATCTAGTGGGCAATACCACCTTGGCAAAAGGCTATAAAACCGGATTGGCCATTAAAATGGGAAGCCCCTCTCAGGATGTGGGGGGAGGACTGTGCCAGTTTACAAATCTAATTCACTGGATGGTACTACACACTCCTCTTACCGTTATAGAACGACATCAGCATGACCAACTGGATTTATTCCCAGACTTTAAACGAAAAGTGCCCTTTGGTCTGGGCACCTCCATCGTTTACAATTATTTTGATTATCAATTTCAAAATAATACAACTGCTACATATCAAATAGTAATCTATCAAACAGAAGAAAATCTCTGCGGTGAAATTAGGTCAGATCAATCTCAACCCTATCAATATAAAATATATACCGTGAATGAATTCTTTTCTAAAGAAGAGGACGGTATATATCGCAATGGTGAAGTTATTCTTGAAAAAATTGATACATACTTCAATGTTTGTATTGAACGAACCATTTTGCAGAAAAACCATGCAAAAGTAACCTATGATACCACTGGTCTAAAGATCCTTCAATAACCATGCTACTAAAAAAAGACTTTCCACCTCTTTTGAAATGGAAAGTCTTTTTATGATTCTATTCACCCTCAGAAAGGATCCAGCGGGCTCTTTTTTGAAATATCAGATTTTACGCTGTAGGAGCAACTGCGCCACTATAAGTATTTTTAATATAGTCAGAAATTGTCTGGCTGTTCAATACCTCAAGCAAAGTAATAAGTTCTGGTCTTGTTTCATCCCCAGCTCTTACTGCAATAATGTTTGCATAAGTTGTTGCCGCCAAAGAATCTGCTGCTTCAATTGCTAAAGCATCTTCAGTTTTCAAGCCGTTCTGCATTGCATAGTTACCATTGATAACTGCGATGCTTAAATCGCCAATAGATAAAGGCAGCTGAGCCGCTTCCATTTCAACGATCTCAATATTCTTGGGATTTTCCTTAATATCAAGCTTTGTTGCAGATGTACCGGCATCGGGATCCAGTTTGATCAAGCCATTTGCCTCCAGCAATAACAACGCACGTCCGCCGTTGGTGCCATCCGCAGGGATACCAACCTTTGCACCATCAGGCAATTCAGCTAAATCCTTGATGCTTTTGCTGTAAATACCCATTGGTTCATAATGCACTGCACCCAAACTTACAAGCTTTGTGCCGTGTTCTTCATTAAAAGAATCCAAATAAGGTGCATGCTGGAAGTAATTTGCATCCAAATCACCTGTGTCCAATGCCAAGTTAGGCTGTACGTAATCGGTAAATTCCACAATTTCCAAATTGATTCCCTTTGCAGCTAATTCTTCCTTTGCAGCCTCTAAAATTTCCGCATGAGGAGTGGGAGAAGCACCGATTTTTAATGTTACTGCCTCCGCTCCTGTTGTTTCAGGCTTTTCAGCATCTGCTGCTTTATCTGTTTTACTGCCGCAGCCAGCAGCTCCAAGTGCCAAAGCACCTGTTAGTAATAATGCAAAAAATTTCTTCATAGTAAATTCCCTCCTATTTTCTTTTTTCTATATTGAAACCTTCATTGGTTTACAAACGTTTGTCTGTTCTTTTTGCAACCTGCATGCCCACTTCCTGCAAAATCTGCACAATTACAACAAGCAACACTACCATTACATACATAATATCGGTCTGTCCTCGATGATAGCCATAGTTAATTGCCACTGCGCCCAAACCACCGCCGCCGATAAAGCCTGCCATAGCAGAATAACCCAGAATCGTTGTTACAGCAATGGCACTACCCACCAATAAAGAAGGTTTTGCCTCAGGAATGAGCACCTTCACCAAAATCTGTAACGGTGAAGCCCCCATGGACTGTGCCGCTTCAATAACTCCACGCTCCACTTCCTTTAAGGAAGATTCCACTAATCTGGCTATAAAAGGTGCCGCCGCAACCAAAAGGCCAACAATGGCAGCTTTGGGTCCAATGGTGGTGCCCACTACCGTTTTTGTAAAAGGCATAATGGTTAGCATCAAAATCAGAAAAGGTACGGAACGCACAACGTTGATGATAGCTCCTAAAATTTGATGCACAATAGGCATGGGGCGAACCCCTTCCTTATCTGTCATAACCAAAACCAATCCCATAGGAAGCCCTACTAAGTAAGCAAAAAAGGTGGATACCAATGTCATATAAATACTTTCCCAAAATGCAGAGCCAACTAAGGCCATCATTCCCTCTTTAAACATACTGAACCTCCTCTATCTCCACATCTCTTTCCTTTAAATATGTCAGCATTTTTTCTCTGGTTACTTTATCATCAGGAAGCTGAATCATCATTTGTCCATACACCCTGCCATCTAACATACGGGTATTGCCTGAAAGTATATTAGCAACAGCGTTGCATTCCAGCATCATATTTCCTAAAATAGGCTCACCGGAAATGCCCCCACGGAAAACCACCCGATAACAATTTGCAATAGGGCCTTCAATGGCTTCTCTATTTTTACCTTCGTGATATACCAATTCTCTACCTGCTTTTGTTTTGGGAGCACGGAAGATTTCCTCAACACCGCCCATTTCGGCAATCTGACCATCATCAATAATGGCAACACGGTTACAGATTTCTTGTATTACACTCATTTCGTGGGTAATCACCACAATGGTAATACCTAATCTTTCATTTATATCTTTCAAAAGACGTAAAACCCCTGCCGTCGTGTTAGGATCAAGGGCACTGGTTGCTTCATCACATAAAAGCACTTTTGGCTCTGTTGCCAATGCTCTGGCTATGGCAACTCTTTGCTTTTGCCCACCGGAAAGCTGAGAAGGATATGCGCCTAAACGCTCACCCAAGCCAACCAGCTCCAATAATTCTACTGCTCTTGCCTTTGCCTTTTCCTTGGATACGCCTGATATTTCTAAAGGGAAACAAACATTTTCCAGAGCAGTTCTTTGCATTAACAAATGAAACTGCTGAAAAATCATTCCCATGGAATGTCTCTGTTGTCTTAAATCCTTCTCCGCCAGACAAGTAAGCTCCTGTCCATCTAAGTAAACCCGTCCACTGGTGGGGCGTTCTAATAAATTGATACAACGTACCAATGTACTTTTCCCCGCACCACTCATACCAATAATTCCGAAAACTTCTCCCTTTGCAATCTCCAAATTAACATTCTTTAATACCTCTAAAGAACCTCTTTTTTGAGGAAAGCTTTTTGACACGCCCTCTAAGCGAATCATAATCTCCTTCTTTTCCATACCTTTACCACCTTTTCTTTTTGCATGCCATAAGAAAATTTCTATCATACAACCCCCGGTAGGTTATATTTACTCAGAGTAGAATAATCTTCACACCCTTAAAAAAACTACGTACTTTTCAGCTTTCTTTAAATGAGGATAATATACATTCATTTTTGAAATCCAAAAGCCTTAAACGCCCTATATCCAATTAGAAAAGCTCTTTACCTTATTCTTACCGAAAATTACTTTTACCGCATCAAATCTTGCAGAAACAATATTTTTCCAATAAAAAAGCTCTCTCCCTAGGACATTTCTGCCTCAGGGACGAGAGCATTCGCTTCGTGTTACCACCCTAATTCACCATAGCCTCACAGCTATCGTCTCTGCAAGTACAGACATATTGTGCCGATACTCCGTCGCTATCACGGGCGCTCCCGTCGCAGCCTAAAGGATAAACCTCTCGGTGCGCAGCTCCAAGACCATCTTCCACCATTTCTGAATTTCCTCCTTCTCAGCTTTATAGGAGGTTCTCTGTAAAATCATCCACAATGTACTCTTCTTTTCGCAGCCTTTTTCAATAATGTTAAGTTATTCTTCATTATACTAATTTCTCATGGTTTGTCAATTCCATTTTTTCCTGATAAAATCTCTCAGCCAAATACCATCTATCACTTTGCACAAAAAATACCTACTATTTTTATATGTTTATTGAACTTTTGAAAGATCAAACTGGCTTTAAAAATTAAATATCGTTTTTTGTCACTTGTTTTCAAGATTTTTCTGCAACATGTTCATAAATAATTCACAATTTTCACTCTGTTGCGTCTGTTTCTTCAGCCATATCCTTCCCATATTGGTCAAAAGGAATATCGTGATATATAAAATCTTCAATCATATCTGCCGCCTGCTCAATATCATATACATAGTACCATACCCCTTTAATGGTTTGGCCACCGGCTTTGATATTCTCATTCGGCAAACCTGCCTGTTCCAAAGAAACACCACTCTTCATTCCAACAGAAGCAATTTTTAAAATTTCATCATTGCTTAAAGAGGTTTCCACCATAGGAGCAAACTTTCTTACATATGAAGGATACGCTAAAGGATTGATTTCCAATGCTTTTTTAAATAGGCACTCCAAAACCTTTCGCTGACGTTCCCCTCTCATCACATCTCCATCAATTTTTCTGATTCGAGAATAGCTTACCGCCTGAGGGCCTGTCAAATGCACTTGTCCAGATTCTTGCAATTTTTCACCTTTTAACAGATAATTGTTTATTTGCTTGCGTTCAGCCTCGCTGACCTCCAAATCAACACCGCCCAATTCATCGATTACATCTGCCAAAGAATCAAAATTAACGGAAACATAATCCTTAATATCTAAATGGAAATTCTCATTAATTGTTTGAATTGCCAATTCAGGGCCACCATAAGCATAGGCGTGGTTTATTTTTGTCTTCCCATGATCAGGCACATCAACATATGTATCTCTTGCAATAGAAATCAGCTTGATTTTGCCCGTCTTGCCATTCACAGAGGCAATCAAAATGGCATCGGAACGCCCTTTGTTCCCTTCATCCTGAGAATCAATGCCATAAAAAGCAATATTCATAATTCCCTGATTCCCATATACACTTAAGTTTTCATTTACCGAAAGAGAACCTTCATCAACGCTTTGACGGTTTAATCCACCAACCATATACATAAAAATTCCGTACAATATTGCTAATACCCCACATAGTCCCATCAAGGTAAACAATAATGTTTTAAAATACAATCTCCATAATTTCTTATCCATAAGGGAAAAAACGTCCTTTCTACAAAAATCGTCAGAGTCGTTTTTCATTATATTCCTCTATGGGGAAAAAAACAATGAAAAATCTATTAATAAGACTGTTGGTAAGAAATAACACTAAGGCGTGGCTTTTGTTCAGCCACGCCCCCGTTTCTCTAAAGAGAAAATGTGTAGTGATTTGAATTGTCAAAGACAACTCTTATGTTATAATCTAGATACGAACGATTATTTTAGCGAGGTATTCCTATGACCAGAGAAAGAATAAAATCAGTATTACTCCTTATAACCATTGCAATACTACTTGTCACCAGATTTTTGGAGCATAAAAACATTTCCATAGCTATACCAGTAACTCTAATCACAGACGTAGCCATGATAATTTTGATAGTGCTAGCACTGTTAAAAAATAATGGTAATGCAAAAGCTACTCTTTTTATCTACTTTCTCAATCCTTCACTTCATCCCAAATTCCCGCTTTATGATATAACTCATAAAAATGGTTTGTGGGACCAACCCCTTTCCCAATCTCCAAACTATGGGCAATTGCCACAGTGATATAATCCTTAGCAATACTCACAGCTTCCTCTACACTTTTGCCTTTTGCCAAATTTGCCGCAATGGCAGAGGATAAAGTACAACCAGTACCATGGGTATTTTTCGTTTCAATACGGTCAGAATGCAGCAAAGTTATCTTCTCCCCGTCAAACAACAAATCCGTAGCGGTTCCCTCTAGGTGACCGCCTTTAATCAATACATTTTGTGCTCCCATTGCAAATATCTCTCTGGCCGCAGCTTCCATCGAGGATAAATCGTCAATTTTCAAGCCTGTGATCACCTCTGCCTCAGGAAGGTTTGGAGTCACTACATAGGCCAGAGGAATCAAACGCTGAATCAATATATCCTTTGCTTCGGGTTGCATCAAATCAAAGCCGCTTTTTGAAATCATAACAGGGTCAACCACTATATTTTTTGCTTGGTGCTCCATTAGCTTATCGGCGATGGCATGAATGGTCTCAATTTGAGATACCATGCCTATTTTTACAGCACTTACTGCAATATCAGAATAAATGGCATCTATTTGTCCCCGAATAATCTCAGGGGTTATGTCTTGACAGCCAAAAACCCCTTGCGTATTTTGTACCGTCACCGCCGTGATGACACTCATGCCATAGGTTCCTAGGGCGGAAAAAGTTTTCAAGTCTGCCTGTATGCCTGCGCCTCCACAAGTATCCGAGCCTGCTATTGTTAAAACGTGCTTCATTCTATCAACCTCCAAAAGATTAAGATGTTTTTGAGACTGTCTTTACAAAATATGCAGATTGCAATAGTAAAACTGCCACAATGCTGCCCCCGAAAGAGCTTAATAAAAAGGCAGGAACGTAAGCCAAAGCACCTACTGCTTTGCCCATGGCAAAAATAGCAATCGGTACTGCCAAAAGACCGCCTAAAACCCCCGTTCCAAATACTTCTGCCACTGCCGTTAAATAATTGTTTTTGGTAAATTTAAATATGTATCCTGCCAATAGTGCTCCAACCATACTGCCTGGGAAAGCCAGTAAAGACCCTGTTCCCATAAAATTTCTGAGCAAGGAAATACAAAAAGCATTCACCACACCATAAACAGGGCCTAAGAGCACCGCCGCCAAAATGTTCAAGGTATGTTGAATGGGGAAGCACTTAGAAGCACCCACAGGTATGTAAATCAAATTTCCTGCCAGTACACCAATGGCGATAAACATTGCTGAAATTGTAAGCTTTCTTGTTTTCATGATAGATTCTCTCCTTTTTAAAATGTGGCTAAGGGCCTCTATCCCGATGCAAGACTTTCCTATCCCGAAAGCGCACCCAACAAAACAAGGTATTTTTCATAAAAAAGCGCAGCCACGATTTCTCGTTTGCTGCGCCTGATTTTGAAGTATAACGCTTCCCTACGCTGGTATAATCCAGATCAGGTAGAAAGGGTAACAAGCTGTTTGCTTGATTCTCAGCCGAACACGGCACCCCCAGCAAAAATATGATTCGTTTCCATTACAAAGTAGCACGTTTTACACCCCTTGTCAAGGGCATCCTATTGTGCACCTAAGCCCAAAAGCTGTGTCATTGCAGTTAAAGGCAAATATACCTCACCATCCACTAAAATAGGATGAATTTTTGTTTCATTATTATTATATATCAAACGGAACTTTGTTTTTTCCATTTTTAAATTTCCACTTTGATTCATCAATAGTTCATTTCCTAAAGATGAAAAAGATTTTCCTGAGGTTAAAATCAATTTCGCATTTTGACTGTCCAATTGCACATCAAATTTCTTACCAAGTCCAGCAAGCTGACGTAAAGGAACATAGTCCTCATTAAAAATATTAATGGTATCTAAAGTAACTTCTTCACTACCCAAGGCGACAACTTTTTTCTCCAACTTTCTGCTGTCAGAAAGTCCAACCCATTTTAATTCATAAGGCTTAATGCGGTCGGTATAAATTCCATCTATCCCCAACGCCAACAAATCTTCAAACTGTTTATAACGGTTAATAGTATGGGCATAAACCTTGATTCCTTTTGCGTGAAGGGTATCAACCACTTCTTTTGTAACACGAGCATTCTCTATAGTAACTGTCCCAATGCCTTTTGCTTCGCAAAATTCTGCAATCTTTGGATAATCAGGATAATAATTTAAATAAAGTGTATATATCCACTCTTGGAAAGGATAAATCTCCTTCACCCAATCATACATTTCTTCGTTATAAATTTGAGGAATAATCCGATTCAAAATTTGTGGCTGTTCCATGGCCTCAGCAATCTGCTTTAAATCTTTAAATTGCCTTTCCACCGTAGCCTTATCTGTATCCTTTGTGTCTGTAATCAAATAAACATCAGGATATTCCACCATTAAGCTTAATACATCCACAGCGGTCAGCGGTGTCTGGTCAAAGCAAATTTTAGTACTTTGAAACGTATTTCGATCCATCACTAAGGGTGTCTTTGCATCCTGTTCCAAGCGGTAATAAGAGCCATCAGCTTCAAAATCATGCCGAGCAACCAAAACTCCATCAGAGGTGTAGGTAAAATCCACTTCCATGGCACGAAAACCACTTCCCCATGACTCCAAAAATGCTTCCTTTGCATTTGTCTCGATTTTCCCACGAGATTCACCCAAAGCATGGGCAACTAAAGGATTTCCATCCTGCCAAGCTCCAAACACAGTAAGAGACATAGCCGAACTCATTACTGCTGCCAGCATAATAGGCATTATTTTTTTTGCTAACATATTGTTACCTCCTAGTTAAGACAATGAGCTTTTCTTATTTTTCTTAAAAAATAAAAAACCTTTCCCATTGTTCTAAATTTCAGGTAAAGCCTAGGGTGCCGGCAAAGCCGACACCCCTACTGAGGATTGTATCCTAATTTTATTCTTCGTCTTCGTCCTCAAACAAATCATTGAATGCAGCAGAAACTTTGTCAAAAAGTTCATCTTCTTCGATAACTTCCAACTCGATTTCTTCGCCAACTTCTTTGTATTCATACAGCAATACGGTTTCATCTTCCAAAGGCATTAAGGCAATAAACTGCTTGTCCGCCACACCTTCAACCTCAAATACACCCAGAATGCCGCATTCCAATTCAGTATCATCATCCAATGTTAAAAACATTGTTTCCAATCCCATTTCTTCGTGTTCGTGGTCATGTTCGTGATCGCATCCACATCCGCATCCGCAATTGTCACTCATAATTCGTACCTCCTCAAATAAATCTTTTTTCCTATCTATCATACCCTATAAAAGGCGTTAGAACAATTATTTTTTTTGATTTTGAAGTTTATTTTTAGCTTTTTCTGCCTGTTTTTTTGCTTTTTTTGCGAAAAAACCTAATTCCTCTTTTTGAGGCTCCTTTTTATCCTTCCCTTTCAGTGCAAGCTTATGCGTGACTTTCGTCTCCTTTTTTGGCTTGTCTGCCCAAGCCTCAGATTTTTCGCCAAAATCCTCATCATTTAATTTTTTTGTTTTTTGTGGTTTATCTAAATCTTTTTTGGTCATGGTACTATCTACCAATTTTCCAAAGGCCATTTCTTTTTGCACAAACCGAAGCCCCCACACCTTTTCATATTTATGCACCCAACGTCTTTCGTAGGGTGTAACCAAGGTAATAGCAGTGCCTTCTGTCCCTTTTCTGCCACAACGCCCTGCTCTGTGTAGATAATGACTGGGCTCCTCAGGCACATCCATATTGATAATGTGTGTCACCCCTTCAATATCTAAGCCTCTCGCCCCAATATCCGAAGCCACCAATACATTTGCCCTGCCATTGCGAAAATCCTCTAAAGCGTTTTTTCTATCCAGCTTCGCGGCTTTGCCGTAAATTCCTGCAGCTTTAATGCCATGAAAACAAAGCTTATCCACCGTAACTTCAATATTTTCAGGATTGTTTATAAAAACAATAGCTCTTTGTGGTTTTTCTCCTGCTAAAATTTTTCGAAGTTGTAAAAACTTGTCCCTTTGAGTAGCCAAAATATAATAATGGGCAATGCCTTGGGGAACCAAACTGCCTGTTTTAGCCTCAACAAACAGACCATCTTCCTTCATCAGCTTTTTGCTACGCTCCCTTGTCTCCTCGTCAACAGAGGCAGAAAGCAAAACAATCTGCCTCTCCTTTAGCGTGGATTTCACTACGTTTGCCACATCATCAAAGTTCCCATCCTCCAAAAGACGGTCACCTTCATCCAAAATAATGGTTTTCACCAAATGGGCAGGAACTTTTTTACGCTTAATAAAATCTAAAATTCGCCCGGTGGAACCAATGAGAATGCGTGGTTTTTCCTTTAATCTTTCCAACTGACGCTGAGGTCCTGCGGAACCAATGATAAGCATACAGCCAATATCCAGTCCACTGTTTTCCTCCAAAAGTTCAGCCTGATGAAATACCTGAGCCGCCAGCTCATGGGTTGGGGTTAAAATAATTGCTTGGGCACCTCTTACCCCCAAATCCAAGCGCTGAAAAATAGGCAAAAGATATGCTAACGTTTTTCCCGAACCCGTTTCGGAACGACCAATCACATCCTTGCCCGATAGAATATAGGGTATCATGTGCTTCTGTATCTCTGTGGGTGTTTCTATTCCTTGTTTTGCCAATGCTTCCACCAAAACAGAGGATAAGCCCAATTTCTCGAATCCATTTTCCATGTTCTATTCCTTCCTTATTTTAAAAACAAGGGTAATTCACCATCATTCGGTATCCATATATACTGACAGTTATTTCACCAATGCGTAATTTTCCAAGCTTATAAGCCTTTGATACCAATTATAGCCTGTTTTCATCAACCTGTAAACAAAATCATCAAACGCTATCCTTTTGTGAAAAATAATCAATAATACCTAAATAAATTGCCCATGCCAGCTTTGTTTGATACGCCTCGTCGTTCAAAAGCTGCTCCTCTGAAGGGTTGGAAAGAAACCCACACTCCACAATGACTGATGGAATCTCAGTGGTACGTAATATGTAATAATCACTGTTTTGCTTGGCTAATCGCTGGTTTTCACTATCTACATTTGCTTTTAACCGCTCCTGAATCAATTCTGCCAAATTTTTTCCATCTTCACTGGATTTGTGATAAAAAACTTGGGCGCCCTTTGCCCCAGTAGATGGAAAAGCATTTTGATGAATACTTACCAAAATATCACCGCTGCTTTCATTGGCAATTTTTTTACGTTCTGCCATATCAGCCTTTTTTTTACTTCCCAATGCCTCATCTGTTGCTCTTGTAATAAAAACCGTAGCTCCACCCTGCTCCAAATATTGTTGTAGTTTCTCCATAACCGCCAAATTAATATTTTTTTCATCTTTTCCCAAGGAACCTGTTTTCCCGGGATCCCAGCCACCGTGCCCTGCATCCAGAATGATGATCTTTTGGTCTACAGGAAGCATCACCGCAACCTTCTTATTACTACCCACAGCAGCTACACAAACGCATATTCCAATCACAGCACACAAACAGCCAATTTTAATACCTTCTTTGACGGAAATTATTCCCTTCATTTGTCCGCCCCCTTTCTTAATAACATTATGAAGGAACAACGCAAAACTTTCTTCCAATCTTTCCAAAAACTTTATATTATCTCTGCAGATAATAACAAAGCAGTCTGATTTTAAGCAGTTAGAATCCAATCTGGAAATCTTTCAACAAAGCATTTATTGGTAATCCTAGTAAACTGCTATATTCCGTTTCTCTTGAATACAAGAGTAAAAACCCTATGATTCCGCTATTTTGGTAAATTTCTTTGAAGTATATTGCATTTTGTACAAAAACGTGCTATTGTGTTATATTATGTTTTCCAACCATTTTCAAATGATTTTTTTTACATTTCTCTGTGCATTTTGCCAAAGATTTCACAAAACCCATCTTGCTTTTTGCCCGTTTCTCCAAAAAAGCTTTGCATCCAAAGAAATTCCCTCTTTTATGTTGACGGTTCCCGTTAAGGTGTTATAATTCTTCTAAGACTAAATTTGCACATTTGCCCGCACCATAGAGACAAGACGGCAAATGTCCCATAACAAATTATTTTAGGAGGCTTATTTATGGAAAAAAGAGTATTCAATTTCTCAGCAGGACCATCCATGCTACCCGTAGAAGTATTAGAACAAGCACAACGTGAACTTGTTTGTTATCCTTCCTCTGGCATGTCAGTTATGGAGATGAGCCATCGATCTAAAATGTTTGAGTCTATCTTGGCAAAAGCCAAAGCTGATTTAAAAGAATTGATGCATATTCCCGATAACTATAAAATTCTGTTTCTTCAGGGTGGCGGCTCCACGCAGTTTGCAATGGTTCCTCTAAACCTGATGAATAAAAATAAAAAAGCAGATTACGTCATTACTGGGCAATGGGCAAAAAAAGCTGCGGAAGAAGGAAAAAAATACGGACAGGTAAATGTTGTGGCGTCCTCTGCTCAAACCACCTTTGACCGCATTCCCCAGTTGGATTCTTCCAAATTCGACCCCGATGCAGATTATTTTTACATAACTTTGAATAATACCGTTTACGGCACCCGTTGGACAGAACTGCCCAATACGGGAAATGTAACTTTAGTGGGTGATATGTCCTCCTCCATTTTGTCAGAGGAAATTGACATTACAAAATTCGGCTTGCTTTATGCAGGTGCACAAAAAAATCTAGGCCCTGCTGGGGTTACCGTAGTCATTATTCGTGAGGATTTGTTAGGTAACGCCATGGATTTTACACCTACCATGCTCCGCTATGATATTCATGCGGAAAATGATTCCTTGTATAATACGCCACCCACATATGGCATTTATTTTATGGGGCTTGTTTTTGACTGGGTGAAGCGCCAAGGGGGCGTAGCAGCCATTCAGAAAATAAACGAGCATAAAGCCTCCTTGCTTTATGACTTTTTGGATGCATCTTCCCTGTTCAAAGGCACCGTTGTTCCAAAGGATCGTTCTTTGATGAATGCCCCTTTTATTTTGCCAACAGATGAATTAAACGCAAAATTCATTAAGGAAGCAGATGCCCTTGGCTTTGTGAACCTCAAGGGGCACCGTACCGTTGGTGGTATGCGGGCAAGCATGTATAACGCAATGCCTGTGGAAGGCTTGGAAAAACTGGTGGCATTTATGAAAAAATTTGAAATGGAAAACAAATAAGGAGAGTATCATGTTTACAATACGTACATTAAATAATATTGCTCCCACAGGCTTGGGAAAGCTGTCGGAGAAGCACTTTCATATAGATAACACCGCAGAAAATCCCGATGGAATTATTTTGCGCAGCTTTGATATGCATAGCATGCCCATAAACGACAATTTACTGGCAGTTGCCCGTGCAGGTGCGGGAACAAATAATGTTCCTGTGGATCAGTGTTCAAGAAGAGGTATCCCCGTTTTCAATGCACCTGGCGGTAATGCCAATGCTGTAAAGGAACTGGTTCTAACAGGCTTGTTCATATCCTCCCGCCGTATTGTTGATGGCTCGGCATGGGTACAGACCATTTGCGAAAGTGATGCCTTGGAAAAGGATATCGAAGCAGGTAAGAAAAACTTCACAGGTCCTGAAATTTTGGGCAAGACCCTTGGGGTTATCGGCTTAGGCGCCATCGGTGTTTTGGTTGCAAATGCCGCTCTGGACTTGGGCATGGATGTGGTTGGCTATGACCCATACCTTTCTCTCGAATCCGCTTGGCATCTTTCCCCCTCTGTGGAAAAAGCAGACTCCATCGAGGATGTTGTGGCAAAAAGCGACTATATTACGCTACATATTCCTTTGAACGATAAAACAAAGCACACCTATAACGAAATATTGTTCTCCAAAACCAAAAGGGGCGCACGTTTGTTAAACTTTGCAAGGGGAGGTTTGGTTGATAATGAAGCTCTGAAAGCAGCTTTAGATCAGGGTATTATTTCCCGTTATATCACTGACTTCCCTGAGAAGGAACTCCTAGGGAACGAAAATATCATTGTCACTCCTCACCTCGGTGCTTCCACCCCTGAATCTGAGGAAAATTGTGCCATCATGGTAGCCGAAGAACTGCGGGATTATTTATACTACGGAAATGTGAAAAATTCCGTTAATTTCCCCAACTGCACCGTACCTTATAATGGAAAACCCCGTATCGCTGTTTCCCATAGAAATATTGTCAATATGATTGGGCAGCTAGGTGCTGTCTTTACAAAATACAGTATTAATATTGATAAATTGGTAAATAACTCTAAAGGAGAGTTGGCATATAACATTATCGTTTGTGACAGTCTTCCCGAAAATGAAGATGAATTGATTAGAGATTTATATGCCATTAACAGCGTAATCAAAGTACGCTTATTGAAATAAGGAGGAAACATTATGGCTACCATCAGACCCTTTATGGGAATACGTCCCGAGGCAGACTATGCCCAGGATGTGGCAGCTCTGCCCTATGACGTTATGAATAGTGAAGAAGCAAGAGAAATGGTGAATGGAAAACCTTATTCTTTTTTGCATATTGATAAAGCAGAGGTAGATTTACCCCAAGGTATCGATGTTTATAGTGATGCCGTTTATGCAAAGGCAAAAGAAAATTTGGAAAGTATGATTGCACAAGGCGTTTTTATGCAAGATTTGCTTCCTAATTTATATATCTATCAGTTGACTATGAATGGCAGAAGCCAAACAGGTCTGGTTGCATGCACTTCTATTGATGAGTACCTAAATGGTACCATCAAAAAGCATGAACTTACCCGCGCGGATAAAGAGGCCGATAGAATTCGCCACGTGGATACCCTAAACGCAAATACAGGTCCTATCTTTTTGGCATATAAAAGAAACGAAATAGCTAAGACCATTATGGATGGCTGGAAGGCTGCTAATCCCCCTGTTTATGACTTTGTGTCAGAAGATGGCATTGGTCATAGTGTTTGGGTAATAGATAGCGATACAGAAATCGGAATTTTAGTGGATTCCTTCCGCAAGCTTGAGCATTTTTACATTGCTGATGGTCATCATAGAAATGCATCAGCGGTAAAGGTTGGGCTAAAAAGAAGAGCAGAAAAGGAATTGTATACGGGAGACGAGGAATTTAATTATTACCTCTCTGTACTTTTCCCAGCAGATGAGCTGAAAATTATGGATTATAACCGTGTTGTAAAAGACTTAAACGGCCACTCTTCCGAAGAATTTCTGGCTCTTTTAACGGAGAAGTTCGTAGTCACACCTTACTCTGTTGAAGGTCAATTGCATCCTGAAAAGCCTCACCAATTTGGTATGTACTTGGATGGTAAATGGTTTTCTTTGGTTACCAACAATAATTTGATTTCTAATGATCCTGTTTTGAGCTTGGATGTGTCCATTTTGCAAAAAGAGGTTTTGGAACCCCTCCTTGCCATTGGAGACCCACGTACAGATAAACGTATTGATTTTGTGGGAGGCATTCGTGGCTTAACCGAGCTGGAAAAACGTGTTGACAGTGGTGAAATGAAGGTTGCCTTTTCCCTTTACCCCACCTCTATGGAAGAATTGATGAATGTGGCAGATGCAGATTTGATTATGCCACCTAAGTCCACATGGTTTGAACCAAAGTTAAGAAGCGGCCTTTTCCTTCATGATTTAGGAGAATAAAATCTTTCATGTTTTATTTCATAATAAATGCTCCGTTGCTGATTTCTTGCAAAGGGGCATTTTTTATTTTTTTATTTCCAATCATTTCTACTTCATATTTATTATGCTTTTATCATAAAAATTTTTGTTCTTCGCATACTAAGTCAAAAGGAGGGATATAAATGATGAATAAATTTACAACAGGTCTTTTCATTGGCGGTATGGCAACAATGGCAGGTATTGCTTACATGGTGCAAGATCAAAAAGCTTACCGCAAGGTTATGAAAAAAGGTAGAAAAATGGCAGTCAAAGCTGAAGAAGTTATTGACGATATGATGGATGATTTAGTTGAAAGATGATCATAGAATCCAATAAACCTAAAATCATTCACTGGTTGTTGCAGGGTGAAAAATGAGATTAGAAAAAGCCCGATTTGCGAAATATTGCAATACGGGCTTTATACTTTTTATATCTCTTTTTATTTTTTCATTGAAAACGATAACTCATATATATGGGCTATTGCACTTTTACATATTACGATTTTCAAAGAACAAAACGAAAAAAGCACTCATTGACTAAATGAGTGCTTTTCTGTATCACTAAACAAAGTATATCTTTTTGTTTGATTCTCTTCGTTTTAGAATTCTATATTAGTTATCGCCCTCAGGCTTTGCTTCCTTATTATCCTCAGGATCCTCTTCCTTAGGTGCTTCTGTCTCTTGGTTTTCCACCTTTGATTCTTCTTTCTTGGAAGCCTCTGTCTCTTCTTCGTCATCCTCCCAAGAGCCCATATCAGCATCCCCAAAGGTTGATTTCAAAAAATTCTCCGCATCATCAATCTGGCTGAGCTGCATCTGCAATGAATTCAGAACAGATTCTACATTTTTTGCATATGCCTCTTCCTCTTCAGTGGGTTCAGCAGTTTCCATTTCATCTTCTTCGTCCCAGTCCTCAGCTTGATCTCTTTCCTTTTTTTCTTTCATTTTATCGCGGTAATTTTTCACATCTGCCATAAAACCATCCATCATTTCCGTCATACGGAATGCTGCACTTCTAACAGCAGGTTCAATATCTTCTGCTTTCTCAGAAACTTTATTGGCCATATCTTTCATAGCTGGCTGAATTTTTTCTGCTTTTTCGCCAACTGCCTTGGCAACGGAATTCAAAGCCTCTCCCGCCTTGCCAAAAACATCTTCTACCGATTTGCCAATACCATCCTTATCAAAGCCATTGCTGCTCTGAAGAATAATCAATAAACGTTCTGCCTCGTCTGCGTTGATAATGCCTCTCTCCAGCATGCCCAAAATTGCCATACGCTCTTCCTTCATCGCCTGTTCCTCCTCATCCTTGGGATTGATGCAAATATTATATTCATCGGGTCTTTTCCCTGTTCTGCCAAAGGCGAATAAAATACTCTCCACAATACGTCTGGAAGCCTGCCCATCCCCAAAAGGATTTTTGGCTTGAGCCATCTTCTCATATGCGGCCTTGTTATCCAAAAGCTCCTTTGCAGCAGAGTAAATGGTATCCTCATCGGTACCAACAAGCTGTAGTGTGCCGGCCTCTACACCCTCTGGGCGCTCGGTTACATTGCGAAGCACCAAAACAGGCTTGCCCATTGAAGGAACCTCTTCTTGCAAGCCACCGCTGTCGGTCAACACCAAATAAGAACGACACATCAGGTTATGCATATCTTTTAAATCCAAAGGCTCCGTCAAGTGTATTCTTTCCGTTTCCCCAAGGATTTTATTCACAGGCTCCATGACTGCGGGGTTTTTATGCACAGCATAAACAACCTCCACATCAGGATACTCTTCAACCAACCGCTTTACACTACGGCAAATATTTTCCAATGGCTCCCCAAGGTTTTCTCTTCTGTGGGCAGTCATGGCTAAAACTCGCTTATTCTGAAAATCAATGTGGTTCAATTCCTCCACTGAAAAGGTATATTCCTCTTCAATGGTATGAGCCAAAGCATCAATCACTGTATTTCCTGTAATAAAAATACCATCATCATTGATATTTTCTTTTAAGAGATGCTCCTTCGCCAGTGGTGTGGGTGCAAAGTGCAAATCCGTCAATGCCCCTGTCAACCGACGGTTCATTTCCTCGGGAAAAGGCTGGTATTTATCATAGGTGCGCAGTCCCGCTTCCACATGCCCAACTTTTGTTTGATTATAATATGCAGCCAAAGCTCCGGCAAAAGTGGTTGAGGTATCTCCATGAACCAAAACAATATCTGGTTTTTCCTTGGCAATAACCTCCTCCAGCCCAGATAAGGCACGGGTGGTAATTCCAGCTAAGGTCTGCCGTGTCTGCATGATATCCAAATCATAGGCGGGATGCAAATCAAATATCTCAAGAACCTGATCCAGCATTTCTCTATGCTGTGCTGTTACGCAAACAACGCTTTGGATTTCTTCGTTTTTTTCCAATTCCTTCACAAGGGGTGCCATTTTAATTGCTTCGGGCCTTGTGCCGAAAACACTCATTACTTTCAACTTATTCATTCTATGAGCCGCGCTCCTTTATATCTGATTTACACCAAATTTACTTAATAAAATTGGTGATTTTACCGATCCCATCAATCTCACATCTCACCGCATCACCCTTTTGCAGGAATCTAGGAGGATCGAAGCCCATACCTACTCCTGCCGGTGTACCCATAGCAATAATCGTGCCTGCTCTTAGGGTCATCCCCTGAGAAAGCATGCTGATTACCTCTGCAATTCCCGTAATCATGAAAGATGTATTACTATCCTGTCTTAATTCATCATTTACATAGCAACGAATCCCCAAAGCTGGTGGGTTTGAAAACTCATTTTTCGTAACAATCCATGGTCCGATGGCTGTAAAATCATCCAGGCTTTTACCAAAATACCACTGTTTATGGGCTGTCTGTAAATTTCTAGCACTAAAATCATTGATAATGGTATAGCCAAAAATATGGTCGAAGGCATCTGCCACAGAAACATTTTTTGTTTCCTTGCCAATAATAACCCCAAGCTCTACCTCATAATCCAGGCCATCCACTATATCCCAATGTCCGTCAATCATTTCTTCATCAGCAACCGCAAGGTTTACACGCTTGGAAAAGAAAATAGGAACCGGTCTTTCTCCGCCAAAGGCTTCGCCATGAAATTTGGCTGCCTCTTCTGCATGGGCATAATAATTGATCCCCAAACAAATTAAATCCTGTTTTGGCACGGGAATGGGGGAAATCACCTTCACCTCTCGCATGGGGATACCACGCATCAGTTCCTTGTTTTTATCTAACTTTTTCTCTTTTTCCGGTGTCATCAAATCTAAAAATTCATTCATATTATGTGCAGTACAGCCCAAGTAATTCACAGGCACAACTTCCAAACCGTCATTTTTCAGTACACCGACCTCAACTCTGCCGCCACGCTTAAATGTTAAAACTTTCATATCCAACACCCTCCTTTATTCGGTCTTCTTTCGTAATCAATATTTTTCTAGTTTATATCATATCATAAAAAATGTACGAAGCAAAGAGCAATCCGGAGATTTCATCAAGTATACAACGATATTCGCCATTTTGTGCATTCATTTTTTGCATAAATATACCGATTTTATTTATTGAAAAATCTTTTACTCCTTAAAATTTATTTTAATAATTTATAAGAAAACCTTTCATGCCATCCCTTATTTATTCTCTCGAAAAATGAAGTTTTCTTAAATTAATTTTGTTCTAACCCTTAAATCAACAATATCATTTCAATTCTACGTTAAAAGTGGACAAAAGTTGCCTTTGGTCAATAAGTATTTTAATATTAATATACAAAAAAATTCATTTCTTTTTATTTTTGTTGATTTCTATTGCATTTCATCCCCTTATTATGTATAATTCATTTATATTATTCATTGGAATCCAGTTTTTCAATATAAGGAGGATAAACCTATCATGAAAGAAAAAATTGTATTGGCGTATTCCGGCGGTCTTGATACTTCCGTTATCATCCCTTGGTTAAAAGAAAACTATGATGCAGAAGTTATTGCTGTTTGCGGTGACGTAGGTCAGGGTAAGGAAACAGATGGCTTGGAAGAAAAAGCACTGCGCACCGGTGCCAGCAAGCTTTATATAGAAGATTTGACAGAAGAATTCATTACAGATGCTATTTACCCTTGTATTAAAGCAAACGCTGTTTATGAAGGTAAATATCTGTTGGGCACTTCCATGGCTAGACCCATTATTGCGAAAAAGTTGGTTGAAATCGCAAAAAAAGAAGGCGCTACGGCAATTTGCCACGGTGCAACTGGCAAAGGTAATGATCAAGTTCGTTTTGAATTGACCATTAAAGCTTTGGCACCGGAATTAAAAATTATTGCTCCTTGGCGTTTAGATACATGGGGTATGGAAAGCCGCGAAGACGAAATGGCTTACTTAGAAGCAAGAGGCATTCCTTTCCCAGTGAAAAAGGATGATTCCTATAGCCGTGACCGTAACATCTGGCACCTAAGCCACGAAGGCTTGGAATTGGAAGACCCTGCAAACGAGCCTAACTATGAGCATCTTCTGCAGATGGGGGTTTCTCCTGAAAATGCACCTGATGTACCAGAATATGTAACTGTTGATTTTGAAGCAGGCATTCCCGTTGCTGTAAATGGCGAAAAATTGTCCCCCA
Source organism: Anaerotignum propionicum (assembly GCF_024461735.1). Taxonomy (GTDB): domain Bacteria; phylum Bacillota; class Clostridia; order Lachnospirales; family Anaerotignaceae; genus Chakrabartyella. The sequence goes on from NZ_JANGAD010000002.1 coordinate 29,596, forward strand.
TTGCTTTATTGACAAAGCTCAACGAAATTGGAGGGAAAAATGGCATCGGTATCATTGATATCTGTGAAAATCGCGTGGTTGGCATGAAATCCCGTGGTGTTTATGAAACACCAGGCGGTGCAATCCTTTACTATTCACACCGTGAATTGGAATACCTTTGCTTAGATAAGAAAACTTTGTCTTTTAACGAAGTTGCAAGCAATAAGCTGACAGAATTGGTTTACAGCGGCGAATGGTTCACTCCTTTGAGAGAAGCACTTTGCGCTTATTTCGACCATACCAACGAAACCGTTACCGGTTCTGTAAAAATGAAGCTGTATAAAGGCAATATCATCTCCGCAGGAGCAACCTCCCCTTACAGCTTGTATAATGAATCTATCGCAAGCTTTACAACAGGAGAGCTGTATAATCATAAAGATGCTGATGGCTTTATCAACTTGTTTGGTTTGTCCATGAAGGTTCGTGCTATGATGCTGCAAAACAACCAGAATAAATAAATCAAAAAACCTTTTTGGGGCTTTGCCCCATACCCAAATGCTTTGAAACACAAAAAGCTCACTGGGTTTGGGACAAGGCTCTTTGGTTTTTATGGATGAATAAGAAAGGATGCGTATTTATGAAACTTTGGGGCGGCCGCTTCACAAAATCCACTGATAGCTTTACCGACCATTTCCATTCCTCCATTTCCTTTGACAGCCGTATGTATCAAGAGGATATTACAGGCAGTATGGCTCATGCGGCGATGCTGGGCAAGCAGGGTATTATCCCCCAAGGTGATGCGGATTTGATTATCAAAACGTTGGGAGAAATCCTAGCAGACATTGAAAAAGGGGAAATTGCATTCGACGAAAAGGCAGAGGATATCCATATGAATTTGGAATCCATTCTCATTAGCCGTATCGGAGATGTAGGTAAACGCTTGCATACAGGAAGAAGCCGTAACGATCAGGTGGCTTTGGATACCCGTATGTATACAAAAAAAGAAATCCTAACAATCCAAACCTTGGTGAAGGAGCTGATGGAGGTTTTAAATACCTTAGCCGAAAAAAATACGGAAACCATCATGCCCGGCTATACTCATTTACAAAGAGCACAGCCTGTAACTTTGGCACACCATCTCTTGGCATATATCGAAATGTTCAAACGTGATTATGATCGCTTGACAGATTGCTTCAAGCGTACCGATGTACTGCCTTTGGGCAGTGGTGCATTGGCAACAACCACCTACCCCTTAGATCGAGAATTCGTAGCCAATCAGTTGGGTTTTAGCGCAATCACCCAAAATAGCATGGATGGTGTTTCCGACCGTGATTTCTGTGTTGAGTTGGTATCTGATTTATCTATTTTGATGATGCATTTAAGCCGTTTTTGCGAGGAAATTATTCTTTGGAGCAGTCACGAATTCCGCTTTATTGAACTGGATGATGCTTATTCCACAGGCTCAAGCATTATGCCCCAGAAAAAAAATCCCGATATGGCAGAATTGATTCGCGGAAAAACCGGTAGAGTCTATGGACATTTGATGGGTCTTTTGACCACCATGAAGGGCTTACCCTTAGCATATAACAAAGATATGCAGGAGGATAAAGAAGCCTTATTCGGTGCTATTGATACCATAAAAATGTGCGTCCCCGTATTTACAAATATGCTTGCTACCGTTACCGTTCGGGAACAGAATATGCTGGAGGCAGCTAAAGGCGGCTTTACCAATGCTACCGATGCTGCGGATTGGCTGGTGAAGCAAGGTGTTCCCTTCCGTGATGCCCACGAGATTATTGGAAAATTGGTTTTATATTGCATCCAGAATAACACAAATTTGGACGATTTGAGCTTGAACGAATATCAAGCAATTTCTCCAGTATTTAATGAAAGCGTATATGCCGCAATCTCCGTAAAGCAGTGTGTAGAGGCAAGAAATGTTATCGGCGGACCTGCAAAAGCAGTTACCACTAAGGCAATTGAAGCAAATAAGGCTTATCTCAACGCTTTGGTTTAAAATTAAAATACACTGTTTTTAACATATGAATGTATGAAAAAACGCTCGACCATAAGGGTCGGGCGTTTTTTGATACATAGGAAATCATTTCAAGTAAAAAATTTCAATATATACTAAGCAACAACTATTAAGATTTCGATGTCTCTTCATGTTTTTCCAGATGCCTTCTAAGCACAAGATTAACATATTGAGAGAAAGAACGGTCATCTTTTTCAGCCAGTTCCTTTATCCTTTCAATAATGTCACTATCTAAAGTCATGCTAACCTTCTCTTTCAGTGGCTTCATCTAAATCACCTCTATTAGAATAATAGCATTATATCCCCTTTTTCATTGACTTATAATATAAAGTAGTATAAAGTATGCTTATATAGGAGGTGATAAATCATGCCTAGACATACTTGCTGTTTTATTGGAAATAGAAATTTACCAGTAAAAAACATTCAAAGAATTTTGTTAGACCTTGACCGAGAGATTGGTCATTGTATCTCTAATGGAGTCAGTACCTTCATTTGCGGAGGCACTTTAGGGTTTGACCAAATAGCTGCTTCTTTTATTATCGCAAAAAAGGAACTAGGTAAGAAAATCCGACTGATCTTTTTGCTCCCATGTAAAAATCAGGACAGTTTATGGAATACGGAAGAAAGAAAATTTTTAAAAGAATTGTTAAGTGAGGCAGACAATATCATCTATATTACAGAAAATACTAGCCATTCACTCTTAAATGAGCAGAATCGTTACATAATTGAACAATCTTCTTATTGCATTTGTGCATTACAATCTAAAAAGAGCGAAACAATTCAATTAATACAATTTGCAGAAGAGAGAGGATTAAAAATTGTAAACATTGCAGAATAACCACCTGCAATTAATATTTTATTTCAATTGGTTCTTCTCTGTAGCTTTGTTACCCACCGTTCCTTAACATAAGCACAAATATCTATCTATTAAAAACAGTCGTAGACTTGAAAATTCTACGACTGTTCTAAAAACCATGATCCTAAAACAACTCCCCCACTGCCTTCGGAGTCTTTGCAATATAATCAGCTCCACAAGCTTCAAATTCAGCCCTGCCTCCATAACCAAACTCCACCGCAATGCAAGGAATGCCTACCAAATGGGCACCCTCCACGTCAAACTTACGATCCCCTACCATAATCGCATCTTCTTTTTTTGCACCCAGAGTTTCCAAAACATATTCAATCACCTTGGCCTTTGTGTCACGCCCCACCTCTCGATTATCACCGCCAATGACGTCAAAATATCCATCTATCTCAAAGTGCTTCAATATCCGCACCGCTGTTTCTTCTTTTTTGGATGTAGCAACAACCAAACACTTTCCTTTTTTCTTTAATTCCTCTAACATTTCAGGAATGCCATCATACACTTTATTTTCAAATAGGCCCACTGTGGCATAGCGTTCCCTAAAATATCCCAATGCCCTTTGGGCGTCCTCCTGATTCATCTGAAAATCCTCTATAAAGGTTTTTATTAATGGAGGCCCAACAATAAATTTCAAATCTTCGTCTGCCCATTTTGGAATGCCCATTTTCTCCTGCATATGCTGTGCAGAGCGAATAACCCCTTCGGCAGAATCCGTTAATGTACCATCTAAGTCAAATATGATGATGCTTTGCTGTAATTTTTCCATTCTTCTTCTCCTTCTTTTTCATTGTAAATCCTATTCACGCTACCTCATTCTTCTTACTAAGCCTTAAAGTTTTGTATATTTTACCCCAAATATCCTCTGACTGCAAATAAAAAACCCCTAAAGTTTTCTTTAAGGGATAAAGATGTGGAAAACCTATTTTCAGAACAAAAGAAAAACCTTTTTTCCCATGACTAATCCTTTTCTTATAAATTACATTCTTTGGTACCTGTTCGCCAGTTATAAACATATCATCCTGATGCCACTAAATTACCCTAAGAGATTCAGACCTGAAATTTAAAAAGGGTGCCAACTTTATTGGCACCCCTCCCCCCAAATATTTCACTTTACTGTGTATCCTTTAATAATACATCTGCCAAGATTTTTGCTAATGGCTTCATGGCATTCATTGCTTCTTGTTTTGTGTTGGTCTGAGCCCCCACTTCAACCAAGGCAGAACGGGGCATATAGTGTAAAATAAAGCGATATGGGTTCAAATAAATCCTTCGGATAAAGCCTGGATATTCCTGCCCCGCCAATGTTTTCATTTGTAAACTAAAAGCTAGATTTTGCTTGATGTACTTATTTTCCAGCCACGAAACAGGTTCTGCGTGCCCATCCTTATTTAATCGGCAAATGCCGTTAACAAACATCACTTGTGCTGTGGATTTACCATTAATATCTGTGACCAGTCTTAAGCTCTCATCAATACCATCTCTATGCAGATCAATACAAACCTCAATAGACGGATATTTCTTTAATATTTCCTCTACGGCGGGGCCGCTGCGCTCATAAGCACCCTCCCTTTTCAGAGAACCATTCACAGAATCATATACAGTCATATCATGGAGTACACTGACTCCGTAGTCCTCTTCCAATATACGCTTTAACTCCTCCCCAACACCGCAAATCCCCTCTTGAAGTCCCTTGGACATATCACTGTCCGCAAAATCCTCATTGGTATGGGTATGAAATATCAAAATTTTAGGTTCCTTCATCGTTGGCTTTATTGAAAAATCCATGGAAAGGGCTTCGTCTACATTAATATCTCCCTCTAGCAGAGATGTTCTGCTATCCACAGTATAAAAAGTGCTTTTTAAATAAGAAAAGTCCTTCATTTTATTCAGGACATCTGCCGTTATATGTACGCTGTTTTGATTGCTAGGAATTTCGCCCTTCTGCTGAAACTCCACATCTTTTACACCCCAGACGGCAACATCATCATGACCATCCTCAGCAACTTTCTGCCCAGTCGTAAGGCCTTGCGTAGACAGTTCCCCATGGGATACTTGTCCCGGTAGTACTTCCGCCAAAAGCCATCGTCCGCCGCCCATTTGTAAAAAAAACGGCAAAAACAGCAGAAAGACGAAAAGTCCAAAAAGGCTTAGACCCAGTTGTCTTCCGGCACCTTTTTGTTCCACCGGCACCGCCTCCCTTCATACAAAGTTTATGCCCATAAAAAGAGGCATAGAACTATAATATGCAGTGAAGCAATTCACTTTTTCCCCAGGGCACATATCAAGTGAAATATTCAAAATCCCCTTTCCCTAACCTTATAAGGGGAATAACCCTCTCCACGTTAGCAAAGGAATCTATCCTCTTTTTTAATGAACATACAAAACTGGGATTCAAAATTCCGTAAACCCATCAAAAAAAGCCTTTGTTATTTTAACAAAAGCTCTTTACAATCTCAAATGACATAAAACCCCCGCAGAGGTAGCTACGAGGGCTTTATGCATATAGAGTTATGGTTTGTATGTTCGTAGGAACAAGATTATCTCAAGTTTGCTTTGATAACTTCTCCAATACGCTTGATGCCTTCTTCAATTTTTTCTTCAGGCATACAAGAATAATTCATACGGAATGTGTTTTCGTGTCCGCCATTGGGGAAGAAGCTACCACCGGGAACATAAGCAACCTTCTTTTCCAAGCACTGTGTTGCCATTTCCTTTGCATTGATGTATTCAGGCAATACAACCCATGTAAATAAACCACCATCGGGATGTGTCCATGTGCATTCCTTAGGGAAGTGCGCATCCATAGCCTTTAACATGCAATCACGTCTTTTGCCATACACTTCTTTGATCTTATTCACGTGTTCATCCAAACTGTACATTTCCAAGAATGTATTTGTTTCCATTTGGGCAACAGTGGATGCCTGAAGGTCAGCAGCCTGCTTCATAAAGTTATATTTTGCTAAGATTTTTTCTTCTGCGCAAACCCAGCCCAATCTGTAGCCAGGAGCCAAAATCTTAGAGAAAGTTCCTAAGAAAATAACAAGACCCTTTGTATCCAAAGATTTCAAAGAAGGCATGTTTTCGTTTTCAAAACGCAATTCACCATAAGGGTTATCCTCAATAACAGGAATTTCATATTTTGTGATGATTTCCATAAATTTATGGCGTCTTTCCAATGTCCATGTTCTACCGGATGGATTCTGGAAATCAGGAATAACATAAATCATTTTTACATTTTCTGTTTTTGCAAGAATTTTTTCCAATTCTTCCATAATCATACCGTTGTTGTCGGTAGGAACTTCAATAAATTTAGGTTCGCAAGCCTTAAACGCATTTACTGCACCTAAGTAAGAAGGGCTTTCCAATAAAACAACGTCATCTTTATTTAAGAAAACACGAGCGGAAAAATCCAAGCCCTGCTGAGAACCGCTGGTAACCAAAACATGATCAACATCTGTGTCGATATTGTTTTTTGCTTTCATTCTAGCTACAATTTTTTCTCTCAAAGGTACAAAGCCCTCAGTGGTAGAATACTGCAATGCAGCCCGTCCCATTTCATCTAAAGTCTTTATGGATGCTTCCTTCATTCCCTCTACAGGAAATAATTCGGGTGCAGGCAAACCACCTGCAAAAGAAATAATATCAGGCTGTGCAGTGAGCTTAAGTAACTCTCTGATTTCGGAGCCTGTTAAAAGATTCATTCTGTCTGCAAAACGTACCATTGGTCTTTTCCTCCTTAAAATCTGAAAAATAATTTGATGTCCTACAAGTAAAGTATTTTTTCTTGTACATAGACAATTTAATTAAAAATATGCTTTTCAAACTAATTAAAACACAAATAATTAACAAAGTCAATGCAATTTCACGAAAAGTCTTCCTTAAAAATGACTTAAAACAAATTCTTACGCTTAATTTTTTTTGTATAAAAAACAAAACAATTTATTACAGTACAATCCATTCAAAACCTTAATTGTTTCTATTCAAAAACAATTCAACCAAAAAACACAGGTGGATGAAAGATTGTTTTTGTACGTATTTTTGTACATTTATTTTTTGAGCTTTTTTACCAATAAACTCTATTTCATTCCAAAATATACCATGCCCCATTTTGGTCTGTTTTATCCAATAAAAATTAGTAACCCAACCCAGAATTTTTATAAATCATGCTTCCAATAATTCATAAAAACCCCCGTAGCACATCCACCTTTGGATGACTTAGCGGGGGTCATTTTATATCATAACATACATACAGTAAAAGCTTTATTTCAGGTTCCCTTGAATTACTTCGGCCAAAGCTTTCACGCCTTCTATAATTTTCTCATCCGACATGCAGGAGTAATTCATGCGGAAGCAATTATTCTTACCACCATTGGGGAAAAAACTTCCGCCCGGAACATAAGCAACTTTCTTTTCCAAACACTGCAAAGCCATTTCCTTTGTATCAATATAATCAGGAAGCTCAACCCATGTAAACAAACCACCGTCGGGATATGTAAACTTAGCCTCTTTGGGGAAGTAATCCTTCATGGCCTTCATCATTACATCACGTCTGTGCTTATATACTTCACGAATCTTATTTACATGCTCATCCAAATTATTCATGTCCATATATTTATTGGCTTGAAGCTGTGTCAACGTGGAAGTCTGCAAATCAGCGCCCTGTTTCATGGTATTAAATTTGGAAAGGATCTCGTCCGCAGCACAAACCCAGCCCAAACGGAACCCGGGAACCATAATTTTAGACAGTGTACCCAGATATACCACAAGCCCCTTTGTATCTAAAGATTTCAAAGCCGGCATAGTATCATTTTCAAAGCGCAGCTCACCATAAGGATTATCCTCGATGACAGGAACCTCATATTTATTTACAATCTCCATGAATTTTGTTCTTCTCTCCAAGGACCAAGTACGTCCTGTGGGATTCTGGAAATCAGGAATTACGTAAATCATCTTCACATTTTCTGTGGTAGCAAGTACCTTTTCCAATTCTTCCATAACCATACCGCCATCATCGGTAGGCACTTCAATAAACGTTGGCTCACAAGCCTTAAATGCGTTGATGGCCCCTAAGTAAGAAGGGCTTTCCACCAAAATAACATCGCCCTTATCAACAAAAACTCTTGCTGCAAAATCAAGCCCTTGCTGAGAACCACTGGTAATCAGAACCTGTTCAGGCGTAGCATGAATATTGTTTTTCACTGCCATTCTTTCCACAATTTTCTCTCTTAGCTGGGGCAAGCCTTCGGTAGAGGAATACTGACAAGCAATTGTACCCATTTCCTCCATGACCGCAATACCGGCCTGTTTTAACGCTTCCACTGGAAACAACTCAGGTGCGGGCAACCCGCCTGCAAAAGAAATAATATCGGGTCTGGCAATGAGTCTTAAAAGATCTCCAATATCCGAACTATCCAAAAGGTCTAATCTTTTTGCAAAACGTACCATAAACTTCATTCCCCTTTCATTTGTTTTTTTAACGATCATCGTATGTACTAAAATAAAGACATGTAACTATTAAGCCATAAAAACGCCTTGGTGTCAATGTAATTCCAAAAAAAATGTACAGCATTAAATACAGTGACACTAGTGATATTCAGGCACATTCTTGAACAAAATCATGGGGATTTTATGACAAAATAAACCCTACAGTTTATAGGCTTTATCCACCATAGGCAAAACAACAATGACAGGTCATGAAAACAAGAAAAATTTCATCATTTTTTTATAATATCACTCAGGCTTATGCTCAATTGCCCCATTCTTTTTGTGTTTTCTTCGTCTTGTTTATAGTAGTCACCCTCTAAGTTTGGTAATAGTAAACCTTTGGTGTTATAGGCAAATTGCAAAAACAGTTTTTCTTTATGCTATCAGCGAAGAAACTAAAAAAAACCATAAAAAAATATAGATTTTAATACATTTTGTCAAAAAGTTTTATATATCGAATTTTTTGTTTCATTTGTATTGCAATCCCAACAATATGCTGTATAATAATTGAGGTTTAGTAAAAATAATAGAAAAGTTTAGTAGTGCTAAATATGATAGGAGTTGTTCAGCATGGATATCGGACATAAAATCAAACAGCTTCGTGTGCAAAAAGGCCTGACTTTAGAAGAGTTGGCAAGCCGCAGCGAGTTGACAAAGGGTTTCCTGTCCCAGATGGAAAGAAATTTGACGTCTCCTTCCATTGCAACTTTAAATGATATTGTTGAAGCTCTAGGCACCACTTTAGCTGAATTCTTTAAAGAGGAAAAAAAGGAGAAATTGGTCTTTCATAAAAAAGATTTTTTTGTAGATGAAAGAGGGCATTATACCATCCACTGGATTGTACCCAATACGCAAAAAAACGAAATGGAACCCATTCTCTTGGAATTACCGCAAGGGGGAGAATCCTTTCAAATGGACCCCCACAGTGGAGAGGAATTCGGTTATGTCCTTGAGGGCAGCATTACCCTTGAGTGTGGTGAAGAAAGCTTTATTGTACACAAAGGAGAAACCTTCTACCTTTCTGGCAAAACAAGCCACTTTTTAAGAAACGACAAAAAAACGAAGGCGAAAGTTCTGTGGATTTCAACACCGCCTTTATTCTGATGTTAGGAGGCAGACATGAAAAAGCTTATTCAGTTCAAAAATATTGTCAAAGATTTTGATGGCAAATTGGTTTTAAAGGGTATCAATTTGGATATCTATGAAAATGAGTTCGTTACACTCCTTGGCCCCAGTGGTTGTGGCAAAACAACGCTGCTGCGCATTTTGGGTGGATTTCTAACGCAAAATGAAGGAGAAGTACTTTTTGATGGGGAAGAAATCACAAAAGTGCCTCCATATAAAAGAGAAATCAACACCGTATTCCAAAAATACGCCTTGTTTCCCCATATGAATGTTTATAACAACATTGCCTTTGGCCTGAAAATTAAAAAAGAGCCTAAGGATATTATAGAGCAAAAGGTAAAACGTATGCTTAAGCTGGTGAACCTTGAAGAATATGCAGACCGTAATGTTACGGAAATGAGCGGTGGTCAGCAGCAGCGTGTTGCTATTGCCCGTGCTTTGGTAAATGAGCCAAATGTTCTGCTTTTGGATGAACCCTTGGGAGCGCTGGATTTGAAGCTTAGAAAAGAAATGCAGCAAGAATTAAAGAAAATTCAGCAGGAAGTAGGCATTACCTTTATTTATGTTACCCATGATCAAGAAGAAGCCCTTACCATGTCCGACAAAATTGTGGTTATGAAGGATGGAGAAATTCAGCAAATCGGTTCCCCCACAGATATTTATAATGAGCCGGTGAATCAATATGTTGCTAATTTTATTGGTGAAAGTAACATCATCGACGGGGTTATGTTAGAGGACTACCTTGTGATGTTTGAGGATAAGAAATTCAAATGCGTAGATTTTGGCTTTGCTACAGGTGAAAAAGTAGATGTTGTCATCCGTCCCGAAGATTTGGATATTGTCCCAAGGGCAGAAGGCAAGCTGAAAGGCATTGTAAAATCCGTATTGTTTAAAGGTGTACATTATGAAACCATTGTAGAAACAAAGGTGGGTACCTCTATTACCGTAAAAATGATGGTTTCCGATGACCGCCCTGTTTATAACGAAAGTGCCAACGAAAAAATCTCCGCCAACGATTTTTATTTAGATATGGATGACGTTGAAGAGCTGGACGAGGGTACCATTGTCGCCCGTGCCGATGCCCAGGCGTGGAATCCCGAAACAGATGAATATATCTCCATTAAAGAAATCAGTTACTCTATTAAAAAAGAAAACGGCAGTTATCCTGTAACTTTCTCCACCGCAGCAGGCACCTCTGTAACGGTAAATATGATTGTCAAGGATGAAAACCGTATTGCCAACAAAGAATATCAGGAGGAAATTTTCGCAGTTAATTTCTTTAAAAAAGCCGATGAAATCCATGAATCCATTGCCTTGGAAACAGATCTAAAAACTTGGGCAAATGCCTCCGCTTGGAGTCTGGAAGATGGTACCTCCGTTGAAATTACAAACGTAAAGTATGATTTTGACCCAGAAACCCTAACACCGGGGGTTTATGAGGTTACCTTTGCTACAGAAGGCTATGAGTATAAGGTGGATACCACAGACCGCTATGAAATTGGCAACGAGGTAGGGCTGATTTTTCAGCCTGAGGACATTCATATTATGACAAAGCAAAACTGAAGGGAGGGTGTTCGGTGAAACAATTTCGAAATATGGCACTGCCCTATATTGTTTGGATGGGAGCAATGATTGTGGTTCCCATGCTGTTGATTCTCCTTTATGCCTTTACCGATAAAGGAAATGACGTGGCTACCATTCGTTTTTCATTGGAAAACTTTGCTCGTTTTTTCAGTGATACGGTTTTCATGAGTGTATTGAAGCGCTCCTTATATATTGCGATTATTACAACGGTAATTTGTATTTTGTTTGGCTATCCCATTGCCTATGTCATTGCTAACCGCAGTGAAAAAAGCAAGCTGTTTTGGATTCTTTTGATTACCCTGCCCACATGGATTAATATGCTTGTGCGTACTTACGCATGGATGGGCATTTTGCAGGATGAAGGAATCATCAATCGAATGCTGGGCTTTTTGGGTATTGGCCCTGTCCATATGATACACACAAGCTTTGCCGTTGTTTTGGGTATGGTCTATAACTTCATCCCTTTTATGATTCTGCAAATATATACTGGATTAACAAAAATGGATAAAAGTTATCTGGAAGCTGCCAGCGACCTTGGTGCAAATTCCGTGCAATCCTTCCTAAGAGTAACTTTACCCCTTTCCATTCCCGGGGTAATCAGCGGCATCACGTTGGTGTTCTTGCCTGCGGTATCCAGCTTCTTCATTCCAAAGCTTTTGGGTGGCGGACAGTATGTTTTAATTGGTAATGTTATAGAAACAGAATTTTTAACTTCGGGAGACTGGAACTTTGGTAGTGCCATTTCCCTAGCAATGGCAGTCATTATCATGTTTTCCATGTATATTACAAAAAAAGTTGATAAAGACCCTGCCGCTAACGGAAGGGAGGATAGCTAAATGGAAAAGAAAAAAAGACGTTTATTTTCTAAAATATTGTTGGGCTTAACAGCAGTTTTCTTCTATGTGCCTATTTTGTATATTATTCTGTTTTCCTTCAATAGCTCCCGCTCCCTAACAAAATTTGAGGGCTTCTCTCTGCGGTGGTATGAGAAAATGTTTGCCGATTCCACTATGATGCAGTCTGTGGCTTATACAGTCATCATTGCCCTTTTAGCTACCATTATTTCCACAATTTTGGGTACACTAACGGCAATTGGCTTATCAAAATCCAAGAAAATTATGAAAGGTATTGTAGAACAAGTTAATAACTTACCTATTCTGAATCCGGAAATTGTAACAGGTATCGGATTATTAATGTTTTTCAGCGCTCTAGGGGTAAGAAAAGGCTTTTTGACACTGCTTCTTGCTCATATCATGTTCTGCATTCCTTATGTAATTCTCAGCGTAACGCCAAAGCTTCGTTCTCTTGATCCAAATTTGGCGGATGCCGCACTAGACCTTGGCGCAACCCCCATGCAAGCTTTGTGGAAGGTCATTGTTCCACAAATTAGGCCGGGCATTATCTCCGGGGCCCTCATTGCCTTTACTATGTCCTTTGATGATTTCATCATCTCCTACTTTGTAACAGGCAATGGTGTGAACAATATTTCTATTTTGGTTTATACCATGAGCAAACGTGTGAATCCGTCCATCAACGCCTTAAGCACCTTGGTTATTCTGTTGATTACTTTGGCGTTATTCATTGTAAATATTATCCCTATCGTAAAAGAAAAGAAAGGAAGTAAACTGACATGAAAAAAATGATTGCATTGGCTGTTAGTGGGGCATTGTTACTGTCTGGCTGTGGCGGCGGTTCTTCTGCTTCTGACGCTGTAGAAAAATATGGTTCCTCCACCTTAAAGCTCTATAATTGGGGGGAATATATGGGTGCAAACCTGATTTCTGACTTCGAGAAAGAATATGGCGTAAAGGTAATTGTGGAATACTTTGACTCCAACGAAATGATGTATACAAAATTGCAGGCAGGTGACGCTTATGATGTTCTTGTGCCCTCTGACTATATGATTGAACGTTTGATTAAGGAAAACATGCTGCAAAAGCTGGATTTAACCAAGATTCCAAATATCTCAAATTTAGCTGAAGGCGTAAAGCATCTGCCCTATGACCAAGATAATTCATACTCCGTGCCTTATTTCTGGGGCAACGTAGGCATTGTTTATAACCATAATAATGTAAAAGCTGCAGATGTGGAAAAACTAGGCTATAATATCCTTCAAGATACCACCTATAAAGGACGTATCTATGTCTATGACTCCGAGAGAGATTCCTTTATGATGGCGTTGAAAGCACTGGGCTACTCCATGAACACAGAAAATGAAAATGAAATTCAGGAAGCCTATAACTGGCTCCTGCAAATGAACGATACCATGGATCCTGCTTATGTTACCGATGAAGTGATCGATGGCATGATTAATGGAAATAAAGATATTGCCGTTGTTTATAGTGGTGACGCCGCAACTATTTTGAATGAAAACGAAGATATGAGCTTTTTCCTGCCAAAAGAGGGCACAAATCTTTGGAGTGACTCCATGGTTATTCCTGCCAACGCAGAAAATCCCCTCTTGGCTCATGAATTCATTAACTATGTTTTGACCCATGACGCTTCCTACGGTAACTCCGAAACGGTAGGCTACCCTTCCTCTAACCAAGAGGTGTTGGATGAAATGTCTGGCTCTGGTGGAATTTATGCAGATAATGAAGCATATCTGCCTAGAACAGATTATGCTAAGGACGAAGTGTTTAAAGATAACCCTGTCTTAAAACAGAAGCTGGCAGAACTTTGGATTAAAGTAAAAGCTTCTCACTAAATCAAATTATAAAAGCCCGAATTGCTGGAATAGCAATCGGGCTTTTTGTAATCAAATCAATATTTTTATCTCCACCATTCCTTAGGAACAATTAAAACCAAACCTGTAATCAGGATGACAAGGGTAATCAGAAAAGATACTACTGCTGGAGATTCAGAAAAATAGCTCCATGGGCTTGTATGGAAACTGGTTCTTGATGCCTTATCCAAAAGCTGAAGAGCTTTTAAACCATATATTTCTAAAGACAGTTTGCATAAGCCAACTAAAATAAAAATAGAACCTAAAAATTTTTTATTCAATTTATATTCCCCCTTGTTAGCATGAAACAAAACATAAAAAAGCTTGATACCAAAGGTAAAATTTAATGCAGACAAACTAGTTATATTATAGATAATAATATAATTTTACTTATATGTAAATATTAAACATATTTCATTGTTCTTAAGCTTTAATCAAACCCAATCTTAACAGACTTCCGTAAGCAACAAAATATCTCTCTTTTATTACTTGGGCTTTTTCTCTATATTCCATCGCCTATTGCAGGATTCGACTTTTTTATAATGTATATCTCTATGTGATTATTTTGACACTGTCCAAACAAGGCAGTATAATGGATTTTAGATTACATTTTGAAAAGGATAAAACCATGAAACCAACAAAAAAGGTTATATTATATTATAAAGCCTCTGCTGAGGGCATTACCATCTTGGGTATCAAGGGCAGGGCAAGCCAACTGCATATACCACAAACCATAGATGATATGCCCGTGGTGGCCATTGAAGATTTCGCTTTTGCCATAGAAACGGAGCAACCTATGGCAGAGGAAGAAAGCTTAGCAGAAATATCTCTTTGCTTATCTGCAACTAAACGCACCACTATACCAAAAGAGGATGAAGGAGATGCCATCCTGCGTATCGTCCTTCCTGATACCATCCGCCGTATTGGTGCTTATGCCTTCTCAGGCTGTAATGCCTTGGGCTCTATAGTTTTGCCTGAAGGGTTGGAGGAAATCGCCCCGTATACCTTTTCCGGCTGTTCTGCCTTAGAAGCTTTGACACTGCCCCAAAGTATACAAAAAATCGGTAGTTATGCTTTCTTCGATTGTCATGGCCTCAAGGCTCTTACTATCCCCGAAATGGTAACTGCCATCGAACGCTATGCGTTTTATAATTGCAGATCCCTTTACAAAATCAATATACCGAAAAATACAGAGCATCTGGAAACAGGCTTGTTTTTGAATTGTGACAGCCTGTATGATATTTATTTTGGACAATGCAAACATATTTCCGACTTAATTGCTGTTTTAAACCATGAGCTGTTGCTTACCATTGACTTTCCCGATGCCAGAGCAAAACTGCTTATCCCCGATTTTCAATATGAATATATAGAAGACACACCAGCACGACAGTTTCATCAGGTAAATTACGGCACAGGTCACTTGTTTCGCCAATGCATTCGCAATTCTGATATTGATTTTCGCAGATACGACGAATTGTTTTATCTTACTCGAAGGGAAGATGCGGCAGTTTTGGTACTTCTTTTGGCGGTGTATCGTCTTTCCTATCCCTATCGACTAGTGGCAGAACGTAGAGAAACCTATCTCTCCTATGTGCGGGAGCATTTGCTGTTTGCGGCGGATTATTATATCCAAAACAATGATCTGGTGGTGATGCGACAATTCGCCCAATGGGGGCTTTACACCAATGAGGCTTTGCCAAAAATGATAGAAATGGCACAGAAAAAAAGAAAAACAGAAATTCTTAGCTTTCTTATGGATTACCAACATAAAAATGGCAATCCCATAAAGAAAAAAAGCTTTGATTTGTAAAGGAGGGCTTATGAACGAAAATCATCAACGTCTGATACAAATCGGTAACACAATTTTAAATGCATCCCGCAATGAATTGTACTTATCCTTGCGGTTTCTGGATATTGCCTTAAGTGGGCTTCGCTATGAAATGAACCTATCTTCCCTTTACGTCGGGACAGATGGAGAAAAGGTGCTGTTTAACCCCCGCTATTTAGTGGAGCGGTATCAATCGGACCCCATACTGGTAAACCGCCTTTATCTGCATATGCTTTTGCATTGTATCTTCCGCCATCCTTTTCATACAGGAGAAAGAGACGAAGCTCTTTGGGGCGTTTCCTGCGATATTGCCGTAGAATCCATTATTGATTCTTTGCCTCTAAAGGCCACCCGCTTGGTGGTTTCCGACCGTCGAAACGAAATGTATGAGTCCCTAAAAAAGGAGTTGAAAGTCCTTTCTGCAGAAGGTATTTACCGCAAGCTTTCAGACCAGAAGCTGACCGATAAGGAGTTCGGCAAACTACAGCTTGAATTCTGGGTGGACGATCATGTTTTTTGGGAGCATAAAAAAGAAGAGAATCAGAATAATGATAACCAAAATGACGAAAATTCTGATAATCAAGATCAAACGGAACAAGAACAGAATCAAGAAAAACAAAAACAGCTTGAAGAAAAATGGCAGCAAATCGGAGAAAAAATGGAAACCAATTTGGAGACCTTCTCAAAAGAGATGGGAGAAAATGCAGGGGATTTGTTGCAGCTTCTGAAAATTGAGAATCGAGAGAAATATGAGTATCGTCGGTTTCTCGAAAAATTTGTAACCCTAAAAGAGGACATGAGGGTGGACGACGACGCCTATGACTATATCTTTTACACATACGGTCTGTCCCTTTATGGAAATATGCCCCTCATTGAATCCTTGGAGTATAAAGAAGTAAAAAAAATAGAGGAATTGGTTATTGCCATTGACACCTCTGAATCCTGCGAAGGGGAAACCATTCGTCGTTTCTTGGAAGAAACCTACGCAATTCTTAAAAACAATGAATCTTTTTTTCATAAAACAAATATTCACATTGTCCAATGTGATGCAAAGGTACAACAGGATACCATCATCACTTCCACGGAAGAATTAGAGCAATATATGGATCGTTTTCGCATCCTAGGCAGTGGTGGCACAGACTTCCGCCCTGTGTTTGAATATGTAAATAAGCTCATTGACGAGAAGGCATTCCAAAACCTAAAGGGATTGATTTATTTTACCGATGGCTACGGAACCTTTCCCAATGGCAGACCCCCCTACGAAACTGCCTTTATCTTTTTCCACGAGGAATATTTAGACCTAAATGTACCCCCTTGGGCAATGAAAGTTGTCCTAGGGCCCGATGACCTTTCCATTTACGAAAAGGAGAAATGAATATGAATATAAAACAAGCAAAGGAAGAAATTCAAAAAGCCATTCAGGCTTATTTATTGAAAAATGAGTTTGGTGAATACCTGATTCCCCGGGTGCGTCAACGTCCCGTTCTGCTTATGGGTCCTCCCGGAATCGGCAAAACCGCCATTATGGAGCAAGTGGCTAGGGAATGTGGCGTTGCCTTAGTATCCTATAGCATCACCCACCATACTCGCCAAAGTGCCATCGGCCTGCCCTTTATCAGCCATAAAGAATATGGCGGCAAGGAATATGCCGTAACGGAGTATACCATGAGTGAAATCATTGCTTCTGTCTATAACAAAATGGAAGAAACAGGGCTTTCAGAAGGCATTCTTTTTATTGATGAAATCAACTGCGCTTCGGAAACCCTAGCCCCTGCCATGCTCCAATTTTTACAGGCAAAAACCTTCGGTGCCCATAGGGTGCCTGATGGCTGGCTCATTGCCGCCGCGGGAAATCCCCCTGAATATAACAAAAGCGTTCGGGAATTTGACGTTGTTACCCTTGACCGTGTGAAAAAAATCGAGGTGGAACCTGATTTTCAAGTTTGGAAGGAATATGCCTATAAGCATTCCGTTCACGGGGCGATTCTTTCCTATCTGGAAATTAAGAAAAATCATTTTTATGCCATGGAAAACACCGTAGATGGCAAACGGTTTGTAACCCCCAGAGGCTGGGAAGATTTATCCACCATTTTAAAAGTTTATGAAACAATGGGCATCACTGCGGATGCAGGCATGATTTTACAATATCTGCAGCATCAAAAAATAGCCAGAGATTTTGCCAATTATTTGGATCTATATCATAAATACAAAACAGATTATCATGTGGAGGATATCCTAAACGGTACCTTTACAAAGCAATCAGCAACAAAGCTCTCCTCCGCCCCCTTTGACGAAAAGCTCAGCGTTCTGGGACTGTTACTGAGTCGCCTTTCCGATGATTTTAGGCTGGCATATGAAGGGGATTTAGCTACCACAGAATTACATCAAACCCTTGTGGAACTGAAAGAACGCTTCCAAAACCCTTATTGCAAGGATACACCTTGGGATAAGCTGTTTGAAGGCTTGATTGAGGAGAAGGAAAATCTCTTTGTCAAGGAGCAGAAGGCCGATCTTTTGGATCAAAGCACCAAAAAAAGCCGCCGCATAACCATAGAACGACTCTTGGCATTGGAAAAAGAAATAAAGGGTCTTGGCGTTCAAGAAAAAGATGCTGTTTTTGAAGAAATCAAAGCTTCCTTTTCCAAGGATGTCACCCATAGGGAACAGCTTATTGAGACAGGCGCAAAAGAATTGGAAAATGCTTTCCTCTTTTTAGAAGAAGCCTTTGGTGCAGGGCAAGAAATGGTTATTTTCATTACAGAACTGACCACTAACTTTTATAGTGTAAAATTCATCAGTGAAAATGGCAGTGAAAAATACTATCAATACAATAAAGAATTGCTGTTCGATGAAAAGCAAAAAAGTATTTTGAAGGATATTGCATCCGCAAAGGCTGAGGGGGCTCTTTTGTTTTAAGCAAGTAAGGGGGAGATTGTTTTGCACAATTTTCCCCATTTTTTGATTTATCTATTGAAACATCCCATAAATTGGTATACCATCCATATTAGGAGGTGTACATAATGAATATTGTTTTTGAAAAGCTTGGAATGGAGCACCAAAAATCGGTCATGGAAATTTTTAATTATTACGTTACCACTGGTACCAGCGCTTTTCCACCAACGCCCCTGCCAGAACAGTTTTACCCAATGCTGATAAAAAGATCGGAGGATTTGTGCGCCTATGCTGTGGTTGATGCAGATGCAAACAAAACCGTAGGCTTTTGTTCTCTGTCTCCTTTTCATCCCTTCTCCACCTTTCAGAAAACTGCAGATGTTTCTTATTTTATTACCCAGGACTATATCGCAAAAGGGGTTGGGGCAAAATGTCTTTCCTTATTGGAGCAAGAAGGAAAAACCCTTGGTGTACATCACCTTATTGCAGAAATCTCCTCTGAGAACGAACCCAGTATTCAGTTTCATATAAAAAATGGGTTTTCCCAGATAGGGGAGTTTCAAAATGTGGGAGAAAAATTGGGACGTAACTTTAGTATCGTTCTGATGCAAAAATCAATATAAAATAAAAGGGACGCCTGCACGCAAATTGCTTGACGTCCCTTTGTATCATAATAAAAAGTCCACACCCATTTTGATGAATAATAACACAATAACCACCATTAACATATATTGAATGGCCTTTGCGCCTTTTTTTATTGCAAAACCCGCTCCAAGGTAATTCCCTGCAATCCCAAATATAGCCGCAGGAATTGCAATTTTGAAATAAACGGTTCCTTCCAAAAGAAATACTGCCAAAGCCGCATAATTGGAAGCCAAATTTAAACATTTAGCATTCCCCGAAGCAGTACGCAAATCATATTTCATTATAAAACAGAAAGCCATCAGCGCAAACGTCCCTGTGCCAGGGCCAATCAAACCGTCATAGAATCCAATGAGCCCACCAATTAACAACGCTAAAATAACTTTCTTTTTCTTAGAATAAGAATCAGAATGATTCTCCTCCCCCATATTTTTGTTTAATAACGTAACGATTCCAACAATAGGCAAAAAAATCAGCATTAAGGCTTTTAAGGTGTTGTCACTAAAATAAAGCACCACCTTCGCCGCCAAAGCAGATGCTGCAAAAGCTCCTATTGCCGCCAATATCCCCACTTGAATATCCAGCATCTTATGCTTCCAATATCGTAACGTAGCAATGGTGGTTCCGAAGGCAGCAGAAAACTTGTTGCATCCATATACAAAATGCATTGGGATTCCTGTCAACGTATAGGCAGGTAAAGATATGAGGCCTCCACCGCCGGCTATGGAATCTAAAAATCCTGCCAAAAAACTAGCTCCCATTAACATCAAAAAATTTGGAATAGATATAACAAAGTCTCCACCCATTTCATTTCGCCTCTTATTCTCTCTCAATTGAAAAGAAGTCAGTGTTTTCCATCTTCACCACTTCTTACATTTCAACCACCACGTCAATCTCCTCTATACCATAAAGGAAAAACAGCCGTATCATTTCTTCTGTAATTCTCTCACCGCTTATAGCAATGGGTATCGCCGGGGGACAGGAAACAGCCGGTGATGCACAAATCCGTCCCAAGGCTTGCTCTACCCTTATGGTACATCGCCTTGCAAACATGGCCTCACGAATGGACATTACCTGTTCTCCTTTGAAAGGCAGAGCAGTCCTTCTTTCCTCATCAATTTTAGCAATCATAGGGGGAAAAGCACTCTCAATTTTTTCATAATCTTCTTCCCCATTTTTAGTGGAGAACATCATAACCAGGTGGTCTGCATCGGCAAACTCCGGCTCAATTCCATCTTCTCGGAGAAATTCAGCCAAATCATATCCTGTTATGCCCATCTTTGCCCCTTCCAGCACAAGCTTTAGTGGTTCATAATTCTGCAAAAGATAGCCTTTCTCCATTAATTGCATGGCAAGCTGTTTCACTTTCTCACAAACAGCGTTGACTCCTTTCCCATACCCTTCTGCCAAAACACCATTACATAAATCTAAGGATTGTAGCGTGAGGTAAGAGGGGCTTGTGGAACCAAATAAAGCCAAAGCATTTTTTCCATCTTTCTCAAAGGGCAAAGCCTCTCTTCCGATATGTAAATACGCCCCTCCTGTTAAAACTGGTAAGGTTTTATGGGCAGAATCACAGCACATATCAGCACCCAAATCCATAGGATGCAAAGATTCAGGTAAAAAGCGCAAATAAGCCCCATGGGCATTATCCACCAATAGAGGAACCCCATATTTTCTGCAAACATCAGAAAGCCCCGTTATATCTGCCATTCCTCCCAAATAATCCGGAGAAGTAATGTATACTGCAAAAGGCAGAACCTCCATAGATTTCAGAATGCTCTCCAATTGTTGGGGTAGAATGGGACAACTGCAAAGAGACGCTTCCTCCTTAGGATATATCCAATTCACTTTCAAATCCAATAAAGCACAGGTATGTAAAAATGCCTTATGGGCATTTCTGCCCGCTAAAATAGGCTGTCCCTTTTTTCCATGGAGCATAGCCAAATAAACCATAGCACCAATGCATTGGGAGGAACCCCCTGTCGCATAAAAAGTTCTTTTTGTGCCAAATAAACGGGTGGCATTGTTCTCACTTTGCCGAATAATCCCTTGGGCATGATATAAATCGTCAGCCCCTTTGATTTCTGTGATATCTAATGGCTCGCAACCCAAAAGGGGGCTGCCCTTATGCCCCGGCATATGCAGGCGGACAGTCCCTTTCTCTAAATATTCCTTCACAAAATCATAAATTGGTGTATCCATGACAATTATTCCTCACTGCTTTCTGCAACTTTCATCATAATGGCACATTCAATGCGCTTTTTGAAAAGTCTACAGCCATATTCATAAATCCCCTGAATACTGCCTGTTGCGTGGTAAGCATTGGCAGCACAACCCCCGGAACAGTACATTTTTGCCCAACACGCTCTGCAATCCTCTCTTGCATAGGCATTACAATGGCGGAACTCATCCTGAACCTGTGTATTTTTCACACCATCCCAGACGTTTCCTAAGCTGTACTTGTCATCCCCAACAAATTGATGACAGGGGAACAATTCTCCCCAAGGGGTAACCGCCATATATTCCGTGCCTGAGCCACAGCCGGTAATTCTCTTATAGACACAAGGGCCGTTTTCCAAATCCAAGATGTAATGGTAGAACTCAAAACCATTTCCTGCTTTTTTCCGTCGAACCATTTCCTTTGCCAAAATCTCATATTGTTCAAACAGCTTTGGCAAATCCTCCTCCGTTAAAGCATAAGGATCGGAAGGATCACAAACCACAGGCTCCATGCTCAATTCTTTAAAGCCCATATCTGCCATATGGAAAATATCGTTGGTAAAATCCACATTGTTGTGAGTAAAGGTTCCTCGCATGTAGTAGCCTTGTCCACCTCTTTTTTCAACAAAACGTTTGAACTTTGGAAGAATCATTTCGTAACTGCCCTCTCCTCCAACGGTTTTACGCAAATGGTCATGGACTTCTTTTCTGCCATCTAAGGATAATACCACGTTGTGCATTTCCCGATTGGAGAATTCAATCACATCATCATCGATGAGCATACCGTTTGTGGTCAATGTAAAACGGAATTTTTTATTATGGATAGGTTCCTGCTCCCTTGCATAAGCAACCAATTGCTTAATGGTATCCCAAACCATCAAAGGTTCACCGCCAAAAAAATCCACTTCCAAATTTACTCTGTTTCCTGAATGGGCAATGAGAAAATCTAAAGCTTGTTTACCAACTTCAAAGGTCATTAAAGCACGTTCCCCTTGGTATTGTCCCTGTCTGGCAAAACAATAGCTGCAATTTAAATTGCAAGTATGGGCAACATGAAGGCAAAGTGCTTTTATTACACTACTATTGTTTTTGAAATCATAAGCAAGGCTTTCATATTCATCCTTGGTGAACAATCTGTCTCCATCCACTAGAGTTTGAATGTCCTCAATGCACAGTAAAATTTCTTCCTCTGTGACGTCGGGTCTATCTTTATATTTTTCTAATATTGTCTGGACAATTTCATCTTTTTCCCTTGTTTCAAACAGTGCAATGATGTCATATGCCACCTCATCAACTGTATGAACTGAACCACTGCAGGTATCCAGAACAATGTTATAATCATTTAATTTATATTGATGTACCAATCTATTCAATCCTTTCTAAAACAAAGGGTAACACCCTTTGCAGAAATACCCAAATACGAAAAATGCCGCCCTACTGAAAGCAGGCGGCGGATTCGTTGTCAATCCTTTTGAGCTTACTTCTGTTTGTTCTCGCAGGGCTGATTTGCTACGCCACAGGAGGTTTTGCAAGCAGACTGGCAGGATGTCTGGCATTCGCCACAACCACCAAAAGCTACGCTCTTTTTCAGGTCACGAGTTTTAATTGTCTTAATTCTCTCCACGGTTTCATCTCCATTCTAATTTATGAAAATTCTATGCGTTTTCTATTGCCTGTAAGAGAAAAACTCTTCCGCTGAAAATCGCTTATATACTGAAAAAGTATATAACAAGTACCCTCAATTGTCAAGGCGTATCCTTAGGAAATCAGGGGGTTCGGCTAATCCCATTTCATTCTTTTCAATCAAATTCACTACCTTTTTGGGGGTTCATCTTAATAAGACAAAAGCCCCTCCAAGGCTTTTATTCTGGGGATTTTATGGAACTGGACTTTCCATAGGAAATGTGTTAGAATGCATTTTAGTATTTGGGTAGTAGAAAAAATCCTTGACAAAAATCATGGTTTCAATGATACCCTGTTAAAGATTTTTTCTAGTTTACATAGTAAAAATATTATAAAATAAAGTGGTGTAAAAAATGAAAGAAAAAATCAGCCCACCCGTTTACTCGCAGATTGCCCTTGATATCGCCTTGCGTATCTCAAGAGAAGAACTGAAGGAAAACACAAAAATTTATGGTCGCTCCGTCATGTCATCAGAATATGGCGTTTCCCCTGAAACCATCCGCAGAGCTTTAAAGCTGTTGGAAGATGTGGGCATTGTTGAGGTACGAAAAAACAGTGGCGTTGTCGTTCTATCCGTCGAAAAGGCGAAGGATTTTGCCCAGCGCTTCAGTGAACAAAACGATACCCGCCTCATTGAGCGTAATCTTAGAAGGCTACTGGATCAACAATTGAATTTAAACGAGCAGATTCGAGAAATGGTTTCTCATTTGGTGCGTACCAATGATAAATTCTCCAAGAGCAATCCCTTTCAAAATTATGAGATTGATGTTCCCGGGGATTCACCCCTCATTGGTAAAAGCCTGATGGAGCTTATGTTTTGGCATAAAACCAGAGCAACTATCATTGCCATTCGCCGTACGGATAAAGTCATTTTGTCCCCCGGGCCTTATGCTGTTTTGCTTGAAGGAGACACAATTATCTTTGTTGGAGATATCTCTACCATCGAGTCTGTCAGCAATTATATTACAAAAGCTCAGCAAATTTCAGAATAAAAAATCAACAATACAGACCTCCCCCCATTGAAAAATGACGGAGGTCTTTTTTTATCTTCAAAAGGAAGTATTGGATAACATTAGAAGCCTCTCCTTTGGCCTTTATTATACATTAATCTAAATAAACAGGAATCAAATTGATTGGAACTTACTCATTCATAAAAGCCCTTCGGCTTATTTTCCAATAATAAACTTTTTATAAAAATTATGTCGTTACCACCTGAAACCCTGATCTTTTCCTGAAAGACGGGGATTTTTTTGAGGAAAACTGGATTTCTTGACAACTGACAACTTAATCTGTATAATAGAGTTGTTACTTTCGACAAAAAAAGAAAGGAGATTCAAACTTTATGATTCAATTTCGTAACGTAAGTAAGCGCTATGGTAAGAAAATTATTTTAGATAATCTTACTCTAGATATAAAAGCCGGTGAATTTGTCATTCTCATCGGCCCCAGTGGATGTGGTAAAACAACTACACTGAAAACGATCAATCGTCTGATTGAACCGGATTCCGGTGAAATCTTGATTGATGGTAAGGATATTACCAAGGTTGACCCCGTACAACTGCGTCGTACCATCGGCTATGTCATTCAGCAAATTGGTCTTTTTCCCAATATGACTGTGGAACAAAATATTGCCGTTGTTCCAAAGCTTCTGAATTACAAAAAAGAAGAAATAGACGAAATCGTACATCGTTTATTAGATTTGGTAAATATGCCTTATGAAGAAAATGCCAAAAAATATCCTTCGGAGCTTTCCGGTGGTCAGCAGCAACGTATTGGTGTTTTGCGTGCCTTAGCGGCATCCCCTCCAATTGTACTAATGGATGAGCCCTTTGGTGCACTTGACCCTGTAACAAGGGATTCTTTGCAGGAAGAAGTTAAAAAAATACAGAAAAAATTGGGTAAAACCATTGTTTTTGTAACCCATGATATGGATGAGGCGATTCGCCTTGCAGATACCATTGTTTTTATGAATGAGGGTAAAGTTTTACAAGTGGCCTCCCCTGAGGAGATGCTGCAAAACCCTGCTGACCCCATTATAAAAAGCTTCCTTGGTAAGCATATGAATAACGGAAACACCGCCAACAATATGGTAGCTTCCGACTTTATGCGCTCAAAAGTTCTGACTGTATCAAAAACGAAAAAAACCTTGGAATGTATTGAGCTGATGAGCCGAAGAGATGTATCCTCCCTGATTGTGGTGGAGGATGACGATACCTATTTGGGAACCGTCTCTGTAGATAAAATCAAAGCACAGGGTAAGGCTGGTAAGGAAATTGCAGAACTGATTACCGTTGAGGCTATGACGGTAAACCGCAATTCCAATGCCCAGGAAGCCTTTGAGCTATTAATTGCTTCACCCACTGGTTATGTTATCGTGTTGAATGATAATAATACGGTTGCGGGCCTAATTACAAAAACCAGTATGGCAAAGGCCATGGGCGAAGCTCTTTGGGGGGAGATGACGCAATGAGTTATATGGAGTTTTTTACTAAGCATTCCAATGAAATTCTCAAAGCAGTGTTTACCCATATTGAGCTTGTACTCATATCCGTTGGCATCGGCGTCATTGTGGCAGTACCTATGGGAATTTTCCTCACCCGTCATAAAGCTGGAGCTAAATATGTTTTATCCGCTGCTGGTGTGATTCAAACAATACCAGGGCTGGTGCTATTGGGTATCATGCTGATTTTAATGGGCATCGGTAAGCCTCCGGCAATTGCCGCCCTTTCTCTTTATGCCATACTCCCAATTTTAAGTAATACTTATACGGGTATTTTAGAAGTGGATGGACATTGCATTGAAGCCGCCAGGGGTATCGGCATGAGCGGTATGCAGACTCTATTTAAAGTGGAACTGCCTCTTGCCATGCCGGCAATCATCGGTGGCCTACGCCTATCCACAGTTTATATTATCAGCTGGGCAACTCTGGCAGGAATGATTGGCGCAGGTGGTCTGGGAGATATGATTTGGACGGGACTTTCAACCTATGAAACAAAATATATTCTTGCAGGGGCAATCCCCGCTGCAATGATGGCTCTTGTGGCAAATGCATTGATTGGATTCCTCCAACGTGCAATGACGCCCCGTGGCCTAAGACTTGGGAGGTGAAAAAATGACTGATTTATTTTCCCTGACAATGCAGCATATGGTTCTTGTTCTCATTGCCATCGGATTTTCTACAATTATCGGGATATTCCTTGGTATTATTTCCTATTGGGTACCCTATTTGGATAAAGTAATCCTCTGGGTTGTTGATTCCTTACAGACCATTCCCTCATTGGCACTTCTAGCCATCTTGATGATTTTCTTCGGCCTTGGCAACGTAACCTTAGTGATCGGACTCATTCTGTATTCCCTTCTTCCCATTGTTCGTAATACTTACCTTGGACTGACAGGAGTTCCTCTTCACTTAAAGGATGCGGCAAGGGGTATGGGTATGTCGAAACTGCAACGTATGATTAAGGTGGAACTGCCTCTTTCCTTTCCCCTGATTTTTTCAGGAATCAAAATTGCCACTGTAACTGCATTATCCATTGCAGTAATCGGGGTTCTAATCGGCTCAGGTGGTCTTGGTTATCCTATTTATCGTGGAATCCAAACCATGAATTTCGCCGCAATTATGAAGGGTACCATTCCCGTAGTGGTTATGGCAGTTTTATTTGACTTTATCATGTCTAAATTTGAGCAAAAACTCGTGAAACGAGCAAAATAATATTCAAAAGGAGGATAACATATGAAAAAGAAAATACTATCTTTGGGAATTGCCGCTACGGCTGTTTTTTCCATGGCTTTGACCGGCTGTGGCAGTAAGGATACTGTTGTCATCGGTTCTAAGGATTTTAGCGAGAATATCATTCTTGGTGAAATTCTTTCTCAGCTGATTGAAAACAAAACAGAATTGAAAGTGGAACGGAAGCTGAATATGGGTGGCACCTTTATCAATTTTGAAGCACTGAAAAAGGGCGATATTGATATTTATTCCGAATATACAGGCACCGGTCTGACTGCCCACTTAAAAATGGATGTCATCACCAATCCTGAGGAAGCCTATAGCGTGGTAAAAGAGGAATTTAATAAACAATTTGATATTACTTGGATGGAACCTTATGGCTTTAATAATACCTATGCCATTGCTGTCACTAAGGCTGTTGCTGATAAATATCATTTGGAAAAAACCTCTGATCTAAAGGGTGTATCGGAAAATTTGATTTTCGGCGGTGAAAATGAATTCTTTAATCGACAGGATGGGTTTGAAGGCTTCTGCGATTTGTATGGTGTTACCTTTAAGGGCGACCCCAAGATGATGAATGTATCCTTAAAATATCAAGCCATCGGCAATAATGATATGGATGCCACCGATGCCTTTACCACCGATGCAGAAATCAAAAAGTATGACTTAAAAGTGTTGAAGGATGATTTAAACTTCTTCCCCCCTTATTATGCAGCTCCCCTTGTGCGTAATGATACCTTGAAAGAACATCCTGAACTTAAGGACGTGCTAAACCTATTGGCGGGGCAAATAAGCGATGAGGAAATGACAGAGTTGAATTATCAAGTTAATGTAGAACAGAAAAAAGTGGAACAGGTTGCCACAGATTTCTTGAAAAGCAAAGGATTACTAGACTAAAAATTTGTTTTATCTATAAATATAAAGACTCTTTATTCAGTAAAACGCCCGTTGCTGTGATTTTCGAATCACTCCAACGGGCACTTTTTATTTTCCTTTTATACAAGTAAAACAGGCCATGGCCCCCACACAATTCAATTGTACTTGGTCATACATTTCCCGCAATCTGAATTCTAAGCTTTGCTTCGTCTCAAAGGGTGGGGTGAAAAATCCCTTTGGCACATAAACCCTTTGAATAAACCAATCTGTACGTTTCCTTTCTCCCTGTACATAAAAACAACCGCAAAAAATTCCATGGGGCTTCAAAACACGAAAAATCTCCCTGAATGCTCCCTCTTTATCAGGAAAAGCGTGAAATCCATTGAGCGATAGTACCAAATCAAAGGTTTCATCAGCAAAATCCAACTCCCCCACATCCCCTTGACAAAAGGTAACATGGTGAAGATGCATAGCATCTCCTCTGCGTTGTGCCCGTGCCATCATTTCCTCAGAATAGTCCACGCAGGTGATTTCGGCCTCCTGTAGATTTGCATACATAGGCATAGTCAATATCCCTGTTCCTACAGGCACTTCCAGCATCTTACCTGAGAAGTCTGAGGGAATTCCCTGCAGAGCCAATTGCAAATACTGATTATTTTCTTCTTGGTTCATCCCCCATATCATCTTGCATACAGCTTTCCCCCAAAAAGTAGAGCAGGTAATCATTCCATCATAAAAGGTATGCTCTCCTCCAATGGTTCTATAAGCTTTTTTTATTTCATCACTTCTTTGCAAGTGCCATTCCCCCTTTTGGCTCCTTTTCCATCAGCCCAACGCCACATCCAATACCATCATCAGCGCAAAACCTAATGCCGCACCAATTGTGCCTATGTTGGAATGCTCCCCCGCTTGTGATTCGGGTATCAATTCCTCAATCACCACATATATCATAGCCCCTGCTGCAAAGGAGAGAAAATATGGCAATATAGGCATTACCTGCTTTGCCAACAAGATGGTTATCACCGCACCCACTGGCTCCACAACACCGGAACCCACACCATATAAAAAAGCCTTTTTCTTGCTGGCACCTTCATTGCGCAAAGGCATAGAAATAATGGCACCTTCGGGGAAATTCTGAATAGCAATGCCTAATGCCAAAGCAAAGGCAGACATCATGGTGATATTACTGCCTCCCAACATAGCTCCTGCAAAAGTTACACCAACGGCCATACCCTCGGGAAAGTTGTGTAGGGTTACGGCAAGGACTAGCATTGATGTTTTTGAAAGCTTGCTGGGCACCCCTTCCGGCTTATCACTGTCCAAATGTAAGTGCGGTATTATCGTATCTAATACTAATAAAAACCCAACACCTAACAAAAACCCAATCAAAGCAGGCAACCATGAAGGGCCCTTTTGCTCTCCTGCCAAATCAATGGCAGGAATCAATAATGACCAAACAGAGGCGGCAATCATAACGCCTGCCGCAAAGCCTAAAAGCAATTTTTTTACCTTTTCATTCATTTCATCCCTCATAAAAAATACCATTGCGGCACCTAATGAGGTGCCCACAAAGGGAATCAGTAAAATCATAAACTCTTTCAACAAATATCACCTACCTATCTATCTTTTTACTTATCCTGCAGTAACTGATTCCAGCAAGCCACCATGCATGCAACCATAGCTTCCAAATTCCGCCCTGCATTTTCCTCTGATTTTTCATGGGAAACCAGATGTACAAACAAATTCACTTGGGTATGGGCAAACCAGTGGAGCATATAATCTGCAGGTTTTGGTACATTTTTTTGTAAACAAATCCGATCAGCCATAAGACGGTATTTTTTTTCCGTCATTTCTACAAATTGCTCCTCGGTATGCTCGAACTTGGAGCCTCTGGATTTTGTTAACAGTAGATGAAATACATCATAATTTTGATAAATACAATGGAGCATTTCCTTGGCACAAACCAAGTCCTCCAAATCCGCTTTCCCCTGATTTTGATAATCCTCCTGATTTAGCTCTTTGTCAAAATGCTCATCCAAAATCTGATTTAGCTCTCTCAAAGGCTCTTCCACGATGGAAGCAAATAAATCGTCCTTATTTTTAAAGAAAAAATATAAGGCACCTGTGGTAACCCCTGCATTTTTGCAAATATTGCGTAGAGAGGCATGGGCGAAACCTTTTTCCATAAACTCTTTTCTGCCCCACTGAATTAACTGTTCTTTTGTTTCTTTATCATTTTTCAAAGGATACCTCCTTTACAACATAACACCGTTATCTTTTTTTCTATTATTATAGTATGCCGTATTTAATTTTTTGTCAAGATACGTTAAAAAGAAAATGAAATGGGGGTTAATCAGCCCCCAAAAACATTATCCTTTTATTTTTTAGCTATACTGCCATAAACAAAGCTAAAAATTAGCCCATCGTCTCCAACCTTCATAAGAATCTTCAATATAGATTGATTAAATGTTCCATAAATTGATTCATTTTTTGTGTGATATACTTTTTCTTATGATAGGCAATTTTGAATTGACGAATAAACTCTATTCCTTCAATCTTAGAAGAAAAAAGGGTCTTGTTTTCAAGCTCCTTTAAAACACTTTTCTGGGAAATAACAGAAATGCCCAAATTATTTTCTACTGCATTTTTAATGGTTTCTGAATTATTGCAAACCCACGATGCAGACCAACTGACATTGTTCGCCGCCATTTTTATTTCAAACAGCTTTCTGGTGCCACTGCCCTTTTCACGGATGATGAAATTTTCCTTCTCCAGCTCGGAGGGTAATACCATTGCTTTTTGTGAAAAGGGATGCTCCTTCCCGCAGATTAAAATAAGCTCATCTTGAAGAAATGGTTTTATGGTAATATCCGGCGAAAGAATTTCCCCCTCTACTAACCCCAAATCCACCTCATTGTTTAGAATAAGGGATTCAATCACCGTTGTGTTATCCTCAATCACCTCAAAACTTGTAGATGGGCTGACATTTTGAAAGGATTTCACCAATTTGGGTAATATGGCTGAGCCCACCGTAACACTAGCTCCAATACGAATGACACCACTTTCTGACAAAGATTTTATACTGGCTTCTGCTTCTTCAGTCATTTTAGTGATATGCCTAGCATAGCTTAGCAACTTTTCTCCTGCATCCGTAAGATAAATTCTTTTAGAAAGCCGTTCAAATAGCTTTGTTCCGTAAAATGCTTCCAGATCTGATATAGCTTGACTCACTGCCGACTGAGAGATATACAAACGCTCCGCCGCTTGAGTCATATTCATGGTCTCACATACCTCTATAAAAATTTTGAAATGCCTTAATGTCATAGAAACCTCCCATACATAAGCTTTTACTTATCAATATTATCTTATAATAATATTTTAATTATTATTGTGCAAGAGGTATAATACAAACAAGTATAAAACCAAATAAAGGAGAAGAACAAATATGGTTAAAAGAAAAATTGGGGGAATCCTTCTTGCAGGGTGCATTGCCATTCCTGCGTGGCTGATTGGTAAGGCATTTCCTATCATAGGCAGTCCTGTCTTAGGGATATTGTTCGGTATGATTCTGGCTTTTTGGAATAGACCAACCCATTTGAACGAAGGTATTCAATTTACCTCAAAAAAAATTCTGCAATACGCTATTATACTTTTAGGATTTGAAATGAACTTATTTAATATTTTTAGTGTTGGAAAGCAAACACTCTTGCTTATGGTATTTACCCTATCCGCAGCGTTTTTAACCGCATTGTTTGCAGGGAAGCTTCTTAAGCTGGATGGAAATACAAAAACGCTGATTGGTGTTGGCTCTGCCATTTGCGGCGGCTCTGCCATTGCTGCAACAGCACCCGTTATTCATGCCAACGATGAAGAAATCGCCCGTTCTATTTCTACAATCTTTCTCTTTAATGTAATTGCTGCGTTCCTGTTTCCTGCTTTAGGACACCTGTTTGGAATGACTGACCACACCTTTGGCCTCTGGGCAGGAACCGCAGTGAATGATACCTCTTCGGTGGTTGCTGCAGGCTATGCTTTTAGTGATACCGCAGGAAATCTATCCGTCATTGTGAAACTGACAAGAACCCTGGCCATTGTTCCCATTACCCTTGTTCTGGCGGTTATTACTTCAAAAAGGAATGCAGGAGAAAATGCAAATTACAGCATCGCTAAAATATTTCCATGGTTTGTACTTGGTTTTCTTGGCGCATCCATATTAAATACCTTCCTGCCTATTCCAAGCAATGCAACTCATTTTCTTGCACAAGCCGGAAAGTTTATGATTGTCATGGCCATGGCTGCAATTGGATTGAACACAAATATTATTAAATTGGTGAAAAATGGTGCGAAACCTATATTGCTGGGTTTCTTATGTTGGCTTTCCGTCTCTGTTGTTTCACTGGCTGTTCAATATCTTTTTCATATCTAAATCATAAATAAAGTAAAAAAGAGCAGGGAAACATTCTCCCCGCTCTTTTCTTATTCATATAAATAGACATACTAGAACCGTATCGTTTATCCTGCAGCCCATATCTCTATTTCTATTTTTATTGAATCCAAACCTAAGGCATTCACATAGGCAATTGTCATAGAAGGCGAAATTTCTCCAAAGAATTCACAATATATTTTATCGAAATACGCCCAGTCTATTTCTTCTATTGACCATATATTTACCTTAATCACATTGTCTGGTTCCAAATCCACACTTTTCAGTAAGTTTGATATATTTATAAATGTATTTTCTACTTGTTGATTAAAATCAGCAGGAATATCACCGCCTAAATCTGCTCCAATTTGACCTGAAAACGTATAAAAAGTTGCATTAGGCTTTATTTTTGTTATATGGGTATAGTTTCCTACCTCTTTGCTCACTCCTGATGGTGATAATCTGGTAACTACATTATTTTTCATTTTAAAACATCCTTTCTCTATTGGATAAATAATTTCTAACACTATATACCGTTAAGATATACAGTTATCCTCTGCTAGAAATTCATTTATCAAAAATAGAGATGGAATGCTCGTTTTTTATAAGACTACTTCTAAAAAAAACCAATCTCATTGCCTTACCCCCTTTCAAAGTATTATATGGATAACCACGCCTACAGTCAAGTAATCAAATATAAAGAAAAAATAGTTCGAAAATACCTTTTCATCCATTGCAAAAAATCTATTAAGAGTAAAAGCGCTGAAATATATGTCGTCTTTCTTCGTGCTATGATGTCCTTCCTCATTGAGTAACAAAGCCTTAAAGCCAAAAAAAGGGCTGAAAACTCAAGAAATCTTGAATTTTCAACCCATTATAATGTCCCAGACAGGAGTCGAACCTGCGGCCTTCCCCTTAGGAGGGGGACGCTCTATCCAACTGAGCTACTGAGACAAATAATAAAATAGACAGCAGAAACTCTCTAAGCAGTCCTTTTCTATTTTATTCGTATCCCCTGCCACAGTCAAGTAGTTTTATGCCATAGCAGGGGAATTTTTTTACTGAAGCTTCTCCTCAATAAAAGCCGCTAACTTCATGGCTTCCTTTTCCATCACTTCTTTGTCCTTGCCTTCAATCATTACTCTTACCAAAGGCTCCGTACCGGAAGTGCGAATCAGAACTCTTCCATCAGAAGAAAATTTCTCCTGCAATGCCTCGATAGCAGCTTTAATTTCAGGAACCTCCATATACTCATTCTTCCGGGCATTGTTTACCCGGGCATTCACCAATACCTGAGGCATTACCTCCATGGTTTTTGCCAACTGGGATGCCTTTTTTCCACTGCGATTCATAACGGATAAAAGCTGAATTGCAGTTAAAACGCCATCTCCCGTTGAGTTGTAATCCAGAAAAATAATATGTCCTGATTGCTCTCCTCCTAAGTTATACCCCTCAGCCAGCATACTTTCCAGAACATACCTGTCACCAACATTAGTTTGTAAAACAGATATTTCGTTTTCTCGTCCCATCATTGTCAGCCCGAGGTTAGACATGACCGTTCCAACAATGGTGTCTTTTTTCAATTCACCCCTTGCCTTCATATCACATCCACATATGGCCAGAATTTTATCTCCGTCAATCAGTTCACCATTTTCGTCCACTGCTAAGCAACGGTCTGCGTCTCCATCAAAGGCAAACCCAATATCAGCGCCATTTTCCTTCACCAATGCCACTAAATCCTCCATATGGGTAGAACCGCACTTATCATTAATATTCGTTCCATCGGGTTCATTATGTATGATGCAAAGCTGGGCACCCAACTCAAGCATTGTAATCGGTGCCGCTTTATAAGCAGCACCATTGGCACAATCCAGTGCCACCTTTATCCCTTGAAAACGCTCTTTCGTACTATCTCTAAGGAATGTAATATAATCATCCAGGGCTTCTTCTGCATAGCCTCTAGTTCCAATTCCACTCCCTGTAGGACAGGGCAAAACCTCCATACGGCTTAAAACGATATCCTCTATTTCATCTTCCAGTTCATCACTCAATTTATAACCCTGATCACTAAAAAACTTAATACCATTATATTCAACAGGATTATGGGATGCAGAAATCATTACCCCGGCGTCCAAACGATAGTGACGCACCAAATATGCCACTGCAGGAGTGGGAATTACTCCCGCAAGCACCGCATGGGCACCAACAGAGCAAATCCCTGCAACCAAAGCAGACTCCAGCATATCACCACTGATTCGTGTATCCATTGCCACCAAAATACGAGGCGCATGCTTCTTTTCCTTCGTTAAAACATATGCCCCAGCCCGACCAAGCTGATATGCCATCTCCCCGGTCAATTCCGTATTGGCAACGCCTCTAACACCATCAGTACCAAATAATCTACCCATTTATATTTCCTCCAAAAAAAATCATGATTCACTATCGGATGCGTCCCCTTCTTGGGAAATTGCAACATCAATATATGCATACCCAGCCGCGATGCCGTCCGCTAAATTCAAGGTAATCGGCACCTTGTGGTGCCCCACAGAAAGACCACTTACATCCACAGTACCCGTAAGGGTACTCTCGTCTATATTATTAATCAATGTTTCCTCACCTGTTATCACAACTTTGGCACTGCCGCTGATTTCATAACTCATTCCACTTTCACCTTTTAGTACGGTAAGCTGATTTGAACGAACCACAATCTCACGGCTGTTTGCAGCCAATACTTGCACATTTACCTGTATGGTTGGGCTGCTTCCATCTTTAATGGCTATCCCCTCAGGAAGATAATCCGCCACAGCAAAGCTCTTTCGCTGGGTGCTACTACTTCCTGAAATATCAATATCAGGCAATTGAAGATAAATAAAATCTTTTAAAATTTCAGGGTTTGCAACCACTTCTATTGTTTGAGGGGTGCAGGTTGTTTCACCCAATTCAAAACCATCCCCAGGGGTACCGGAAATATTCACCTTAATGGGAATAGATTTTAAACCCAGCGCACCATAAATCACAGTAACATCAGATGTGCCTAGCTTCACACCCTTCACTTGGGTTCCATGGGAATCATAAGGAACCAGCTTAGCATTCAGTTGCACGTCCCCTTGAACATCCTGGGCATTAATTACACCTCGTACTGCTGTAACCCGCTCCACTGCCGATGCAGGGCCCTTCACCCAAACAGTATCTGCACTCAAAACAGGGGCAGAGTACAAAGCATTCTTGGATAGCTCTCCATTTAACGTGATTTCAATAGGAAGCTCCTTACTTGCTAACCTTTCGATGCTCACTTGAATATTTGCAGGGGCCTTACTCACAATGGTATATCCACTATATCCCCCAAGCATTTCTACCTTCACAGGCAAAGAAACCGTATCTCCCGCCATAGCATTTTGCAGTCCAGAAAAGTCCACAGAAACTTGAAGCCAATCGTTAGACTGGTTTAAGCGATCCAAAGAGGTACGTTGTGCCTTGATTTTAATATTCACCTTTGTTGCGGCGATATCTTCCGCATTTCTTGCCGTCAGGCCTCGGTCCGTCAAGACCTCCATATTGTCTAATGTAATATACTTGGAATAGGTCCTTGTGTCAACAGGCTGATTGATATTAATTACCATAAACCACATGATAGTGGCGATGCCTATGGAAAGCAGCTTCCATCCCAAGTCTTTCATCAGTGCTTCTTGAAATTTTTTCATTTATCCTGCCTTCCTTTCCAAAAAGTGAGTTTCTTCTTGCCAACTTTCTTGGTTTGTGAAAGCATTGTTCTTAATTGATCTGCAGTTAAATCCCGGTAAAGAACACCACCTCTAGCCACAGAAATAGACCCTGTTTCCTCAGAAACAACAATAACATAAGCGTCTGAAACCTCACTGGCACCTATAGCCGCCCGATGTCTTGTGCCCAATTCCATGCTGATTTCATTGCTGTCGGTTAAAGGCAAAAAGCAGGTTGCCGCTGCAACCCGATTTCTGCGTATAATTACGGCACCGTCATGCAACGGCGTGTTATGTTCAAAAATATTGATTAATAACTGGCTGGAAATTAATGCATCAATGGGAATTCCAGTCCTCTCCAAATCCCCCAAAGGCACCTCCTGCTCTATCAAAATTAAGGCACCGGTCTTTACCGCCCCCATTTTGTCTGCAGCCTTGATGATTTCATCCACTGTTCTGGTAGTGGCCTTTTGACTGTCTTCCTCATCAGTACGAATGAAATACGAAAAAAACCGCCCTTTTCCCAGCTGTTCCAAAGCTTTTCTAAGCTCTGGCTGAAACACAACAATCACTGCAATAATACCAACAGAAATGGTATTTGACAATATCCAAATAATTGTGTGCAGCTGTAAAATGGCAGCGATGGCTGCCAAGGCAAGAATGACCAATATTCCCTTAAACAACACCCATGCCCTTGTTTCTTTAATCCAAAATATAATTTTATAAATAATATAGGCAACAATCAGAATATCTAAAATATCCGAAAATCCAATGGATGGCCGAACAAAGCCTGTTACCCCTAAATTGTCAAATAAACCTTTTAATGCCTCCATATACACACCCTACCCCTTGGAAATATGACACTATTTCCATTATATCATATTAACGTGCCATAAATTCTTAAAAAAAAGAGAAAAATACTTGTCCAAGTTCCTGATACCAAAAAATACACTTGGAAAAAAGATCTATTTCTTTTATCCTTTAAGCTTGCATAGATAACCTTGAAAAGCGGTATATCTTCTTACCCCTTTTCATATAAAAAATAGATTATAATAGTCTAAACTATTCCAAGTTTTTTAATCTCCTATTTCCTTCATTAAAAAGCCATAGTAAAAAGATTTACTGTGTTTTATTGCATTGTATTTATTATAGCATAAATCCTTAGGAAATGTGTAACAAAGTCTATGAAAAAGACATCATAGGAAAAAAATTCTTGTTGCGTATTTTGCACTTCAAATTAGGTTCTTCTTAAAATCTCATATACCCCAATAATATGATTTCTCCACACCAAATAAGGAGATGCGCCTGGTAACTCACGGAATACCGATTACTTCTAGCCTGGATTATCAAGTTTCCCAAGGAAAAGGTACAAAAAAAGCACGGAAATCTTAAGTTAATGATGTCCGCGCTCTTTCATTTCATTTATTTATCAAGGGGTCTCATGGTAGGGAATAAAATAACGTCCCTAATAGAAACTGCTTCTGTCAACAGCATAACGAAACGGTCAATACCTACACCCAAACCACCGGTAGGAGGCATACCATATTCCAATGCAGTTAAGAAATCCTCATCAATCATATTGGCTTCATCGTCCCCTGCTTCACGCAGCATTTCTTGATATTCAAAACGTCCACGCTGGTCAATAGGGTCATTCAACTCGGAATATGCATTTGCATATTCACGACCTACGATGAATAATTCAAAACGGTCAGTATAATCAGGGTTCTCAGGCTTTCTCTTTGTCAAAGGAGATACCTCAACGGGATAATCAATAACAAAAGTAGGCTGAACCAGATTCTTTTCCACAAATTCTTCGAAGAACAGTAACAGAATATCCCCTTTTACATGACGATCTTCAAAAGCAATATGGCGTTCTTTCGCCAATGTCTTTGCTTCCTCGGTATCCTTTACAACATCAAAATCTACACCGGTATATTCCTTAACCAAAGAAACCATAGTTTTTCTTGCAAAAGGCTGACCCAGATCCAATTCATGACCACCATACTGAACCTTTGTTCCACCCAAAACATTTTGTGCAACGGTGCGGAACATTTGCTCAGTAATATCCATCATGCCATTATAGTCTGTATACGCCTGATACAACTCCATCAATGTAAATTCAGGATTATGTCTTACAGAAATTCCTTCATTACGGAATACACGGCCGATTTCATAAACTCTTTCAAAACCGCCTACAATCAGTCGCTTTAAGGGCAGTTCAAGGGCAATACGGCAATACATATCAATATCCAATGTATTATGATGTGTGATGAAAGGTCTTGCTGATGCACCACCTGCAATGGTCTGCAATACAGGGGTTTCCACTTCCAAAAAGCCCTTTCCATCTAAAAATCTTCTGATTTCGCTAATAATTTTAGAACGCTTAATAAAAGTATCCCTTACCTCAGGATTTACAATCAAGTCCATATATCTTTGGCGATAACGCATTTCTTGATCCTTTAAGCCATGGAATTTCTCAGGCAGAACCTGCAAGCTTTTGGAAAGAAGAGTAACCTCCTTAGCATGCACAGATATTTCCCCTGTCTTTGTACGGAAAACAAAGCCTTTAATGCCCACAATGTCGCCAATGTCAAACTTTTTAAAAGCGGCATATTCCTCATCTCCAATATCGTTACGGCTCACATAGGACTGCATGTTGCCGTTACGATCCTGAATATTGCAAAAGGATGCCTTCCCCATAATACGTTTGCTCATCAAGCGGCCTGCAATTGCCACATCCTTGTTTTCCAACTCCTCAAAGGTATCTCTGATTTCGTTGCTGTGATGGGTTACATCAAATTTTACAATTGCAAAAGGATCCTTCCCCTCTGCCTGTAATTGTGCCAGTTTATCACGACGGATGAGAATCTGCTCACTCAGCTCCTGCTGGGTTAATTCCTTCTCCTGTACGTTTTCGTTTTGCTCTGCCACGTTTCTTCCTCCATTCCCTTTTGGCCTTTGTATTCTGCCAACCTCATAATTTTTATCTTTTAATCGATACTATTTCAAAAACAGCCTCACCATCGGGTGTTTCAATGCTGATTCTTTCACCGGTGGAATGACCTAAAAGAGCCATACCTACGGGAGACTCATTGGAAATGCGTCCATTCATAGGGTCTGCTTCCGCGGAACCAACAATGGTATAGGTCATAATCTCATCAAATTCTATATCGTGAAGCTCTATCGTTGAACCAAGGCTTACCACCTCGTTGGATACTTCTTCATCGTCAATGACCTCTGCATTACGCAACATTTTTTCAAGAACAACAATTCTTGCTTCAATTTCAGCCTGTTCTTCCTTTGCAGCATCATACTCCGCATTTTCAGACAAGTCTCCCTGTCCTCTTGCTTCTTTAATCTTTTCTGCCACTTCTTTTCTTTTGACAGTTTTCAAATTTTCCAGCTCTTCCTCCAGCTTTTTCAAACCATCATAAGTCAAAACAACCTTTTTTTCCGCCATGGTCGTTGTCATCTCCTTTTTCCCGGAACTCTCCGCTTTTTTTGCTTTTCCTTGTCAAAATCGCACAAACAAGGAAAAAAGAGGGCCTTGACCCTCAAAATTCATTGATAAATTATATAATACTTAAAGAAGAGTGTCAATGTTAATCCCCCAAATTGTCCAAATCCTCTTTGATTTTGCCAATCTTCACCCGCTTACCCAAGGCTGAAAACCCGCAAACAGAAAAATCACTCTCTTTTAATGCTCGAAAAACCTCTTTTGCTTTTTCAGGGGGATATTGATCCAACCAAAATCCTTGAAAATCCATGTTCTGTGTAAACGCCCATGCCTCAGCCCATCTTCCCTCCACCTGCTGTCCTGCATAGGTAAAGTAAAACCCCTCTGCCGCCGCTGAATCCCAACGCCTTTGCAAAAGCTTGCGCAAAACGGGTCGATTGCCTACGGCATCAATAAAAACTGCATATCTTTTTATAATGTGTTCATAACCCGTTTGCTCCATGCCGCAAACAATAATAGCATCCGCTTCGGAAAACAATGGGTTTTTGGGGGAAGAAAACACTTCGGTACGCAAGCCCTTTTCTTCAAACAGCTCCTCCTGTATTTCCTCCAGCTCCCCCATAGTATCTGCAAAAAAAGAAAGATGATTCACATAATCTCCCATTCCTGCCAACACCAAGGGTAACATTTCCGAATCCGCACCGGAAATTAGAAAATGAGCTTCTTCGGGATTTTTACCCTGCCGCCGCAAAGCTTCCGCCGCACCGTCAAAGGCAAACAATGCCGCCAAAATTCGCCCTTTGGCAATAGGTAGAATCTTCTGAGGAAATTCCCCTTCACTGGGTGTTATAATAATTCCTGCGCCCTCTGCCGCTAAAGTTTTTGCCAATTCTTCTGCTTTGTTTCTCCAAGGTACAGACAGCCCCTGACCATCTGAAACAGATAAAATTCCTTGTAATATGCCCTCTTTTTCTTCAATGGTAAAGGGTTTTTTTGAAAGAATGTATTTATTTCGTAAATTCTCCGTTAAAAGATTCGTCCAACAAGGTAGTGTTACCCGCTCTTCTTTCTCTAAAAAACGAACTGCTGCGATTTTCATATGATATCCCCCTTCTTTGCCTTGTTTATGTATTTCTTGTCATACAATTTCACCAATTTGTGTTTTTTTGAATACCCTATCCTTCACTGCTACCAACTCCTTCTTTCTGGAAAATAGAAATTGTATATATTTTTGTACAATTTTTAGTTCCTTTTCCCTACTAATTTTTAGAATATAAAATCATAAATAATTTTCTATTTTAATATAATTATATATGTTTTTAATTCAATACAATTACTATATAGTAAAAATAAACAAAAAAATGCTTTTAATAAGGATTTAACCGGTTTTCCAATAAATAATATTGGTGAAATATTGACAATGATATTTATATTCATTATCATCAGCTTAGCAAAGTTTTTCTAACCTGTACCGGCCAAGCTGGTTGCAGGCAAATCTTTAACTGTATTTTGTATACTGTATATGAAAGGAGCCTACTCATGAGCGCAAAAATCATGAAAACAATGGATGGTAACGAAGCTGCTGCGTATATTTCTTACGCTTTTACAGAAGTTGCAACCATCTATCCCATTACACCTTCCTCCCCTATGGCTGAGCATGTTGATACTTGGGCGGCTAATGGCAAAAAGAATCTTTTCGGCCAAACCGTTCGCTTGGTTGAAATGGAATCTGAAGCAGGTGCGGCAGGCGCAATGCATGGTGCATTGGAAGCAGGCACGCTGACAACAACTTATACTGCCTCTCAAGGGCTTTTATTAATGATTCCACCGATGTATCGTATTGCAGGGCAGTTAAAGCCCGGCGTATTTCACGTAAGCTCAAGAACCGTTGGTACCCACGCCTTCTCCATTTTCGGCGACCATTCCGACGTTATGAGCTGTCGTCAAATCGGCTGTGCTATGCTCTCCTCCGCTTCCGTTCAGGAAGTTATGGATTTGGGCGGTGTTGCCCACTTGGCAGCAATTAAAGGCAGTGTTCCCTTTATTCATTTCTTTGATGGCTTCCGCACCTCCCAT
Source organism: Anaerotignum propionicum (assembly GCF_024461735.1). Classification (GTDB taxonomy): domain Bacteria; phylum Bacillota; class Clostridia; order Lachnospirales; family Anaerotignaceae; genus Chakrabartyella. The sequence continues at coordinate 70,942 of NZ_JANGAD010000002.1, forward strand.
GAGCTGCAAAAAATTGAAGTTATGGATTATGAAAAAATCGGAAAGCTGATGGATCAGGATGCCCTTCGCAAGTTCCGTAAAAACGCATTGAATCCTGAACGTCCAGTACAGCGCTCTATCGTACAGAATCCCGACGTTTTCTTCCAAAACAGAGAAGCATGTTCTCCTTTTTATAAGAACCTTCCTGCCATTGTGGAAGCATACATGAACCAAATCAATGAAATCACAGGCAGAAACTATAAGCTGTTTAACTATTTTGGTGCGGCTGATGCAGAGCATGTGATTATTGCCATGGGCTCTGTTTCCGGTGCCATTCAAGAGGTTGTAGAGCATCTCAACGAAAAAGGCGAAAAAGTTGGTTTCTTGCAGATTCATCTGTACCGCCCCTTCTCTATGGAGCATTTTATGGCGGCTCTGCCTGAAAGCGCAAAAATCATTACTGTTATGGATAGAACCAAAGAACCCGGTGCTTTGGGGGAACCTCTTTACGAAGATGTTTGTTCCGCTTTGATGGAAAAAGGCAAAATGCCCTTAGTCCTTGCAGGAAGATATGGTCTTTCCTCAAAGGATGTAACCCCCGCTCAAATTGTCTCTGTATTTGACAACATGAAGGGCGCACACAAAAATCATTTTACTGTGGGTATTAACGATGATGTCAGCATGACCTCCCTCACCGTAGGTGCAGAACCTGAGGTAACGGATGCTTCCACCATTGCTTGTAAATTCTGGGGACTTGGCTCCGATGGTACCGTTGGTGCTAACAAAAACTCCATTAAAATCATTGGTGACCATACCGATAAATATGCGCAGGCATACTTTGAATATGACACTAAAAAATCAGGCGGCATTACAAAAAGCCACTTGCGTTTTGGTAATGTGCCTATTCGCTCCAGCTATTTGGTATTTAAGGCAGACTTTGTTGCCTGCCATCAGCAGTCATACATAAGCAAGTATGATATTGTTTCCGAAATCAAACCCGGCGGCACCTTCCTTTTAAATTGTGGTTGGAAACCGGAAGAACTGGATGCACACCTGCCCACTGATGTAAAGAAATATATTGCGAATAACAATATCTCTTTCTATACCATTGATGCCGTAGAAATTTGTCGTGAAATCGGTCTGGGCAACAGAACAAACAGCGTGTTGCAGTCCGCTTTCTTTAAGCTGGCAAACATTATTCCTGCGGAGGATGCTCTTGGCTATATGAAAGCCGCAATTGAGAAATCCTATGGTAAAAAAGGCGAGAAAATTGTAAATATGAACTACGCCGCTGTAGATGCAGGCCTAAGCGGATTAGTGAAAATAGATGTGCCTGAAAGCTGGAAAAATGCAACAGAAGTGAACAAGGAAGATTTGAAACGTATTCTACCAGAATATATTGAGAAGCTTTTGATTCCTATGAATGCACAAAAGGGAGATACACTGCCTGTATCCGTATTCTTAGGCAGAGAAGACGGCACCGCACCTTTGGGAACCTCCGCTTACGAAAAGCGTGGTGTTGCCATAGATGTACCTGAATGGAATATCAGCAACTGTATTCAGTGTAATCAGTGCTCCTATGTTTGCCCTCACGCTTGTATCCGTCCCTTCCTTTTAACTGAGGAAGAAGCAAAAAATGCACCCTATGGCTATGAAACAAAAAAGGCCAACGGCGCTGGAGAGATAGCAAACTATCAATACCGCATTCAGGTAGATCCTCTGGATTGTCAGGGCTGTGGTGCGTGTGTTGTGGCATGTCCCGCAAAGGAAAAAGCATTGACCATGAAACCTTTGGATTCTCAGTTGGGTGAAATGACAAATTGGGATTATTCCTTGTCTCTTTCCTATAAAGAAAATCCTCTGGATAAATATACTGTAAAAGGCAGTCAGTTTGAACAGCCTTTACTGGAGTTCTCCGGTGCTTGTGCCGGCTGTGGGGAAACCCCTTATGCAAAGCTTATGACACAGCTCTATGGCGACAGAATGTATCTTGCCAATGCAACTGGCTGTACCCAAGCTTGGGGTGCTGCTGCCCCCTGTGTGCCTTATACAACAAATAAGGACGGCTGGGGCCCTGCATGGAGCAACTCTCTGTTTGAAAACAATGCCCAGTTCTCCTTAGGTATGGTTTTGGCTGTTGAACAGCAAAGAGAACGCTGTGCAATGCAGTTGAAAGAATTATTAGAGCTTTGTAAGGACGAAGCTTTACAGACCGCCGCAAAGGTTTGGTTTGAGCACTATGAAGATGGTCACAGAAGCAAAGAGGATACTCAAGCATTAATTATCGCTTTGGAAAAAGCAGCCGTTCCTGCTGAAGGTACAGAGTTAAAGGCGTTCCTCTTGGATAACAAAGAGCATCTTGCGAAGAAATCCATGTGGATGTACGGTGGTGATGGTTGGGCATACGACATTGGTTATGGTGGTTTAGACCACGTATTGGCTTCTGGGGCAGACGTAAACGTATTGGTGGTAGATACCGAGGTATACTCCAATACAGGCGGTCAGTCCTCCAAGGCGACCCCTATTGGTGCAGTTGCTCAATTTGCCGCTGGTGGTAAGCCCACAGTGAAGAAGGATTTAGGCCTGTTGGCAATGAGCTATGGTTATATCTACGTTGCTCAGGTTGCTATGGGTGCTAACCCTGCACAGCTGATTAAAGCAATGAAAGAGGCAGAAGCATATAAAGGGCCATCCCTGATAATTGCCTATGCTCCATGTATTAACCACGGCATTACAAAGGGTATGGCAAATGCCCAAGTTGAAAGCAAAATGGCAGTAGATGCAGGCTATTGGTTCCTGTATCGCTATAATCCTGAGTTGAAAAAGGAAGGTAAAAATCCGTTCATTTTAGATTCCAAAGAGCCAACCATGGATTATAATGACTTTATTATGGGTGAGGTTCGTTATTCCTCTTTGGTTCGTACCTTCCCAGAAACAGCAAAAGTTCTCCTCAAAGAAGCTGCTGAACAAGCAAAAGAAAAATACCAGACCTATAAGAAGATGGCAGAACAAGATTAATCTGCAACAAAAAAAGAGAAGAGAAGTGTATTTCACCTTACAATTTTTATCATAAAAATAAGCCCCCAATGCAGTGGGGGCTTCCAGGGAGCCAATATTTGGCTCCCTTTTTTAAAGGCTGTAGCTGGCCTTTTCCAGAACAGCGTAAGCAAGGCGCTATTTTATCTTATTTTTGTACATGGCTTTATCTGCAAGCTCCAAGATATCCTCTAGTGTCTTTCGTTCCTTTCCATTAAAATCCGATGAACCGATACTCAAAGATAATTCCGCTCCTTCCACATCCCCCCCATTATAATCCTGAACATAACGGTTTATCCGCCCGATAATCTTATCCTTTGCTAATTGTTTACAAAATATATAGAACTCATCCCCGCCAAAGCGACCAACTATTGTCTCATTACCTTTACATGCACTCACTAAAATATCGGATACCTGAATGAGGATTCTGTCTCCAAATACATGACCAAATCGATCATTAATCCCTTTAAATTTGTCTATATCAATAAAAATAATGGAATTCATTTCTCCCTTCGTCAAGCCCTTATCAATGCTCTGTAGGCATACATTAAACTGATACCGGTTATTCAGCTGGGTCAAAGGATCCATGGAGATAATTTTATTTTGAAAATTAATAAAAAAGCAGAGTAATGCTAGTACTTGACAAATCCATATCAGAGAAATCCCATATATTAAAACTTGGATGATGACGCCTATCACCGGCAATATCTGTATTTTGAGAATCAAGGCGCAGTCTTTCCGCTCCAAAATGTTATCAGAGGTTCGATAGACCCTCAGGCATTGCAGAAAGGGTACCACAATATAGGGTATCACTACAAGGAACGATAGCATAAAAAATCGTTCTCTAGCATAAACAGCATCTTCTCCAATGGTAAAATATAGAGGATATTTAACATTCAATAGTATAAGGATGGTATTTAAAATCATTGGGATATGCATAAATAATAGTAACCATTTATTTTGCTTTTTCCATTGGTAAAAAAATTTAGATATGTACACATACCACATAAGCCCAGCTAAGCAATGAAAAAAATAATAAATACTGGCTAAGCACCAGTAAATTTCCTTAGAGAACAAAAATTTTTTTCCATCAATGCACCACATAACAGAATCCAAAATTAACACAAATAAAACAGAATAATTCAAATAACGAAACGCCTTTTGCCTATCCGTTCCATTTTCAATCGTCTGCTGATTTCTAATCATTATATATATAATTATCATTCCCACAATATTCACTTGCAAATATAAAATTTCAGCCATTCCCATTCACCGGTTTCTATTTAAAATGAAAGGCTTTCCCTAATCCTTTTCTATTGGCACTGAGTCATTACTCTTTTATGTAAGAAAATTAGATCTGCAATTATAGCTTTACCTTTCTTTTATACATTACCAAAAGACCAACCCAAAAGCAAATTAAGATAAATTACAGGAGCATATCATACAAGATCAAAGAAACAATCATTGTTTTAACTTTAAAAACCACTTTGGCATTTACTACTCAAAAATGTCCTCTTTTCATGAACGGTAGAAAAATATCTTTAATCCACCACGGTTACAATAAAGAATTAATATCATCATCATTCCTCTTTTACGCCGAAATCAACTTTTTTCTTAATTGTTTTTGTCAATCTTCCTAAACGCTTAATTATAATAAAAAACCATGTTATACTAATCAAAAGCAATAGACTAAAAAGAAAGGTGTCCTTTTATGAAAGCAAAACATAGCATTCTAATGATTTTTGTCCTACTTTTTCCTTTGATTTTATCAAGCTGTAAAGGAGCTACTTCGGCTTCTCCAAGCACTCCCCAATCTTTGGAGACCAACAGTTCTTCCCAAGATGGATTACCTCCCTTGGAAGATACTTTTAAAACGCTATATCAGGGTGCAGACGAAATGTACACAAAAATCGTGTTTGGTAACTTCCATTGTGATGTAAATCAACCATTTACGAAGGGAGATTTGACTTATTATAAAGTGGATGAACCGGCCTTTGATTCCTACGATGCCTTTATCGAGCATCTGTCAAAATATTTTACAGAGGATTTTATAAATAACACCATTTTGACCCCTGATCAATCAAGGTTTATAAAGGGTGAAGACGGGGCTTTATATTTATTGGATGCAGGGAGAGGTTCAAATATCCTTTATGCAGGGCATGTATTCCATTCCATTCAGCAAACGGAAAATGAAGTTACCTTCACTGCCACTGCTTATTATACAAAAGCCCAAGAAGCCTATGAGGGTGACCCCTTTTTTACAACACCAAAAAATATCAATGACTTTACCACTGAGGAGTATACCTTTGTTTTGGTAAAAGAGAAGGATGCTTGGAAGTTTGATCAATTTTCATGCTTCTTCTAAAATTTGTGAAAATATTTTCGTTTGAACTGTATTGTGTTTAATTGTAACACAAAAAAACCGCGATTTACCAATCAAGTAATTCGCGGTTTGTGTTTAGAAGTCTATGGACTTACCATCTACATCTTTAATCATGACTTTTCTGGGCATCTTGCTTTGTAGCTTGAACTGTTCCCTTGGGGTGATGAGGCGGCGCATAAATTGTATATAACTTTAATGGTTTATTACCGTTATTAATAACATTATGCCAGGTTCCCGCAGGAACGAAAATTGCATACTCATTATCTAAATTACGTTGATAATCCAATTTATCCTTACTGCTCCCCATCTGAACAATGCCTGTTCCGTCCTCAACACGAATAAATTGATCCACATCGGGATGCATTTCCAACCCAATATCTCCACCGGAAGGAATACTCATTAGTGTTAGCTGTAAATGGTTTCCCGTCCATAGTGCAGTACGATAATTCTGATTCTGTTTGGTTACTTTATCAATATTGACCACAAAAGGCTGAGGGCCACAATCAGTAATATCAGGCATTCGGTTCATGGGCTTTCTCATGTTATTTCTCATATTATTTTGCATATTATTTGGATACATTTCAATTCCCCTTTTTCGTTTTATCCTATATATTTTTATGTTATAGAACGGGAAATTAGAAACCATATTACAAAATATGGCTGTACCTTGAAAGAAATCCTTTATTTTTCATACTTCCTTTAGATAATATCACGAATAAAATCAATACAGGAAATTACATAAACATCTATTCTCTATCCTTTATTTTTTCTCGCCAATTGCCTTATCTTTTGCCAGAACTGCATCAAAGGCCTTTACCAATATAGATTCAAAGCCTCCCCCTTGCAGTGCAGTAACCCCCTCTATGGTAGTCCCTCCTGGTGAGCACACCTGATCAATCAACGGCCATGGTGCTTCCCCACTTTCCAACACCATTTTGGCACTGCCTAATACCGTTTCTGCCGTTAGCTGTAAAGCTTGTTTTTTGGGCATCCCTGCCTTAAGGGCAGCATGAGCCAAGGCATCCATGTATAGGTATGCAAAGGCTACCGATGCTCCACCGATTACGCTGAAAATAGAAAATTGACTTTCTTCAATTTCTGCAACGGTACCTATTGTTTCAAAAATCTCTTTCACCAGCTGCTTCTGCTCAGGGCTTACAAATGAATTTACACAAAGTCCTGTGGTTGAGGCGCCGATTTTTGCATTAATATTTGGCATTACTCTTACAATGGGTGTTCCCTGGGGAAAGAAGCCTGCTAAATATTCTAAGGTTTTTCCTGCAGCAATCGAAACAATCAAGGGATTTTTTTCCTTGAAATCCCATTCTAGTTCCGGCAAAAGGGAGGATAATACATTTGGTTTAACTCCAAGAAGCACTACGTCGCTGTTAGCAATCACCTCTTTTGAAGATTGGCAGGCAATTGCACCACATTCCTTCGCCAATGTTTTTGCTGAGGCTACGCTTTTGCTACTCAAAAATATATTCTTTCCCTCGTATGCCCCGGCACCCAAAGTCATGCCCTTCACAATTGCACCCACCATATTCCCTGCTCCAATAAAACCAAAATTCATGTTTCATTCCTCCTATCTGCCTATGTTAAGGTTTAAATTCCCAAAATGTATACAACTTTTACTCATTTTACAGCCGTTCCTATGAAAATGCAATCCCATCTCATCTTGCCCAATGGACGGGAACGTATTATACTATTGAAAAAGGAGGTGCGAGATGAGTCTCGTTTTTTTACATTACCCAAAATGCAGTACCAGTAACAAAGCAAAAAAATGGTTGGATTCGGCACAAATAGAATATTTCCAGCGCCATATGGTTGAGCAAAACCCCTCCGCAGAGGAGTTGGAATTTTGGTGGAAGTTAAGCGGCCTACCCTTAAAGAGATTTTTCAATACCAGCGGCCTTTTATACAAGGAACTGCAATTAAAGGATAAACTACCCCAAATGAGCGAGGAGGAGCAGCTTCAACTTTTAAGCACAAACGGAATGCTGGTAAAACGCCCTCTGGTGATTGGGGAAGATTTTGTTTTGGTAGGTTTTCAGGAAAAGGAATGGGAAAAATTAAAGAAAAACTGATTGCTAGGAAAGCATGTATTTGAAGATAAATACTTAAAAGGGCTTATTTCCCGCTAGTTTGGAAATAAGCTTTTTTCATTTAATAAACAAAATATCCCTGAAATGAAAAAGCATCCGTTATGCAAATACAGCAAAACGGATACTCCATTATTTATCTAAGCTCCAACCATAGTCATTATGATAAACCATTTGGTGAGACATTCCACCATCAATGCAAATGTTTTCCCCTGTAATAAACCCTGCCTTTTGACTGCATAAAAACAGTGCCATCTCAGCAATATCCGAGGGATTTCCTACCCGCTTCACAGGGTGCTGTTCTGCATCCCCTCCGTCATAGGTGGTATATGCCGTGTCAATCCAACCGGGTGAAATAGAATTCACCCTTACCCTACCGCCAAGGCTGATGGCCAAAGCATGGGTCATGGATGAAAGCGCCCCTTTTGCCGCAGTATAGCTTTCTGTATTTGGCTGACTCATGCGGTCTCTTGTGGAAGAAATATTTACAATTGCCGCTTGAGGAGTAAAATACGAAAGAAAAAGCTTTGTTAGATAATAGGGTGCTACCACGCCAATGCGCAAAGCATAATCAAAAGCACCGTATCCACAGGCATTGATGCCTCCCATGGAGATCATGGCATTGTTAATTAAAAAATCAACCTTTCCATGCTGATCAATTACTTTTTTTGCAAAAGCCTCCAACGTTTCCCGATCTCCAATATCTCCTATAAAATAAGGGTTTTCCTCCCTGTCAATGATACAAACAGTGGCTCCCTCTCTGCTAAACGCCTGAGCAATAGCTTTCCCTATGCCATGAACGCCTCCAGTAATTACTGCAACTTTTCCTTCAAATTCCATACATTCAATCCTTTATATATAATATTAACCTGTCCGCTTGAGAGGTATCCACAAAATCCGCAGGGGTAACCTGGGTTTGAAGCATTGCCTCTTCCTCAAGACTACGCTCTTTCTTATGCTTTAAAATTTGAAAAAGAACTTTCATCATTCCTTTGTGGGCAAATTTCAAATGTTGATAATCCAATGCTCCATGAAAACAAAAGATTTTTGCATGATTCATGAGTGTTGGGGAAAGGCACTTATTTAAACCTTCTCTGATATATTTTGTATTTCTAGCTATTTCTGGATCAGAAAAGCTACAAGTAAAGATGACCAATCTTTTATTACATAACATCTCTTGGTTCTTCTTTAACCACTCATTTCCATTAAGAGAGCCTGCATAAATGCCTCCGCCGTATACAACGGTATCATAGGGGGATAAATCCTTCGCTTGTGTTGTGCTAAGAAGATCAGCCTGTAACTTTTCCGCAATATATTCTGCATATTTTTTTGTACTGCCATATTCAGAACAAAATATCACTGCTGTTTTTGCCATTCATATCTTCCTCCTTATATTACGTTTTTGAATTCACCCCATAGAGCCATTTCTATTCTTATAATATCCCCAAAAAATTCTTTAATGTGACCAAATCCTCCTGATATACCTGAGATAAAGCCCTATTATAAATAATTGCCGCCGGATGATACAAAGGAAATAAGATTCTATCCTCTGTAAGTTTGTAAGGCTTACCGTGAACATCCCCAATGGTCATGTTATTATCCCCAGAAACTGCCTTTAGAGGTACATTACCCAATGTAACAATCATTTTCGGCGCAATCAACTGAATTTCTTCCATCAAATAAGGCAAAAAAAACGCAATCTCATCTCTGGATGGTGGACGGTTTACCGCCTTCCCAGTTTTGGGGCTGTTTTTTGTAGGGCGCAGTTTTACTACGTTGGAAATATAAATCTCCTCTCGCTTTAAACCAATTACTTCTAAAAAGGAAGATAGATTTTTTCCCGCTTTACCCACAAAGGGCTTGCCCTGTTTTTCCTCGTCCCCGCCCGGTGCTTCTCCAATCATCATCAAAACAGGCATGTGAGCTCCTTCACCAAAAACCAGTTTTTTCTCACCAAAAGCAGAAAACTGAAAATTTTTTTGCAATTTTTCTTGAAAATCTTTTTGCTGATTCATCTACATTTCCTCTCCAAACAGAGTTATCCACAATTTCATGACCTTATCCACAGCTTTTTTGTTGATAACTTTTTATGTATACCCCAATATATAGTGTTAATTTTCTCCATTCGACAATTTAACATGGGAAATTCGTTGTAAAATAAGGAACGATTATTATTCATCTAGTGTTGCATATTTTAAAAGTGGATAACCTCCACATTGTCCACAGAAATCATGTGGATATCTCCTTCTGTTTTCTATCCAGCTTTCGATAGATTAAGAATACCAGACTTCCACCAATAAAGCCACCAATATGGGCAAAATTATCTATGCCCATATCCAAAAAACCAAAGCCTATGGATGTGACTACCAATAACAGCATAGTGGCATAATTCATTCCCGTATATCTAGGGCCGTATAATTTTGTCAGTACAAACATAGCCCCCATGAGACCATAAATCGCTCCTGATGCACCAATTGCCAACACATCGTGAAATAAAATGCTAAAAAGACCACCACAGAAACCGGAAACCAAATATAAAATGAGAAAGCGTTTTCTCCCCAAAAGATACTCAGCTTTAAAACCAAAATAATATAAAAAGAGACTATTGGACAACAAATGCATGATGCCACTGTGTAAAAACATAGACGTAATGAACCGGTAGTATTCTCCTTGCAAAATACCGCTTCTGCTGAGTCCATAGGCACGAATGATACTTCCACCTCTTCCAGATAAGGTGGTATCAATTAACAGCACTGCGCAAAGCAGAAATATAGAAATACACACCCATGGCAATCCGTTTTTCATCTCTGGTTTTGGGGGTGCTTCTGGTACCTTTCCCTCCGCTGCACGTAGCAACAGTTTTTCAATACCAAAAAGACGGTCTGGTTCCCCAGCATTTGCAAAAACTTTTTTCTTTTCTATGGAATAGCGCCAATTCACTGCATGAATCCGTTCATCAAAATAAACAGGGGCAGGGGATACACCTTCCTCCTCTGACACATATATACCAAGGCTGATAATATGGGTACAGCGCATCTCTTCAAGGTCTTGAGACATTTCCTTTGTGTATGTACTTAGAATATCTATAATTTTTTCCTGATTATCTTTTTCAAATACTCCTACAATATATAAAACAGGGTTTTCTATACGCAGATAAATCCCTGGTACCTTTTCTCCGTTTGCAGTTCTTCCTTCAAAAAAGCTTTGGGACAATAATTGTTCATTAAATTTTTCTATAAATTTCATTAAGTTATCCACAATTTTCACCTACTTTTTTTATGAAAAAACTCACTGCATCGCAGTGAGTTTCTCCGGATAAGAAATGGGGTTAAATCTTATCATTTAAGGATTTTTTATTTGCGGACTTGCAGATAACCAAGTTTTGTACACAGGGAAGCCCCGATTATCCACAATAATATCCACAACATTATCCACACAAAAATATATCACATTCCGTTGTAATTGTCAAACAATTACATTTCTTTTACAAGAAAAAACTTAAGACAATTAACCCTAAAAAACCCGGTGCCCCCAATAATCCCACCGTAAAAAGTGTTGCTGGATTAACACCCACCGGAAGCCCAAAGCGATTACAAAGCCATAGGCAACAGCCGCCAACAGCCGCTGAAAGTATAAATCGCAACACAATTCTTAATGGTTTTGCCACCGCCGTCAATATCAAAATAATTAGACAGCTAATTATCATTACCGACAATACCTCTGTCATAGTGCTTTTCTCCCCCTTCTGTACCTTTCAGCCTATTTTAAGAAAAGGCCCAGTCAACCCCATTTCCTTTGCTGTTTTTATAAAATAATCATACTTTTTTTGCAAAGCGGTAATTTCAAAAATATAACTGTCAACCAAAGCCTCATCTGTTGCAGATTCAAATCCTTGTCTTGCACAGACCAATCTGGCCTGAATGTCCTGAATGGCAAGTAGTATTTCATCCCCTTCAGTAAGCACACTTCCCACCTTTTGCTTGCTTATATTCATCCGCTTGCCTCCTTCCTATTACCCTAAATATAAGCAAAAAAAACATGTTTTATTCCTTTTGCAAGGGGTTTTCCAAAAAAGTAAGGCATGTTTTATATTTTTTTCTATTTTTAGTGGAATTTCAGCATTTCTATAAGTTTTCTCTAACCCAAAACAATACACAAAAAAACCTCCGCCCATTGGACGGAGATTTTGATTGAACTATACATACCAAAATAAATTTATCATTTTGAAAGCAGATATGAATTTTAAGAACAAACGGGAATTTTCAAAACCAAAATTTTGCTTTTGGGAATCTTGGACTTATCCCTTAATACCTTTTATTAAGCACCGGTGAATTCCACAGCAACAGGGCTTTTATTTACAAAAATAATCAAACGGTATTGTTCACCCTTTGTAGTGCTGCCACAGAAGGTCTTCCAGTTATAGCTTAACTCCGTGGAAGCTCCACTTTCCAAAGCCGTCTCTCCTTCACTCCAATTTGCCTGGGCAGTCCCCGCAAATTCCTGCCACTGCCCATCCTTCATCTGCTCAAAGTGATATTCCTTGGCACCATAGCTTACGGTTTCCTTCGTATCATTGGTAAGGATAAATGTACCTAAGGAACTTTTGAGTGTATCCTCTTTTAGGGAAAGAGTAATTCCCTCCTGTGTATTCACTTCTGTGTAAGCAGTGCCTACACTATTACCACTGCCACATCCTGTGAAAAGAAACATAAATACTGAAATCAAAAAAACTAAACACTTTTTCATTTCTTCTACTTTCCTTCCTGTTTCTATAATTGAAAAGAATTAATCTTATATTGCCCTAATTGATTTCATTTAATAGTCAGATTTGGAGTCATTACTTTCTCAAATCATCCAAAATCTGTGTTTTTCCTTCTGTTTTTTCATCCTTCATTTTAATTACCTTAGCAGGAGAACCAGCAACCACCGCACCAGCAGGAACATCCTCAATTACCACTGCGCCTGCCGCAACAACAGCATTAGCACCAACTTGAACACCCTCCAAAACAACGGCATTGGCACCAATCAGTGCACCATCACCAACAACAACAGGTGTTGCACTAGGTGGCTCTAAAACACCCGCCAAAACGGCACCGGCACCAACGTGGGCATTCTTTCCAACAGTAGCTCTTGCCCCTAAAATAGCATTCATATCAATCATTGTGCCATCACCGATTTCTGCGCCAATATTAATAACGGCGCCCATCATTACAACAGCATTTTTGCCGATTTTTACACGGTCACGAATAAAGCAGCCAGGCTCGATACGTGCTTCCAGATTTGTAATATCCAGCATAGGAACTGCGGAATTTCTTCTATCATATTCCACATGAGTTTCCTGAATCTTTTCAGCCTTTTCTTCTAAAACCTCTTTGATCAAAGCATAGTCACCAATCATAATCCAGAAGTTACCTTCGCCGAAAATTTTTACATTTTCTTTTTCTACACCCTTCAAGTCACCCTGCACATAAACTTTCACAGGTGTAACCTTTTTGGCATCCTTAATATACTTTGCAATCTCATAAGGATTTGTCATATCATAATTCATTTTTGCTCCTCCATTCATAATTATATAGGTCAACCCCACCAAACTTACGGATATCCAAGCATGGATCCCCACGACTTTTTGACCCTTGTATGGTATTATAAATGAAAAAAAAATATTTTCCAAGGCTCTTTCACAGTTTTTATGTTACAATAGAAAAAAATTGTGAAAAAAAGGAGGGCTTTTTTTGCGTGAAGATATTTCAAAGATGGAGGAAGGGCTTAGACAAATACGTCGAGATTTGCACCGAATTCCAGAACTAGGACTTTCGGAGCACAAAACCGCTGCTTATATAGAGAATATGCTGAAAGAAATAGGCGTAGATGAGGTTACTCGCTGCTTAGAAACAGGGGTCATTGGTATCATCAAGGGGCAAGGTTTGGAAAAACCCATGGCTTTTCGTGCAGATATGGATGGGCTAACTGTAGAAGAGCCTCCCCGTTCCTATGCCTCTTGTCATCAGGGGCTGATGCATGCCTGCGGGCACGACGGTCACATGACCATTTTGCTGGGCTTTGCCAAATATCTCATGTCAAAAAAAGTGCGTCCTAAGGGTGATGTGATTCTGATTTTTCAGCCTGCGGAAGAAGGCCCCGGTGGTGCAAGGCTGATGGTGGAAGCAGGAATCATTGAAAAATATAACATTTCCAAGATTATCGGATGCCACATTTTCCCCGATGTTCCCCAAGGCAAGGTTGCCTGCAAAGTGGGTGGCATGATGGCACGAAACGGAGAAGTCACCGTGCGTATCCATGGAAAAAGCTCCCACGGTGCACAACCCCATCTTGGTGCTGATGCCCTTCTGGCAGCAGGGGCGGTGATTTGCGGTATACATACCATTTTATCCCGTAATATCTCTCCTTTAGACAGTGGCGTTCTTTCCTTTGGCTCCATACAGGGTGGTGAAGCCTGTAATATTGTGGCCAAGGAAGTCCGTATAGAAGGAACCATGCGTGCCTTTTCTGATGAAGTTTATGAAAAAATGGTTTCAAGGGTAGAGGAAGCCGTAAGTTTTATTGCCAAAGGCTATGGTTGTGAAGGAACAGTTGAATTCCGTCATATGTATCGTGTGGTTCATAACGATGCTGCTTTGGTTAGTGCCTTAGAAGCGGCCTGCGGCGACAGCTATATAACCACACAGCCCTATATGCTTGCAGAGGATTTTTCCTTTTTTCAGCAGGCAGTTCCCGGTTTGTTTTTCTTTTTAGGTGCAGGAAATCCGGAAAAAGGCTTTGTCCATCCTCTTCATAGTGCAGAATTTGATTTTGATGAAAAAATTTTGTGCCATGGCGTGGAAACATATATCTCCCTATTAGAAAAGCTGGGCATGTATTAATTTTACAAATATTTTTATTGTGAGTAAAGGATACTCCGTGATGAGCCAAAGTCTTCAAGGGGTATCCTCTTTTTATGAAACAATTCCCCATTTCATTCACATTTTAATCAATGGTGTTTCATTTTCCATATTATTAAGAATCTATAAAATTATTGTCCTCTCTTCCATTATCATGCTTTCTTCAAATAACCCGAAAATGTCCAAAATCAGTTCTTTAAGCACAATAAGCCATAACTGGCAAAATCTTTAAAATTTCTTAATGAAAATCCAATTGACACCAAATTAGTTTTATCATAAAATTAATTTCATGCAAAATAGAAAAGAGGGGGAAGGATTTATGTCCGAAGTAAGTGGTCAAAAAATTGCCGAGCTTTTTTTTGATCTTAGATTAAATATGTCCTTTTGGAGTAGACTTCACTTGGAGCAGGTATTCAGTATAAATGGTAAGGGGGAAGAAGGGAAGCTGACCATGCAGCAATTTCATTTCTTGCTTTGTATTCGTGATTTAGGCTTAGATACTGTTTCAAAAATATCAAATTCTCTCTGCCTTAGTAAAAGTAGTGCCTCTTTGAGCATTGCAAAAATGGAAGAAAAAGGATTTATCCAAAAGCACCCCCCCAGTAAGGATGATGATGGTCGCAAAATTTATCTGCGTATAACCCAGAAGGGGCAATCAACTTTAAAGGCAACGGAAAATTCCCTTATGGGAATTACCAGTAGCTACTTTGACTCTTTTGCAGAGGAAAAGAAGCAAGCTTTATATCATCACCTACATGCCGTTAACCAACTAATTTTATCAGGAGGAACCATAAAATGAACCAAAAGCTAATACTTTTTAGTCTTTGCGCTGTGCTTTTGACCGGCTGTGCTAAGGAAGCACCCGAAGAAAAACCAACATTGCGAAGCGTTGAGGTCACAACTGTTGGTAAGGATGCAATTACAAGCAGCTTCTCTTATTCTGGCAAAGCCGCCGCTTCCAAGGAAATATCCGTTGTCCCCACCATCCCCGGAAAGGTCATGGGATTTCACTTTGAGGTTGGTGACACTGTAAAAGAGAATCAAGTTCTTTTTAGCGTTGACTCTGCAACATTAAATGACCAATTACGCAGTGCAGAGGTGAACTATAATGCAGCGAAGCTAAGCCTGGCAAACACAGAAAAAACCTATAATAACAATAAAGTCCTTTTTGAACAAGGCATTATTGCTGAGGCAGAAATTGACCAGATGAAGCTTGGGTACGAATCCGCCAAAGCAAATATTGAAGCCCTTGAAGTAAACATGGATATTTTGAAAAAACAAATTGGAGATTGTACCGTAACTTCTCCTATGAGCGGCGTTATTGTTAGCAGAAACATAGAAAGAGGCAGCTATGCAAGCCCTTCTATCCCTGCTTATGTGATTATGGATCTTTCCACAATCAAGGTTGAGGTTGGCGTTTCCGAGCAGGCTGTAAACAACATTAAGCTAGGCGATGAAGTGCAAGTAAATATGTCCGCCGCGTCCGCTACTCCTTTGAAAGGAAAAATTACTACTATCAGCCCCGCTTCCAGCCAATCCGGTACATATACTGTTAAAGTTGAACTAAATAACAAGGATGGCATCATTAAATCAGGCATGCTGGCAGATGTTATCTTTACAAAGGAAAAGGCTGAAGATGTATTGGTATTGCCCGCCAACGCAGTGATTACCAAAGATGGGAAAACCTATGTTTATGTTGTTGAAAACAATATAGCAAAGAAAACACCTGTAACCATTGGCATTCAAACAGGTGAAACCTTAGAAATCACCTCTGATCTGCCCGTTGGCACACAGGTTGTTACCCGCGGTCAAACTTATATTTCCGATGGAGAACAGGTTGAAATTGCAAGCCCTGCTACTCCTGCTAAGGGTACCACAGAAGATACAGCAAAGGGTACCACAGAAGACACGGCAAAGGAGGAATAAATTATGTTATCCAGACTTTGCATTCGTAAGCCTATTACCACCATAATGATAACCTTGATGGTGTTCATTGCCGGCATTGTTGCATACAGCGGCCTAAACTTGGCATTAATGCCTAACGTAGATATCCCCGTTGTATTGGTCAGCACCACCTATGTGGGTGCCGGACCGGAAGAAATTGAAAATCTTGTTTCAAAGCCCTTGGAAGACGCTTTGGGCACAGTAAATAATGTAGATACCATTACTTCCATATCAAACAGCAATGCCGCCCTTGTTATGGTACAGTTTGTGGATGGTACAGATATTGATATGGCGGCCATAGATTTAAGAGAGGTGCTAGATCGAGCAAAAAGCAGCTTGCCCTCAAACGCAGAAGAACCTGTAATTTTTAAAATTGATATGAATGCTATCCCCATTTATTTGGGTGTTACAGCAAATAATTTAGACTTAAACGCATTGAATAACCTTTTGGAAGATGATATTCTTCCTCGTCTGGAACGTATCGAAGGCGTGGCTTCCATTGATCTAACCGGCGGTGTTGAAAAAGAGGTACGCATAACCGTTGATCCCACCAAGCTCGTGGGTTACGGCTTAAATGTAAACACACTCTCTCAAATATTGGCGGCAGAAAATATGAACTTGCCCTCCGGTTCCCTTACACAAGGAGAATTGAATGTGCCTGTGCGTACCATCGGACAGTTTAGCTCCGTGGAGGAAATCAAAGATTTGCCCATAGGTACACCAACAGGAGCTATTATTCACTTGAGCGACGTGGCCAATGTTGTGGAAGTAGACAAAGACCAGAAGAATATTGCTTATCTTGATGGGGAACGGGGAATCATGATTTCCGTCAATAAGCAGTCAACTGCAAACTTAGTTAAAACAAGCGAAAAGATTCAAAAAGAATTGGATGCAATTACTGCCCAATATCCAGAGTTACATATGACCATTGTTATGGATACCTCAGATTATATTAAGGATTCCATTTCAAACATTACAGAAACAGCCTTTTTAAGTGCTTTGATTGCATTTTTTGTATTACTGGCGTTCCTGAAAAACCCCGTTACCTCTGGAATTATTGCAGTATCTATCCCTACCTCTATATTGGCCACCTTTGCGCTGATGTATCTGGCAGGTATGTCCTTAAATCTTATTTCTATGGGCGGTGTGGCCATTGGTATCGGTATGCTGGTAGATAACTCCGTTGTTGTTCTTGACAACATCTATCAGTATTATGAGCGGGGATATAGCCCTAAGGAAGCTTCAGAAGAGGGAGCAAAAGAGGTTACCATGGCAATCACTGCCTCTACATTAACCACTGTGGCAGTTTTCCTGCCTATTGCCTTTGTAAAAGGTTCCGTGGGGCAGCTTCTACAAAATCTGTCCTTTGCGATTACCTTTTCCCTTGCATCATCACTTGTAGTGGCAATTACCTTTGTTCCTATGGCTTCTGCTTTGCTTTTGCAAAAAGACAAAAAGACGAAATTCCGCAAATACAAGAAATTTTCTTCTGCTCTTTCCAAGTGGGAAAATGCATTGGAGCGTCTTTCACAATGGTATGAACGAGTAATTCGCTGGGCACTATCTCACCGCAAAACCACAGTGCTTACAGTATTGGCAGTGTTTCTTGCCAGCCTGATTACCGTTCCTATGACAGGTATGGACTTTATGCAGGAATCTGATGAAGGCACAGCCAGTGTTAAAATATCTCTGCCAAACGGCACTGAGTTGGAGACCACTGATGAAGTTGTATTAGAAGCACTATACCGCTTACAGACCATTCCAGAAAATGAGACGGTATATGCCATTATTGGTTCCGATTCTATGTCCAATAACAGTGCTGCAGCAACTGTTTATATGAACTTAATACCAAAGAGTGAACGTTCTCGCTCTACCGCTGAGGTGTGCGAGGAAATTAAAACATTATTGGGAGACATCCCCGGTATAGAGCTGACAGTATCCGCTTCCCAATCATCCATGGGAGGTACGAGTAGCAGTGACGTAACCTTTAACGTATATGGATATGACAATAAAACCTTAATGGATGTGGAAGATGACGTTGTTGACCTAATCAGCAATATTGATGGCTTTACCGATGTGGAAGGCTCAACTGGAAGTACAATTCCAGAAGCTTTGGTAAAAATTGATCGAAGCAAGGCTTCCCATTATGGTGTAACAGCCGGCAGTATTGCCAGTACTTTAAGTACTGCAATCTCCGGAACAACTGCAACTCAATATAAGGTAGATGGCTCTGAATTAGATGTTGTTCTTCGTTATAACACCGATGAATTAAACTACTTAACAGACTTAAATAACTTGACAGTTACGTCAGCTACGGGCACACAGATTCCTCTTTCCGCCGTTGCAAACATAGAAATTGGCGAAAGTGCAACCTCCATTACCCGTGAGAACCAAAAAAATTATATTTCTATCAGTGCAAACACTCCCAACTTAAGCGGAAGTGAGGCACAGAAACTGATTGATCAGGCTTTATCACAATACGATTTCCCCGAAGGCTATACCTATGCTTACTCAGGAAATATGGAAATGATGATGGATGCCTTCAGAAGCTTGATGATTTGTATGATCATCGCAGTGCTTTTGGTTTATATGATAATGGCTTCACAGTTTGAATCTCTGCGTTATCCGTTTATCGTTATGTTCTCCATGCCTTTGGCAATTACCGGCGGTATCCTTGGTCTTTTCATAACAGGCCATACCGTTACCATGCCTGCCCTAATGGGCTTTGTCATGCTGGTCGGCATGGTTGTAAATAATGGTATCGTATTGGTAGACTATGCGAATCAGCTGATGGATCGAGGCCTTAGCTGCTACGACGCCTTAGTAACCGCAGGACCAAGACGTTTGCGTCCAATTTTGATGACCACCTTAACCACAATTTTGGGTATGCTCCCTATGGCTTTGAGCAAAGCAGAGGGTAGTGAAATGATGCAGAGTCTTTCCATTGGTGTTATTTTTGGTCTTGCCTTCTCCACCGTTGTTACCTTGGTATTTATCCCGGTTCTTTACCTTTGGATGAATGAACGCAAAGAGAACAAGAAAACTAGAAAAACAGCAAGAAAAGAAAAGAAAGCCTTGAAAGCACATAAACCTGCCAAAAATATAACTACATAAAATTATTCTCATTCGGTATTGCTTTTCTCACCGAAAAGGCACTATACTGAAAGAAGGGTAAAAAGCCCGTTTTGCAATGCATATCCTTAGGGATGCAAGCGGGCTTTTTTCTATTGCCTGATGAAAAAAGGTATTTACTTTTTTAAAAGCTGTAAACCTGTTTGAATTACACGAGAAAGGAAACCTTATGAAGCTTTCAAAAATATCAGAACATATTTATTATATGGAACATGACCCTGAAACGGATCGTCCCGCCTTAGGTTATATCAAAGGAAAAAAGGGTGGATTTATGATGGATGCGGGAAACTCCGCTGCCCATTATCAACTTTTCATGGAAAAACTGCAGGAAAATCAACTGCCCTCTCCTCGTTATCTTTCTGTGACCCATGCCCATTGGGATCATACCTTTGCCCTTTGGGCGACAGATGCTGTTACCATTGCGGGAGGGAAAACCAATAAGGAATTAGAAAAAATGTCCCATTGGACATGGGATGATGCCTCTATGGAAAAACGGCTGGAAACAGGAGAAGATTCGGATTTTTCGGATATACATATTCGTAAAGAATATTCCCACCGCAGTGATATCAAGGTAAAAACAGCTGAAATCAGCTTTAATGGCTCCATGACCATTGATTTAGGCGATGTTACCTGTATTCTGCGAGAAATCGTTTCCCCCCATTGCAGGGACTCCGTAATTTTCCTGATTCCTCAAGATGAAGTGATCTTTCTGGGTGACTCCTATTGTTCTGTTCCCAAAGGTGAAGAATGGGTCTATGATAAGGTATTACTTACCGCCTACATTGATGAACTGGAGAGAATTGATTTTCGCCATGCCATTAAGGGGCATCATCCCCCTCAGACAAAGGAAGCGCTTTTGGCAGAATTGCGGGCAGAATGGAAAAAATTATAAAACGTTATTAAACGCACCCAAAAAATGGGTGTGTTTTTATTTTCAGCCATATAAAAAAGCAGAAAAATAAATTTTATTTTTCTGCTTGGGTTTCAATAAACTTTATGGAATCTCTGGTCTCTACTCAGCTGACCAAAATGGACGCTTCAAGAAATTGTAAGAGCCATCTATTTTCCCACTCCAACTTTCCTGAGGGGAAAAACAAATTTATTTCCAATCCCTCAAAATGAAAGAAATAAATTATAAATCATATTTTATGGTAAAAGAGATGATTCCTGATTCGTTTGGTGCAATGGTTTCGGGCGGTAAATAAAATCCTAGGCCATCTTTGGTAACATAAAATCCTACTATGTCCAAATTCTTTTCCAAACGCGCCTTAGCATTAGAATAGAAATTAGTTGGTTTCTCATCAATGAGGGCACCAAAGGAGGTCATCCAAAATCCTTGAAGTTCCTTTTCACTATCCCCTATCATATCAGAAAGGGCAAGCTCCTTTCCATTTGTCGCTGAAAACGTATGGGAGGTACAGCTTCTTTGGCCCTGCAATTCACCTGTATATTGGGTACTTGTCCCATAGAAGGATACAAATTTACTGTCTTCCCTTGTTATTTCATAAGAACCTACATAGTAATAAGGGGAGAAGGATGTACCATTAGCTTTTGCAGTGTCATACTCGGTTTTGGCTTTTTTCCCATATGTATCCACATAAGCCTTGGCTAAAGCTTTGGCCTCTTCATTCAACGTTTTTTCCATTTGGCTTGCATAACTTCCTTTGCTTTTTGGAATATCCATACGGAAGGATAAAACAACAGTTCCATCATCCGCCTTTACTGTAGTGGTATTACTATTCTCTGCTTCGGCTTGAGAAGAAATCACCGTCACCACATACCCTTGAGGATCCCATCCTACTTGTGCATCAAATGCCTCAGCAACGGTACGCAAAGGCACTAAGGTTCGCCCGTTCATAATACGAGCGGGTACTGCCATTGTATATTTCAGTTGTCCATTTTTATAAAGACCTGAATCGCCGATTTTTAACTTAACAGTATCTCCATTTTTCATAGAAGTAATGGTTTGGTCTGACTCAGACCAAGCAACCTCACTGCCCAAGGCTTGAAAAATTGCCCGCATAGGTACCAACGTACGATCCTCAACGATAACAGGGGGTTGGTCAAAAGTTATTCCCTGTCCATCCACATATACTTGTATTGCTGGATATGCAAACACAGTGGCTGTCCATAACAAGGCAGCGGCTAAACTTGCCAATATTGTTTTTTTCATGGTTTCACACCTCTTATTAGCTTTCTTTTTCAGAAGCTTCTTTTTCCTTTGTCAATTCTTCCGCCATTAATGCATATTTCATGGCTAATCCACCGCAATAGCCAATAATCTGCATACAGTTCTTCTTTCTAGCCTTTCCTTCAAACTCACCCATAGGTGCGGAAAGCTCCTTACAAATCAAGGTTCCGTAATGATCTTCAATTTCACGAACCATCTCGCCAATCAAAACATAAATATCCTTTAACTCAGCAATTCTCTCCCCAACAGTTTCCTTTTCAAAGGGGTTTTTTCTACCAAGCACACCGCTTAACGCCATCACTGCGCCTGTGATTGCGCCACAAGTATTTTTCGTGTTGCCCATGCCCGAACCAAAAGCCGTTGCTAAGGCAATGGTCTCTTTTGGCAAATCTATCTTGTCCATATCAAAAAAAGTACACATTATGCATTCCGTACAGTTTAAGCCTTGCCGAAAATAATTGCTGCTGTTTTGCTCTGCCTGTTCTACCAATGTTAATTCGACTTTTTCCTCATCCATCACAAAAAACCTCCAAATTTTATTTTATTCTTCTTCGTAACAAAGTTACGGAATCAAATCTAAGTCTTGTGGTACTATCATACCATAAATCAGTACTTTACCAAAACCATAAAAAACAATTTAATTTGAAATTGAAAGGATAATTTATATGAAAAAAATTGCAAAAATTAATTTAGATAGATGCCCCCAAAATCATAGATGTCCCTCTTTACGGGCATGTCCCGTGGGAGCTTTAACCCAAGATAGTCCCTATTCTGCTCCCGTTATTCATGAAGCCCTTTGCATTGGTTGTGGAAAATGTGCCATGGTGTGTCCCAAAAAGGCCCTTTTCATGGTAAAGGAGGGCTGATATGAAACGAATTGCAGTTGTATCCACAAAAAACTGTGTGTCTTGCGGCTGTTGTGAAAAAGCCTGTCCCAAAAACGCCATTGCCGTATACCGTGGCATCTATGCCAATGTAAATCAGGAGCTTTGTATTGGCTGTGGTCTTTGCGTAAAAGCTTGTCCTGCCGATATCATCTCTTTAAAGGAGGTTGATATGGTTGGCTAAGAAAAAAAACTGGTACGACTACCTTTGGGTTGCTTCAGTCTTTTATCTGATTCTGGGGTTTTTTAATATACTTTTTGCATGGCTTGGTTTAATTTGTTTTCTGGTTCCCCTCATAATGTCTATATCAGGGGGTGAAAAGGGTTATTGCAACCGCTACTGTGGAAGAGGTCAACTATTGTCTATCGTGGGAAAACGTTTTTCTAAGAATCTGCCAATTCCTAAATGGATCTTCAGCAAAACCTTTCGCTACGGCTTCTTAGTTTTTTTTCTGCTGATGTTTTCTCAAATGCTGTTTTCCACCTATTTGGTATTTGCAGATGCAAAAAGCCTGAAAGAAACAGTTACCCTTCTTTGGAGCTTCTCTCTGCCATGGAGCTTTGCTTCCTCATCCGCCCCTGTGGCTGATTGGTTGAAGCAATTTGCCTTTGGCTTTTACGGCGTTATGCTGACCTCTACGCTATTAGGCTTAATCACCATGCTACTGTTTCGCCCCCGCACTTGGTGCGTCTATTGCCCCATGGGTACCATGACACAACTGATATGTAAAGCAAAATACAAAGAATAATCTTTCAGTATCCCTCTTTTTGGGCATCATTTTTTATGGTGCCCGAAACTTTAAAGAAAGCCCACTCTCTTTTTTATTGAAGCAGAGCATAAAGTTCTTTTTTGTCTAATAAATGAATACAACCACGCCCCACAGAAATCAGCTCTTTTTCCTTCATTCTCTTTAGGGTACGACTGACAGCCTCTCTGGCACTGCCTATATTCTCTGCAATTTCCTCTTGAGTTAATCGTAGCGTATCACTTTTTCGCTGACTGCTTTCATCAAGTAGATAGGAAGCAAGCCTTTGCTCCAAATTCAAAAACATCATTTGCTGTACCCCTTCCACCAAAGAGGACATCCGCTCCATCATCAGCTCAAGGGAAAAGTTTTTCACATAAATATTTTCTTGCTCTACCTTAGCAAAAACATCTGTGGGCAATAACAAGAGACTGCAATCTTCCGAAGCCTCTACCTCTACGTCAAAGGTAATCTGAGAAATGGCGCAGGACATGGTAAGCATACAAAACTCCCCCTCACGCAGGCGGAAAATCGTAGCCTTTTTGCCCTCTTCGGAAGTTAAATATGCCCGTACACCACCCTTTAGCACCAGCACCATGCCTAAAGAGCCTTTTGCAGGGCTATAAATCAAATCTCCAAGTTGAAATTCCAAAGTCCGCATGTTTCTGCGTAAATAGTCCTTTTCTTCCTCCGTAAGGTGTGGAAAAAAAGGAAGCATTTCTATTTGATTGGGAACCATAGGACCCCTCCTTTTCCTTTTAAAAACCATCTACTTTTGATTTTATGTTATTGTTTAAAAATTGTCAACGCCACGCCTTGACGGAAACACTACTTCATGCTAAAATCCAGCCATATCCCATGGGAGGTACAAAAGATGAATGAACAATTAGATGCATTACTAGCCCTACCTATTTTCAGAAACATTTCCAAAGATGGATTGCAGACCATGATGGATTGTTTCTGCGCAGAATTTATTTCTGTAAAAGAGGGTGAACCAATCACAATGACTCAAAATCATGCCCTCTTCTTGATTGAGGGGGCAGTACCAGGGCTGAAAAAAGGAACCTTTTCCCCTGCACCCAAGAAAGAAAATCCTTATGTTGCCCTTGAAGATAGTCAGCTTTTCATTTTGGACAGCCATATGCTCCTCTATCCTTGTTATGGGTGTTGTTTTTTTCATGCCCAGCTTTTGCAAAATATGCGTGAGGACGGCGTTGATCTAAATGCTTTTGAAAATGCATAAGCATTACTGACTATAGAAAAAAACGATGAAGCAATGGTTCCCTTTCATTCTATTTCACGAAAGCCTGTCAAAATGCTATGAACCAAAAGAAAACCTTCTTCTATCATAAGATATTTATTATGAAAATAAAATTTAACTTAATCAAAAAACCCGCATAGCTATGCGGGTTTTTCATTTCATTATTTACTAATATTCTTGTCCCATTTTTCTTTGAAAAAGCCCTTTTCCCTTCCGCTTTTCCAAATATTATCCTAATTTGAAATTGCTTTATTTTAGGGTAACAGTTATCTCCAGTGTATCCTCGTTGGATGCAACGATAGAAATTTTACCCTTATGCTGCTCTACGATTGCCTTTGCAATGGAAAGACCCAAGCCGTATCCCCCCGTTTGTCGGCTTCGTGAAGCATCTGTTCGGTAAAACCGCTCCAAAAGAATATTCATATTTCCCGTTTGCTCCAAAAACGCTTTGTTTTTCACTGTCAACTTCCCATTACTGTTCCACCCCACCTCGATGGGGGAGCTCTCCTTGGAGTGCTTCACGCCATTATCCAATAGAATGTAGATTAATTGGCGCAACTGATCCTCGTTGCCCATTACCATAACATCAGGGTGAACAGAAGCCTGAATGGTCTTTCCCTGCCCTTGGGCAAAAGCCTCCATTTCGTCACAAACCTCAGTAATGATATTGGAAAAATTCAAGCTTTCCATGGATATTTGTGCCTGACCTTCCTCCATTTTTGCCAGAGTAGTCAGCTGATTGGTTAAACGAGCCATTCGTTCCACCTGCCGCTTGATGCTTTGCGTCCATTGGCTTTCACCATTTTCCATTTCGATGACCTCTGTGTTAGCATCAATAATAGATAATGGCGTTTTCAGCTCATGTCCTGCATTGGTGATAAAGGTTTTCTGCTTTTCATAGCTCTCAACCACGGGCCGTACAGCAGTTTTAGAAAATATAATAATCAATATGCAAACCGCCAAAAAACCCGCCCCACCAACATAAAGGCTGTTTAACAAAAAATTATTCATGAAAAATAAATCTTTAGTGCAATCCAAAAAGACAATCAAGGTTCCTCCATCAATCTCAGAAACACGATAGCGATAAGTTCCTAAAAATCCTTTCTCACTGCCCTTTTCTACTACAGAATTCACCATTTCTTCTGCTTCTTCTAGGGTAATTGCAGCAATGTAATTTAGATTGATGGATGTTTGAACCATATCCCCATTGAGAGTAACCGAGAAATATCGGGTTGCAAAAGGATCCTCGGGAGAAAAATCTGTGCGCCTTCCTAATATGGGAGGAGTTTTTTCTCTGGTTGGACTTTCAATTTCTGATTTATCATCGGGAATTGGTTCATTTTTAGGCTTGTCCCGATGAACCCTTGGAAAAACGCCGTTATTATCGGTAATAGCAGACAAAATTTTATCAGCATTCTCCTTCATGTTACTGTAGTTCCATGCATTTATAGAAACCAAAAAGGAGAAAAGCACAATAAAAACGCTAAACGATGCGATTCCAATAAAACGAAGTCTTAATTTCTCGCTCATGCCTTTACCTCCAAGGTGTATCCTAAATTTCGTGCTGATTTTATTCCCACATCTGCCTCTACCGCAGTTAGACGGCGACGTAGATAAGAAATATAAACCCACACCACACTTAACTCTGCCTGGGTATCATATCCCCAAATACGTTCTAAAAAACGTTCCGCAGAAATTAATTGATTGGGATTTGTCATCATCAATTCCATCATTTGAAATTCCTTGCCCATAAGCCGTAACTGTACAGTCTCTGTTGAAAGGATAAAAGTATTGCGATTTAACGTTATATTCCCAAATGTGAGAAGGTTATCCCCACCCACTTCGATTTTTCTGGTCATGGCACGTATTCTGGCAATCAGCTCCTTCATAGCAAAGGGCTTGGTTAAATAATCATTGGCACCGCTATCAAGTCCTAAAACCCGATCATCCACCTGGGACTTTGCTGTAAGCATCAACACCGGTATGGTATTCTTCTTCTCCCGCAATTTCTTTAATACTGTTAATCCATCTACCTTAGGCATCATGATATCCAAAATAACACCATCGTAATTATCTGCTTCTAAATAATCTAAGGCATCCTCACCGTTATAAACAGCATCTACAGAAAAACCATTTCTTTGCAAAATTGTGACTAAAGCATTAGAAAGCTCCTTTTCATCTTCAGCCAAAAGAATTCGCATGGTTTTCACCTCCTTATGTATCAATTGGGGTTTTCACCTCAAAAATTTATTTTATCTTTCCCCTAAAAGTATGGAACAAAACCTTATCCTATTTTACCATACTTTATAAAATAAAGTTTTATTTTGAAAAAGACCTATTGATTTATGCAATAGGCCTTTTTCTCAATATTTTATAAAAGAGTAAAATATTGAATAGGGGTTAAATACTTACAAATAAATGATAGCATTCAAAACTTAAATATAAGTTAAAAAATCTCTATTTTTTAAAAATATTTAAAAAATTTGTTTTTGTTTCCTCTTTGCCACAAAGAACTTTGCAAAACATCACATTAACTCCCCTATAATCTAATCTTATTCCGTCATCCACTTCCTTTTAATACCCCAATGAAAGACCCCTCCTCAAACAAAAGCCATATGCAGTGTTTTTATCAGCATATCCTTCTATTGAGGAGGGGCATTACTACTTAATAATTATGAAGTGGCTTTTGTTGTGGTCTGATTCTGTTTCGTTCCATTCATTTGCCCTCTGCCACCCATATTTCCGTTACTGGATGTACCAGAAGTGTAACTTAGACTCTCCATGGTAAAGGTCTTCGTCTCATCCCCCATGGTTAAGGTATAGGTGGAGCCTTTCTTAATAGCGGAGCCGGATACCAAAACTGCTGTATACTCTCTTGTTGGTGTATAGCTCATCAGGGTTGTGCTTCCGCTGGTTAATGTAACCTTACCACTTTTTGCTTCTGTTAAGTTAATCAACGCCCAACCTTGGGTGGAATCCGTACTAAATCCATGGAACATACTGCTGGAACCACAAGCAACCAAGGTTCCCCCGGTAATTACAGCATCACCGTCACTGTCCACACAGGAATTTCCGTTATTTTCAGGCCCAGTGATATAAATTACCCCGCCGCTTATATGAATACTGCCGTTAGAATCAATGGCATCGCCTTTAGCATCAATGGTTATGGTTCCCCCGGTAATTGTGATGTCGCAGTTTTCATTTGCTTGTAAACTGCCGCCCATACGATTCGGCATAGCTCCTTCTGTTCCTGTAGGAGGGTTGCCTGTAGGAGGGTTGCCTGTTGGAGGGGTACCATCTGTTGTGCCATTTGTTGCTTTGGTTGTTGCACTGGTTGTTGCGTCCCCAGCGGGCTTTTCAGGTGGTGTAGTTGTGGCATCAAAGGCGGGTCTTTCACCGTTTGCCATCGTTCCTTTTTCTCTACCTACTACGGCTTCATCGGAATCTTCACCGCTCTCTGCCGCATTGATACCATCATCAGAAGACACAATGTTGACGGTGCCCGCGGAAACATGAACTGTCTGACCTTCTATACCTTCATAACTTTTGGTAATATGTATTGTTCCGCCCTCAACCACAGCGGCTAAATCAGCATGGAACCCATCATCCCCCGTTGCAATGGTGTAATTTCCACCTTTTACAGTCAAGTTTGCATTGCTATGGAATGCGTCGTCAGCACAATTTAAGGTAAAGCTTCCTCCGGAAAGCAACAGATTTCCCGTTGTTTTTATACCCTTTGCGCTTGCATCCTCTGCAAGAGTTGCATCACTACCGCCGCCTGTTTTGATTTGGAAGGTGCCATCCTCAATTTGCAGGATAGATGCCCCATCGAAACCATCTCCCTGGGCGGTAATGTCATAACTACCTTTCCCTACATAGATAAAGCCCTTAGTTGTATCATCTTTGTTCTCGCTGTGGAAGCCATCCTTACCGGAGGTAATTTGGAAGGTGCCATCTGCAATAGCAATACCGTCTTTTGCAGTAAAGCCGTGTTCTGCCGCATTTACCTTATAGCTGCCTCCTGTAATGGTCAGGTCATCTTTGGCAACAACGCCGCTGCCAAAAGCCGCATTGATGATTAATGTGCCACTGCCATTAAAAGTGATGTCATCCTTCGCAAAAACGACACCGTCAATATTGTTATCATCAATGGCTACAAAAGCATTTTTGTTGGAAAGAGTATTGGTTGTGCCTTTTGCTAAGGTTACAAATACTTTGTCACTTTGACGCACATAAATAGCCGCACTTGTGTTGTTGTTTATCGTAATACCATTGAGTACTAACTGAACCTTATCGGTTTCTTCAGCATCTACAATAATCTGACCATTTGTCAGCTTACCACTTAAGATATATACGCCTTCATCCTGAATGGTCACGGTGGAAGCACTTATGCTTACCTTACTGTTGTCTGAACTTGTAGCTTTGGTATCACTGAGGGTAATGGAAATAGCCTGACTTTCATCATAATCCCCTGCTTTATCCCTAGTGCTGAATAACGTATCAGGGTCTAAAGCTGTGACCAGCGTTGCGTCTGTAGTGGTTGTTGCTGTGGTGTCAGTAGTGGCACCATTTGCCGTCTGGCTACAGCTGCATAATAAACATGCCACTGTTATGGCGGCAAACACCGTTCTTTTTTTCTGCTTCATAAAATAACTTCCTCCTTATAATTCATTTTGGTTTAATGCTCTGGAAAAACTAATTTCTAAATTACCATTACGAATACGAATGGCATCCATCATTTTTTTCTCAGAAACATTGTCTTTTACCACAACACGATAGGTCAAACGGAATAAGCTGCCCATATTAGTGGTTTTTACTTCCACAAGCTCATTGCTCTTTAAGTATTTTGCAAAGATATCATCAAAAATCTCTGCATAATCCAAATCCTCCGGAATTGTGATACGAAGCTGACGCTCCTGCGTTGCGCCGTAAAAGCTCTGCATTTTTTTAGTATTATAGAACATTTCTGCTAGAGCCAAGATAAGCGTAAATAAAACTGCCACGATCAAATATCCCATTCCTACTGCAAGACCAGCGGCCATGGCAATGAAGATAGCACAGATTTCCTTGGCGGTTCCGGGAACGGAGCGGAAACGAACCAAGCTAAAGGTTCCTGCTACAGCAACGCCAGCCCCAATATTTCCATTTACCATAAGAATTATCATGGCAACAACTGCGGGGAGCATGGCAAGCGTCACCAAAAATCCCGGGGAGCTTTTGCTCTTTCTTCTGTAGGTTAGCGCCAATAAAAATCCTATTCCTAACCCTGTAGCAACACAAAGCAAAAACGCCGACATTGTTATTCCTGTTGTGGTGGATGAAGCTAAAATATTATTTGTCATAAAATCAAGCACTGTATCTGCCCCTTTCTGCCAGCTCTTTTTGGGTCATTGCAGTGTATGCATTTCCGTATTTAGAGTAACTGGTTTTATAAATATTGTTTTCACTAAAAAATCTTGTTAGCCATAAAGGCATTCCCATGGCAGCCTTTACTTCTAAAAGCTGCATTCCTTTGGGCAATAGCTCTTCACCATATGCCCCTTTACAAAGACAAATATCATAATCCCTCCAAAGAATGTTGTCATCAAAGGTCATACGAAATTCCGAATCCTCTTTTCCAAAAAACGCTTCTCTTTTATAGGATAATAGCACCGCAGGATTCAGAGGATGAGATTGGGTAAAGTAATCAATCTCTCGTGTAATCTGGGTATCCTTTGGAGGCGATGTATTCTTTTCCAACCAAAGCTTTGCATCCTCTTGGCTCATTGAAACCCGCCTTTTATATACAATCCCTTTGTATTTTTTCTTTAGTTCCACAAAAACTGTAGATTCAGGATTGGCAGTACCATAACTGCGCACTCTCAGTTTCTCCTTATAAACAGGTTTTTCCATAGAATGACGAATCAGCTGTTTATTGTCTGTATCATAGTAGATATTCATAATTGTAGATTTTCCAAAACTATCGGGGGACATATAAGTATCCATTAATTCCTGAAGTTTTGCTCTTTGTCCAAAGGAAATTAAATATTTAACTTCCTTTCGTTCAAACGTCGTGGGTGTTCCCATAAACTCAGCCTCCTTACCTGCTTCTTATTGCAGGTGTAACTCTTTTTCAAAACCAAGTATAGAAAGAAAACCTAAAACCTACTTTAAAATTAAAAAAATAATTTACATTTATTTCATATAGGGCTTAGAAATGTTAATCCTAGTTATTTACAGCAAATAAATATCCTCTTATAAATTCACAAAAAATCCCAAGAAATCAATGTTTCTAAGGCTTTTTCGTGTGTGGTCATATTGCTGTTATGATAACTATTTCATTTCCGTGGGTAATTTATTATTACGAAAAAACAAAAAAAATCCTAGAAACAAAGTTTCTAGGATTTTTTGATTGCGGAGGCCAGATTTGAACTGACGACCTTCGGGTTATGAGCCCGACGAGCTACCGGACTGCTCCACTCCGCGGCAATAAAAAATTATAAAATTGAGTTACTATGGGCGGAGAAGGATTCGAACCTTCGAAGCTATCGCAACAGATTTACAGTCTGCCCCCTTTGGCCGCTCGGGAATCCACCCATATGATTAAGCCGATGATCGGACTCGAACCGATAACCTGCTGATTACAAGTCAGCTGCTCTGCCAATTGAGCCACATCGGCAAAATGCCCTTAAATCGAGTACGAATAATATAATATCATAGGAATTTTGTTTCGTCAAGCTTTTTCTTCTTCTTTCGGCAAAAAGTGCCTCTCCCGCCTTTTATACTAATATATAAAATTAATTGCACGCATAATATCCCCAATATATTGCTGCATAAAATGTAGCACCAGTACAAGGGAGGCAATATAGCATCCCAAAGAAATAGGCTTTAGCAAATGATTCTGCCTTCTGGAATACGCCATCACTTCTAGTATGGACTGAATACATAAAATTATGAAAAATTGTCCTGCCAAAGTTAGAAAAGCTTGCATAATTTTGCTCCTCCTTCAAAAACTTATTACCATACTATGAAAATTCCTCTTTTCAAATGACGTTTTTCCGTTCATAATAATAGAAAAGGAGGGTCTGATATGAACAAAAAAATAAAAGAAGCAGCACTTTCCATCTCCGCCGCAACAGCGGGTCTTTTCGGCGGACTCATTCTTTGGCAAAAAGCCTGTTTTTGGCAAGCACAAAAAAGAGCAGATGATGCCCTTTTTGAAATATATGCCTCATCCCTTGGGGATATTGCTTATTCCTCCACGGGACACGGTCGCCCTTTGCTCCTCATTCACAGTATGATGCTGGGGACAAGCCGTAGGGAGTGGGATATGGTGATTTCTTCTCTGTCGGAGCATTATCACGTTTATGCCTTAGATTTACCCGGCTTTGGCAATTCCTTTTTGCCAGATAAACCATGGACAGCTTATCAATATGCCCATATCATCCATGAATTTATGGAACAGGTTATCCGTCGTCCTGCCTGTATTCTGGCATCCAATGGGGGTAGTGACTTGGCATTAGTTACCTCTATGCTTTATCCGGAAAAAATAAAGGCAATGATGCTGATTTCTCCCGAGGGCTTTGGACGCGGCTTTGCCACAAACGAGGATCTTAAGTCTCTCCATAGCTTGCTATTACCTGTTTCAGGCACACAGCAATTTCTTATGGAGACTACAAAAAGTAAAATAAAAGAAAGCTTAGAAACAGCTTTTTTCGCTAAAGAAAAACTTTCAGATGAATTGGTGCAGACGTTTTATACTTCTGCACGGAAAAGTAAAAACAGGCAAATCACCTTTGCCACGCTGAAGACCGGTTTCTGGCGTGCAGATACAAAGTCCGCTTTCTCTGCTCTTTCCGTACCATTTTGGATTTTCTGGGGCGAAGAAAATAAAACCAACCCCATTTCCACCATGGAATGGGCTGAAAATGCACGTCCTGACGGGGAATATGTAATTTTTGAAGAAGTGGGCAATTTCCCTCATTTGGAAAACAGCCAAAACTTCCTACAAATCGTAAGAGAATATTTGAAATAAAGGGGAATACAACAATGAATACAACTGAATTACCAACGTACACCCAAGAAGCCATGGAGGACTGGTTTCGTCAAGTAACCAGCCCCGGCTCTAGGCTTTTAAGCCATGGGGTTGTACCAAAAATAGAACCGAAATTTGTAAGCTGTAGTCTTGAGGAAAAAAGTGTAACCCTCTCCTTTGATGTTATGGAGTGGGAGTTAAACCCTCAAAATGCCATTTATGGGGGTATCATCGCCACTGCCTTTGATACAGCACTGGGGCTTCTTTGTCATTACTTCACAAAACCACAAGTGGTAATCACTGTAAGCTTAAATACCACTTATCATAAGCCTATGTTCTTAGGAGATACCTATTTTATCAAGGCAAAAATGGATTTTCAGGGGCGCTCCTTGTGTAACATAACAGGGGAAGCATGGTCAAAAAAAGATTCTGCTATTACGGCCAGTGCCACCTCGGTTTTTAAAGCCCTCAGAGAAACACAAAATAACCCACTCATATAGAAAGGATGTGCTACATATGATAATCAGCCAAAATTTGAGTCAAAAAAATATGGAAGCTTGGTTTTCACAAATAAGCGCTCCTGATTCTTTTTTGAAAAAAAAGGGTGTGTTATCCTTGTTAAATCCTACATTTAAAAATTGCAGCTTTGAGAAAAAAGAGCTAACCTTGGCATTTAAAGTAATGGATTGGGAATTAAATCCCGAAGGGGGACTTCATGGAGGCATGATTGTAAGCGGGTTTGATATAACCTTCGGCTTATTATGTCATTATTTCTCACAGCCAAATATGGTCTGTACCGTAAATTTATCCACTACCTTTATTCAGCCTGTTTTACCTAGTGATACTGTGGAGTACCACGCTCGGATCATTTCCCAAGGAAAGAATGTTGTTGCAATGACAGGAGAAGCACGGCTGAAACGGGAAAATATTCTTGCGGCGACGGCTTCCACAACCTTTATGATTTTGAATAAAACGTTGGAAATTCCTATAGAAAAAGATTCTATGGTGAAGATATAATCATACTTTGGCATAAACATCTATTTTTTCTACAATCAATGGAAACAAGCTGAAAAAAACCTGAAAGCATTTGGATAAAATTCCCTTGCTTTCAGGTTCATCTATTCATTACTGCACTGCTTTTTCACAATAGGAAGCCACACTTGACTGCGGTAATCCTCAGAACTTTGGTCCCCTTCAGTATACACCTCAATATCTGTAGCAGAAGCATACCTTTAAAAAACCTTTCCCCGATTTTAAACACGAAAAAAGTTTGGATTTTCGGAAATTTGAGAACTTCCTTTAAACCCAAACTCTTTTCATACCCCATTCAAATCCAAAATCTTAGATAAGTATTATCTTTTTTCAGCAACCCCTACTGAAAATAAATAAGCTTCCCCTACTTACCTTGTCCCGTTCAAGCCGATACCACTGCACCCTTACGAATACGAATGATGATTTCACACTCCTCCTCGTTTTGGTTATCTTCGTATACAACATCCATACCACTGCGGCGGATTACCTCTAAGGACTGCTTAATGGTATTGGTAAACAAACGAAAATCTGTTACATAACGTTTTTCTCGTCTCTCCCCCTTTTCTGTATGCTTACTGCGCATTTCTTCCAACGTATGCTCCACAAATTCCTCTGTGCGCTTTACGTTCATTTCTTCCCGAATCATATGAGCCATTACCAATAAACGGCTTTCTTCATCGGGTAGACGAAGCAATGCTCTTGCATGTCGTTCAGTAAATTGATGTTCCAACAGTTCTTTTTTCACACTGTCTTCTAATTTTAAAACACGCAGCTTATTGGCAATGGCAGATTGACTCTTGGATAGCTTTGTAGCCAGCTCCTCTTGGGTCAACCCATAGTCCTCCATCATGTTTCGATAGCCCTCAGCCTCTTCCAAAAAGCTTAAGTTTTGCCTTTGAATATTTTCAATAAACGCCAATACGGCGCTATCACTATCAGTCACCTGAACAAACAAAGCAGGAACGGTTTTCAATCCGGCCATTTCTGCCGCCCTAAGACGACGCTCTCCAGCCACCAATTCATAAAAGCCTCCGCTCATTTTCCGAACAGTAATGGGTTGCAGAATTCCATATGCGGTAATGGATTCCGCCAGTTCTTCCAATGCACCAAGATTAAAATACTTTCTTGGCTGATATGGATTGGGGCGAATTTTTTCAATCGGCAGCTGATATACAGCCTTCTCCTTTTTTAAACGCATTTCGGGAAATTTCAAAACCTCCATATGTATTTCCTCCTTTTATATTCTATGGAAACCGAGATAACATTACAAATCTACGGCATTTTTCTTTTTTTTCTATCTTTATTTTAACATAGGAAGCACGTTTTGAAAGAAAAAGAGTATAACAAAAACTCTGCGACCTCGACAAAATGACTCGGCATAAGACACAAAAAGCTCGAAGGGTTAGATATATTGACAGAGGTTGTGAAAAAGTTTCAAATTTATATCATTTTCTCGTCATTTTATTTCAATTTTTACACTACATATACCGCTTTTTTTGACACACAAGCACTATATATTGGTATTTCAACATTTTCCAGGGAATTATTTCTACCATTTTCAAGTCCTTTTTTCTGCAACTTCAAATAATAAAGTTTCTTGCATTTTTATTTCCCCGGTTATGCTGATTTGCTTTTTTTCTGACTATTATTCAACTCATTTATGCAATAAAAAAGACAGCAATCCCAAAGATAGCTGTCCTCTTTTCTATTTTAATGGATTTTTTGAAATCTTCCCTGCTTTTCTTGGGTAAGCTTTTGGGGTTGATGCAACCTTTTCAATGAAAATCAGTTTGTGAGATAACTCCGTATAAGGAATTGTAACATCAATAATCTCTGTCACCTTTCCTCCAAGCTTTTCCAATGCACCCTTAGCATCCTGAATTTCGTCTAAAGCATCAGGACCTTTTAGCGCCGCCAAAGTTCCCCCTACTTTTACAAAGGGCAGACAATATTCAGCCAATACCGCCAAATTCGCCACTGCACGAGAGACACAATAATCAAACTGTTCTCGATACAAGGGATTTTGCCCACCATCCTCTGCACGAGAATGGACACAGGTAATCTCACCTAGACCCATAGACTTTATGGCTTCTTCCAAAAAGCCAATTCTTTTTTGCAAAGAATCCAACAATGTCATAGATACTTGAGGGCACGCAATTTTAACCGGCAACCCGGGAAATCCTGCTCCCGTGCCAACATCTATTATTTTCGTGGATTCTGTTATTTTCAAATAAGGCACAAGGCTCAAGCAATCGGCAAAATGCTTTAAAATAACCTCACGTTCCTCTGTGATCGCCGTTAAATTCATTTTTTCGTTCCACTCCAAAAGCAGAGACATATAAGTCATAAACTGCTCCGTCATATGCTCAGAGATTTGAACATGCATCTGCTCACAGCAGGATTGTAACAGCATTCTATTATCCATGCGCTACTCCTTCTCTATATAATTTATTTTCCATTTACCAAAGTGATTGGGCTCTGCAACCATTTGTACCGAAATCACCTCGGTAATTCCCGCATCGTTTTTGCAGGTAAGAGCTACCGTTCTTATTTCATTCCAAATATCATCGGAAAAGAAATGTAAATTTTTGCGTTCTTCAAAAAACTTTTTGATACCATCAAAATCTGCAATGGCTGCCGCTGATGCGGAAAGATACCCCATTGCCTCATCCTGGCTGTCTTTTTCCAATGCCATTAAAAAGGAACGTAAGGTTCCACTGGGGTTTGGCAATGAGAAAAACGGCCCACTCACTGTATTAAAGCATAAATCCTCCAAGGGGAATTTTCTTTTGGGTAAAAACAGCCTTCTGTCTATTTGGGGACTTGCGTTTTGTTTCCCTTCCCAAGGCAGAAATACCTTCATTCAACCCCCTCCTTTCTAATAATAAAGCACAAAATAATTCCGTATTCAAAAGTGATCCCATGAACCTCATTTTATGGTTGAGGGTGGAGAAACCATCTCCAAATTTTTGTATCACCTTTCATCTCTTGAACTTCTCTTCTGCTGCTCCAAATATATCAATAGAACGGAAATGTCCGCTGGCGATACTCCGGTAATACGGGATGCATGTCCTAAAGAAGTAGGTTGAATTGCATCCAACTTTTGCTTGGCTTCAATACGTAAACCTTGGATACTCTGATAATCCATATTCTCCGGCAGCTTGCGGTTCTCCAGCTTCTTAAACTGATCTACTTGTTTCAATTGCTGTCCAATATATCCTTCGTACTTAATTTGAATGTTTACTTGCTCCCGCACATCAGCAGGAAGCTGGGGTCTTGCTTCATCAATAGGGGCTAGCTTTTCATAATCCAACTCAGGTCTTTTGATTAAGTCTGATAATTTTACCCCTGATTTAATGGGTGTACTCTCATATTGCTCCAATATTTCCAAAGTCTTTGCATGGGGTGCAATGGTCAGGCTCTTTACTCGCTCAATCTCCAAAGCAACCAAACGCTCTTTTTCCTGCAATGCAAGATAACGCTCATTAGAAACCAAACCAATTTCATGGCCGATGGGCATAAGTCTCTGATCCGCATTGTCCTGCCTTAACAACAGGCGGAATTCTGCACGGCTTGTCATCATGCGGTAGGGTTCTTTACTACCCTTGCTGATTAAATCATCAATTAAAACACCAATATATCCGTCGGAGCGCTGTAAAATGACAGGTTCTTTTTCCTGAATATATCTAGCCGCATTGATTCCGCCGATTAACCCTTGTGCCGCCGCTTCCTCATAACCGGAACTACCGTTAAATTGTCCGGCGCTAAACAGCCCCTTATAATCCTTAAATTCCAGTGAAAGCTTTAATTGGGTTGCATCAATGCAATCATACTCAATGGCATAAGCAAAACGGGTAATCTCACATCGCTCCAATCCAGGAATGGTGCGGTACATAGCTATTTGTACATCTTCAGGCAAAGAGGAGGACATTCCTTGAATATACATTTCCTCTGTGGTCTCACCTTCAGGTTCAATAAAAATTTGATGACGCTCTTTATCTGCAAACCGTACTACTTTATCCTCAATGGAGGGGCAGTATCTGGGACCAGTGCCCTCAATCACCCCACCAAATAACGGAGACCGATGGAGATTGTCCCGAATAATCTGATGGGTATTTTCATTGGTGTAAGTCAACCAGCATAACGCCTGTTCTCTTTTGATATCCTCCGCCACATTATCAAAAGAAAAAGGTGTAATATTCTCATCCCCATATTGGGGCTGCATTTTGTCAAAATCCAAAGAGCCTCTCAACATTCTTGCCGGAGTCCCTGTTTTAAAACGATACAAACGAATACCCATATCCTTTAGGTTTTGGCTTAACTGTGTTGCTGGCATCAAATTATTAGGACCGCTGGGAATAATGACATCCCCATGTAAACAACGCCCTTGCATATAAGTACCCATACATAGAACAACAGCTTTGCAACGGAAAATAGCCCCTGCCGCCGTGACAACACCGGAAACTCTATCATCCTCCATCAAAATTTCTGCAATCTCCCCTTGATATACCCGAAGATTGGGTGTTTTTTCCAAAGTATGCTTCATTTTAGCTTGATATTTTATCTTATCCGCTTGGGCACGCAGAGAATAAACTGCAGGTCCCTTTCCTGTATTCAGCATTTTTGTCTGAATATAGGTTTTATCGATTACTTTTCCCATCTCGCCGCCTAAAGCATCAATTTCTCTTACCAAATGCCCTTTAGAGCTGCCCCCAATGGAGGGATTACAGGGCATCATGGCAATACTGTCTAAGCTGATGGCAAATAAAATGGTTTTCATACCCATTCTTGCCGACGCCAATGCCGCCTCACACCCCGCATGACCACCACCAATTACTGCAATATCAATGGTTCCCGCTTCATACTTCATTTTATAACTCCTTCATATCCCAAAGGGAATTTCCCTCGTTATCATTTATCACTCTTAACCTAATATTTTAGGGCAAGTTTCTTCAATAAGCAATGCTTTGGGCATAATCTATTGGGAAAATTTCTCCCACTTTCAACATAATTTGTAAAAAACAATTCTTATTTTCCCAAACAAAATTTTGTAAAAATGCGGTCAATGATTTCTTCATCAGCAACATCCCCAGTGATTTCACCTAAAAAGCGATTGGCATCCTGCAAATCCATTGAAATAAAATCCTCGGGCATACGGGTACGAATGGTTTCCAAACAACGCTCCATGGCCTCTTTTCCTTGAAATAATGCATTTTTATGCCGGGTATTTCCAAAAAGGGCATCCTCCGCCTTCACACTTTCACCGCTAAAAAATAATTCCTTTAAACCATGAATTAACTCCTCAAAGCCTTGATTTTTTATGATGGACACTGAAATCAGCTGCTCCCTGGGTATATATTGTTCCAGTTCTTCCATAGACAGCTTTCTTTCTAAATCCGTTTTATTCAACAAAACTAGGGTCTTTTTTCCCTGTATAAAAGAAAGAATTTCCTTATCTTCCGTTTCTAAAGGTCTGGAGCTATCCAGCATCATCAATATTAGATCTGCTTTTTCTGCATAGGCTTTTGATTTTTCCACGCCCATTTTTTCTACCAAATCCCCTGTTTCACGGATACCTGCTGTATCTACAATTTTCACGGGAATACCATCTATATTGATATATTCTTCAACTGTATCTCTGGTGGTGCCAGGAATATCCGTTACAATGGCCCGTTCTTCCTCCAACAGCCAATTTAAAAGAGAAGATTTCCCTACATTTGGCTTACCTACAATTACCGTTTCCAAACCATCACGAATAATTTTTCCACGATCGGCATTTTCCAATAATTTTTCCATGTGCTCTAATATTTTTAAGGTTCCCTGCTCCATATTCCCATAGGTTTCCTCTTCCACATCGTGCTCAGGATAGTCAATCACTGCCTCTATCTTGGCAATCATATTTAAAATATCATCTCGCAAGGAACGAACTTCCCTTTTCAGCCTACCTTCCAATTGATTCACAGCCGCCTGACGGGATAGGTCTGTTTGCGAATGAATGATATCTATGACTGCCTCTGCCTGGGTCAGATCCATCCGACCGTTTAAAAAGGCTCTTTTGGTGAACTCCCCAGGCTCCGCCAATCTTGCGCCCTGGTTTAAGACAGCCTCTAGGATTCTTCGGGTCACCAAGGCACCACCATGACAATTGATTTCAACAATATCCTCTTTTGTATAGGTCTGAGGGGCTTTCATTACAGAAACCAACGCCTCATCAATGACTTCACCGTGGCTTACAATTTTGCCGTAGGATAAAGTATGGCTTTTCTTTTCCAAAAGGGATTTTTTTCCCTGAAATAACTGATTCGCCAGCTCGATACATCCCCGTCCGCTTAATCTGACGATGCCAATCCCGCCAATTCCCAAGGGAGTTGAAATTGCAGCAATGATGTCGTCTAAATGATTAAATCTATTCACAATATCCCTCCTTATTTTCTTCAAGTACTAAAGTCAAGGTCATGATTAAGGTCAAAGTCAAAATCAAAATCAAGGTCTCGGGACGCTGTCCCGTATCCTGCAAGCCTTTGTAAAGGCTTGACCCAAACTTTTATTTGCAAAACATACTTTTTTGCAGATGATGATAAGCCAATTATTAAAGTAAAATTTTTACTAATGAAATATTATTTTAAATGGTCAACTAAAGTTGTTGGTCTTGCTTTTTTCAAAAAACAAGTGAGTATGGTGAAACCCACTGCCTTTCTTAACCTTTAATACAGGAAAAACCCGTAACAAGAGCCTCCTGCAACGGGTTTTGAACTGCTTTTTATTTTAAAGTAATTACGACATTACGATAAGGCTCTTCCCCTTCGCTGAATGTTGTTACATAACGATCATTTTGCAATGCAGAGTGAATAATTCGTCTTTCATAAGGGTTCATTGGTTCAAGCACTACATTCTTCTTTGTATGCTTTACTTTCTTTGCTAAGTTGAAAGCAAGGGTTTCCAAAGTCTCTTTTCTTCTTTGGCGATAGTTTTCTGTATCCAGCATTACGCTGATATAAGCACTGCTGCTTTTATTTACAACCAGGTTCACCAAATACTGCAAAGCATCCAAGGTTTGTCCTCTTTTGCCAATAAGAATTCCCATATCTCCGCCGGTTAAATTAATTAAAAGATGTTTATCTTTCATTTGGGTTTCAATTTTTACAATCAGTCCCATGGATAAAAATACTTCTCTTAAAAAATTTTCTGCGGCACGTTCAGGATTAAAGTTTTTCCGAACCAAAACAATTGCTTCTTTTCCGCCAAATACGCCCAAAAAACCTTTTGAACCTTCGTCAATAACAGTGATGGATACCTCTTCCTTAGATGCCCCAAGTTCCGTTAAGGCAGCAGCAACCGCTTCTTCAATGCTCTTACCGCTTTTTCTAATTTCATCCATTCTGCTCAGCCTCCCCCATGAATTTCTTCTTATAATATTTCTGCAATACTACCTGCTGAATAATACCAATTAAGTTACTGATTGTCCAGTAAAGTCCAAGGCCTGCGGGCATAGAAATACAGAAAAAGCCCATCATAAATGGCATTACATAAGTCATCGTCTTTGTCATAGCCATTGCCGGATTATTGGGATCATTATTTGCTGACGGTGTCATCACCATCATAATTTTTGATTGTGCATAAGTAGTGATTGCAGCAAAAGCAGGAATTAACACACCGGGCCATTTTAATCCCGCTGCACTAACAAGGGGAATAAACAAAAAGGTCTCAATATTGGTTTTGGTTGCCAAAAGTCCAACCAACGTGTTTCCATTGGAACCAAGCTGATTTAAAATATTTGTCCAAGCATCTGCACCCAAATAATTTACCAGCATAACAACATCATTTAGACGGCTTAAATCAAAGCCGCTTGTTTTAATAATTTCTACATTTTTGTGTTGATCAACAAAAGCCTGAGCATAAGGTGCAAACACTTCCATTCTCAAGTCCTTTGGAATTTGCAAAATTGCATTTGCAATGTCAGTATAGTTTTGGCCAATGACATCAACATAAACATATGCATTTTGGAACAAATAAAACAATGCATACAAAATAGGAAGCTGAATTAACAAAGGTAAGCATCCGCCCATGAGGTTGATACCGTTTTTCTTTTGAAAATCCTGCATCTCCATAGCCATTTTTTGTTGAGACATCTGGTCTGTCTTGCCTTTATATTTATTTCTAATCTTATCCAACTCAGGCTGAAGCATCTGCATCTTAAATGAAGATTTCTGCTGTTTCACCATCAATGGAAATAGAATTGCTTTCACGATCAAGGTAAATAAAATAATTGCAAAGCCCAATACGCCTGCTTCTGTCATACCATAGAGCCCATTAAAGAGCATATTGTAAACTTGTCCCAAAACTTTGGCAATGGGCCCCAATATGCTTCCTGGCATCTTTACAGATGTAAACGTCGTCAAAACGACTCCTGATAATAGTTCACTTCCAAACACGCTTTATGCCTCCTTAACAAACAAATAGAATTTTCTGCCACGCAGGACAAGACAACAAACAATAGGATTTTTTAGGGAACGGGGTCAAAGCCGCCTTCATGGAAGGGATGGCACTTCAGAATTCTTCTGACGGCAAGATATGTGCCCTTAAAGATACCATAACGAGATATCGCGATAAATGCATACTGAGAGCAGGTGGGGGTAAATCTGCAATGAGGTCCAATCAAAGGAGAAATTCCCACCTGATAAAATCGGATTAACAGTAAAAAAAACTTTTTAACCATTTCTCTCATCTCTCTTCATTTTCAATTTCTTTCTCACAATTTTTTTCCTGATGAGAAAGGAGTAATTGATGTTTTTTTAATAAATGCCGCAAGGAAGCACTCACCTCAAGATAGGTGGCATCCTTACAAATTACCCGGGCAATTACAACAATATCGTAACCGGGACGAATTTCTTCTTCCATATTACGATAGCTTTCCCGAATCAGACGAGTCACATGGGAACGTACAACGCTTTTTCCTACCTTTTTACTGACAGAAATACCTAATTTGTTCCCTTGTGCCCCATTTTTGACTACATACATAACCAAATGGCGGTTGGCAATGGATCTGCCTCTATTATATACATACCGAAATTGAAAATTTTTTTTCAAAGATTCTGTAAAATTCATAATAATCCTTCTTTCATTCGGTACCGCCAAGTTATTCCTCATATGAACAAAAGGCCACTTTCAGCGGCCTAATATACTTTTTGGTATGAGGATTATGCGGATAATACTTTTCTACCTTTTTTTCTTCTTGCTGCAAGCACTTTTCTACCGTTGGCTGTCAACATTCTTTTTCTGAAGCCATGTTCTCTGCTTCTCTGTCTCTTTTTGGGTTGAAATGTCATTTTCATAGTTATACGCACCTCCTTTATTGCAGGGATTCACTGCCCTATTTACGAGCACTGTTACTATTATAGTAAAAAAGGATAGGTACGTCAAGAAAAATATTTACCTGAAAAGCCTTTAAATGCTGGGATTTTGGGGTAAAAGTTTACAATATGGTCAAAAAAAATTCAGGTTGGACAAAGATATAGTTTTTTTTATTTAGGTTTCACTATATATAGTAGAACTTTTTACAAAACATAAAAACAAAACCATTTCAAACCTATGAAACGCTGTGTTATGACGCAAAACATTAAAGTTACAACTATGTTCATAAAA
Source organism: Anaerotignum propionicum (assembly GCF_024461735.1). Classification (GTDB taxonomy): domain Bacteria; phylum Bacillota; class Clostridia; order Lachnospirales; family Anaerotignaceae; genus Chakrabartyella. Next base: position 114,187 of record NZ_JANGAD010000002.1, read on the forward strand.
TTATCAGCCAAAATACTTTGATTTTTTATGTTGAACAATGAAAACCAATTTTTTCTAAATTTATTTTCACCGAAATTCATTCTTTTTTCGTGTCATAACTTAAAAATCTTATAAAATATAAGTTTTTTTCATCATACATGATTGCAAACGACAGATTTTTCCATCCATTTTTTTTGGTTTCCTTGGGGATAACCATAATTTTTGATTGCGGTTGTGGATAACTTTTGTTATACTATGGGCAAAGTATTGTTTCATTGATGATCCACAAAATTCACAATTCTTTTACAGTACCAAAATCAAAGTTATCCACAAACTGTTGATAACCCTGTGTATAACCTCGATTTTATGTGAAAAACCTCTTGAAAAAACATTCCTTTTAAAAAATATGCTACTATTTAAGTCAGGATGTCCCGTGTTTTTCTATATTTTGCATACTGTTTATTTTGTGGGCAAGTACAAAGCATTCGCTGTGAATAACTACGGCTTGTCTCTCATTAAGAAGCTTTTCTTTCACAGCCATCTACATTTAATTGTGAATAACAAGATTGTTATCCACAAAATTTTAACAGGAGGTACATAATGGAACAAATAAATGAATTGTGGAACGAAGCACTAAAAATTATCGAGGAAGAAAGCTCCGCCGTTAGTTTTGAGACATGGTTTCGTCCCATTGTACCCTACGGCTTGCAGGATCATTGTCTATATTTGCAGGTAGATAATCCCTTAGCCAAGGATATGCTGGAAAAACGTTACTTTGATTTGTTGAAAAATACCATAAAGCAGGTTACAAAAACGGATTTGGAAATTATCATTTTAATGGGCAACGAGTTACCTGTTAAATTAATGGAGAAAAAAGAAGTACAAAAACAAGGTACAGAGATTCCAAGAAATCTAAATCCCAAATATGTATTCAGCTCCTTTGTGGTTGGTAACAGCAACCGCATGGCTCATGCAGCATCTCTGGCGGTTGCCGAAGCACCGGCGAAAAACTATAACCCTTTATTTTTGTACGGTAATTCCGGTTTGGGCAAAACCCATCTTATGCATTCCATTGCCCATTATATTTTGGATAACAACAGCTCAGCAAAAGTATTATATGTAACCAGTGAAACCTTTACCAACGAATTGATTCTTTCTATTCAAAACAATAGAAACGAGGCTTTTCGTAATAAATATAGAAATATCGACGTTCTTTTGATTGATGATATTCAGTTTATTTCTAAAAAAGAAGGTACTCAGGAGGAATTTTTCCATACCTTTAATGCATTGTATGAATCAACAAAGCAAATTATTATTTCCTCGGACCGTCCACCCAAGGAAATTGAAACTTTAGAAGACAGATTGCGCAGCCGCTTTGAAATGGGCTTGATTGCTGATATTCAACCACCGGACTATGAAACAAGAATTGCAATTTTACGAAAAAAAGCAGAGCGGGATAATTTGCAGGTACCCGATGATGTTTTGGCATATATTGCAAAAAATATAGCTTCAAATATTCGAGAACTAGAGGGCGCTTTGACAAGAATTGTTGCATTTGCAACACTTACAAACCAAGATATTTCTATTTTCTTGGCTGAAAACTCTTTAAAAGATATTTTCAGTGAAAATGCCTCTGCTCCCATTACCCCTGATTCCATTCAGGAAATTGTGGCGACACATTTTAATATTCGCATAGAAGATATTCAAGGAAGCAAGAAACCCAAAAATATTGCTTTCCCAAGACAGATTTCTATGTATTTATGCAGAAAATTATTAGATATCTCCCTACCAAAGATAGGCGAAAGCTTTGGAGGGCGTGACCATACAACTGTAATACATGCAATTTCTAAAATTGAAAAGCAGTTGGAAAATGATACGGCATTGCAAAACACCATTTTGCAGCTGGAGAAGGAAATTAAGGGGCAATAATTTTTCCACATTGCCTTGTGGAGCAGGATAGGGAAAGACTGTGGACAACTATTAACAATTCAACCTTGCTGTGCATACTGTGGATAAGCCTATCTGTTACCCCCATGGCTTCCACATGGCTTGTCAACACCCAAAATTCCTGATTCTTGGGGAAAAAAGAGGTTTTCCACAAACCCACAGCCCCTACTACTGCTACTGCGGATTAAATCTTATTTATTTCTTCAAACACTGTGTGAAAAGGAGTTGTGAACAACTTGAAATTAATTTGTAAAAAAGACCTACTGTTACAGTACATAAATATCGTGAATAAAGCAGTTTCCAATCGCACCACACTGCCTATTTTGGAATGCATCTTACTAACTGCTGATGAAAAAGGTTTTGTTTTAACTGGAAATGATCTAGAATTGGGTATTAAAACCGCTGCGATTGAAGCTGACATTTTGGAAAAAGGTGAAGTTGCCATTGAAGCCCGTATTTTCAACGAGATTGTACGTCGCTTAAACGGAGAGGACGTAACAATTTCCACCAATGAAAAAAATGCGGTAACCATTGTTTGTGGTTCTTCTGAATTTAGCATTATGGGTCAAGGTGGAGAGGATTTTCCTCCTTTACCTGAGGTAGAACAAAATCAGGCATATACTTTAAAGCAAAATGACTTAAGAAATATGATTCGTCAGACTATTTTTTCCATTGCTCAAGATAATGCAAAACCTGTTTTAGCAGGTGAATTATTTGAGTTTCATGATGAATTTTTTAATATTGTTTCCGTTGATGGATATCGTATTTCCTATCGAAAAAGCCTTTTGCTTCAAAGCTGTGGAAAAAATGAAGTCATTGTTCCCGGCAAAACCTTAAGTGAATTAAATAAAATTTTATCTCAATCTGAGGAAGATTTGGTTTCTCTTTATGTGACAGACAAGCATATTTTGTTTGATTTAGGCACAGCAATTATGGTTTCCCGTTTAATTGAAGGGGATTTTATCCGTTATGAGCAAAGTTTTTCAGAAGATTTTAAAACAGAGGTTTTGGTAGATAAAAATGAAATGATTCAATCTTTGGAACGTGCTTCATTGGTTTCCAGAGATAATAGAAAAACACCGGTTCGCTTCCAAATCAAAACAAAAAACATGGAAATCACCTCTAAAAGTGATATGGGAACGGCTTTCGAGGAGATTTCAGTGGAAGTGGAAGGGGAAGAAATCTCCATTGCCTTTAATCCCCGTTATTTTATCGAAGCCCTGCGTTCTATTGACGAAGAAAACGTAAAAATTCATTTTACCGCTTCTTTAAGTCCTTGTACCATATTGCCTGTGGAGGGAGACTCCTTTAAATATTTGATTCTCCCATTAAGAATGTAATTGTTTTATGTAAACAATAAGAAAGAAGGACTACTTTATGCAAGAAGTTGGAATTCAAACAGAATATATTAAATTACAGCAAATTTTAAAACTTGCCGGCATCATTGGACAAGGTTCGGATGCTAGAGCCTTAATTGCTGAAGGTTTGGTTTATGTAAACGGAAATCAGGCTTTGGAAAGAGGAAAAAAAATTCGCCCCAATGATGTGGTTGAGGTGAAGGGATTAGGCTCTGTTAAAGTTGTGATGGAAGGTTAAACATTTTTTAAAGCCTTCACGGAGTTTTTTTAGAGAAGATTTTTTAAGAAAGTCAGTATAGATTTCAATAAATACTAAAAAACATAGTATTTAATTATTTTTAGAGTGGGAAGGCCCGTATTGCAATGTGATTTTTGCAAAAAACAGCGGGCTTTTTTCGCTGTTATAAAAATATTGCTTTTGTGGATAAAATATTTTAGAAATATAACGCTTATAAATAAGCAAATGCTTATATTTTTATATTTTTTGTATCCTAAGTGAGATATCAAAGCAAAATATATTGTTATTTATTTAACATTAAATATTTTGTCGAATGATATCTTTAAAATAATCTTGTATATTAGGTGGATATTTATGCAAATTTTGGAGGTTTCTTTGCAAGGCTTTCGCAATCTGATGGAGATGCAAATTAAACCATCTCCAGGAATTAATGTATTTTACGGTAAGAATGCTCAAGGGAAAACCAATTTTTTGGAATCCCTTTATTTATGTGCCATGGGAAGGTCTATGCGGACAAAAAATGATTGGCAAATGATAGGTTTTCAAGAGGAAGAAAGCCATATTCGTTTATTAATCAATAAAAATAACCGAAAAGAGCGTATTGATGTTCATTTGAAGAGAGATACCAAAAAAGGCATAGCCAGAAACGGTATACCCATAAAGAAGCTTGGAGACCTGTTTGGTACTTTGTATACCGTCGTTTTTTCCCCTGAGGATCTTTCTTTGATCAAAGACGGGCCTGCAGAGAGGCGACGTTTTTTGGATATGGAGCTTTGTCAGCTTAGTCGAGTTTATTATTATGATTTGCAACAATATTACCGTATTTTGAAGCAGAGAAATAATTTATTGCGGGAGATTCAAAAAAATTCCGCTCTACAAGAAACTCTTTTTGTATGGGATGCCCAGTTAATTGATTACGGTGAGCGTGTTATGGCGGCTAGAACGGATTTTTTGCAAAGACTGGATAAAATCGCCGCTGAAAAGTTAAACGCTCTTACAGGGGGCTTAGATGCCCTTAAAATTATATATAAGCCGAATTGTGAGCCGGGTCGTATGGAGGAAAGGCTGAAACGAAATTTGCAACGAGATATTTATTTAGGCAGTACCAATTTTGGGCCTCATAAAGATGATATTTTGTTTACCATTGATGGGAAAGAGGTGAAAAGCTTCGGTTCTCAGGGGCAACAAAGAACTACAGCCTTGGCGGCAAGGTTGGCAGAAATAGATTTGATACGAGAAGAGACGGGGGAAGACCCTGTTTTACTTCTGGATGATGTGCTGTCTGAATTGGATGAGAGAAGACAAAAATATTTGATGGAAAGTATTGATGGTTTGCAGGCATTTTTGACTTGTACTGGAATTGAGGATGCAATAAAAAAATATATCAGCAAAGATAATTTGTTTTATGTGGAAAATGGACAAATTATAGGTGAAAATGGAATGGAAAAGCGTAGTGACTAAAACTTACGCTTTTTTTATTGCATTTTGAGCTTTTAAGATGTCTGCATGGGGAGCACAAACTTTGGTTTATTCCCTAGAAAAGATTTCAGAAAAAATGGAATCCTTTGGTTTCCCCTAAAATAATCCAAAAATACCCTATATTTTCTTTATGAAAATCATATATTAATTAATAAGGAAGGAAAAACATTCAAAAGTTTCATTAAAAATTAGTGTTTTCCTTGAAAATATAAGGTTTTCTTCTTGTAGAATTCTTTTAAAAATGTTATAATAGTTATGTGTTAAAAACTCACTAAAATTTGGAACAAAAAAAGTCCTGTTTTAGTTTTTTATTTCTTAAATATTCAGACTGTTTTCTAAGATTTTAAGGAATGTGCAAAAGCGTGTTTCCTAGGAAAACAGCGTACACTGATAAACAGTGTCTAAGCTTTAAAAAAAGAAAAATTTTACCTATCATTTTTGATTTGAAATAGGTTTTATGATAGAAACCTATTTTTTCTTTGGCACAAAGCACGATGAAGAACCCTAAAAGATTTAGTTGAAGGAGAGGTTTTATGTCATCAGATTATAATGAAAGTCAAATCCAAGTGTTGGAAGGTTTGGAGGCTGTTAGAAAAAGACCGGGAATGTATATCGGTTCTACCAGCGCCAGAGGGCTGCATCATTTGGTTTACGAAATCGTGGATAATGCGGTGGATGAGGCCTTGGCAGGTTTTTGTACTGAAATAACCGTAAAAATTCATCCGGATAATTCCATTTCTGTTATGGATAATGGCCGAGGCATTCCCGTTGGTATTCAACAGCAAAAAGGTATATCTGCCGTAGAGGTTGTTTTTACCATTTTGCATGCCGGTGGAAAATTTGGTGGAGGAGGCTATAAGGTTTCCGGTGGTCTCCACGGTGTTGGTGCATCAGTTGTAAATGCTCTGTCCACATGGCTGACGGTAAACATTCATACCGAGGGTAAGCTCTATGAGCAAAAATATGCCCGTGGTGATGTATTAGCACCGTTAGCTGTCATTGGTGAGTCACAACAGCATGGTACCTATGTGCATTTCTTGCCCGATCCTGAAATTTTCGAGGAAACGGTTTTTACCTACGATATTTTAAAGCAGCGCTTGCGGGAAACTGCTTTTCTTACAAAGGGCTTGAAAATTAATCTCATAGATTTACGTGAGGGAATGGAACAGGCTCGTACGTTCCACTACGAAGGTGGTATTAAGGAATTTGTTGCTTATATCAATAAAAGCCGTCAGGCCTTATATAACGATATTTTTTATTGCTGTGGTCAGAAGGATGGTATTTTGGTGGAAGTGGCATTTCAGTATAACGATGGATATACCGAAAATATTTTCAGCTTTGTAAATAACATCAATACCCCTGATGGCGGTACCCATTTAATTGGATTTAAAAGCGGTTTGACAAAAACATTGAATGATTATGGGAAAAAAATTGGTATTCTCAAGGATGCAGATAAGAAGCTTTCTGGTGATGATGTAAGAGAAGGTATTTCTGCAGTTATCAGTATCAAAGTTGAAGATCCTCAGTTTGAAGGGCAGACAAAGGCGAAATTGGGTACTAGCGAAGCAAAGAATGCTGTTGAAAGCGTTTTAAGCGAATATTTTACCTATTATCTGGAGGAAAACCCTGCGGTTGCTAAAAATATCATTGAGAAGGGTATGATGGCTTCCAGAGCCCGTGACGCTGCCAGAAAGGCAAGGGAATTGGTACGGCGTAAAACAGGCTTGGAGAATACAAGATTGCCGGGCAAGCTCACTGATTGTACCAGTAAAGACCCTTATGAGTGCGAAATCTATATCGTAGAGGGTAACTCTGCGGGGGGAAGTGCCATTAAGGCAAGAGACCCTAAAACACAAGCGATTTTACCTTTGCGAGGGAAAATTTTGAATGTGGAAAAGGCTAGACTGGATCGTATCTTAGGCAGTGAAGAAATCAAAAATATGATTACTGCTTTTGGCACAGGGATTTCTGAAGATTTTGATATTGAAAAATTACGTTATCATAAAATCGTAATTATGACAGATGCCGATGTGGATGGTGCCCATATCCGTACATTGCTTTTAACCTTCTTTTACCGCTATATGCCTCAATTAATTGAGGAAGGCAAGGTTTATATTGCCCAGCCTCCTTTATACCGTGTGGAGAAGAATAAACAGCACTATTACGTTTATGATGATTTACAGTTGGAAACGTTATACAACGAGATTGGAAAAACGGGGATTAAAGAAGTACAGAGATATAAGGGTCTGGGTGAGATGGACTTTGATCAGCTGCGAGATACCACCATGGCTGTGGAACACCGTATTTTGAAAAAAGTTGATATCAGCGATGCTTTGATTGCCGACGAGATATTTAGCATGCTTATGGGGGATAGTGTTGAACCCAGAAGGGATTTTATAGCTGAGAATGCCGAGTATGCTGAAATGGATTATTAAGGTCAAGAGCAAGGTCAAAACCATAGGGACGCTGTCCCTAAGACTCAGCAAGGGCACTGCCCTTGACCCAATATGGAAAACTTCGTTTTCCAAGAATTCTACCCTTCAAAAACGAAGTTTTTGAAAAAAGGGTCAAGGGATGAAATCCCTTGTGGAGAATTGGGGCAAAGCCCCAAGGTCTAAGAATTAATAATAATTAACCAACCCTTCAAAAACGAAGTTTTTGAAAAAAGGGGTCAAGGGATGAAATCCCTTGTGGGGAATTGGGGCAAAGCCCCGAGGTCTTATCCCTTTAAATAAAAAAGAGGTGAAAAAATGAGCGACGAATTCAAAGAAATAGATAAGGTCGTTTCCATAGATATCAACGAGGAAATGAAAAAATGCTATATCGATTACGCCATGAGCGTTATCGTTGCCCGTGCATTGCCCGATGTGCGGGATGGCTTGAAGCCTGTGCAAAGACGTATCCTCTTCTCTATGAACGAAATGAACCTTGACCCAAATAAAGGCTACCGTAAATCGGCTCGTATTGTGGGTGATACCATGGGTAAATACCACCCCCATGGTGATGCCTCTATTTATCAAGCAATGGTGCGTATGGCTCAGAATTTCTCAATGCGCTATATGCTGGTGGATGGTCATGGTAACTTCGGCTCTATTGACGGCTATGGTGCTGCTGCAAGCCGTTATACTGAGGCAAGAATGTCCAAAATTACTGCAGAATTGTTGGCGGATATTGAAAAGGATACCGTTGATTTTGTGCCAAACTACGATGAAAATGAAAAAGAACCAACTGTTTTACCCGCTAGAATCCCTAATTTGCTGGTGAATGGTTCCTCGGGTATCGCCGTTGGTATGGCAACCAATATACCACCCCATAACCTGACGGAAGTCATTAATGGTGTTGTTTGTATGATTGATAATACCATCAATGATAAAGATACTGATGTTGAGGAATTAATGGAGCATATCCAGGGGCCGGACTTCCCCACAGGTGCAACAATTCTGGGGAAGAGTGGAATTCGTGCGGCATATCGTACTGGTAGAGGGAAAATTTTGGTTCGTGCACTGGCTGAAATTCAGCCTATGTCAAACGGCCGTGAAAAAATTGTGGTAACAGAACTGCCCTATATGGTGAATAAACTTCGGTTGATTGAAAAAATTGCCGAATTGGTTAAAGATAAACGTATTGAAGGTATTAGCGATTTGTATGATGCCTCTGCGGGCGATGATATTCAGATTATTATTGAGCTGAAGAAGGACGTAAATGCCAATGTTATTTTAAATCAGCTTTATAAATATACCCAGCTTCAGGAAAGCTTTGGCGCGATTATGATTGCGTTGGTTAATGGTAAGCCGGAAACTTTAAACTTGAAGCAAATTATCTCGGAATACTTGAAACATCAAGAAAATGTAGTTACCAGAAGAACCCAGTTCAACTTGGATAAGGCAGAAAAACGTGCCCATATTCTGGAAGGTCTGCGTATTGCCATCGATAATATTGATGAGGTTATCCGCATCATCCGTACCAGCTATGATAATGCCAAGGAACGCCTGATGGAACGCTTTCAGCTTTCTGAGATTCAGGCTCAGGCAATTTTGGAAATGCAGCTGCGTCGTTTGCAAGGCTTGGAGCATGAAAAAATTGATGCGGAGTATAAAGAATTAATGGAAAAAATCGCTTATTTTAAATCCTTGTTGGCAGATAGAAAATTAATGCTTGGCGTCATTCGGGATGAAATAACAGTGATTCGAGATAAGTATGGCGATGGACGTCGTACCCAGTTGGTGCAAAACCCCGGTGAAATTGATGTGGAGGATTTGATTGAGGAAGAAACCTGCGTTATGACTCTTTCAAACCTGAACTATATCAAACGTACCCCTTTGGATACCTATAAGAGCCAAAATAGAGGGGGCAGAGGTATTGTTGGTATGCAAACAAGAGAGGAAGATTTTGTTAAGGATATGTTCCTTTCCTCCACCCACGATACCATTTTGTTCTTTACCGATCGGGGTAGAGTATACCGTATGAAGGGCTATGAAATTCCCGAAGCAGGACGTACAGCAAGGGGCATGGCAATTGTAAATCTGTTGGAAATTGCCCCCGGTGAAAGCATTACTGCGATTATCCCTGTGAAGGAATTTAAGGAAGATGAATACCTTGTTATGATTACAAAACAAGGCATCATTAAGAAAACAGAGATGGCAAGCTTTGCAAATATCCGTAAGGGTGGCTTAATTGCTGTTAATTTGAGGGATGATGATAATCTGATTTCTGTTATGACAACCAATGGTGAAAACGAAATTTTTGTTGCAACAAGAAACGGTTTGGGTATTAAGTTCTCTGAAAAAGATGTGCGCCCTATGGGCCGTACGGCTACAGGTGTAAAAGCAATTACCCTGCGTGAGGAGGATTATGTGGTCTCAGCCGTGAAGATTATGGAAAATGCAGAAATTTTGAATGTAACGGAAAAAGGCTTTGGAAAACGTACTGAAACAGATGCATTCACTGTTCAATACCGCGGTGGTAAAGGCTTGAAGGTACATCAATTGACAGAAAAAACAGGCGCATTGACCGGTGTTCTGTTGGTTGAGGAGAATGAAGAAGTGATGCTTATGACATCAGAAGGCATTATTATTCGTTTGCGTGCAAAGGATATTTCAACCATTGGCCGTGTTTCTCAGGGTGTTAAATTGATGAATTTGAATGAAGGTGTAACGGTTGTGGGTATCGCAAAAATTTCTGAGGAAGATATTAAAGAAGATGATTTAGAAATTTTGGATGATGAAACCTCCGTTTCAAACGAGGGAAGCTCTATTATCTCAGAAGAAGAAACCTCATTTACAGAATAAATAGAAAAAAAGATACCGATTTTATTGGTATCTTTTTTTGTTGATACAGTTGTTAGTTATATCTTTTTTTGTTAAAATTATATAACTGGATTAAAAATTTTGATGATTATTTGACAATTATTCATTATACTGCTAGAATTAAATTAGATCGTATCAGAAAAATCGAGGTGTGAGGGAAGATGTGGGACGTTGACTTTTTTTTAGCTTTGGGGAAAGTTATTTCACTGGTTATTTGCATGGTTTTTATTGAAGGCGTTGTTGCAAGTAGACCAAATGGGAAATGGACAGGTATCATTTTACCGGTTTTTATGCTTGTGCTTTCTATCTGGGTATTTTTCATGTGGAAAAATACCATCTATTTTATTTTGGTTTTTGTACCTGCGTTATTATGTTGTTTTATATATTATATTTGCCGTCGTTCCATTAAAAATGGTACAGCGATTAGCTTAAATAATGAAGAAGAGCTAAACTAAAAAATTTACATCAGGAAACCTTTTATTTCCTAGAAAAGTGAATTAAAAATGAATGAAGCAGAAATAAAAAAGCCCGTTTAACTTGCAGCCAATTCGCAAAAGCGGGCTTTCTTTCTACTTGACTATTTTGGCTTTGTGCCAAAAAGATTAGTACTATAGGTATTTTATTTGAAAGAATATAAAGCTTCTAATTGGGAGGTATAAAATGAAAAAAATAGTTACTTTGTTGTTCATATGTTTCTTTTTAACCTCCTGCTCAGCAGTAAGTAAGCAAAACTATTCCGTCTCCACAGGTGAAGCATTGCCGATCGTCAGAGAGGCTAAGCTGGCAGTTGTGGGTGATATCATGGTACATGATTATCAATATCAAGAGGCCTATGACCCCTCTACGGGGACCTATGACTTTATGCATAATTTCCAAGATGTGAAGAAATATTTTGACGGCTATGACCTTGTTTTGGGAAATTTGGAATCAACCTTTGGAGGAACAGGAAGAAGCTACTCTTCTTACCCTTGTTTTAATACCCCTGATGCATTTTTGGATGCAGTGAAGGATGCAGGCTTTGATATTTTAACCACTGCAAATAATCATTGTATGGATACGGGAAAAGCAGGATTAATCCGTACCTTGGACAAGCTGGATGAGGCGGGAATTGCCCATATGGGAACGTACCGTTCAGCAGAAGATCGGGATAAAATTTTATATCAGAATGTAAATGGAATTAATTTTGCTTTTTTATCTTATACCTATGGTACCAATGGTATTGCTGTGCCTGATGCATATTTGGTGAATCTCATAAATGAGGATCAAATGGTTGCTGATATCAAAAAGGCCAGAGAGCGTGCTGATGTTGTTGTTGTGATGCCACATATGGGTAACGAATATGAAACCTTCCCAAAGGAAGTCTTTCAAAAGTGGGCAGATTTGATGTTTCTTTCAGGAGCAGATGTTATTTTAGCCAGTCATCCCCATGTATTGCAGCGTATGGAATACCGAAAGGTAGACCATGGTGATGGTGAACATGATGGGTTTATTATTTATTCCTTAGGAAATTTTATCTCTTCCCAAACAACACCTCCCAGAAATGCATCTATTATTTTGCATTTAACCATTGAACAGCTGGGAGATGAGCCACCAAATGTAAAAAAGGTCTCTTTCGTTCCTGTTTGGACGCAATTTAGAAATGCGCAGGATACGAATCATTTTGTGGTGCGCAGTGTTTATGAAATGATGACACTAGATCAAAATAAAAAAGATCAGCTTATCCGAAGGAAGGATCAAAGACGGCTGGAAGAGGTTCATGATGAAACAGCATCCTTTTTGTTAGATCGAAAAATTCCTATTTCAGAGATTCAAGAGGAATATGTATTTGAAAAATAAGAAAAGCTCTTGTCAGGCAACAAAAACAATGATAAAATATGTCCATCAATGTTAAGAACATGTTAAGAATGTAGCGTTTGGAGGAGCAGTATGGAGAGGGATTATCTTGCGGAGAATGTGGCTTATTTGACCAAGGATTTAGGTAAATGCAATATTTCCCAAAATTTGTTCCAGCGATTTAAGGAACTGATTATGGGTGGGGTGCTGCCGGCAGGATATATGCTGCCTAATGAAAATATTGTAAGTGATATGTTAAAAGTTGGACGTAGTACCCTACGAGAGGCTTATACGGCTTTGGCGGTTTTTGGTTTTATCAAGCGCTCAAAAGCAGGTACTTTTATCAATGAAATTGATAATATTGTGAATATTGCTCCTTTTAGTATTACTGTGGAAAATTCTGACATAGGCGATCTATTGGAGTTTAGATATATGTTAGAGGCGGAAACGGCAAGCTATGCAGCAAAAAGGGCCACCCCTGAGGACATTGCAAATATTACTTTTTGCTATGAAAAAATGATAGAAAGTAAGCATGATGTGAATTTATTTGTAGATTATGACACCATGTTTCATTTGCAGGTTTCAGCGGCTACCCATAATAATCTTCTTATCAGTACTATGATTGCGGCTAAGGAATCCTTTGAAAAGGGCATTCGCCTCGCACTTAGGGAGTCTTTAACACAAAATCCCAGAGCTATTGATGTAACTCTGGATTTACATGGAAAACTATTAGATGCAATCAAAAATGGTGATTATCAAACTGCATATGCAGTGATGAGAGAGCATATCTCCTATGTAAATTTGACTGTGAAGTATGGCTGAAAGTTAGAAAAAGGGAATGATTGAAAAGGCATCCTAAAAGCGGAGCATGAATCTCTAATGGGATGTTTTTTTTCGTTAAAAATTTGATTATAATATGGTGTGAGTCGGGGTTTTCCTTGATTTTACTGGGGTTTTATGATAAAGTTTATAGAAGTACGCACTTATTTTTTATTATTTTTATGCGTGTAATTTGAACTTAAGAATTCTGATTGGAGGATTTTAATATGGATTTTAAAATGGAGGTTGCCGGACTCTTAGCAAAGGCTACGGAGCTTTCTTTGGATGATGCTTTAAGCACAGTAGAAATACCCGGAAACAAGGCCATGGGAGATTTTGCTTTTCCTTGCTTTCGTTTGGCGAAGGTGTTTCGTAAAGCACCTCCCATGATTGCTCAAGAGGTTGCAGACAAGCTGGACAAGCCTGCGTTTATTGAAAATATACAAGTGGTTGGTGCATATATTAATTTTTTTGTAAAAAAAGGTATCTATGCCCAAGAGATTTTGACTAAGGTTTTAGCTGAGAAAGAGAATTATGGAAAAAGTGATATTGGTGTGGGTAAAACTGTAGTCATTGATTATTCCTCGCCGAATATAGCAAAACCTTTTCATGTGGGACATTTGCGTTCTACGGTAATTGGGAATGCAATTTATAAGATTTATGAAGCTTTGGGTTATAACTGTGAAGGCGTCAATCACTTGGGAGATTGGGGTACACAATTTGGTAAGCTGATTGTTGCATATCATAACTGGGGTAGTAAAGAGGCTGTTGAAAGTCAAGGCATTCAGGAACTAATGCGGATTTATGTAAAATTTCATGATGAAGCTGAGAAAAATCCAGCTTTGGATGACGAAGCCAGACTTTGGTTTGTGAAAATGCAGGAAGGCGACGAAGAAGCCCTTACTCTATGGAGATGGTTTTATGATATTAGCATCAAGGAATTTGAACGAGTTTATAAAATGCTTGGTGTAAAGTTTGATGCATATACAGGTGAAAGCTTTTATAATGATAAGATGGCGCCTGTTGTGGAGGAATTAAAAGAAAAGAATATTCTTAAGGAAAGTGAAGGTGCAATGATTGTTGACCTGGAGCATAAAAATATGGCACCTTGCCTGATTATTCGTAAGGATGGAGGCACCCTTTATGCAACCAGAGATATTACTGCGGCGTTGTACCGTAAAAAAACATATAATTTCGATAAGTGCATTTATTTGACGGCATTAGATCAAAATCTCCATTTTGCTCAGTGGTTTGAAGTAATTCATTTGATGGGTTATGACTGGTATAAAGATTTGATTCATGTTCCTTTTGGTTTGGTAAGCTTAGATAGCGGTAAGCTTTCTACCCGCCATGGTAATGTTATATTGATGGAAGATTTGTTGAATCAGGCAATTGGGGAAACAAAGAAAATTATTGAAGAAAAAAATCCATCTTTAGAAAATAAAGAAGAAGTTGCAAAGCAAGTTGGCATTGGTGCAGTTATTTTTAATGACTTATATAATGGTCGTATCAAGGATGTGGTTTTTTCCTGGGAGAGAATGCTTAATTTTGATGGAGAAACAGGCCCTTATGTGCAATATACCCATGCTAGAGCTTGTAGTATTTTAAAAAGAGCAGGAGACATCAATCTGAGTGATATTCACTTTGATGCGCTCTCGGATGAAGCTTCATTAGATATTTGCAAGCTTTTGGAGACATATCCTGAAAAAATTAAGGATGCAGCGAATAAATTGGAGCCTTCTGTAGTCACAAGACATTTGGTTGCAATCGCCCAGGCTTTTAATAAATTTTATCATGATAATCCTATTTTAAATAGTGAAGAAGATGTCCGTCAGGCACGATTGGCTGTTGTAGTGGCAGTAAAAACAGTTATGAAGGAAGGCCTGTGTATTTTGGGCATTGATGCACCAGAGCAAATGTAAAAGTGAGGTGTCTTACCATGAAAAAATTGAAGTTGATTTATAACCCTTTTTCAGGGAATAAAAGCTTTAAATTTGATTTGGATGTCTGTATCGGTATTTTTCAAGATGGAGGCTTTGAAGTTCATCCTTTTCGTACCATGACGGAAGGTGATATTACAAAACATATTGAGCAAATGCCTGATGATTATGACTTGATTGTTGCATCCGGTGGCGATGGAACAGTAAATATAGTACTAAATGCAATGATGAGGCGGAAATTGGATATACCACTAGGGATTATTCCCTCAGGTACAGCAAATGATTTTGCAACCTTTCTTGGTTTCAAAAGTGGACAGGTTGAAGATGCCTGCCGTGCCATTGCAAATACCCATGCAGTAGCCATCGATTTAGGGCTTGTGAATGACACAACCTATTTTATTAATGTGTGTGCCGGTGGACTTCTTACCAATGTTTCTCAAACTGTAGATAAAGATTTAAAAAATGCCCTAGGAAGTCTTTCCTATTATCTAAAAGGAGTAGAGCAAATACCAAGCTTTCATAAAATACCTTTTCGCATTACGACCAGTAGTCAAGTAATCGAAGAGGATCTGTATTTATATATGATTATGAATAGTGCCGGTACGGGCGGTTTTGCAAAACTTTCCCCACAGGCTTCTATTCAAGATGGCATGTTTGAATTGATTGCAATTCGGGGAAGACCATTAATAGAGCTGTCTCCTTTGTTTTTAAAAATGCTAACAGGAGATCATATCAATGACACAAGAAATATCCTGTATTTAAGAGATTCATATTTTAAAATTGAATGTCTTGCGGATGATTTTAAAATTATGGAGTCAACTGTTGATGGGGAAATGGGGCCAAGAATGCCTTTTGAAGTGAAGGTAGTTCCTAAGGCAATTCATGTTTTTGTAAATCCAAAACGCTAATTATGTTTCACGTGAAACATAATCTGCGAAAGAGCATTAAAACAGTAGTGTTTCACGTGAAACATTACTGTTTTTTCTTTTCAATCACTAGGGTATGTGCTATAATTTTTGCAGATAGCAATGAAAGGCGGGAAAATCCATGGGTAAAGTACGGGTTATTGCAGTGACCAATCAAAAAGGTGGGGTAGGAAAAACTACCACAGCAATCAACTTATCTGCCAGTTTAGCTACATATGGAAAGAAAGTCCTTGTAATAGATGCAGATCAACAGGGAAATACAACCAGTGGCCTTGGTCTTGATAAAAATGGTATGGAATTAACAATATATAATATGTTTCTGGGTGAAGCCACTATAATGGATATTAAACAACCCACTTGCGTAGAAGGTTTGGAAATAATTCCTGCAAATATTAGCCTTACCGGGGCCGAAATAGAGCTTATTGGTAAGGAAGAGAGAGAATTTATATTAAAAGAAGAGCTGAAAAAAATAAAAGAGGCATACGATTTTATTATTATTGACTGTCCTCCTTCTTTGAATCTTATTACAATTAATGCTCTTACAGCCGCTGATACGGTGTTGGTTCCCATTCAATGCGAATATTTTGCTTTGGAGGGGTTAGAGCAGTTGCTTCATACCATAAATTTAGTCAAAAAAAGGCTAAATCCTTATTTAGAAATAGAGGGTATCGTGTTTACCATGTATGACGCAAGGACAAATTTATCTTTGCAGGTGGTTGAAGAAGTAAAGCGGAGTCTGGGAAGCAGTGTATATCGCAGTATTATTCCAAGAAATGTTCGATTAGGGGAGGCACCAAGTCATGGACTTCCCATCCATTTATATGACCCCAAATCCAAAGGGGCAGAAAGCTATGCACTTTTAGCAGAAGAAGTTATCGAAAGGGAGTGGAGTTAATTTATGGCTGCTAAAAAAATGGGACTAGGTTCAAAAGGAATGGGATTAGAAGCATTGATCAATAATAAATTGGAAGATTTTAAAGAAACAGGGAAAGATATGGGTAAAAGCGGTGTTTGGGAAATCGAAATAGATATGATTGAGCCAAATAGGAAACAGCCAAGAAAATATTTTGATGAAACTGCGCTGGAGGAGTTGGCAGCCTCAATAAAAACCTATGGTATGATTCAACCCGTAGTTGTTCGTAAAAATGGAGACTACTATGAAATCATTGCGGGAGAAAGACGATGGAGAGCGGCAAAAATTGCAGGATTGAAAAAAATACCTGCTATTGAAAGAAAATGGGAAGATGCTGAGGCTTTTGAAGCAGCCTTAGTGGAGAACTTGCAAAGAGAAGACTTAAATCCTATAGAAGAGGCTGAAAGCTATCGTCGATTACAGGATGAGTTCGGCTTTAGTCAGGAGCAAATTTCAACAAAAGTAGGGAAAAGTCGTTCTGCAATTACGAATTCCATGCGTTTACTACAGCTAGATTCGAGGGTTTTAAACTTTGTCATCGAAAATAAGCTGTCAAGCGGTCATGCCAGAACTCTTCTTTCCATTACAGATCAAGAGCGTCAATTTGAATTGGCAGAGCACGTGATTGAAGAAGAATTAAGCGTAAGAGCAACAGAAGCCTTGGTGAAAGCGGAATTAAATCAAAAAGAGAAAAAAAATGACAAGAAAGAATTTTCGGAAAATGCAAATCAAAAAGCAGTTGAGGATGAATTAAAAACTATTTTCTCCACAAAGGTACGAATCAGTCAAATGAAAAATAAGGGGAAAATTGAAATTTCGTATTATTCTCAAGAAGATTTGGATAGACTTTTAACCATGATGAAAAGAATGGAAGGATAATTGCAAATGGAATTACAGCAAGATTATATCATATATATTCTTATTGGCTTAGGGATTGCGGTGCTTCTTCTTTTCATTTTGTGTATTGTCTTGTTTGTGAAGTTCAATGGGCAAAAGAAAAGATATGATTTTTTTATGGGCACTAATCGTAGACCTAGCCATAATTTAGAAATGAAATTAGAAAAATACTATAAAAGTTCAAAAGAAATTGAGGAAAAATACGGAAAGCTACTGGATATGGTTACGGATATGGATAAAACCATGAAGAGCAATATCCAAAAGGTTGGATTGGTACGTTATAATCCCTTTGAAGAAATGGGAGGAAACCTCTGCTTCGCTTTGGCTTTGTTAGACGGTGAGGATAATGGCGTGGTTTTAAATGGCATTCACAGCCGCACTGGCTCTTTCACTTATGCCAAACCTATACAAATGGGTGTAAGCATATATATGCTTTCTGAAGAGGAAATTAAGGCTGTGCAAATGGCTAAGGATCAGGCATATCACCCAGAACATGAAAAAGTGCTCAAGGTTAAATTTAGACCTGTTTTCCGTAAGAAAGACAAAGAGCCTGTTATGGAAGAACAGTTACAGCTTGATATTTCCAAGGAGGAGGCTCCAAAAGAGGCCGCAGGAGAAATTGGGGATGTTACCATGGCTGAAAAAGAACAAATTTTCCAAGAAGAGGTTATCGCAAGTCAAATTGCAGTGGTTGATGTGCTAAGCGAAGAAATGGAAGAAGGGGAATCAGTTCAGTTTGAAGAAAATATTTTTCAAGAATTGCCTCCTTTCATAGAAAAAGAACTATTGAAAGAAGAAGAATAAACATGGGGTGGAAGTAGGAAAGTGTTTTTCCGAAAACCACCTTTTTTCTTAAAAAAATGTGTATATGTGTATAAAATATGTGGATATTGTGGATAACCAACAGGAATATTATGAAAACTAATAAAAATATTTTTTTAAATACGTAGTTATCCACAGAATGTTAATAAGGCAGTGTAAAAAGGAGTAGAATATGGGCTATGAAATGATTTTTTCTGACATGGATGGAACTTTATTAAAAAATGATACGGAAGTGTCAGAAAAAAATAATATTGCAATTCAGAAAGCTATAAAAAAAGGCGTTCAGTTTGTAATCTGTACTGGCAGAGGTGTGTTTGGCGTGGAACGCTTTCTTGAACAATTGAATTTAATTGGCAAAGAAGGCTATGCCATTTGCCAAAATGGGGGAGCTGTTTATGACTTAAGAGATATGTCCCTGGCAATACGTGAAAGCTTTTCTCCAAAGACCTATGCTCCCATCGCAAATTTTGCCCGAGAGCTTGGTTTGGAGTTATATTATTATGATGACCGAAAATTTATGGCTGAGATTGAGACAGACAGGGTAAAACAATATTGCAAAGTTATGGGGAGTGGCGTTGAGGTGGTAAAAGAACCTCTAAATTATCAAGGTGAATTTACAAAATCTCTTATTTCGGGAAAGAAAGAAAAGCTGCTCTTGGTGCAGAAAATGGTGCAAGAAACTGCAGGAGACGAGTTAGATTGTTTTTTTTCCAGCAAAATATTTATGGAAATTGTAAAAAAAGGTGTTAGCAAAGGCAATATTATGGAACAAACCGCAAAAAAAGCTGGAGTGCCATTAAAGTCAGTCATTGCTGTGGGGGATAGTCATAACGATATTTCCATGATAAAAAAAGCGGGCTTGGGGATTGCAGTGGCTAACGCAGAGCCTGAGGTAAAAGAAATTGCAGATTATATTACAAAAAATAGATGTGAGCAGGATGCAGTGGCAGAAATTATAGAAAAATTTATACTATAAGTTGACATAACTATGAATTTTGCAACAAAATTGGAAAAGCACGAAAAACTATTGATTTTTCTTTGCAAACTGGTATATAATAGTGGGGCAAAGCGTGTGGCGAATAATCGCCCATAGGAAAGCTAAGTTTTCTGTATTTCTTCAGAGAGTCGGCGTTTGGTGCGAGCCGATGAAACAAGGAAAATGCTCCACTTTCCCAGCTGCCGATGAAAGTCGGAAGGGTAAGCCCTATATCGCTGTTTAAAGAGGTTCGAAATTTTTTCGGGCAATCTGGGTGGCAACGCGGGAAATACTCTCGTCCCTGTTTTTTATGGGATCGGGGGTTTTTTTATTTACTCCGATTTCCCAAATTCGTATAAGTTAGAAAGAATAAGGAGGAAAAAAAGATGTTGGATATTAAATTTGTAAGGGAAAATCCCGATGTGGTAAGAGAAAATATTAAAAAGAAATTTCAGGATAATAAGTTACCTTTAGTAGACGAGGTAATTGCTTTAGACCTTGAGAACAGAGGTATCAAGCAAGAGGTTGAAGTACTGCGTGCAGAAAGAAACAAGCTGTCCAAAGAAATTGGCGGGTTAATGGCAAAAGGCTTAAAGGATGAGGCGGAAGCTGTAAAGGCAAAGATTGCGGCAGAAGCAACAAGAGTTGATGAACTGACAGAAAAGGAAAAAGAGGTAGAGGAAAAAATCAAAAAAATCATGATGACAATTCCAAATATCATTGATCCTTCTGTTCCTATCGGCAAAGATGATAGTGAAAATGTGGAAGTTCAAAAATATGGTGAGCCTGTTGTACCCGATTTTGAAATTCCCTATCATACAGAAATTATGGAAAGCTTCGATGGCCTTGACTTGGAAGGGGCAAGAAGAGTTGCAGGAAATGGCTTTTACTATCTGATGGGGGATATTGCTCGTTTGCATTCCGCAGTGTTATCCTATGCCAGAGACTTTATGATTAACCGTGGTTTCACATATTGCATTCCTCCTTTCATGATTCGTAGTAACGTTGTTACAGGGGTTATGAGCTTCGCAGAAATGGATGCTATGATGTATAAAATCGAAGGAGAAGACCTGTATCTCATTGGTACCAGCGAACATTCTATGATTGGTAAATTTATTGATACAATGAATAAGGAAGAGGACTTACCTCAAACCTTAACAAGCTATTCTCCTTGCTTCCGTAAGGAAAAAGGAGCTCATGGTATTGAAGAACGTGGTGTATACCGTATTCATCAGTTTGAAAAGCAGGAAATGATAGTTGTATGCAAGCCGGAAGACAGCCCTATGTGGTATGATAAATTATGGGAAAACACTGTTGATCTGTTCCGCACAATGGATATTCCCGTACGTACTTTGGAATGCTGCTCCGGCGACTTGGCAGATTTAAAAGTGAAGTCTGTAGACGTTGAGGCATGGTCCCCAAGACAGAAAAAATATTTTGAAATAGGAAGCTGCTCCAACTTGGGAGATGCTCAGGCAAGAAGATTAGGTATTCGTGTAACTTCTGCAGATGGAAAGAAATATTTTGCTCATACTTTAAATAATACCGTTGCTGCACCTCCCAGAATGCTGATTGCTTTCTTGGAAAATAATTTACAGGCAGATGGTTCTGTACGCATTCCTGAAGTTTTGCGTCCTTATATGGGTGGCTTAGAGAAATTGGAAAAGAAGAAATAATTTTTGAGTTTAAATAGGGGGCTGTGCTTGTCATGGCTCCCGTTAATAAAAAATGATTCAAAACTTTCTGAGTATACAACCGATGTAGATTTTCATAGTTGGTTGCAATATTCCTGGTTGTATACAAGGTGAAATGGAATGTCTGTTATAGGAAAAAAATAAAATAATTTGCAAATACTTTTCCTTGACAAAGCTCATGAAAAATGATATGATATTTTGGCAGTAGGTTTTTTGGAGAAGTACTCAAGAGGCTGAAGAGGTGCCCCTGCTAAGGGTATAGGTCGTTAACGCGGCGCGAGGGTTCAAATCCCTCCTTCTCCGTTTAAAACAGACAAATTTCATGAAGAAATTTGTCTGTTTTATTATAGAGAAATCAAATATAAAGTTTTATAGGGTTCCGCAGTTTGAAATTGATAACTGGTCAGGTCCGAGATAAAACGCACAGTTTGCTGTGTACACGGAGGGATAAAAGCCTGGGAGATATGAAAATATCTTTCAGGCTTTATTTTATTTAAAAGGAGTGAAAATTATGAAATGGGTTTATTTAATCATTGCAGGAATTTGTGAGGTAGGATGGGCTTTGGGTCTAAAGTATACACAAGGCTTTACAAAAATTATGCCAAGTATACTTACTGTAGCAGGGATGATAGCCAGCTTTTATTTTTTATCATTGGCATTAAAAGAACTTCCTTTAGGAACTGCATATGCAATTTGGACTGGAATCGGAACTGTTGGAACAGTTTTTTTAGGAATTTTACTATTTAAAGAGCCTTTTGACGTGGTTCGATTGATTTGTATTGGTTTTATTGTAGTAGGAATTATAGGTTTGAAGATTGTCTCTTCTCATTAAGGTAGCAATAAAAAGTTATAAAGGCGGTTTTAGTATAAAAATTCTGGGATATATCAAAAGCCCAATTGCTAGGCAATTGGGCTTATAAGGTATAAACTTTTCTACTTTAACTTTAGAGGATACTTATAGATGAGATGCTCTATTAAATACCATAGGTAGCAGTAATGGTAGCAGTTACTTTCACTTTATCATACTTGATTACTGTTTGATTACTGCTGCCATAGCCGGAATCCAGCATAGCTTTTTCTCTGTAAACTGCCGGTTCTTCATAAGAAGCGTAGGATTCATGCTCCACAACGTTTAAAATCTCACCTAAAGGCTTACCGTATGCAGTTGCAATTGCATTAGCAGAGTTGGAAGCATTTTTAACAGCCTGCTGTAAAGCTTGTGTGTAATAACGGTTTGTGTCCTCCAAAGAGAAAACCACATTGTTAAAGCCTGTTGCACCTGCTTTTAACGCACCATCAATATAGGTTCCCACATTATCAATGTCTTTTACGGTTGCATCCAAGTTAATGTTTGCTTGATAACCACTGATGCTGCTTTTTCCTGTTTCAGCGTCATACTGATAGGTAGGATATACTGCGGAATAGCTTGTAATAATTTTATCCTTGGCAATTCCCATTTCTTCTAATTTACTAATAACTTTTGCTGAAATCATGTTGTTGTCTTTCTGTGCTGCTTCAGCGGTTTTACCTGTACTTTGAATGGTAAATGACATGGTGGCAACATCAGGTTGAACATTTACTATTCCTGTTCCTGTGGTGGTGATGGAGTTTCTTTCTGCTGCAAAAACTGCGGAGGCGGAGCCAAGAGCAAGTGCAGCTGCTAAAGATGCGGTAATTAACAAACGTTTCATATTTTTCATTTATATTTCCCCTTTCCTTTTGAAGGCTTCATTATTTTTTTCATTTTATATGACGCAGCTTTTTTTCCTTAGTTCCCAAAAAAAGAAAAAATTCGAAAATTATATTTTTTATGCTATACTAGGAACAGTGAATAAAGTTAGGAGAGAACATGAATGAAACAAACGTTGGTAATTGGTTCCGCAGTGGTGGATGTCATTGTTAATATTCCTCATTTGCCTGTAACCGGAGAGGATATCCATATTTCAAGGCAAAGCCGCTCTTTGGGGGGCTGTGCATTTTTAACCTCAGATATTTTGCGCCATTTTTCTGCACCCTATAGCCTTTGTACTGCCGTAGGGGGTGGTATTTATGGCAATTTTGTATTGGACAGGCTGACGGAGCGAGGGGTTTCAATCTATGTAAGACGTCCTGAGGAGGAAAATGGTTGCTGTTATTGCATGGTAGAAGCAGGGGGGGAAAGAACCTTTATTGTTGACCATGGCATTGAATATACCTTTGAGGAATCTTACTTGGAAAACATTCATCAAGAATCCATAGACAGCGTATATATTTGTGGCTTGGAAATTGAAGAGCATACAGGTATGAATATTATAGAATATTTGAAAAAGCATCCTGAATATCAGATATATTTTTCACCAAGCCCTCGTATTTTGAAAATTGATGAGAAAAGAATGGATGCTGTTTTAAAACTTCACCCCATTATGCACCTCAATGAAAAAGAGATTATGGATTTCACTGCTGAAACTACCATTGAAGGTGGGGCAAGAAAACTGTTTGAAAAAACACAGCGTCCCGTAATTGTTACATTAGGGGAAAAAGGCTCTTATTGCTATGATGGAGAACAGGATTGCTATGCTTCCCCCGTAAAAACAACGGTAGTGGATACCATAGGCGCCGGAGATTCCCATATGGGAGCAATCATCGCCGCAAGACGCTTTGGTCTTGGTTTCAAGGAAGCAATAGAAGCGGCAAATTATATTTCAGCTGCTGTGGTAGCCAAAGAGGGAGGGCTTTTGGAGGAGGAGGACTTTAAGCAGGCTTTTTTAAATATGCCTATACAATTCCAAGAGAAGTTTTCTATATATAAATTAAAATAGAAGTTGAAAAAGCCCCTTACCTTTTGGGGCTTTTTATTGTAATAAGTTTTACTTTTATTTCAACTACAACAAGCCTTAAAAATAATCCAATCTTATAAATCTTTTCAATATAAAATTAAAAAGGGTGTCGATTTAACGACACCCTTGATATTATAAATTCAATTTCAAATCATTTTCACGAATCCAACCAATTTTTCTTAATATATAAGCAAAAATTAAGGTAAGTATTGCAGGAAGAATGAAGCAAATCATGCCCATGCCTAACCAGTCAAAGGCAGTGATTGCATCTTTTGTGCCTGCGGCAATGTCATTTAGCCAGCCTGTATAAAGGCCAATTTGTCCAACAAGCCCACAGGTGCCCATGCCAGAGGCAACGGCATCTCCATTCATTTTCATTTGAAAGAAGCAGGTGGCGATTGGCCCTGTAATGGCAGATGCTAAAGTGGGTGGAATCCAAATTTTTGGATTTTTCACAATATTGCCCATCTGAAGCATAGAGGTTCCTATCCCTTGGGCAAATAACCCACCCCATCTGTTCTCAGGAAAGCTCATTACCGCAAATCCAATCATTTGGGCACAACATCCCGCCACTGCCGCACCACCGGCAAGACCGGTCAGCCCTAAGGTGGCACAAATGGCGGCACTGCTGATGGGTAGGGTAAGGGCAATACCTACAATAACAGCAACCAGTATGCCCATAAGGAAGGGTCTAAGCTCCGTGGCCCACATAATGGTGCTTCCTACGCCATTTGCAAGTGCCCCTAAAGTGGGACCCCACCACATAGCCAATAATACGCCTATGATAATTGTTACAGAGGGTGTTACTAAAATATCAATTTTTGTTTCCTTTGATACTGCTTTACCAAATTCTGCCGCAAAAATTGTAACAACAAGTACAGCCAAAGGACCACCTGGACCCCCTAAGCTATTGGCAGCTCCGCCCACTGCAATTAATGAGAAAAGAACCAGCGGTGGACATTTCAGCGCATAACCTATGGCGATGGCCATAGCGGGCCCGGTGACACTTTTTGCATAGCCCCCGATTTCCACTAAAATCTCAATACCAAACTGCTGACCTATTGTGGTAATAATGGTGCCAATCAGCAAAGAAGCGAATAAACCCTGTGCCATTGCCCCTAAGGCTTCAATTCCGTAACGTTTTGCAGAAAATTCAATATCCTTACGTTTTAGGAATGAACGAAAACCTTGGGTAGAACCATTTTTTTCCATAACAACCTCCCATAAAAATTAAATTTTTTTTAAGAATTATTATACTGGTTGTTTTATAAAAATACAAGAATAATTGATAAAAAATTATTAAAGTTCCTATTTTTTTACATTGCCTTTACGCGTTGTTTGTGAAGGGATAAACATTCTTTCATCATCTTGCCCTACAATTCCTCTAAAATTTAAAAAATAATAAAATTCAAGCAATACTTCTTTAAGAAATCCCCGAAAAGGTTCATATATGACGTTAGTGTTCGCATATAAATAATCCAAGATGATCTTTAGGGGAGTGCTACGGTTTGAAAACATATATCGAAGAGAGGGCGGTAGAGGTGGCAAAATTTATGATCCATACTAACGCCACTGTCAGAGAAACGGCGAAAAAATTTGGGATCAGTAAATCAACGGTACATAAAGATATTACTGACCGTGTAGAGCGTATTGATCCGGAATTGGCAAGATCTGTTCGTCGTGTGCTTGAGGTTAATAAAGCAGAACGCCACATTCGGGGCGGTATGGCCACCAAAGAAAAGTATCTTCATAGGTTAAAAGGTTAATTCTTATATTAGGAAAACGCTGGTTTATACCGTGGGCACATATAAAAGGGTGAATTTTTCGTTGTGAAGCAAAAAATTTCCCGGAGCATCTGTACACCCTTTGTTAAATCAGCGCTTCCTAGAAAAAACTTATGCGATTTCAGAAATTGAATAAAAACATATTTATTTAGGAGAGAAAAGCCCCAATTGCACGAATTCATTCCATGCAAAAGGGGCTTTTTAATTTGTAAAAGGAAATCAATATATTTTTTTGGTTAGTATTTTGGAGCGTTTAAAAAAATATTTTTATCAATAACTTTTACAGTGTTATCTTCCTTCATTCTTTTCAGCTCCCGCATCATAGCACTGCGGTCAATGCAAAGATAATTTGCTAATGCTAGAAAAGAAAAGGGCAGTTGGAAAAAATTTTTTCCTGTCTTTGCCGTCTGCAACCGAAAATAGCATAAAAGTTTTTCTCGAATGGTGCGATGGCTTAAAATATCTACTTTTTCCGTTAGATTTACAATTTTTCTAGACATAAACGTGAGTAGATTTTCAATGACTATGCTGTGGTGGGCACAAGCGTTTGAGCATCGTTTTGTAATATGCGATTTATCTACAAAAAGAATGGCACAATCTTTTTCACAAATCACAATAAATTCATCATCATGATCGAAAAAAGAAAAAGCAGCACCGAATATTCCGGAATCCTCAATGTATTCTAGCATATCTAAAGACCCGTCGGCATTCAGCCGATTAATGGAGACACAACCATGATACAACAATCCAACTTTTTGACAACCCACATCATAAACGTAGGCTGTTTGTTTTTCATGAAAAAATTTTTTTTCCGCTTCAAAGCAAACAATCATTTTTTCAATATCATCGGCAGTTACACCGGAAAAAATTGGATTTTTACTCAAATTTTTCATAAAAACACCTTCTAATGTTGCAATTGCAACTTTTTTTTTCTCTCTATTTATGCTATCATATTATCATACAAAAGTAAAAATAAATTTGTATAAAGAAACTTAAGATAATGCATTATAACAAAATATAAACGGTTTAATGATGAAGGAGGAATGCAGCATGACACCAAAATTTTTTAGATGTAATCATTGTAAAAATATTATTCACATGGTAGAGGATAGAGGAGGTACTGTAGTCTGTTGTGGTGAGGCTATGCAGGAATTGAAAGCAAATACCTCTGATGGTGCGTCAGAAAAGCATGTTCCCGTTGTAACTGTAGAGGGAAATAAAGTAAAGGTTGTAGTTGGCAGTGTTGCCCATCCTATGCTGGAAGAGCATCATATTGCTTGGATCTATTTGGAAACAACCCAAGGCGGACAGCTGAAATATTTGGATCACACAGGTGCTCCTGAGGCTGAATTTGCTTTGACAGATGATGAGAAAGTAGTAGCAGCGTACGAGTACTGTAATTTACATGGACTTTGGAAGTACGAAGCATAAAAACCAACCCAAAGACCGGTAAATGCCGGTCTTTGTTTTTTGAATAAAAAAGCTAACATAGAAAAAAGAAAATATGTATGAAGCTTAGATTTTAAAGGAATCATACAAAGGTGTACTATTCTAAACATAAATGACGCATACAGTATACATTAAAAAAGGAGGAGTTTCATGAATACATTGCAACTAAAAAAAGATCTTTATTGGGCAGGTATTTTAGATAAGGATTTAAGAGTTTTTGATATTATTATGAATACGGAGTTCGGCACAACCTACAACTCTTACATTTTAAAATGCGGGGATAAAACAGTACTGTTTGAAACAGCAAAAGCAAAGTTTTTTGATGAATATGAAAAAGCGATTGCCGAAAAGCTTGATGTGGAAAATATTGATTATATAGTTGTTGACCATACAGAACCTGATCATGCGGGAAGCTTGCAGAGCATTATTGAAAAATGCCCACGAGCAAAAATCATTGCAACACCAACGGCCATCGGCTTTTTAAAACAGATTGTAAATCGTGATTTCTATAGTATTCCTGTGAAGGATAAGGATGAACTGCGTATTGGTGATAAAACACTGCGTTTTTATTCCCTGCCAAACCTTCACTGGCCTGATAGTATGTATACTTACATTGTTGAGGATAAGGTTCTGGTTACTTGCGATTCCTTCGGCTCTCATTACGCCCATGACGGCATTCTAAGAAGCACTGTAACGGATGAGGAAGGCTATATGCGTGCGACAAAATATTACTTTGATAATATTTTAGGACCCTTTAAACAGCCCTATATGACGGCAGCCTTGGATGTGGTAAAGTCTTTGGAAATTGATATGATTTGCACAGGCCATGGCCCAGTCTTGGATAGCCATATAGAAGAATTAATTCAAATTTATGAGGAATGGTGTAAGGTTCCTGTAAACGAGAAGAAAACTGTTGTAATTCCTTATGTAAGTGCTTATGGCTATACCGGTGAGCTGGCAGAAAAAATTGCAGATGGTATTCGTGAAAGCGGCGATATTGAAGTAAAAATTTATGATATGGTTACGGCAGACCCAGGGGTGGTCTTGGGTGAAATCGCCCCAGCGGAAGGGCTCTTGTTTGGTACACCTACTATTTTGGGGGATGCCTTAAAGCCCATTTGGGATTTGGCTACGTCATTATATTCTCCTATTCATGGTGGAAAGCTTGCCAGTGCCTTTGGCAGTTACGGTTGGAGCGGCGAGGGCGTACCTCATTTGATAGAACGCTTGAAACAGTTGAATATGCGTGTAATGGAAGGCTATCGTGTTCAATTTAAGCCTTCGGAGAAAGAGCTCTTAGAAGCCTTTGAGTTTGGCTATCGTTTTGGACAGAAATTGCAGCAAAAGGAAATGCCAAAAAAATCAGGCGCAAGGTCTACGCTGGTTAAATGCTTGGTTTGCGGTGAAATTTTGGATTCCTCCTTGGATCGTTGCCCTGTTTGCGGTGTTGGGCCTGAAAACTTTGCACCAATTGAAGTGGAAACCGTTGCTTTCTACAAGGAAAGCTTGGAGAACTTTGTGATTCTTGGTGGCGGTACTGCAGCGCTGAATGCGGCAAAAGCCATCAGAGAGCGGAATAAAACGGCAAAAATCACCATGATTTCGGAAGAGAAGGAATTGCCTTATGATAGACCTATGCTGACAAAGAATATGTTTGGCGCTTTAAGCGGCGATGCCATTGCCAGCGAGGATAGAGCTTGGTATGAAGATAATCAGGTCACCATTAAATTAGGCACCAAGGTAGAGAAGCTGGATACCCAGAAGAAGGAAGCTCATCTTTCCAACGGTGAAGTATTGCCTTATGATAAGTGTGTGTATGCCTTGGGTGCAAACAGCTTTGTTCCTCCGATCAAAGGAAAGGATTTGGAAGGCGTAACCGCAATCAGAACCATTTCTGACGTGGAGAAGGTAAGCCACTGGGCATTGAATGCAAAATCCGCTGTGGTTATTGGTGGTGGTGTATTAGGACTTGAGGCTGCTTGGGAATTGCGCAAAGAAAAGCTTCAGGTAACAGTTTTGGAAGGTGCACCCGTTTTAATGGCAGGGAAGATAGACAGCGAGGCAGTAGATATGCTCACCAAGATTGCCAGTGACCAAGGCATTCGCATTGTAACCGGTGCAAAGATTTCCGAGCTTAGCGGAAATGGCAAGGTTGAAAGTGTTTTATTGGATGGTGGCGAAAGCATTCCAGCGGATATCGTGATTATTTCCACGGGAGTTCGTGCAAGCATCGCTTTGGCTAACGAGGCAGGCATTACTTGTGACCGTGCTGTTGTTGTGGATGAAGCAATGCGTACCAATTTGCCTGATGTTTATGCTTGTGGTGATTGTGCTCAGTATCAGGGTATGAATATTGCAATTTGGCCTGTAGCGTCTGAAATGGGACGTATTGCAGGGGCAAATGCTGCAGGGGATAGCTTAACCTATAGCCAAAAGACCTATGGTGTAACTTTGGCAGCATTGGGAACTATGCTCTATGCCATCGGTGATCCAGGCAGTAAAGAGGGCTTAACTTATAAGACCATGCAGGTGAAGGATGAAAGAAAGGGTATTTTGGAGAAATATTATTTCTTAAACAATACCATTTGTGGTGCAATCCTATTGGGAGATACTTCAAATCTTGCTAAGGTTACCGAAGCAGTTGAGGAAATGAAAAGCTTTTCAGAATTTTTTAAGTAAATAAAAAGAGGATGCCGGCTTTGCCGGCACCCTTAATTTTTTATATTATTATAAAGCAAAGAGAATTGACAGGGGGCATCAATTCTCTTTTTGTTTCTGTGTATCTTTTAAAATTACTGAGGAAAATACGCCTTAGTAATTTTGGGAAGCCAAACGGAAATAGGACTGAGGGTGATTGCAAACTGGACAGAGCCCAGGAGCATCCTTACCAACATGTCTGTGACCACAGTTTTCACACTGCCATACGCTTTCTTCCTCTTTTGAAAATACTGCACCAGTCTTTACATTTTCTAAAAGCTGGCGATATCTTTCTTCATGTTCCTTTTCAATCTTTGCTACTGCTTCAAAAAGATAAGCGATACGGTCAAAGCCTTCTTCTTTTGCTTCTTTTGCAAAGTTT
The DNA here is from genome assembly GCF_024461735.1 of Anaerotignum propionicum. Lineage (GTDB taxonomy): Bacteria > Bacillota > Clostridia > Lachnospirales > Anaerotignaceae > Chakrabartyella. Next base: position 144,442 of record NZ_JANGAD010000002.1, read on the forward strand.
GCATACATATCTGTCCATTCATAGTTTTCGCCCATTGCTGCATCCAAAAGGTTTTCAGCTGTGGTAGGCACTGTGCCACCGTGTAACAGTTTAAACCAGATTTTTGCATGTTCCTTTTCATTGCCGGCAGTTTCTAAGAAAAGAGCAGCAATTTGCTCGTAACCTTCTTTTTTTGCCACACTTGCATAGTATGTATATTTATTTCTTGCCTCAGATTCACCTGCAAATGCGGTTTTTAAATTCGCTTCTGTTTTAGAGCCTTTCAGTTCCATAAAAACACCTCCGAGATCATTGAATTTTAATATTTATATATGTCTTCTCTTTATGTGTATTATATATTAAATAATAATAATTGTCAACAAATAAAACGATTTTTGGCGATTAATTTTACTATATTAGGAAATGTATTGAAGTTTGGTTAAGGTCATATTTTTTTTAAGCTAAAGTGTTTCGATAGCCAAAAAAACTGTAGCTTTTTCAAAAGGAGCCGACATTATCGGCTCCCATGAAGTATAACTTGATTAAATTTCGATAATGCCTTCAAAGTCCTTACGGGCATCACCGGTCATGGTAATATTGTTTTCGTCACAGTGAATAATTAAATCTCCACCACGAAGCTTCACAGTAATATCCTGCTTATCGGGGCAATGTCCCAAAGCAACTGCCGCCGCCGCTACAGCACAAGCACCTGTACCACAGGCCATGGTTTCCCCAATGCCTCTTTCCCATACCCGCATACGCAAGGTTGTACGGTCTTCCACGGAGGCAAAGGAAATATTCGCCCGTTCGGGGAAGAAAGGCGCATGCTCCAGCATAGGGCCCACTTCATCCAAAGGTATATATTCTACATCCTCTGTGAAAATCACACAGTGTGGATTGCCCATGGAAAGGCAGGTAATAAAGTATTCCTTATTGCCAACAGTAACTGCTTTGTGAATCACAGGCTCATCACCCAGTGTAACGGGAACAGCCTTGGGATTAAAGTCTGCCTGTCCCATATGCACCAAAACGGAGTAAACTTCATTTTCACGAACAAAAAGCTCCAACTGCTTCACGCCGTTTCCTGTTTCGATGCTCACGTTTTCTGATTGTATCATATGGTTATCATACAGATATTTTGCAACACAGCGGATAGGATTTCCTGCAACTGCAGACTCTGTACCGTCAGCGTTAAACATACGCATTTTTGCGTCAGCTATGGTTGAAGGCTCAATAAGCACAATGCCATCACCACCGATGCTGTTACGACGGCTGGAAAGCCATACACTTAAAAATTCAGGATTTTTAATTTCCTGTTCAAAACAGTTAAAGTAGATATAATCGTTGCCACTGCCACGCATTTTTGTGAAATGCAGCTTTTCCTTTTCTCTGGGCAAATGGGCAATATCAATGAGTTCCATATTATTTAGGTGGAATCCGCTGAATAAAGCGTTTACCAAGGCATTTGTGGTATCAATGCTGGTAAGGCAGAAAATACCACGTTCCGTTGCTTTTCTACGCAGTTTTACGCTGGCAAGCTGGGGCAAGGTGCTTTTATTGGAAGTGGAAACCATATACTGAATTTTTCCGCTTTCCAAAAGCTCCATAATTTCATCAATGCCCTCTACCATAGTAGGCAGCTCCGTTACTGGGATATCATATTTTTTCAGCTCATAAGCTGTACCTTCTGTTGCATAGAGCTGAAAGCCTAATTCATGCAATTTTCTTGCAGGATGAACCACCTCAACTTTATCCCGCTTTTTCACTGTCAGCAGTACGCCGCCACGCTGTTCCATGTGGTAGCCTGCCCCTGCTAAGCCTTTATAGATAGCTTCTTCCAAAGTACGCCCAATACCCAAGACCTCCCCTGTGGACTTCATTTCAGGCCCAAGGTGGGTATCCACATCTGTCAGCTTCTCGAAGGAGAATACAGGCACTTTTACTGCAGAAAATAGGGATTGACGGTATAAGCCTGTGCCGTAAGGCAAGTCTGCAAGTTTTTTACCCAGCATCACCTGTGTAGCAATATCAACCACAGGCAAGCCTGTTACTTTGCTGATATAAGGAATGGTTCTGGAAGCACGAGGGTTGGCTTCGATAATATAGATTTCATTCTCAAAAATAACATACTGTATATTAATCAAGCCTCTGGTTTCCAATGCCAATGCCAATTTTTCCGTTGCTTCGATTAAGCGACGAGTAAGGGGGCCGCTCAGGTTCCATGCAGGGTAGACAGCAATAGAGTCACCGCTGTGAACGCCGGCACGCTCCACATGCTCCATAATCCCCGGAATGAGCACAGCTTCACCATCGCAGATTGCGTCAACTTCAACCTCAGTACCCATGAGATATTTGTCTACCAAAATAGGATTTTCAATGCCCCCTGCCAGAATAATATCCATATAACGAGCGACTTCCTCATCAGAAAAGGCGATAATCATATTTTGACCACCCAAAACGTAGGAGGGGCGTACCAGAACAGGGTAGCCAAGCTGGTTTGCCGCATGTAATGCATCTTCTTTTGTCATAACGCCAAAGCCCTTTGGTCTGGACATCTGCAATTCCTCAAGAATGGCATCAAATTTCTCTCTGTCCTCCGCGGCATCAATGCTTTGAGCAGAGGTGCCTAAAATACGCACACCTGCTTCGGATAGAGCCTTTGTCAGCTTAATTGCCGTTTGTCCGCCAAAGGCAACAACAACGCCATAGGGCTGTTCTGTGGCGATAATATCCATTACATCCTCAGGGGTAAGGGGTTCAAAATAAAGACGGTCGGCAGTGTCAAAGTCAGTGGATACGGTTTCAGGGTTATTGTTCACCATAACCACGTCATAGCCTTCCTCTTTTAATGTCCAAACGCAGTGAACGGAAGCATAGTCAAACTCAATACCCTGACCAATACGGATGGGGCCGGAACCAAATACGATAACAGTTTTCTTGCCGCTGTTATGGGATTCGATGAATTCTGCAGCTTCGTTTTCTGTGTCATAGGTTGCGTAGAAATAAGGGGTTTGAGCCGCAAATTCCGCCGCACAGGTATCAACCATTTTATAAACAGAGTTTCTGTGGGGATGGGTTTGTCCCGATAGGCTGAAAATGGTCTTATCCAAAAAGCCCGTATTTTTTGCCAACACATATAATTCTTCGTTGAGGGTCTCTTTTGCTAAGCGTTGTTCCACCTCTAAAATATTCATGAGCTTGCCTAAGAACCACTCATCAATGAGGGTAATTTTATGAACCTCCTCGATAGAAAGGCCACGTTTCAACGCCTCGTATACCACAAAAAGTCTGCGGTCTGTGGCTTCGTCTAGCATTTCTCTGATTTCCTCGGTGTTGTTTTCCTCGAGAATTCCTAAATTTAGGGTATTCATGGAGATTTCTGCACCACGAACTGCCTTTAAAAGTGCCTGCTCAAAGGAAGGTGCGATGGACATAACTTCCCCTGTAGCCTTCATCTGGGTGCCAAGCTTTCTTTTTGCGTAAACAAATTTGTCAAAAGGCCATTTTGGCAGTTTTACAACAACGTAGTCCAAGGTTGGCTCAAAGAATGCGCTGGTTTTGCCGGTTACAGCGTTTTCGATTTCCCCAAGGGTCAGTCCAACGGCAATCAGAGCCGCAACCTTGGCAATGGGGTAACCTGTGGCTTTGGATGCCAAAGCAGAGGAGCGGGAAACACGGGGGTTTACCTCAATAACCGCATAACGGAAGCTCTCGGGGTCTAAAGCAAACTGAACATTACAACCGCCTTCTACCTGCAATTCGGTAATGATATCCAAAGCGGCAGTACGCAGCATTTGATATTCCTTATCCGCTAAAGTAACAGCAGGGGCGATAACGATGGAATCCCCTGTATGAACGCCAACAGGGTCAAAGTTTTCCATGGAACATACAGCAATTACGTTTCCGTCACCGTCGCGCATAACTTCAAATTCAATTTCTTTCCAACCGGAGATACATTGCTCAACTAAGATTTGATGAATAGGAGAAGCCTCCAAACCACTGCGGGCAATTTCCGATAATTCGGCCTTGTTTTTGGCGATACCGCCGCCGCTTCCCCCCAATGTAAAGGCGGGACGCACAATAACGGGATAGCCAATGTAATCCGCAAAGGTTAAAGCACTTTCAATATCTGTAACTACTTCAGAGGGGATGCAGGGCTGATTCAGCTTTTCCATGGTTTCCTTAAACAGCAAACGATCTTCAGCTTTATCAATGGTTTCCAAACGAGAGCCTAACAGAAGGACACCTTCCTGCTCCAAGAAACCTTCTTTTGCCAATTGCATTGACAAGGTTAAACCATTTTGCCCACCCAATGTGGATAGAAGGCCGTCAGGCTTTTCCTTTTTAATAATTCGTTTGATGACGTCAATTTTTAACGGTTCAATATATATCTTATCTGCAATGGCATTATCCGTCATAATGGTAGCGGGATTGGGGTTAATTAAAATAACCTCAAGACCTAAGGACTTCAACGCACGGCATGCTTGGGTGCCGGCATAGTCAAATTCTGCCGCTTGTCCGATAACAATAGGGCCAGAGCCAATAATCATAACACGTTTCAATTTTTTATTCAGCGGCATTTTCTTTCCCTCCCATTAAAGACATGAATTGTTCAAACAAAAAGTTGGTATCCTTGGGTCCGCCGCAAGCTTCTGGATGAAACTGTACGGAGAAAGCAGGGATATCAGTATATTCGATTCCTTCGCAGGTGTTATCGTTTACATGGGTAAAGGAGAGCACAGCAGAAGGCGGTAATGTTTCGGATTTAATGGCATAGCCATGGTTTTGGCTGGTGATATACAGTCTGCCTGTTGGGGTATAGCGTACAGGCTGATTTGCACCTCTATGACCATATTTCAATTTTGTGCTGATAGCACCCTTTGCCAAAGCCAGCATTTGGTGTCCAAGGCAGATACCGAAAATTGGTGTTTTGCTTTGGGCAGCCTTGCCAATATTTTCGATAATGCTTTTGTTATCGGAGGGGTCTCCGGGGCCGTTAGAAAGGAGTATACCGTCAGGTTTTAAGCTCAAAATTTCCTCTGCTGTGGTTTGCGCGGGAACAACGGTGAGCTTACAGTCTCTTTTGATTAATTCATCCCCCATGTTTTTCTTATAGCCAAAATCCCAAAGTACGACATGCTTTTTCCCTGTAGGATTTAGCACATATGCCTCTTTGCAGGTTACCTTATCCACACTGCTGCTTAAAGCGGCATTGGAAAGGCTTCTGGAAAAGGCATCCATATCTTGTGGGATTTCGTTTACAATAGCGGCATTCATTACGCCGTATTCACGAATAATCTTTGTCAAGGCACGGGTATCTAAATCGCAAAGACCGATTACCCCTTGTTGTTCCAGATATGCCCCTAAGGTACCCTCGTTTCTAAAGTTAGAGGGCAATTCGCAGATATTTCTTACGATATATGCAGAAAGGGAGGGGGATTGGCTTTCAAAATCATCGGGAATTACCCCATAATTTCCAATCAACGGGAAGGTTTGCACTACTATTTGACCGTGATAGCTGGGATCGGTCAAGGTTTCCAGATAACCTTCCATTCCTGTTGTAAAAACCAACTCTGCTGTAATTTCGCCTTCTTTACCAAAGCGTGTTGCGGGAAAAACTTTTCCGTTTTGCAGAACCAAATATGCTTTTTTCATCGTTTTTCACATCCTATCAGCCCATTAATTTTACGAGAATTGCTTTCTGTGCATGAAGACGGTTCTCCGCTTCATCAAAAATTTCGTCTGCGTGTGCCTCAAAAACATCAGCGGTAATTTCTTCGCCTCTGTGGGCAGGCAGGCAGTGCTGAACCATACAGCCGTTGTTGGTCAGTGCCATCAATTCTGCATTGATTTGATAGCCATCGAATGCCTTGGCACGAATGGCCTGTTCTTCCTCTTGACCCATGGATGCCCAAACGTCGGTAATCATTACGTCGGCATTTTTTGCCGCAACCTTAGGGTCATCAGTGAGAATAAATTTATCGCCGTATTCCTTGGCAAAATCAAGAATCTTGCCGTCGGGACGATAGCCCTCGGGGCAAGCAATGCTTACTGTCATACCAACCTTTAAGCCACCTACGATTAAGGAATTGGCCATATTGTTACCATCACCGATGTAGCACATCTTTAGGCCTTCTAATTTGCCTTTATGTTCACGAATGGTTTGCAAATCCGCCATAACCTGACAGGGGTGGCAGAAGTCTGTCAAGCCATTGATGATGGGAATGGAGCCGTATTTTGCAAGGGTTTCCACTTCATTTTGTTCATAAGTACGAATCATAATGCCGTTTAAATAACGGGAAAGAACACGAGCGGTATCCTCGGTGGGTTCTCCGCGGCCGATTTGGGCATCTTTGGAGCTGATGAAAAGGGCATGTCCGCCTAACTGATACATTCCTGTTTCAAAGGAAACACGGGTACGGGTAGAGGATTTCTCAAAAATCATGCCTAAGGTTTTGCCTTTTAAGAAATGGTGCTCTTTACCCTCCTTCACATATTTTTTCAACTGATCAGCCAAGTCTAAAAGCTCGATAATTTCTTCTGTTGTACAATCTAACAACTTTAAAAAGTGCTTCATTCGTTTCATGCCTCTCTTTCTAGTGCGCCTGGGAAATAGTTAATATACAGCGCAAAACGCAGGAGGACATGGGCGGATTTTTCTAACAGGGAATCTTTGAGATTGCCCAAAACCACTTAGCCTGAAGCTGCGTTTTGCGGAATACCTTATTGTATTTTACATTGATTTTAATACATCCGCTAGTATGGTGAGACCTTTTTCCAGTTCTTTTCTGGTAATGGTTAAAGGTGGTAAAAGTCTTACCTTTGTTTTTGCAGAAAGTACCATTAATCCGTTATCCAAGCATTTTTGAATAACATCTTTTGCATCTATATCAAGGCTTACGCCAAGCATCATGCCCATGCCTACCACATCGGTGACATGGGGCATAGTTAATATCTGATTTTTAATAAATTCACCTTTTTTTTGAACCTCAGCCAGAAAATCATCATTCAAACGGTTCAAAATTTCAACAGAACCCGCACAAACAACGGGATTGCCGCCAAAGGTGGAGCCATGATCTCCGGCAGACAAGCATTCTTCTGTTTTTTCTCCGAATAATACGCCGCCAATGGGCAACCCGCCACCAAGACCCTTAGCACAGGATACTAAATCGGGGTGAATGCCAAATTGCTGATAGCTGAAGAAGGAACCGGTTCTGCCGATGCCTGTCTGCACCTCATCCACAATAAAGAGGATGTCCTTTTCTTTGCAAGCGTTATATACAGCCGTTACATACTGCTGATTCAAAGGAAGAACGCCGCCTTCACCCTGAACCATTTCCATAATAACAGCACATACATCATCCGTCAATTTGGAAAGGGTATCTTCCAAATCATTTGCTTTTGCGAAAACAAGGCCGTCTACAAAGGGGAAGAAATAGTTATGGTATGCATCCTGACCGGTTGCAGAAAGGGTAGCCAAAGTTCTGCCGTGGAAGGAATTTTCCAAGGCCACAATGGTGCTTCTACCTTTGCCATATTTTAAGAAGCTATATTTTTTTGCCGCTTTAAACACGCCTTCGTTAGCCTCGGCGCCACTATTGGCAAAGAACATTTTTTTCATGCCGCTTTTCTCACAGACCAATTTTGCGGCTTCCCCGCAGGGAGCGGTATAGTACAGGTTTGATGTGTGCTGTAATTTTTGAAGCTGTGCTGTGACTGCTTCAATCCAGGCCTTATCGCAAAAGCCCAGTGCATTTACGCCGATACCGCTGGTCATATCTATATATTCTTTACCCTCTACATCATAGCAGGTGGCATTTTTACCGTGGTCAAGAGCCACAGGGTAGCGGCCGTAGGTATGCATGATATATTCCTGGTCTTGTTGTTTGATTTCTACAAAGCTCATTTGGTTCACCTTCCTTTATTAAGATTAAGTTCAAGTTCAAGGTCAAAAGCAAGACCTTGGGACGCTGTCCCAAACCTTGCAAGGGATTTCATCCCTTGACTCTTTATGCAAAAACTTCGTTTTTGCGAGGAAATGAAAATTTATTTTTAGAAAGCGGAAAGGTTTGGGAAACGAAGAGTTTTCCAAATGGAACACGCAAGAGGCGCTTTGCCCCTTCGAGGAGAACAGGGAGTTTCAAGACCTTTTAGGTCGCAGGAACTCATTTGTTTGACCTCTGTATTCTTGAAAAAAGCTTGAAGGAACTGAGCTTTTTTCAAATTACTTTATAAACATGGTTCCAACACCCTCGTCAGAGAACATTTCAATCAAGATGGAATGTACAATCCGGCCGTCTATCATGACTGCTTTTTCTACGCCGGATAATACGGACTTTTTTAGACTCTTCACCTTGGGTATCATGCCGCCGCTGATAATCCCGTCATTAATCAGTGTTTCCACTTCGTCTATTTTTACCACAGGTATCAAAGAGTTTTCATTCGAAATATCCCGCATCAAACCTCTAATGTCAGTAAGAGTAATGATGTTTTCTGCTTTTAACGCTGCCGCAATCTCTGCCGCCGCTGTGTCTGCATTAATGTTATAGGTCTGTCCTTGGCAATCTGTGCCAACGGTGGCGATTACGGGGATGTATCCACTTTGTATTGCTTGGGTAATGGGCTCTGTATTGATTTCTGTAATTTCTCCCACATATCCATAGTCCCCTTGGATTTTTTTCGCCTTAATCATTCCTCCGTCAATACCACAAAGACCAATGGCCTTTCCCCCCAATTGCCCGATGAGGGAAACCAAATCTTTGTTGGTTTTCCCCGCTAAAACCATCTGAACAACCTCTGCGGTTTCCTCGTCTGTATACCGCAAACCATCTATAAAACGAGAGGGGATGTCCAGTTTTTTTAACATGCCACTGATTTCAGGGCCGCCCCCATGCACCAGTACTACATGTATTCCCACTAAAGAAAGCAGGATAATATCGCTCATAACGGCTTTTTTCAACTCTTGATGAATCATTGCATTGCCGCCGTATTTTATTACGACGGTTCTGCCTGTATATTTTTGTATATAAGGCAATGCCGCTGTTAAAACCTTTGCCTTTATGTTGTTGCAGTCTGTGACCATTTTTTCTGCCTCCCCATCAAGTGCGGTAATCTCCATTGATTTTCACATAATCATAGGTTAGGTCGCAGCCCCACGCCGTTGCGGTGCCTTCCCCTTGATTCAGTTCTACTTGAATATGAATTTCTTGTTCCAAAAGAATATTTTTAGCCACTTCCTCGTCAAAGGCAACCCCTGCACCATTCTCGCAAACGTGAATACTGCCCTTTGGTGAGGAAATATCTACTGAAATGGTATCTACTTGGAAATCTCCTTCCGTATAGCCGATGGCACAAAGAATTCGTCCCCAGTTGGCATCTGCCCCAAACATTGCTGCCTTTGTCAAGCTGGAGGTAATAATGGATTTGGCGATTGCCTTTGCCAAAGGGGTAGTTGGTGCACCATTTACGGTGCATTCCATAAGCTTTGTAGCGCCTTCACCATCCCCAGCAATTTTCTTAGCCATAGAAGTACAAATTTCCTTGATTACCGTTAAAAAGGCTTCAAAGTCTGTACCTTCTGCTTCAATTACAGGATTTTCTGCCATTCCGTTTGCCATAATGGAGACCATATCGTTGGTGGAGGTATCCCCATCCACGCTGACCATGTTAAAGGTATCATCAACGGCCAATTTTAACGCTTTATTCAGCATCGGGGCAGAAATTGCCGCATCTGTTGTTAAGAATCCCAGCATGGTTGCCATGTTAGGATGAATCATGCCGCTTCCCTTTGCCATTGCACCAATGGTCACTGTTTTGCCGCCGATTTCAATGATATAGGCTTCTTCCTTTGCTTTGGTATCGGTGGTCATAATGGCTTCTGCCGCCAAAGCTCCGCCGTCTGTTGTGAGTTGAGGTGCTAATTCCTTGATTCCATTTGCAATAGGTTCAAGGGGAAGCACAGCACCGATGACCCCTGTGGAAGCAATGATAATATCCTGGGGGGAGAGCCCTAAAGCCTCCGCTGTCATTTGGCACATTGCCTCTGCCTTTTCCACGCCGTCGGCGTTACAGGTGTTTGCGTTGCCGCTGTTGCAAATCATAGCCTGAGCCATTCCGTTTGCAATGTTGTTTTTGGTCACGGTAATAGGAGCACCGTACACTTTATTTTGTGTATAAACTGCCGCCGCCGTACATGGGGTTTGGCTGTAAATCATAGCTAAGTCTTTTTTCATCTGGCTTGCACGCACGCCGCAATGTAAGCCGCCGGCGAGAAAGCCCTTAGGTGCAGTAACACCACCTGTTATTTTCTCCATAAAATTTCCTCCTTTGTTTATATCAATGATTCGGTTTCGTCTAAACCGAGGACAATATTCATATTTTGCACTGCCGCTCCAGAAGCACCTTTACCTAAGTTATCAAAAACGCTGGTGATGGTTATTCGTTGGTCGTTTCCTTCGATATAAAGGGTTAAGCCATTGCTATCTGCCAATAAATTCGATGCCAGAAAACCACTTTCTTCATGGGCGATTTTAATAAAATTGGAATCCTTATAAAAATCCTGAAAGAAATCAATGAGCTCTGCCTTTGTAACTTTTTTCAAAAAAAGGTCTGTATGCAGAGGGATGCAGGTTTCCATACCGCGGTAGAAATCACACACAATGGGCGTAAATACCGGTGGAGCGGAAATTCCTGTTACATACTGCATTTCAGGCAAATGCTTATGGGTTTGATTTAATCCATATTGTCTTGGACTTTCGTATGCACTGGGTCTGTCAGTAGCTTCAAATTCCTGAATCATGCCTTTGCCACCGCCGCTGTAGCCTGTGATGCTGTGGGCAGAGAAGGGATAATCAGGGCTTAGAATACCCAGCTTTACCAAGGGATATGCCGCCGCAATAAAGCCTGTTGCATGACACCCGGGGTTGGCTATACGCTTTGCTTTTGCAATCTCTTGTCTATGAGCGGGAGAAAGCTCCGGAAAGCCGTAAGTCCAAAGTGGGTTGGTTCTATGGGCGGTACTGGCGTCGATGATGCATACATGGGGGTTCTCCACCAGAAGAACTGCTTCTTTTGCCGCCTCATCGGGTAAACAGAGGAACACAACGTCTGCACTGTTCATTAGTCTTTTTCTCTCGGCTTCATCCTTTCTCAGCTCTTCGCTGATGAGCATGAGCTCAATATTTGGATGATGCTCCAGACGCTGACGCAGCTGCAAGCCCGTTGTACCTACTTGGCCGTCTATGTAAACTTTATATTTCATAGCCTTGTTCCCCTTTTCAAACAATTTATTTTTTTATATTATATACCTTTCAAATAGAAAGTCAATATGAAAATGCATAATTATACAATTTTGTGAATTGAAGATGGTTTGTAGTCATTTACACAAGAGGGATGGATAAATATAAATAAAAATAATAGAAAACATTTTAAGAAATTTAGATAAATTATTATAAATACAGGATATAAGCCTTTATTTCATTGTGTGGGCTTTTTAGAATTTCAATCACTCTGTGTGAATAATATACGGTATTCAACCAATTATTCAATTTTTTTACGGAAATAACCGTAGATTATGCAAAAAAAGCGCCTAAAGAGAGGTATAAATATAAGTTGTGGATTATGCCAAAGGAATATCCCATAGTATGGCGAACAGTAAACATAGTTGAAATTACGAAAGGAGGGTATTCATATGGAATATTTGAAAATGACAGAAGGGCTTTCTTTTTCCCGCATCATACAGGGCTTTTGGCGTTTGGTTCAATGGGAGTGGAATACAAAAGAGCTGGAGGCTTTTATGCAAGGGTGCGTGGAACGGGGGGTCACCACCTTTGATACCGCAGAAGTGTATGGTTTTGGAGAATGTGAAACTCAATTAGGACGGGTGTTTGCTAGAAATCCGGCATTACGCAAAAAAATTCAGCTGGTAAGCAAAACGGGAATTTTTAATCATGATGGCTTTAAATATTATGATACTTCCTATGATAGGATTAAAACTTCATGCAAGGAAAGTCTGCAACGTCTTTCCTGTGATTCATTGGATTTGTATTTGATTCATCGGGAAGACCCTTGCTTTGATCCTCAGGAAACGGGAAGGGCGTTACTGGAATTGAAGAATGAGGGGCTGGTGAAGGAAATTGGTGTGTCAAACTTCGACCCAATTAAATTTCAAGCACTAAATCAATTTTGCGAAAATCAGCTTTGCACCAATCAGATAGAATGGAATCCTTGTTGCGACGAGCATATTCATTCAGGAATGATTGACTTGTTGACACAAAATAAGCTTCATCCAATGATTTGGTCACCCTTGGCAGGGGGAAAACTATTTACTTCCCAAGAGGCGCCTTATATAAAGGTTAAAGATAAGCTCTTGGAAATTGCACAGCGGCATGGTGTGGAGGCGGAGGTCATTGCCTATGCGTGGTTATTGTATCATCCTGTAAAAGCAATGCCAATTGTGGGAAGCAGTAAGCTTTCTCGTTTGGATAGCGCAATAAAAGCCTTGGAGGTAAAATTGGAACGCTGGGAGTGGTATGAAATTTATACTGCGAGTGCAGGGACTAGATTAAGATAGACAAATAGATTAAAAATGGTAATTTATGAGGAGAGAGTGTTTTGTCTATTTTTTGGGTCTAACATTTCACTTTGTAGGACAGTAGAAATGCTGAATGAAAAAGATATTTTCTCCAAAAATAAACTTCACTTCCATCTGGATGACTAAGCAATGAAGTTGAATAAAATATTATGGAAAAACAGGGGATGAACATAGTTCTAAGATATGAAACCCTATTTCAAAAAGGGTGTAAGAATTTGATTTCCTAATTTTCTTGTGATATGATAGGCCTAAAAAAAGAAAAAGGGGTGTCTAAAATAATGACATATGATGAAATATTAAAGAGTGCAAGAGAATGTATTGGCGATAAGTGCTTTGCCTGTCCTGTTTGTAACGGAAAGGCTTGCGGAAATAAGTTGCCGGGCCCTGGTGCAAAGGGTATTGGCGATGCGGCGGTACGTAATTATGAGGCTTGGAAAAAAGTTTATCTTAATATGGATACCATCTATGAAAATAAGCCTATAGATACCTCTATCACCCTATTTGGTAAGCACTTTGACTATCCGTTTTTTGCAGGCCCTGTAGGTGCCATTCAGCTGCATTACAGCGATAAATATAATGATATTACATATAATGATGTTTTGGTTTCCGCTTGCAGTGAACACGGGATTGCCGCATTTACCGGCGATGGCGTAAATCCTCAGGTTATGGAGGGTGCCACCAAAGCAATTAAGACAGCAGGGGGCTTGGGTATCCCCACAATAAAGCCTTGGAATAAGGAAACCATAGAAGAGAAAATGCAGTTGGTTTCTAAAAGTGATGCTTTTGCCGTTGCCATGGATATTGATGCGGCAGGATTGCCCTTTTTGAAAAATCTGACTCCTCCTGCAGGCAGCAAAACAGTGGAAGAATTAAAAGAAATCATCGCCCTGATTGAAACACCCTTTATTGTAAAAGGAATTATGAGTGTAAAGGGTGCCTTAAAGGCAAAAGAAGCAGGTGCAGATGCCATTGTTGTTTCAAACCACGGTGGCAGAGTATTAGATGGCTGTGCCGCAACGGCAGATGTTTTGGAAGAAATTGTGGCGGCAGTAGGGGATAGCATGAAAATCTTCGTAGACGGGGGTATCCGTACTGGTGGCGATATTTTTAAAGCCCTAGCCTTAGGCGCAGATGGAATTATTATTGCAAGACCTTTTGTTTCAGCGGTATTCGGCGGCGGTGGAGAAGGGGTTAAGGCTTATATCAATAAAATTGGCGAGGAACTAAGAGATACTATGGCCATGTGTGGTGCCACCAGCATTGCTGAAATCACAAGAGATATGGTAAGAAGATAAGCCTTGCCTTAAATATATGAGTTTTGTAAAGGTGGCAATTGCATGAGAGTTGTAATTGGCACCTTTTTATAAATAGAGTAAAGGGAAATGTGCTTTGCGGCCTGAGGGAATAGAAGGGCTCTTAAGAGAATTGTCATCAAGGTTTATTTAAAAGGCGGATATTGATTTCTTATTAAATAGATTTCTTTCACAATGATATTTGAGAAATCTATTATTTTAACAAGTGAGTATATTCTCATTTAAAGAAGGAGTGTGGCATGAAAACAGAAAACAAAAAAATGGGAATATTGCTGATTCTAATCATTTATGGAGTATGTTTTATTTTTCGAGGCTTTGAATATTTCATCTTACAAACGGACAGAGGATTTTTTGGTGAGGCATTTCTGCATAAAATGGTGGGGATATGCATTCTCTTTTTTACGTTGAGATACTTTTGCATTTCTTGGAGAGCGATTGGCTTTTCAAAAGTAAAACCGGGTAAGTATCTGGCGTATGGCATACTGTTAGGAATATTGGTGTTTCTCCCTGCTTATGGCACAGAATTTATCATGCAAAATATCTCAGGAAATGCACCAACACTGCAATGGTATGTGACCAGCTACAGCATACAAGGTAATCTGGGTAATCAAACCGCTTTATTTTTTTATATTATGTGTATTGCAGGAAATATAATAAATGTGGTAATGGAGGAGGGGATTTTTCGAGGGTTATTTCTGAAAATTGCAGAAAAAAAATACTCCTTTTTGTGGGCAACCATTCTTTCGTCTGTGCTATTCGGGCTTTGGCATATAGCGGCACCAATGCGCAGTTTTTTAGAAGGGGATATCAATATTTTCTCTGCCTTCATGGCAATGCTTAGCTTGACCATTATGTCGGGCTTGATGGGAGCAAAGCTGTGTATGCTGACAAAAATTTTCGGAAATCTTTGGGTGCCCATGGCAGACCATTTTGTGAATAATACCATAGTGAATTTATTGCATATTACTGCAGTTTCGGGGGCAGACCATTTGCAAGTGATGCGTATTGCCATTGCCCAAACCTTATCATTTTTCATTGTTCTTTTTCTGTATTGGAAAACCAAGGCAAGTAAAAAGGATACCTTTCGTGAATAGGAAACTAACACAGGAATAAAACAGGACAGTTTTCTCGGTGAATTTTTACAGAAACTCAAAAGACCCCATTGCAATTTTTTGCAATAGGGTCTTTTTTATGTGCTAAATAGCAAGCACGCTTTATTATTATTAGAATTCTGCGTTCTTTACCGTTCTTGGATAAGGCAGTACATCACGAATATTGCCCATACCTGTCAAGTACATTACTGCACGCTCAAAGCCCAAGCCAAAGCCTGCATGTCTGGTGCCACCGTATTTTCTAAGGTCAAGATACCACCAGTAATCCTCTTTGTTCAGTCCCAGCTCGTCCATACGTTGCTCCAGAAGGTCTAAGCGTTCCTCTCTCTGGCTTCCGCCGATGATTTCACCAACACCGGGCACCAAAAGATCCATTGCGGCAACGGTTTTGTTATCCTCATTCATGCGCATATAGAAAGCCTTAATCTCCTTGGGATAGTTTGTAACGAAAACAGGCTTTTTGAAAATTTGCTCTGTCAGATAACGTTCGTGCTCTGTTTGCAAATCAATACCCCATTCAACAGGATATTCAAAAACTTGTCCACTTTCAATCAACAATTCCACAGCCTTTGTATAGGTTACACGGCCAAATTCATTGTCCAAAATATTTTGCAGTCTTTCCAGCAGAGTTTTATCCACAAAGCTGTTGAAAAATTCCATTTCCTCGGGAGCATTTTCCAATACATAGCGGATGATGTATTTCAGCATATCTTCCGCCAATTCCATATTATCCTCAAGGTCAGCAAACGCCATTTCAGGCTCAATCATCCAAAATTCTGCCGCATGACGGGCTGTATTGGAGTTTTCAGCACGGAAAGTAGGGCCGAAGGTGTATACATTACGGAATGCCATAGCAAAGGTTTCTGCGGAAAGCTGACCGCTTACGGTCAAATTTGTTTCTTTTCCGAAGAAATCCTTGGAGAAATCAATTTTTCCATCCTCTGTTTTTGGCAGGTTATTTAAGTCTAATGTGGTTACACGGAACATTTCCCCTGCACCTTCACAGTCACTGCCTGTGATGATAGGTGTGTGGGCGTAAACAAAGCCTCTTTCCTGAAAGAAATTGTGAATGGCATAGGCAATCAAGCTTCTTACACGGAAGGTTGCGGAGAACATATTTGTTCTGGGGCGCAAATAAGCAATCTGGCGTAGGAATTCAACGCCGTGGCGCTTTTTCTGCAAAGGATATTCAGGAGCAGAGGTGCCTTCTACCTGAATTTCTGCCGCCTTTAACTCGAAGGCCTGCTTAGCGTCAGGTGTTTCCATCAAAGTTCCTTTTACAATCAAAGCGGCACCAACGCCTTGCTTTGTAATTTCTGTATAATTAGATAAGGCTTCCGCTTCAAATACAACCTGAAGGTTTTTGAAGAAAGAGCCGTCGTTTAGCTCAATAAAGCCAAAATTTTTGGAAACACGCATGGTACGAATCCAACCGCCGATGGTTACCTCTTTGCTTGCATAGGCAGCCGTATCACGGTAGATTGATTTTACTGTTGTCAAATCCACTAGAGATCGCTCCTTTTCTTATAACTGAATTCATATGTCCTTTATTTTAGCCTCCTGCCGCAAAAAACACAACCATTTTCTATAGAAAAGGTAAAAATTCGCCATATCCTTCCTGCTCCATGTCTTTTTTCGCAATAAAACGCAGGGCGGCGCTGTTGATGCAATAGCGAAGTCCGCCTAATTCTTTTGGACCATCGTTAAAAACATGTCCCAGATGGGCATTACCCGACCGACTGCGTACCTCTGTACGAATCATATTGTGGGTAATGTCATCATATTCCAAAATGGTATTAGGATCTAATGGCTTTGCAAAGGCAGGCCAACCACATGAGGATTGAAATTTATCTTTCGAAGTAAATAGGGGTTCTCCTGTGGTAATATCCACGTAAATTCCTTCTTCTTTGGTTTCCCAGTATTTGTTGAAAAAGGGGGGTTCCGTCTCATTCTCTTGGGTTACAGCAAATTGCAGAGGGGTAAGCTTTTCCTTCAGAACAGCTTTTTCCGGCTTTGGATAATCATTTTGGTTAATGATACGCTGTTTTTGTTTCGCAATCTTTTCATAATTAATATGGCAGTAACCCCCGGGGTTTTTGGTTAGATATTTTTGGTGATAATCCTCCGCTTCAATAAATTGTAGCAAGGGTAGATTTTCCACCACAACAGGACGGTCATATTCTTGTTGTAATTCCTTTAAAAAGGCGGCGATGATTGACTCCTGGGTTTGGCTGGTATAATAAATGCCCGTACGATACTGAATGCCAATATCCATGCCCTGTCTGCCCATGGAGGTTGGGTCTACGGTATAAGCGTATTCCTTAAGAATTTGGTTCAGGCTGATTTTATCCGGGTCAAAAACTACTTCTACGGTTTCTGCGTGACCCACACCACGGCAAACCTGCTCATAGGTAACGGTTTGGGGGAGTTTGAATTCCCGACCTTCCTTTTTTCCCAAAGCGTAGCCCACGCGGGTGGAAATGACGCCTTCTATAGATTCCATATACTGTTCAGTGCCCCAAAAACAGCCACCAGCCAGATAAATTGTTTCTTGCATATTTCATTCCTCCTTTAAAAGGTTAAACCGTGGGTTTCACCCACACCCACTTGCTTTTTTGAAAAAAGCAAGACCAAAAACTTATATTAAAACCCCATATGCATGGGGTTTTAGATGGGTCAATGGGTGAACCCCTTGTGGGTGTTTGAGAGCAAAGCCCTCGAGATTTTGACCTTGTCTACAAGCTGTTTCCCACACAAAAACGTAGTTTTTGTACAAATGGGTCAAGGGAGGTATCCCTTGCAGGGTTTGGGACAGCGTCCCAAGACCTTGAGACCTTGCTTATTTATTATTAGAAATATCAGACAGACGGTATAAATCCGTACGGCGATGCTTCAAAAGTGGTAACTCTCTGCGTACTTTCTCCAAATATTCAAAATCCCATTCAACAAAAGCAATTTCTTCTTTTTCCTCAAGCTGTACCTGAACTCGTCCCCAAGGGTCGGTGGAAATGGTGTGCCCCCAAGCAACATAGGATGCATCCATATCCCTGGCAGGAGCAACCCCTGCCATATAAAGCTGATTGTCTAACGCCCTCGCACGGAAGGAGAGCTCCCAATGAGCTGGGCCAGTGGTCATATTAAAAGCGGCAGGCACAATGATTCCCTTTGCGCCTTGAAGCGCCAAAAGACGAGCAAGCTCAGGGAAACGGATGTCATAACAAATCATAAGTCCTAATTTTCCCCATGGTGTATCAAAGGTGGTAAATTCCTCGCCGGGCGTTAAAACGTCGGATTCCATAAACCGCTGGCCGCCCTCTACATTGATATCAAATAAATGCATTTTACGGTGCTTTTCAACTCTGCGGCCTTTTGGGTCAAATACAAAAGAGGTATTATAGATTTTATCCTTAAATTTTTCTGGAACAGAACCGGCTATAATATAGATTCCGTATTCCTTAGCCAATGCGCCTATTTCTAAAAGAAAGGGGTCGTCCTTATCCATGGCGAAACGAGGGAAACAGCTGTTGTCATAGGGACAAGCAAACATTTCCGGAAAAACGGCAATGTCAAATTTCTCTTTTGCGGCTTTTGCCAGAAGGGTTTTTGCTTTTACCAGGTTTTCTTCAGGGGTGCTTTTTACTTGCATCTGAATTAAGGCTAATTTCATGAAATATCTCCTCCGCTCTTTTTGTTTTGAGTATAGCATGGTTTTTGGAAAGAAAAAAGTATTATTCTGTCAGGGATTTTTTAAAAAATACGCTTTTTTGCAATGGATAGGATGAGATGAAAGAAGATAAGACGCTGTCATCAATAATTTTTTTCAAAATAATTTCACAGGCCAACCCGGGTTTCAAGGATAGCCTGTGAAATAAATGCTAAACGGTTTCATATGAAGTATCATTTTCTATTTCGGAATTAGTATATTTCCAGTTTGATTTTGTAAAGCGATGCAACCAAATTGCCCCAATGAAGATTAGAAATACAACAAATACGATATCCGTGGAAGATAACGGGGCAGCAGTGTCTGCAGCAATTTCGGTGGTCGTTGTGTTTGCAACCAGGCTTTTTAGTAGAATAGCCAGTAAGTTATGGACAAAATGAATTGCAATGCAGGGAATTAAGCTATGATATTTTTTGTATAGTATACAGAGAACAAAACTAACTATAGCCGGGGAAATGCCCTTTATACCATGCATCAATCCGAAAACCAAAGAGGTGATAAGGATGGATTTTTTTGCGGAATAATTAATCTCTAGTTTCTCCAATAAAAATCCACGAAATAAAATCTCTTCGCAAATCGGTGCAAGTAGGCAGGATAAGATAAAGAACTGTATCCAATCCATTGTACCTATTGGGGGTAAGTTTAAAGTTCCATCCGTGGGCAAAGCGCTAAAAGCGGTAAGGAGTATACTTAGAAAAAGCAAGATACCTACACCTAGTATTTCTGGGAATATAGCTCCGGCTAATGTTTCAGAAACGCGAATGCGGACCGGTTGAAACCATATTTTAAAATTTAGGTTATTTTTGCGAAGCTTGCGGTAAAGCAAGACTAGTGGCGCAAAATAAAGACCTAGAGAACCAAGGAGTTTTCCAATAATGCCAGTTCCGGTATTCAATATCACATCTAAGCCTATTCCAAGTATAATAAAGAAGAAACAAGAAAAAAGACTAATAAAAAACATACTTAGAAGACTCGTTTTTTTCAAAGCTTCTTTCAAGTCAACACCTCCTATTTAATGACAAAATTGTTTCTAGTATAGCATGGTTGTTAATTATATTCCATAATTTTACTTATTCTTAAGACTTTCGTTTGTATTTACTTTTGCAGAGATTAAAAAATACTTTTGCAATTAAAAAAAGACTCAGTCAGATTAACAGGTCTTTTTAAGGGTGAGACAGCATCATTGGTGGAGGGTGCTGTCTCACCTATCATATTCATGTTTTGCTTTATGAAAATAGGCATTTACCTTAATATATCAATGAAAAAACAACGATTTATAACCCATTACAAATACAAATAACACAATCAAAGGTAAAATCCATTGAATATAAAAGCGGATAGATTTAGGAAATTTTAAGCCTTTGCCACTGTTGGCTTCTGCCATAAAATGATCCCAGCCCCAGCCAATTTTTAAGGAGCAGAATAAAACATATACCACACTGCCCAAAGGCAAGATATTGTTGCTGACAATAAAGTCCTCAAAATCTAAAATAGAGGAACCTTCTCCTAGAGGTTGAATCCCGCTTAAGATATTAAAGCCCAAAACGCAAGGCATGGAGAGAAGAATGATTGCCAAAAGATTGATTGTAACCACTTTTTTTCTGCTTGCCTTTGTTAAGTCGGTGCCAAAGGAAATTATGTTTTGGAATACGGCAATAACTGTGGACAGTGCGGCAAAGCACATGAACAAAAAGAATAAAGACCCCCACAGGCGCCCACCAGGCATTGCATTAAACACATTGGGTAGGGTAATAAAAATTAAGCTTGGGCCTGCATCAGGATTAATCCCGTAAGCAAAGCAGGCGGGGAAAATAATTAAGCCTGCCATTAAAGCCACCATGGTATCCAAGAAAGTAATAAAAATGGCTTCTCCTGTTAAAGAACGGGAGCGATCGATATAACTGCCGAAAATGGCAATGGCACCCATACCAATGCTAAGGGTAAAAAATGCTTGTCCTAACGCAGCAAATAAAACCTCAACAATACCAAATTCCTTTAAAGCGGAGAAATTGGGGGTAAGATAAAAACGTAGTCCTTCT
Source organism: Anaerotignum propionicum (assembly GCF_024461735.1). GTDB lineage: Bacteria > Bacillota > Clostridia > Lachnospirales > Anaerotignaceae > Chakrabartyella. Next base: position 165,198 of record NZ_JANGAD010000002.1, read on the forward strand.
TCACCGCCCTTTAAGAAGATAGAACGAGTAGCTAAAATTACCATTAGAAGTAACAATAAAAGCATCATGACTTTTGTGATCTTTTCAACGCCTTTTTGTAACCCTTGTCCGCAGATGGCAAAACTGATTAGAACCACTGCAATCATATAACCAGCCATTAAAGTGGGATTTTGCAGCATAGAGCCGAAAATTCCGGCAACCCCATCCTTATCTAACCCAACAAAACTGCCAGCAGACATTTTAATAAAATAATAAAGCATCCAACCTGCAACTGTGGTATAAAACATCATTAAAATGTAATTGCCTGCCATTGCGAAATATTTAAATATATGCCATTTGGTTCCCTTTGGCTCTAAGACATCCATGGACATGGCCACACTTTTTTGGCTGGCACGACCGACGGAAAGCTCTGTTACCATGATAGGGATGCCCAGTATGAGTAAAAACAAAATATAAATGAGAACAAAGGCGGCACCGCCATATTGCCCCGTAATATATGGGAACTTCCAAACATTACCCAGACCGATTGCACAGCCTGCAGAGATGAGGATGAAGCCCAGTCGGGATGAGAATTTTTCTCTTTGCTGATCCATATTACCCTCCTAAAGTAAGCAGTAATTTAACTGCATAAAATATAATAGCTGTTTTATTATAGAGAAGTTCAAAATGAAAAACAAGTAAAAATAGGGAATTATGCTGTATACATGTGTACCTAAGGAGATTTATTAGAAAAAGTCATAGAAAAAAGTGGAATTTTTTTATCTGAAACGCTATACTGAAAACAATTAGGAAAAACATAAGGAGGGGAATAGATAGTGGACTTTACGCAGCTTCTAAAATCTGAAATTCGCCCTGCATTAGGGGTGACAGAGGTTGGTGCCATTGCCCTTGCCACGGCAAGAGCCTATAGCCTAGTGGGAGGCGAGATACTGCATATCGAGGTTCAAATGAATGGAGGTTTGTATAAAAATTCCTTCTCTTGTGGAATTCCCGGTACAAAGGAGCTGGGGTGTAAAATGGCAGCGGCTTTGGGTGCAATTGGAGGTAAGTGGGAGTTGGGCTTGGAGTGTTTAAAGGGGATAACACAAGAGCAGGTGGAAAAGGCAAAACAACTTCCTGTTGAAATTATAATCGCTCAGGATAAGGAAGCCATTTATGTCCAAGGTGAGATTACAACCACAAGAGGTGTGGGCATTGCCCGTATTGAAGGCATCCACGATAATATTACATATGCAGCGAAAAATGATGAGATCCTTTTTCAGACGAAGAGGGGAATGGAGATGGAAAAGAAAGAAGTTGTTCCCTTTGATTCCATTACCATTGAGGATATGGTGGAATACGCGGCTTCGGTTTCCATTCAGGAATTGGATATTATAGAAGAAATGATAGAAATGAACTGCAAGCTTTCTCATTTGGGGGCAGTTGGTGTTGGCTTGGCAATCAGCTCTACCTTAGATGCTTTCCGTGAGAAAGGTGTTTTAGGCAATGATATGATTTATGACGCCCAACGGCTTACCTGTTCTGCTATGGATGCAAGGTTATCCGGCCTTCCGAATCCTGCTATGAGTATTGTGGGTAGTGGCTCCCATGGTATTTTGTGTTCCTTGCCCGTTGTTTCCTATGGAAGAGGCATAAGAGCATCGGAGGAGTGGGTTTTGCGGGCTGTTGCACTGAGTGGCTTAGTTACAATTTATAGTAAGCATTATACAGGCAGGTTATCGCCTCTTTGTGGTTGTGTGTTAGGTGGAGGGAGCGGTGCTGCGGCAGGACTGGTCTTTCTTATGGGGGGCGGTGTCAAAGAGGTTTCCAACGCAATCAATCATATGGCTGCAAATTTAACGGGTATGATTTGCGACGGTGGTAGTATTGGTTGTTCCCTCAAGGCTTCGGCAGGGGTATATTCTGCTTTTCTTTCAGCCATGCTTGCCATGAATCACAAAGCAATTCCAAACAATTTTGGCATTATTGGTGCTTCAGCGGAGGATACAGTTAAGAATCTGGGGCGGATTTCAGCAGAGGGCATGTTTGCTATGGATAGAACCATTATTGATATCATGCAAAGGTAAAACCGTTGGCGGTGCTTTAAGATGGTGATCGTTGTCCAAAATCCATTTGCTCTTTGAAAGGAAATACAACGCCAAAAATATAATTTTTGCTATAGGAGTTTGGGCTCAAGCCTTTACAAAGGCTTGCAGGGTTGGGGACAGAGTCCTCGGACCTTTGCCCGGAAAATTAAAAATTGGGAGGAGATTTATTTTGAAAGAAGTATTTGATGCAGTAAACGGAGTGTTTCAATTTGTCGTGCCAATTGCTGATTTTATGTGGGATTTTCCCACAAATTTTGAATGGTACGCAGCCATTCCCATTTTGGGTAAATTAAGCTTTGCTGTGGTTCTGTTGATTGGCTCGGGGATTTTCTTTACCATCAAAACAGGATTTATCCAGGTTACCCATTTTAAAGAAGGACTTCGTATTCTGACAAAGCAAAGGGCAGCGGCAATTGGTATAACGCCGTTGGCAGCCTTTTTTCTAAGCTCTGCCATGCGGGTTGGTCCCGGGAATATTCTTGGTGTAACAGGTGCTATATCCGTTGGTGGTCCTGGTGCACTGTTTTGGATGTGGGTAAGTGCCTTTTTCGGTATGGCTACAGCCTATATGGAAGCAACATTGGCTCAGATATTTAAGGAGAAAAAGGGAGACGAATTTGTAGGCGGATTACCCTTTTATGGTAAAAAAATCATGGGAGACCGTGCGTGGGTGGGCGTAGCACTATCCTCTATTTTTATCCTTTATGCCATGTTCTGTTTGCCTGCCCAAGCGTTTAATGTGTTCTCTTCCGTGGGCTCCATTGCTCAGGTAGTAACGGGAACTACATATGATAGGACATCTGCTCTTTATTATTTGATTGCGGTTGTATTAGTTGGCGGAACAGGTATCCTTGCCTTTGGCGGCATTAAAAAAATCACAAAGGTTACGGATAAGATGGTTCCAATTATGGCGGTTATTTATTGTCTAACTGTGGTAGTGATTGCTCTTTTAAATTTCCGCACCATTCCTTTTTTCTTTGGTGCTGTTTTTAAAGGTGCGTTTACTCCCGAAGCTGTGTTTGGCGGTTTCTTTGGTACAGCTTTGGTGCAAGGGGTTAAACGTGGGCTCATGTCAAATGAGGCAGGGCAGGGTACCATCACCATGTCTGCCGCCGCATCCAATGCAGAGCATCCTTGCGAACAGGGCTGTGTGCAATCGCTGGGTGTATTTTTAGATACCATTATCATTTGCACCCTTTCAGGTTTTATTGTTGTTATGGCCCAACTTTGGAATAACCCAACGGTGTGGGAAGAACTGCATGGTCAGAAACTTCCCCTATATTTGGCCTCCATCACTTCCCTAACACCGGGAACGGGGGCTGATAGCTTTATAACCCTGTTGGTCAGCTTGTGTTATGGTCTGTTTGCCTATACATGTGTCATCGGATTTATCATTTTTTCGGAAATTGCGGCAAATCGAATCAGTAAGAAAAAAAGCTTTATCAATTTTATTCGAGTTTTAGGTGCGCTGGTGTTTATTCCTTTTGGGGCGGTTTCTGTACTGGCGGGGTTGGAATTGGATAATCTTTGGTATATTTCTGATTTGGGAAATATCATCATTGTGTATTGCAACTTACCGATTATGTTTTTTGGTGCTAAATATGCATTTCGTGCCACAAGGCACTATAAAACAAAAAAAGGGGAACCTTTTACCTCAGAGGTTGTAGGAATCTCATGTGATTATTGGGATGAACGAGCTAAAAATCTGGGGAAGGAATAAATTAACGGCATCACCCCATTATAGGGTACGCCTATTTCACGACCTTTTGGCATGCTGTATGATGGGGTATTATCCTTCAAAATTTGCGAAGTTTTTTATTTTTGAGGGAACGAAAAAACATGAATGATTATCAGAATTTTTGCAGATATTAATGAAATAGTACAATTTGTAATAAAAAAGTAAAATAATTGTTGACTTATGGGGTTTTATTGGATATACTAATATGGCGTCAGAAACATGCGCCCAGATAGCTCAGTCGGTAGAGCAGAGGACTGAAAATCCTCGTGTCGCTGGTTCGATTCCGGCTCTGGGCATTTAGATAGTAATTTTTAATAAATCCTATTACATAGAAAAGGAAGCAATTGCTTCCTTTTTTTCCTATGTGGAAGAAAGGTGACAGGTATGAAAAAAGGAGATAAAATTCTGATTTTGGTTCTTCTTGTGGCAGCGATTGGCTTTGCCCTTTTTTTCTTTTTGGGAGCGGAGAAAGGCGGATACGCAAGAATTACAGCCAATGGTGAAGTAAAAGCGGAATTACCCCTATCTGAAGATACCATATATCAGGTAGAAACGGAGGAAGGCTTTAATATCATACAGATTCAGGATGGCTATGTTACGATGCAAGAAGCAGATTGCAGAGACCAGATTTGTGTAGAGCATAAAAAAATCCATTTGACAGGAGAAACCATAGTCTGCCTGCCCCATAAATTAGTGGTGGAAATTATAGGGGAAAAGAAAGCAGCGTATGATATGGTGGTGGGTTAAATGGGACGGAAAAGTGTTGCTTATTATGGTTTGTTTGCTGCGTTAGGCATACTCATGGGTTATGTTGAGATGCTGATCCCTTTGCCACTTTTGGTTCCGGGAATGAAGCTTGGCCTTGCCAATGTGATTATTGTTATTGTGTTGTATTTTATGGATGCAAGAGCGGCTTTTTTCATCTCTCTTGTGAGGGTGGTTCTTTCGGGACTGATGTTTGCTGGCTTTGCCGGATTGTTATATAGCCTTTCGGGAGCACTGTTTAGCTACTGCATTATGGTGCTTTTGAAAAAAACAGACAAATTCAGCATCATAGGTGTTAGTATTGCCGGAGGAGTTTTTCATAATATTGGTCAAATTATTGTTGCAGCTTTGGTTGTAGAGAACATTCGGCTGATGTATTATTTACCATTTCTGCTTATTTTTGGCCTTATTACAGGCAGTGTAATCGGTGTTGTCGCCAGAACAAGCTTGGGATATTTAAATCGTCGTTTTTGAAGCGGACGAATGTGTGGTGGTTGAGGACAAGGGGCGCTTTTTGTTCATGAATACTTGTGAAAAGGGAAGAAAAACCGACGATATTTACAAAATCTCGAAAAAAATGAACTCCCCCTTGTACATGAGGTGTTTTAGTGCTAAAATCTTATGAAAATAATTCTATTAGAGTTGGAGCGTAGAGAAATACGCTCCCTATTTTTCATCAGGAGGAGAAAAAAATGGCGAAATACTTTACGGAACCATCCAGAACCTTTAGCGAATTTTTACTGGTACCGGGTTATTCATCAAAGGAATGTACAGTGGATAATGTGAGTTTGAAAACCCCAGTAGTGAAATTCAAAAAAGGTGAAAAACCCGCTTTGGAGATGAATATTCCCTTAACTTCCGCGGTTATGCAGGCAGTATCTGACGACAAAATGGCGGTGGCTCTGGCGAAGGAAGGCGGTATTTCCTTTATTTTCGGTTCTCAGAGTATAGAAAGCCAAACGGCAATGGTAGCAAGAGCAAAGGCCTATAAAGCAGGGTTTGTTATGAGCGATTCCAACATTAGCCCCGAGAGCACTTTACAGGATATTTTAAACCTGAAGCGCAAAACAGGCCATTCTACCGTTGCAGTGACCACCGACGGCACTGCCCAGGGAAAATTGGTGGGTATTGTGACCAGCAGAGATTATAGAATCAGCCGTATGGAGAGAGACACAAAGGTCAGCGAGTTTATGACACCTTTGAATCAGCTGATTACAGCACCCGAGGGGACAAGCCTGAAGGAAGCGAACAACATTATTTGGGACAATAAAATCAATCAGCTGCCTATTGTTGATAAAGAGGGCAGACTGCAATATTTGGTATTCCGTAAGGATTATGATAGTCACAAAGAAAATTCTCATGAGCTTTTGGATAAGGATAAGAGATATGTGATTGGAGCGGGAATTAACACCAGAGATTATATGGTAAGAGTACCTGCTTTGGTGGAAGCAGGGGTAGATATTCTTTGTATCGATTCCTCCGAGGGTTATTCCGAATGGCAGAAGGATGCCTTGGATTGGGTACGCAAAAATTATGGTGACACCGTGAAAATTGGCGCAGGCAACGTGGTAGATAGAGAAGGCTTCCGTTTCTTGGCAGATTGTGGTGCGGATTTCGTGAAGGTTGGTATCGGCGGTGGTTCTATTTGCATTACCAGAGAACAAAAGGGCATTGGCCGTGGACAGGCTTCCGCAGTCATTGAGGTTGCGGAGGCTAGGGATGAATACTTTAAGGAAACAGGTGTTTATATCCCTATCTGCTCTGACGGTGGTATCGTTTACGATTATCATATGACTTTAGCTTTGGCTATGGGTGCAGATTTTATCATGTTGGGCAGATATTTTGCACGTTTTGATGAAAGCCCTACAAACAAAGTAAACATCAACGGCAGTTACATGAAGGAGTATTGGGGCGAAGGTTCGGCCCGTGCAAGAAACTGGCAGAGATATGACATGGGTGGTGACGAAAATCTTTCCTTTGAAGAGGGCGTAGATTCCTATGTACCTTACGCAGGCAGTCTGCGTGACAACGTGGGGCTTTCTTTGAAGAAGGTAAAGTCTACTATGTGCAACTGCGGTGTGCTCTCCATTCCTGAATTGCAGGAGAAGGCAAAAATCACCGTAATTTCTACCACAAGCTTGGTAGAAGGCGGCGCTCACGATGTATTGTTAAAGGATAACAGCTTAAATTTTAAATAAAAAATGTAAAGAATGGTGGCATCTGTTTACGGATGTCACTTTTTTGTTTTTAGTTTATGATTGTTGAAAGAGAATGGCCAGGATAGGTGAGGTGGGTTGCTAAAGAGAATTTGTCATGCTAAAATAAAAAAATAACAAATTTTGTAAATTTATTTGATGATAGATTTTAGATTTTTATTCTTGTATGTATAGGTAAGTGAGCTGATAGAAAAGATAGAAACTCTTTTGAAAGAAATGAAAAGTACATAGGTACAAACCCAAAAGGAGGTTATATTTTTATGAAAAAGTTGTTATTTGTTCTTGCAACCAGCATAAATATGTTGACATTATCACTTATCATTATGTTTTCCTATATGAGATTTCATGTAGCTCATCTTGCCTCAAGTTGTCCCACAAAGATGGGCCTTATCAATTAATTGTTTTACTTGTTCTTACATATATTATTGAATTATATGTGATATATAAAAAATAAAGTTTCGTATTGGAATGCTTTTTCTTTCATAAGCAGAAATTACTTTTAAATAATATTAAAAAGGAGGAATTCAAAAAGAATACCTCCTTTTTCGTATCTTTATTAATGACCGGTTGTTTCAATGGCAATGGCGGGACAGTTTGTTTTTGCTTCAATGACCATAGCCTCTGTACTTGGGGGAACGTTTTCTGGAATCGCTTTTGCCAGACCGCTGTCGTCCATAGAAAAAACATCACCACAAAGGGTAACGCACAGGCCACAGCCAATGCATTTTTCATTTACATATGCTTTCATAAGATCTCTCCTTTATAAACAGTTTGTAATATTGTTTCTCTTTCCATGAAAGATATGCACTATTTCAATAAAAAGATATAAGTATAAATTTTAGCTTCTTTTAAAAAGGAGTACATATTTAAAAAAATATTTTATAAAGGCAATTCGTTTTCTTTATTTAATTTGACCGTTTAAACAGGTTCTCCGTACTTATTTTCTCCCGGTGTACCTGGGGTCGCTTCTAAAACGATGAGCCAAATACTACATGCAAGAGAAAGTAACAAAATTAGAATTAATCCCCCAAAAAATGCGCTCTTTGAAACTAAGGCTAGAGGTATGATAATTAGAAAGAATGCAAGGGGAATAAATGATAGTAAAACCCACCAGCCGGATTTATTAATATCATGTAATCTTCTGATAGATGCTCCAAGATGGGGTAAGAAAACCGCAAGAGAATAAAATGTTGATAAAATATCCGAATGCAAGATTTTATCTATGAAGTAGATGATAAGAGAAAAAATACAATTAAATAATACAAAATACCAGAATGTTCTCCTGCTTTCACGTCCTTTAAAAACGGCATATTTTTTAAGTATTTCTAAGTAGCATTGCATAAATAAATAACCCCCTTATGAATATATGAAAAGGATATACCATAATTTTACATAAGTCAACAACATATGGAAGTTAATTGAAAATCATATTTATATTTCTATCGAAAAAAGCCTGCATTACAGTGCAATCTTTTGCAATGCAAAGCAAGCTTATATGTGTGTGAAAAAACAATTCAGGCTTTCGCAATGGTGTCAATGGGTAAGACATCTGTTGGAATCCTCTGTTTTGCACTGGAATTAATATTCCTTGCCCATCATCAGGGCAACATCCATCCATTCAGTAACCATTTGATAGGCATCATTTTCATCCCGCAGACGCTCTAAGGTCTCCTCATCGCTATCGAAGGTAAGCAACAACGCACCGTAAATGTTGTAAAAATCAATACGCCAGTCAGTTTTATCTTTGTATTCTCTTAAGTGATAAACCATTTCGTTTAACCCTGTCACTGTAAATTTTTCGTGAATCATACCATTCCCTCCTTTTCCAACTGAGTTTTGTCTAGTATACCAAATAAACATGCATATGAAAAGAGATATGTTAAAAAATATACAAGACTATAGTTAGAATTGTTTGGGAATACTGAAATGGGAAGATTTTTCGGTGACATGGAAAATTTGTATTGATTTTCCATGCTTGATATGGTAGAATTCATACAAATAAGAGGGAGTAGCTTTCGCATTATGCGACGCCAACGTTCGTCATCACGGCCAAACAGCCCGGACGTTGCCCAGAGAATGCTTAGTATTCTTAGGAAGCAAGACTTTTATTGTACCGGAAGATTTGTATGGGTGCAATAAAGGTCTTTTTTATGTGCACCGAAAGGAGAATGAAAATGGATAAACTTTGGATGAGAAAGAAGGAGGAGCTATTCCGTGAATATGAGTCCTCAAAGCATGGGCTTTCGGGGGAAGATGCGGAACAGCGGCTAGAGAAGTACGGGGAAAATAAGCTGCGAGAAGGCAAGCGTAAGGGCATTGTTCAAGTTTTTTTTGAGCAATTTGCAGATCTTCTGGTTGTCATTTTAATTGTAGCCGCCATCATTTCCGCATTAACAGGGGGAATGGAAGGCACCATTGTTATTATTACAGTATTGATTTTAAATGCAATATTAGGAACGGTTCAGCATTTTAAGGCCGAAAAGTCTTTGGAAAGTCTAAAAGCAATGTCTGCTCCCAATGCTAGAGTCATTCGTGATGGGGAAAAGATGGAGGTTCCAGCGGTAAAGCTGGTTCCCGGGGATATTTTGCTTTTAGAAGCAGGGGATGTAGCGGCGGCAGATGGTCGTATTTTAGAGAATCATTCTTTACAGGTCAGCGAAAGCGCTCTAACAGGTGAATCGGAAAATGTAAATAAATCTGCTGATTTAATTGAAAAAGAGGAGCTTCCCTTGGGAGACCGCTTAAATATGGTTTTTAGCGGCTCGTTGATTTCTTATGGGCGAGCTGTTGTTTTAGTAACAGGTACGGGAATGGATACGGAAATTGGGAAAATCGCTAACTTGATGGAGTCTGCCCAAGAAAAAGCAACACCACTGCAAAGAAGCCTAGATGATTTTTCGAAAAAGCTTTCTTTTGTCATTCTGGCTATCTGTGTGATTGTGTTTGGTCTTGGCGTATGGCGTGGTCAGGCTTTAGCAGATGCATTGATGTTTGCTGTTGCTTTGGCGGTGGCGGCAATTCCTGAGGCGTTAAGCTCTATTGTGACCATTGGGTTAGCAATCGGTACCCAAAAAATGGCGAAAGAAAATGCCATTATCAAGAACCTTCGTGCGGTGGAAAGCTTAGGCTGTGTTTCTGTTATCTGTTCAGATAAAACAGGTACCTTAACCCAGAACAAAATGACGGTGCAAAAGGTTTTCACCCTGAGTGGCACCACGGATGCAGATGATGTGGATTGTGATAAAAAACAGCATAGAGAGCTTATTGTAACAGGGGTGCTTTGTAACGATGGTGCAATCAGCGGAGATGCCAAAATCGGTGATCCAACGGAAACGGCCTTGCTCAGTTTTTGCCGAAAAACAGGTGGTCATGAGGGAGATATTAGAGGAGAGTATCCTCGCTTAAGCGAGCTTCCCTTTGATTCTGACCGAAAACTCATGTCCACTTTGCATCAGCTTGATGGTAAACATCTGATGATGACAAAGGGTGCTCCTGATGTTTTGCTTTCCAGATGCAATAATATTGTAGAAAATGAAGCGGTAAGGGGAATTACCCAAAAAGATTTGGATAGAATCATTGCCGAAAATCAAGCATTTTCTTCTCAAGGCCTTCGCGTTTTGGCTTTCGCAAAAAAAGAAATTGGGGAACAGCGCCGTTTGACTTTGGAGGATGAAAAGGATTTAACGTTTATTGGCTTGATAGCCATGATGGATCCTCCCCGTTTGGAATCTGCTCCTGCTGTTGCCGACTGTCTGCGGGCAGGTATTCGTCCTGTTATGATTACAGGGGATCATAAGGTAACTGCTTCTGCCATTGCAAAAGAGATTGGTATTTTGCAGGAAGGGGACAGAGCCGTTGAAGGTGCAGAATTGGAGCATATCAGTGATGAAGAATTGCGGGGCATGGTGAAAGAAATTTCTGTGTATGCCCGTGTTTCTCCGGAGCATAAAATCAGAATTGTCCGGGCATGGCAGGAAAACGGTTGTATCGCCGCAATGACTGGTGATGGCGTAAACGATGCCCCTGCGTTAAAGCAGGCGGATATTGGTATCGCCATGGGTATCACGGGTACTGAGGTATCGAAGGATGCAGCTGCAATGATTTTAACCGATGATAACTTTGCAACCATTGTAAAAGCTGTAGGCAACGGACGAAACGTGTATGGAAATATCAAAAATTCCATTCAGTTTTTACTTTCAGGCAACCTTGCAGGAATTATAACAGTATTGTTTACTTCCCTATTAGGCTTGCCATTACCCTTTACAGCAGTACAGCTATTGTTTATTAATTTGCTAACAGATAGCTTGCCTGCATTGGCAGTAAATATGGAAAAACCCACAGGGGATTTATTGAACGATAAACCAAGAAATCCAAAAGAAAGTATTTTAACTCCGGATTTTGTAAAAAGGTTGGTGTTGCAAGGCGGTTTGATTTCTGTTGTGACCATCGTAGGTTTTTATGTTGGTTTGGGAGAAAACCCTGGTTTAGCTTCTACTATGGCATTTGCAACTCTTTGTTTAGCTCGTTTGTTCCATGGTTTTAATTGCAGGGGGACACGCTCCATCTTCCGCCTGCCCAATAACCCTTATAGCTATGGTGCCTTTGCCATTGGTGGTATTTTGTTAATGTCAGTGCTGATGTTTTCCGGTTTGCACCAATTGTTTGACATCAATGACGCTTTAACAGTAACACATATTTTGCAGATTGTTGGTCTGGCATTCGTTCCTACGCTGATTATTCAATTGGAGCGTTTGGCAAGGGGTAGATAAATAAGAGTTTTTATATTTTATAGTTAGATGATCTTGGGCAAGCAATGAATGCTTGCCCTTTTTGAATGTAAAGATAAATTGTTACAATGCTACATGCTACTATCTTATTCTTCTACAACGCTGGAATTATTGCCTTGCAATGTGTGTACCTTCTTCATTATTTGATGGGCTATGGGCTGGGCGATGCAGCATTCTACAAAGAAAGAAATTGTAAAATTTCTGGGCCATTTATAAAAGAAAGTTTGAGTAGGAACCAAGCTAAATTGGCGGGTGCCAATCCATGTACCAATGACGGTTAAGAAAATAGACATTAAAAATACCGTGCAAAGAATATTTATGATGATTTGTGGGTGAAAGCTATCTTGCTTGGATACGAGTTTTGCTGTAAGCCACTGGGCAGGCTTATGTGTGAATAACACAAGGATGATTACACAAAGCCAAAGGAATGGAATTATCCGTAGGGTAGCACCCCAAGTATGCACAGTGAATCCCATTTCAAAGCATGAAATGAGAGGTGCAATTATATTTACAGATAATACAGATACAATTCCTAAAAAAAGAGCAAATTCTTTCTTGTTTCGGGGCAGTTTCATAAAAAATTCCATTGTTTTAATCTCCTTTTTTGTTGGGCGTAAAAAAAGCACAAGACCAAAGTAGTCTTGTGCTGAACCATTATACGCACCATTCATTTTTTTATTTTGTATTCTACAGCAAAAGAAAAGAAAAAGTCAAGAAATTTTTAAGTAGGAATAACCATGGATTCATAATTCCGCGTTCTTCATGGTTAGTGAAATTCTCTTTTTCTCTATATCTACGGAAAGTACCTTTACCTTTACTGTATCCCCCAGCTTCACTGCCTCCAGAGGATGTTTGATAAAGCGGTTGCAAATTTGAGAGATATGCACTAAGCCGTCTTGATGCACACCAATATCCACAAATACACCAAAGTCAATGACATTTCGAACGGTCCCCGTCAAAATCATACCTTCTTGCAAATCTTCCATAGAAAGAACATCACTGCGCAAAATTGGAGCAGGGGCATCTTCACGAGGGTCACGTCCGGGTTTTTCCAATTCCTTGATGATGTCCTCTAAGGTTGGAACACCAATGCCCAGTGTCTCTGCCATTTTTTCAGGGGAGGTTATTTTTTTGCTTAAGCTGGATACCTGCCTTTTTGCCACATCCTCTAGGGTAAAGCCGCAGGCGCGGAGAAGCTTTTCTGCCGCTCCATAGCTTTCGGGATGCACTCCTGTGTGGTCTAAGGCCATGGTGCTTTCAGGGATACGTAAAAATCCAGCACACTGTAAAAATGCCTTGGGCCCTAACTTCGGCACCTTCATCAATTCCTTGCGTGTTTTAAATTTTCCGTTTTCCTCACGATATAACAGGATATTTTTTGCAACGGTACTGTTGATTCCTGCTACATAAGACAGAAGAGAAGGGCTTGCAGTATTTAAATCGACGCCCACACTGTTTACGCAATCTTCTACCACACCCCCTAGGGTTTCGCCAAGGCGTTTTTGGTTCATATCATGCTGATATTGCCCCACACCGATGGATTTGGGGTCTATTTTAACTAGTTCCGCCAATGGGTCTTGTATTCTTCTGCCGATGGAAACAGCACTGCGCAGGGATACATCATACTGAGGGAATTCCTCTGCACCAAGCTTGGATGCGGAATAAACGGAAGCCCCTGCCTCGTTGGCAATGATATACTGCACCTTTCGGTCTAACCCTTTCAAAACCTCTGCAACAAACTGCTCCGACTCTCTAGAAGCGGTACCGTTGCCGATGGAGATTAATGAAACCCCATAGGTTTCAATGAGGCGCTTCAATGTTTTTTCTGCCTCTTCCTTTTTATTTTGAGGTGGTGTAGGATAAATCACCGCCGTTTCCAAAGGTTTTCCTGTTTCATCAATCACGGCCAGCTTACAACCTGTACGAAAAGCAGGGTCTAAGGCTAAGACAACCTTGCCCGCAATGGGTGGCTGTAATAAAAGCTGTTTCAAATTTTCACGAAAAACACCCAACGCGGATTCTTCTGCCTTTTCCGTAAAATCGTTACGAAGCTCACGCTCTAAAGAAGGCGCAATCAGGCGCTTATAGCTATCCTCAATAACTTCATGGAGGATTTCAGCGGTTTGGCTGTTTTTCTTGATGACAACTCGTCCCATTTTTTCGAAAAGTGGCTCTTCTTCCCCTTGGATTTTAACCGAAAGAAAGCCCTCTTTTTCGCCACGGTTAATGGCTAGAATGCGATGGGATGCGATGGTCTTAAGGGGTTCGCTGTAATCATAATACATTTCATAAACAGAAGGCTCGTCCTTTGTTTTTTGAGAAAGAAGAAGGCCGTTTTTCAGCCATTCCTCTCGCAGGAGCTGACGAATGCTTGCATCGTCGGAAAGCTGTTCTGCCAGAATATCCTTTGCGCCTTCTATGGCTTCTTCCACAGAGGATACGCCTTTTTCTTCATCCACAAAAGCGGCGGCATACTCTGCCAAAGGGGTCAAAAGCACCTGCCCCCAAATCATTTCTGCCAAAGGGGCCAAGCCCTTTTCTTTAGCAATGGAGGCTCTGGTGCGGCGTTTTGGGCGGTAAGGGCGGTAGATATCATCAATTTCCGTTTGTGTCATTGCATCCGCCAGTTTTTGTGCTAATTCCTCGGTAAGCATGCCTTGCTCTTCGATGGAGGAACGCACCTGCTCCCGTTTTTCTTCAAGATTTCTCAGGGCGGTTAAGCGCTCTGCAAGTTGACGAATGATTTGGTCGTCTAAGGAGCCTGTCATTTCCTTTCGGTATCTTGCAATAAAAGGCACGGTGTTGCCTTCATCCAAAAGGGATACTGTATTTTCCACTTGAAAAGTCTTTATATTTAGTTCTTCTTGTAATCGTTTTAGAATATCCATGCTTACGCCTTCCTTTTTCATTTTTTTATACAAAATAATTTGTTGGAGTTGTATTTAAGCATATATTTGCCAGAGCTTATTCAGTTTTTCTTTACAAGCCACAGCGCTATCTGTTAAGGAATAGCTGTAACATTCATCTTCCGTTTTTTCTACCAAGCCTCGTTTGATTAAATAATCCAAATGGGACATGGTTTCTCCCACGGCAAACCAACGCTGGGAAAGAGGGAACTCATCCCAAGTTTTTCCTCGCATGGACCATTTTAAACAAGAGCCGATTTGCGTTGCATGGGTATTGGGGAATTGCTCTAATGCATCAATGGTTTCTTCCAAGCGAATCAAATGATGATGGATAATTTCTTCTATGCGTACATATACATCCATTTCATTTTTTCTATGGGCGGGCAAAACGGTTTTCATATCAAAGGCACGAATTTTCACTAAGCTTTCCAAATAATCCCCTAGAGAATCCTCTATATTTACCCAAGAAGTGATGTTTGGTGTAATATCAAATAAAATATGGTCGGCAGAGAGCATCAATTTTTCCTCGGGGAGATATAAACAGGTTTGTCCTGGTGTATGTCCGGGGACAAATATGCACTGAAAAGCAAAGCTGCCAACTTTTAAAATATCACCATCACCCACAGTGATGGCATCAAAATAGTAATCAGGCTCAAAGCCTCTGGCGGGGTTTTCTTCCTTCAACCAAGCAAGTTGCTCTCTGGTAAAACCTTCTTTGCGATAGATTTCATCGAAGGTATCCCAACGGTTCCCGTTCAAAATCCACCCAAGATAGTCGTGGTCGTTTTTGCTCATATAAATTTTACCCTGTTTTCCGTGCATCACTGCAGGGGCAAGGCCTGAGTGGTCAGAATGAAGATGGGTAAGGAACATATTTGTTTTTGACCAATCCACATTTAGATCCCGCAAGCCCTCAAGAAGGGCTTCTTTGCATTCGGGGCGATTAAAACCTGTATCTACAATCAGGCTTTCCCCGCTATCCTGCACCACATAGCAATTTAAGTTTTTCAGGGGATTATTAGGGAGAGGTACATCTATTTTAAAAATATTTGGTTTCTCATACACTTTTGTAATCATTGGTTTCACCTTTCTTCCTTCGTTCACTGTTACCTACTATTATAATTGGAAAGGGGCTATAAAACAAGTTATGTTGCAAAATGCAATTTATTTTATTTTTTATGTAAAATATAGTTGACATTAAGAATAATATATTGTATAACAAAGGTATAGCAAGAGAGGAAGTGGTGAAATGAAAAATTTGAAAATTAAGTCTGCCAGAGCGGCTTTGGATCTTTCTCAGGATGAGCTTGCCCAAAGGGTTGGCGTAACAAGGCAGACCATTGGCATGATTGAAGCGGGGAAATACAATCCAACCATTAATTTATGCATTGCCCTTTGTAAAGCTTTAGGTAAAACGTTGGATGAATTATTCTGGGAGGAAGAAAAATAGAATAGGAGGCATTTAATATGAAAATGAAAGATGAAAGAGTGGAACAGTCTAAAAATAAGATTTATGGGGAATTATTTCAGTTAACTTATCTTTTTGTTGTGGCGGTCTTTTTAGTAAAAGTGTTATTTTTTAGAATGGATTTGTCCCAGTGTATCACAGAGTATGTAATTATGATCGTGGCTCCTATTTACCAAATGGTGCGTAGTCGTCAATTGGGCGTGGTGCTTGCTACAAACCTTCGTCAGCAGATGAGCCCAAAAAGAAATATTGCAGGAGCCCTTGTGGGGATTGTATTTTTCTTTCTGTTTTGGTTGTTTAGCGGAAGGCAGGTTTCAAAGGAATTTGCAATTTCTTATATAGTTACCTTCTGTGTTGTGTTTTTTGTAGCCAGAGCCATCTTTATTCGTTTGGAGGAGCGCAGAATGAAAAAATTGGAACAGGAATATGGAGATTAAGCAAAAAAGACTTTAAATCTTGAGAAACAGGAAAAAAAGCTTGCACTAGCTGGTTTTTTGTGATATTTTATTTTAGAGTCGGTAATTGTGCCGACTCAAATCCTTGTTCTCCCGATAAGGGGAGAGCCATATGTCCAAAAGGAGGTGTAACCCACATGAACAAGTACGAATTAGCTATGGTTTTAAGTCCCGCACTGGACGAAGAAGGCAGAGTAGAAGAAGTAGCGAAAGTTCAGGCTACTTTGGAAAGATTCGGCGCGAAAATCGAAAAAGTTGATGATTGGGGCAAAAGAAAGCTTGCTTACGAAATTAAAAAAGTAAACGAAGGTTTCTTAAGCTTCACAACATTCGAAGCTCCCGCTAATGCTCCCGCAGAAGTTGAAGCTCGTATGCGTATTATGGAAAACGTTTTACGTTATCTCATTATTCGCAAAGAGGCGTAAGAAGGAGGAAATCCTATGAACAAAGTGATTCTTATGGGTCGATTGACCAAGGACCCCGAGGTTAGATATTCTCAGGGAAATGAACCTTTGGCCGTAGCCAGATACTCTTTGGCGGTGAACCGCCGTTTCAAGCGCCAAGGCGAGCCCGACGCTGACTTTATCAATTGTGTTTCCTTTGGTAAAGCAGGCGAATTCGCGGAAAAATACTTCAAAAAAGGTCAGATGGTTAGCGTTATCGGCAGACTTCAGGTTCGTTCCTGGGACGATAACGAGGGCAAAAAACGCTGGAGCACAGACGTTGTGGTAGAGGAGCAATACTTTGCTGAAAGCAAAGCATCCTTCGAAGGCCATAAGGCCGATGCCCCCGCTGCACCAAAGCAGACAGCCCAAGATGATGGCTTTTACCCAATCGATGAAAGCATCGAAGATGACGATCTGCCCTTCTAAAATTCAGTAAAGAAGGAGGACTTAGACATGATTCAGAAAAAACGTGGTCGTAGAAAAAAACGCGTTTGCCAATGTTGTGCGGATAAAATAACAACCGTAGATTACAAGGATGTAAATAAGCTGAGAAGATATGTTTCTGAAAGAGGCAAAATCCTTCCCAGAAGAATTACAGGCAACTGCGCTAAGCACCAGAGAGCGTTGACAACTGCTATTAAAAGAGCAAGACACGTAGCCCTGATGCCTTATACACAGGATTAATAAATGTAAAAAGCCCATTGCTTTGCAATAAGGGCTTTTTTTGTGCACAAAAAACTGGTATGCTATATTATATAGTATCTAAAATGGATGGTTCAATAAAAGCTTTTAAAAACAGTATAGAAAATGATTGAAACAATCCCATCTCTTGAATCAACAAAATTACTCTTTCTACTTTACAGAAAGGGATTCCATGGGTTTGTAATAAGATATTAAAATAACGAAAGGTAGGGAATGCTTTGTTAGTCTTTATGTTGACAACTGCAGCCAAACAGGGGCAGAACATACCCCCGGTGCTGCCGATGCTTTTAGGATTTTTAATCGCACTGGTTGTACTAAATTTAGCATTGAGCATATTTAGAAAAAAAGGGAAAGAACAACGTAAAAATGCAAGGGATACGCAAGAGCAGGAATCGTCCAAACCTTAACTTTCCAGGGCATTATTGGCGAAATCTCCATAACAATGCAGAAAAATCTTATTATTTGGTGTTGACTTTCCTTTCCCTTGGATTTATAATGTGACTGTAATTGAATATATGAAATTCTTCAGGGCAGGGTGAAATTCCCGATCGGCGGTAAAGTCCGCGAGCGCACTTGCGCAGGATTTGGTGTAACTCCAAAACCGACAGTATAGTCTGGATGGAAGAAGAATAAAAGTTTGATGTTTTTTTGTGGAAAAATAAATTTTTTTCT
Organism: Anaerotignum propionicum; assembly: GCF_024461735.1. Taxonomy (GTDB): domain Bacteria; phylum Bacillota; class Clostridia; order Lachnospirales; family Anaerotignaceae; genus Chakrabartyella. Next base: position 183,440 of record NZ_JANGAD010000002.1, read on the forward strand.
GCGGATTTGCGTCGGCCTTTATTTTGCTTATTTAGCCTGAAGATTTTCAGGCTTTTTCTTTTGCTGTGGGGCAAAGCCCCTTGGAAAGAAGAGGTTCGCTTTTAATTCTTGGCGATAACCTGAAAATTTTAGACAAAAATGGAGGAGAAGTAAATGGAAAACATATCTTCAAAAGTAACAGTAACAAAAAACAACAAAAAAATGTCCACAAGGGTTATGGTGTCTTTGGCAATGCTGGGGGCTATCTCCATTGTGTTGGTGTCTGCAATTCACTTTCCTTTGATCCCTGCGGCAGCATTCTTGGAATATGACCCTGCGGATATCCCAATTTTAATTGGTGCGTTTGCCTTTGGTCCCGTGGCAGGTTTATTGCTGGCAATCGTGGTTTCTATTATTCAGGGGTTAACAGTGAGTGCAGGCAGTGGGATTATTGGTATCGTAATGCACATTTTTGCCACAGGCGCATGTGCATTTGTTGCAGGAAGCATTTATAAGAAAAATAAAACAAGAAAAAACGCAGTGCTTGCTCTTGTAGTTGGTGCTTTGGTTCAGACAGGGGCTATGGTTATCATGAACATGATATTCACACCGTTATTCATGAATATGCCTTTAGAAAAAATTATCCCTATGCTGGTTCCCATCATCATTCCTTTTAACTTATTAAAGGCGGGTATCAACGGCACTATGACGTTTTTGTTGTATAAATCCATTTCCCATCTTTTAAAGGGTAATGCTTAATCCAATTAAAGCATTTGTGGCTGAACAATTCTGATGAGAAAGGTCGTTCCTCTGTTACAACACAGAGGACGACTTGTTTTTTTTGCCATGAATAAGCTGAAATAAGGAATTATCAATTTTTTTATTGTCAGCCAATGATAGATTGCATATAATGGTACTGATTGGACTCAGCTTTCAGGAGCAGAAAAGAGGTTTGTATATGAATAGAAAAACTGTAATCGTATTATTCGGCGGACAGTCGTCAGAACACGAAGTTTCCAGAATGTCTGCAACAACGATGATTAATGAAATAGATAGTAAAAAGTATCAGGTTATCCCCGTTGGCATTACAAAAGAAGGAGAATGGCTTGTTTATACTGGCCCTACAGAGCACATCAAAACAGGCCAGTGGGAGAAATATGCAACCCCCGCAATTATAAGCCCTGATGCAAAGCAAAAAGCCCTTTTGAAAATAGTAAACGGTCATGTAAAGGTAATTCCTGTGGATGTGGTAATTCCTGCTCTGCATGGTGCATGGGGGGAAGACGGAACCATTCAAGGTCTATTGGAAATGGCGTGTATTCCTTATGTCGGCTGCGGTGTTTTATCCTCCGCTGTCTGCATGGATAAGGTATTTACAAAAATAATTGCCAAAAATGCTGGGGTCCCTCAAGCCAAATACATTTGGTTTCAAAAAGAGGAGCTGGAGGATATGGATAAACTGGTGGAGCGGGTTGAAAAGAAGCTGGGCTATCCTTGCTTTGTAAAACCAGCAAATACAGGTTCATCCGTGGGCATTAGCAAGGCTAAGAACAAAGAAACTTTAGTCAATGCAATCAACTTGGCAGCAGAGTATGACCGAAAAATTATTGTAGAAGAGGCGATTATCGGCAGAGAATTTGAATGCTCTGTTCTTGGCAATGAGGAGCCTGTAGTAAGCGGTGTCGGCGAAGTGCTGCCGGCTGCAGAATTTTATGACTATGATGCGAAATATAACAACAGCGAGTCCCGCACTGTAATCCCTGCTCCAATTACGGCAGATGAAGAGAAAACCATACGAAAGATTGCCGCAAAAATTTATCAGGCGGTAGATGGCAGTGGTTTGGCCCGGGTTGACTTTTTCTTGGAGGAGGAAACAGGGCGGGTTTTGTTTAATGAAATCAACACCATGCCTGGTTTTACTTCCATTAGTATGTACCCCATGCTGTGGGAAACAGCCGGAGTACCAAAAGCAGAACTAATGGATTGCTTGATTGAATTGGCCCTCAACCGTGATAATGGAATCCGAGGCTGAAAGGAAAGAAGGAACCTTATGGATAAAAGACCGATTGGTATATTTGACTCGGGAGTGGGCGGATTGACAGTTGTAAAACAGGTCATGAAGGTCATGCCTCATGAAAATATCGTATATTTTGGCGATACGGCCCGCTTACCTTATGGCAGCAAGTCTAAGGAGGCAGTAACGAAGTTTTCCAAGCAAAATGTTCGTTTTTTGCTAACCAAGGAAGTAAAGGCGATTATTGTTGCCTGCAATACAGCCAGCTCTAACAGCTTGGAAGAGCTGCATAGTGCCTTTGATGTACCTATTTTTGGAGTGGTGGACGCAGGGGTGGGTGAAGCCCTTCGCTCCACACACAACAAAAAAATCGGTGTTATCGGAACGTCGGCCACAGTACGCTCTGGGGCATATGAAAAAATGATTTGTAAAAAAGATGGGGAAATGCAGGTGTTTTCCAGAGCGTGTCCCCTGTTTGTTCCTTTGGCCGAGGAGGGCTGGACGGATAATCAGGTGGCTCGCTTGGCAGCAGAAAAATATTTGGAGGATTTGATGGCAAAAGGCATCGATTCCTTGGTTTTGGGTTGTACCCACTATCCCTTGCTGAAGAAGTGTATCGGTGGCATTGTGGGGGAAGAGGTAAAACTGGTTGATCCGGCAAAAGCCACGGCAAAACAAGTAAAACTGTTTTTGCAGGAAAAAGGAATTGTTAACCTTGAGGAAAAGGAAGGAGAAAGAACTTTTTATCTGAGTGACTATACAGATATGTTTTATTCCATTTGCCAAAAGGCTCTGAAACAAGGTTATGCACCGGAGATTATAGATATTGAGCAATTTTAAGGTTCGTTAATTATATTTTTGTATCTTATGAAATCTTTACCCTCTCTTTCCCTTATGTTATACTATAATGAAGGTAAAATTTACCAATTATTGTTTTAACGGGCATTCGAAACACCCCGCCCAATTTTTGCGGGGCTTTCGAAGTAGTTGAAAGGGGTACAAGCTCTTAGTTAATCATAGGGCAGCCAAAGGGAATCATTTGCGAGTCGTTTAATAAAAATCTGAAATGGAGGAAAAGCATGGCGGCGAATGAAAGAAGGGCGATATTGGTAGTAGATGACGTTGAAGTAAACCGTGTAATCCTCCGTGAAATTTTTCAAGATGAGTACACAGTCTTGGAGGCTGAAAACGGGTTAGAGGCTTTGGAGGCAATTGATGTCCATGGAGAGGGCTTAGCAGCGGTGGTTCTGGATATTATCATGCCGGTAATGGATGGTTTTGGTGTTCTGGAAATTTTGCATGAGCGAAATTTTATGGAAAAGGTGCCCGTTTTTTTGATTACGGCTGAGTGTACGGAAGAATCAACCCTTCGTGGGTATGAATTGGGTGTTATGGACGTGATTGAACGCCCCATTATCGCCCATATTGTAAAAAAGCGCATGGAAAGCATTATGGAGCTTTGTACCATGCGTAATCAATTAAACCAACAAGTGCAATTACAAGAAATAGAGCTGGATGAAAAATCGAAAGAGATTCAGGGATTGAACAATGCAATGATTGGGGCATTGGCCACCGCCATTGAGTTTCGAGACTGCGAAAGTGGAGAGCATGTTAAAAGAATTCACGATTTGACATTATTCTTTCTGCAAAAAACTGCCTTTGGAAAAGGACTGAAGAAAGCGGAGATAAATAAAATTGCCACTGCGGCAATTATGCATGATGTGGGAAAAATCGCAATTCCTGACTATATTTTAAATAAGCCGGGGAGGCTTACCCCAGACGAATTTCAGATTATGAAAACTCATACCGTAAGAGGATGCGAATTGTTAGATCAGATACCTGCAATTCATCATAATTCCGTTTATCATTATGCTTATGATATATGTAGACACCATCATGAACGGTGGGATGGCATGGGCTATCCTGACGGACTAAAGGGAGATGAAATATCACCATGGTCTCAGATTGTTTCTTTGGCGGATGTGTATGATGCATTAACCAGTGAAAGAATTTATAAGCAGGCATATTCCCACGAAAAAGCGGTAGAAATGATTATAGGTGGAGAATGTGGTATTTTTAATCCGGCATTCATGGAAGAATTTTTGAAACTCTCCCAACAAATAAAAGAGATGATGCAATCACAGCAAAGTGGGTGTGGATGTGGAAAAACTGGAGAAAGCCAAGCTGACAGTGGCAGGGGTGAATCTGCATAGCGGCGTGGAGCGATTTATGAGTAATGAAGGCCTCTATGAGACATTTTTATTAAAATTTCCAAGGGATTTAAATATGGAAAAATTAAGACAAGCCTTGGTGGTAGAGGAAGCCTCTTCGGCATTTCGGGCAGCGCATACGTTATTGGGTTTGGCAACAAATTTGTCAATGGAAACCCTTTGCGAAGCTTTGCGTCCCGCTACAGAGGCACTCAGAAGGGGGGATTTGGAGTTAGCAAAAACCCATATGCCTCGGGTTGAGGAAGCGTACCTTTTGATTATAGAAGCTTTAAAATAAATAGGAAAAAGGGTACCCTTTCGTCATTTGACTGTAAGGATACCCTTTTTTAAGGGGAAGAAGTAGAAAGAATGTTATTATATGGGGGAGAATAACATCCTCAATAGTGATTATTACCCTATTGAAAAAGATTTATTCTATATAATAAAAAATAAAGCAATGAATATAATAAATTTATCCTGCAAGCTGTCAGGGTAAAAAAATCTTTTTGTGAATGCGTTATGTGACTAAGTCAATAAGAATGATTATTATTTAGTAAAAAATATTGATTTATTCTGGTACCTATGCTATACTCAAATCAAAGAATAGGTTTCGAATTTTTGGAGAAAATCAGAACTAGGAGGAATGTAAAATGTTGCAGATTAAATCAGATAAATTTCAAAAAGAAGTATTAGAGAGTAAAGTCCCCGTTTTAGTTGATTTTTCAGCTACATGGTGTGGACCTTGTAAGATGATGGGCCCTGTTTTGGAGCAGCTTTCCGCTGAATATGAAGGTAAGGCTAAGGTTTTCAAGGTTGATATTGACGAATCTATGGATTTGGCGCAAAAATATCAGATTATGAGTGTACCCAATATGTTATTTTTTAAGGATGGTAAACCTGTTGATGCAGTTGTTGGTGTAACCCCTCCTACTGTTTTAAAGCAAAAGCTGGATAGTATTGTATAATTAGTATTGATAGTACTTCTCCTCGTGAATATTTGTTTGTATGAACCCCCGGGCATATGCTCGGGGGTATTTTTGTATTTATTTTATTTTCGCACATTAATGTAGAAAATAAATGGAGTACAAAGTATACAGAATACCTATAAAAAAATATTTTCGGAAAATTGTATGTCAATAAATACATTTCTTTCTAAAACATTGGTATTTTTGTTGGTACAAAAAATATTTTGTATAAAAAGTTGTACAATTTACGAAAAGAAGGCAAAATGAGCGGCGTTGACACCCCTAAAAGAACGTGGTATTGTTTTGCTATTCCATTTTTAGAAAAGAAAAGTGAGGTATTTCCTATGAATACGATTGCGTTGTATACAACTCAATATGGTATCCAGCTGATTATTAGCGCTATCCTTCTGGTCCTCGTGGTGATTATTATGGGCAAAGAGAAGAATAGTGCTGATTGTCATGTGAGAAATGCCTCTATAATATGAGAAGAGACAAGAAAGAACACTCTTAGGCATAAAAGAGGAAAGGGACTCGTGGCGATCGCCATGGGTCCTTTTATTTTTGAAAAATGGAGCTACAAGAAGCAAAGAACATATTGAGAATTGGGAAAAAGGAGATGGTTATGATGGATTTTGTAATGGCACTTAGCCCCTTGGTATTAATTTTGGTGGGAATCATTGTTCTAAAAAAACCTGCAATGAAGGTCGCACCGGTAGGGCTAGTGTATATTATTATTCTTGCTTTTACATATTTTAGCCCTGCAGATGCAGTTTTTAAGGATACCGTTACCATGATAGATGGGCTGTTATGGAAGGGTATTAAAGAAGGCACAAAAATTGTTATGCTGGTTTTTTCTTCCTTTTTGTTGTTAAACCTGATGCAGCGCTCAGGGGCTATGAAGCAGGTGCAAAATACTTTGGCTGGTGTTACTGATGACCGTAGAGCACAGCTGATTATTGTTGGGCTTATGGTGCCTATCTTTTTAGAGGGTGCTGCAGGAGCAGGCTCTCCGGCGGCAATTGCCGCACCGTTTTTGGTTGGTCTGGGGTTTGACCCCATTGTGGCAATTGTGGTTGCGCTGTTAGGTGATGCCACACCTTGTTCATGGGGAGGTGCTGGCCTTACCACTATCACAGGTGGCTCTTATTTGGTGGAGCAAGGCATTAGTACCGCTTCCTTAAATTCCGCTATGGTTGGTAGAATTCATATGTTTGGTGTTTTTGTGATTCCGTTTTTGATTGTAATGATTGCGTTTGGAAAGAAAGGCTTTAAAGGAATTATACCTTATTTATTATTTGCTGGAATCAGCACAGGACTTATTATGTTTGGACTTTCTAACTTTATTGGGCCTGAAATTACCAGCCTTGGAACAGGCTTGCTCTCTATTGTTTGCTCTGTTATCTATTTGAAGCTGGTGAAAATCAAAACCCCTGAAGAGTATCGTTATAAAGGTGAAAATAGTTTTAGTGGTAAAAATGAAAAAGAGCTTCGCCATTATTCCTCTTTTCATGCATTGTCTCCCTATTTGGTATTGGTAGTATTGCTCCCATTGGTACGTTATACGGTACCTTTCTCGATTTTGACAACCTTTGGATATATTGTTTGGGTTGATGTTGTAGTTTTTTTGTGTGCCTGCATTGGTTGTGTTATTTTGGGCGTCAGTGCAGAAGGGTTCTTTGATACCATGAAGCAGACAATCACGCGAGTGGTTCCTGTATTGGTTACCATGGGTTCCTTATTGACAGTTTCTTATATAATGCAAAATAGTCAAACGGGCATGATTCAATTAATTGCTTCCACCATTGCCAATACGGCAGGGCCGTTGTATCCTGCGGCGGCAGTTGCTATTGGTTCTGCTGGCTCTTTTATTACAGGCACAGGCCTTGGTTCCAATATTATGTTTGCACCCATGCATTTGAATGCGGCAAACATGTTGGGACTAAACCCTATTACAGTTTTTGCAGGGCAGAATGCGGGAGGCTCCTTGGGTAATTTAATTTGTCCCAATAATGTTGTTGCTGCATGTGCAACCGTAGGGGTGATTGGCAAAGAAGGGGAAGTTTTGAAACGTACTATGGCAGCGTTTGCCGTAATTTTGATAATTTATATGACGTTGAGTATGCTTTACACACATATTCTTTTTTCTGGCTTTGGCTTATAATTATTCCATCTTGGAATATAACAAAATACAATTTCATATTAGGAGGTTTTTCAATTGAAAACAAGAAGTGTTGGTATTGTCGGAGTCGGTCATGTTGGTGCCCATTGTGCCTATAGTTTAGCGGTACAGGGGATTGTAGATGAATTGGTTTTAGTGGATATAAATGAGCAAAAAGCAATCAGCGAGTGTCAAGATTTAAGAGACAGCGTTGCTTATCTGCCCCATCGGGTAGAGGTGCGCACCGGTGGATATGCTGATTTGAAGGATTGCGACGTGGTTGTTGTCAGCGTTGGCGTTATTACCAAGAGTAATAACCGTTTGGATGAATTGAATGTATCCATCGGCATGGTAAACAGCTTTGTAAAGCAGGTGGTGGATGCGGGGTTCCAAGGTATTTTCATTAATATTACAAACCCTTGCGACATTGTTGCAAGACAGGTGCATAAGCTCTCCGGTTTTGATAGATCCCGTGTATTCGGTACAGGTACAGGCTTGGATAGTTCTCGTTTTAAGGCTGTTTTGTCCAGAGAGACAGGTGTTGATCATAAATCACTGGTGGCATATACCATGGGTGAGCACGGGGATTCCCAAATGGCTCCTTGGTCTCATGTGACTGTAAACGGCAAACCCCTTGCAGAGCTTGCTGAGGAAAATGAGAAATACAAAGTGGATCATGGGGCGGTTTTGGAAGAAGCTACAAAAGGTGGCTGGGTAACCTTTGCTGGAAAAGGCTGTACGGAGTATGGCATTGCGTCAACCCTTGCACGTTTTGTTCATGCTATTTTCCATGATGAAAAGGTGGTTATGCCTTGCAGTACACAGTTAAACGGTGAATATGGGCAAAGTGATATTTTCATTAGCACTCCTTGTGTGATTGGCAAAGATGGTGTTGAGGAAGTGTTTGAATTGCGCTTAAACGAAGAAGAATTAAAAGCGTTCCAGCATTCCTGTGATGTAATCCGTACCAATATCGGTTATATCACCGAGGAAGCATAAGGAAAAGGTTTTATATATAAATCTCTGAAAGAGAAGAGTGTTGTGATTAACAGGCATAAACCTGTTATTTTATGGCTTTTGCAAGTCCGCCCTCGGGCGACCGTTCCTTGTAAAGAATCCATCTTTCAATGCTCTTTTCCGCCAGTGATCATATTCCACAAACTGTTTTTGAGAACAAGCTTAATGGTAACCTGTATTTGAAATAGATTTCCCATTTGGGAATTAACCTGTGAAACATTAAGGAAAACGTACCTTGGTACATCCCTCCAAATCCTCCTTTTTGTTGATTAGAGTAACTAGTCCTGATGAGGGGTTTATTTTGAAAATAGGACTGCAATAGAAAAAAGATTAGAAGAGAAATAGCCAAACCAAAACCTCCCTATGCCTTTGGTTTGATGATAGGGGTGGTGGGCATAAACACCAGACGGGGTAGGGATAGTGTGTATGCTCAATGATTTCCCAAATCAATCTTTTTCTGCTATTCTTTGATTTGTTGTTATACTGAAAAAAGGTAAGTTTATCAAAAACAGCAGTGGAGAAAACAGCTCTCTATTAGGGCAAAAAGGGTATTCCTAAGGTTAAACATGACCTTTGGGATTACTCTTTTTTTCTTGAGCAAAGTTTTTTATAGAGTAAAGGAAATCAAGTTTAGGAAAAGGGAATACCATAGAAAAAAGCTGTATCGGTTTTTGCCGATACAGCAGATATTATCTTGAGACCATAAGCTTTTTTAAAGCACTATTTAAATCTTCCAGGGACAAGCGATACATATCAAATTCTTTATGAATAATATCATAGGTCTTTGCCCACCAGCCGCCCCAAGTAGGACGCTCAGAAGGGTTTAGCCAAACAACATGAGGATACTTGTCCTTAAATTTTTGCAGCCATTCCATACCTGTTACCTCGTTCCTTACCCCGAAGGAATAGAAACTGGGGTTTAACAGCTCTGATGGCTCCATTTGGGCATCACCTACGATGATAACTTTATATTCACTGCTGAGGTTGTTTAATACCCATTCAGTGGAAATGGTATCACGAGGGCTTAAATCTGCCTCGGTGTATAATCTGGAATAAATGCAATTGTGGAAATAATATACCTTTAAATCTTTAAAATGATTAGACTTGCTTACAGCTTGGAATAGTGCACTGCAAAGCCTGCTGTAATATTCCATAGACCCGCCACTGTCCATCAGCAGCAAAAGCTTAACTGTATTTTTTCTTGGCTTTTCATAAACCACCTTTAGGTTCCCAGCATTATCGCAAGTTTCACGGATGGTTTCGTCAATATCAAATTCTGTTCTCGCTTCCTCTGCTCGGGCAGAAAATTGACGAAGTTTACGAAAGGCCATTTGAAACTGGCGGGTATCCAAGGTGTTATCTTGACGGAAGTCTCGGAATTTTCGCTCTCCTGCCACTTGAAAAGCACGTCGTTGACCGCCTTGACCGCCAACACGAATTCCCCTTGGGCTGAAGCCGTTGTTGCCGAAAACGGAAACACCGCCGGTACCAACCCAATAGCTACCGCCGTTGTGCTCTTCCTTTTGCTCTTCCAGCCGCTCAAGAAACATTTTTTGTATTTCACTTTGCGATAGACGCTCGTTTTCCATAGCACGAGCCATGTCAAACTCTTTTCCCGGTTCATCAGCGGGATTTTCCAGCCAATCTAAAAGCTCCTTGGGCAATTCATCGGTAGCAAATTCCATGTCTTTAAAGAATTCTAGGAAGGCACCGTCAAATTTATCAAAGTCCGTTTCACTTTTTACAAGCACACTGCGGCAAAGATAATAAAAGCCCGTAAAGCTGGAGCCGTGAAGGCCCTTGTCCAATGCTTCCACCAGAGACATCCATTCGTTCAGGGAAACGTTAAGCCCTCTGGCACGAAGCAGATAAAAAAATGAAGTAAACATATCGGCTCACCTGCTTTTACTTTAAATATCTCCTCATGGTGTCAATATCCTCGTTCTTTTTTAACAATACCCCAGCAAAAGGCACTTTTTCTTTAATTTTGTCAGGGTCAATGCCACCCAGAACCAAAGCCTGAATCCAATCGATTACCTCGGATGTACTGGGTTTTTTCTGAATGTTATACAGGTCTCTAATCCAATAGAAGGTTTCCAAAACCTGCTCCAAAAGGTGCTCTTCCACATCAGGATAATGCACTTTAATGATTTCTATCATCTGCTGTTCATCAGGGAACTCGATATAATGGAAGATACAGCGACGCAAGAACGCATCGGGCAGTTCCTTTTCTGCGTTTGACGTAATTATAACAATGGGGCGTTGTACTGCTTTAACGGTTTCCTTTGTCTCGGGGATATAGAATTCCATTTTATCTAACTCCCAGAGTAAGTCGTTGGGGAATTCTAAGTCCGCCTTATCAATCTCATCAATCAATAAAATAGCCTGTTTTTCTGAGGTAAAAGCCTCGCCTAATTTTCCAAGCTTTACATATTTCTGAATATCATCTACGCCTTCGTTGCCGAACTGGCTATCATACAAACGCTGAACCACGTCGTAAACGTAAAGGCCGTCCTGTGCTTTTGTGGTAGACTTAATATTCCAAATAATGAGGTCTTTTCCCAATGCGGTGGAGATTGCTTCTGCCAGCATTGTCTTGCCGGTGCCGGGCTCACCCTTGATGAGCAAAGGCTTTTGGAGGGCAATGGCAATATTGACGGAGCGCATTAATTCGTCACTTGCCACATAATCCTTGCTGCCTTGAAATGTTGTATTCATGTCGTTTCCACCCTTCGTTTGTCAAAATTTAATCATAATAATGTTATTTTATGAGATACAATATAGACTTGTCAATAAAAATACCGCTTTTCTTTTGAGAAAAGCGGTATAAAACCATAGTATATGGATTTTTTTGGAAGAATTCATATAAAAAACAAAGGATATCGACAAAGTCAATACCCTTTTGCTCTTTTTTATTCGTTTTACTTCAGATCCAAGCCTGCCAACTTTGCCATTTCCAAGATAGAAGCCTTGGAAACCTTTTTGCCCTTATAGTCAATCAGGTCTTCCATGCTGCCGGAAAAAATATCAGCGGGTTCATATTTCTTAAGAACAATGGAATCTTCTTCCACAAAAATCTCTAAAGAGTCCTTGATTTCAATTCCCATATTTCTGCGCAGCTCGATTGGCAGAACTACTCGGCCTAGCTCGTCTACTTTACGAACAATTCCTGTAGATTTCATTTAATTCACCTCTGAATTGTAATTTTCTGTTTAGGTAACTACTTTTAAACAACTTAGGAAAAGTTTAACACGAAAATCGACAAATTACAACAAAAAATTACTGGTAAGAAAAGGAAAATGTAACCCTCCAAATAGAGAAAATTTTATGCATAGCAAACAAATCTAAAGAAATTAGATAAAAAAAAGATTAGAAAAAAAGAGAAATTATGAAATATGTTGAAGAATAAGCTTGTTTCATTCAAACAATCTATCAATTATTTTGATGGCAAAGGTAAAGTTTTTGCGTAGGTCAAGCATGAATGTATGGGGTACAAGCATAGATTAAAGGATAAAGGGACAAGGAGGCGGTAATATGCTGGATGCAATATGGGGATTTTTTATTATCGGAGGGATTTTGACCGGGGCGTTTTTAGGCCGAATGGATATGGTTACAGCGGCGGTTTTAAGCGGGGGGAAGAGTGCCGTGGAACTGGCAATTACAATGGCAGGTGTGATCGCTATGTGGTCAGGAATTTTAAAAATAGCAGAAAAGGGCGGCATGATTGATATTTTGGCCGAAAAATTAACGCCTGCTATGGATTTTTTATTCCCGTCTGTACCAAGACATCATAAAGCCAGACAATACATAGCAGCAAACTTCGCCGCGAATTTTTTGGGTTTAGGCTGGGCGGCCACGCCGGCAGGGTTAATGGCAATGAAGGAACTGCAGAAGCTGAATCAGGAGAAAGAAAGAGCCACAGGTGCAATGTGTATGTTTTTAACGGTAAATATGTCCTCTTTACAGCTGGTTACAATGAATATTTTGGCTTACCGCACGGAGTTTGGCTCCCATGCGCCGGCTGAAATTGTGGGGGTAGGCATAGTTGCCACATTTTTAACGACTCTTATAGGCATTGTTGCGGCTAAAATAATGGACAGAACGGAGTGAAACTATGCGGCTGTTATTGGTAATATCGGATTATATTATCCCTGCCACGGTGTTATTTATCGTGTGCTTTGGTTGTTTGAAAAAGGTAAAGCTTTATGAAGTCTTTTTGGAAGGGGCAACGGAAGGGCTAAAAACAGTGGTGGATATTTTGCCAACCTTAATCGGCTTAATTGTTGCTGTAGAGGTTTTCCGTGGGGGAGGACTCTTAGATATCATGACAAACTTCATACGGCCAATAGTGGAGCGGGTGGGGTTTCCTGCGGAATTGGCCCCCCTTAGCATTATACGTTTGGTCTCTTCCTCGGCGGCAACGGGGCTTTTACTGGACATTTTTCAAAACTTCGGGCCTGATTCTTTTTTGGGTCGGGTTTCTTCAGTAATGATGAGCTGTACAGAAACGGTTTTTTATACCATGAGCTTATATTTTTTGTCAGTGGGAGTTAGAAAGACTCGATATACCTTGCCATGTGCTTTAATTGCAAACTTTGCTGGCGTGATTGCCGCAGTTATTTTAGTGGAGATGGTCTTTGGAAAATGAATTTGAAAAATCAGAGGGCTTATTATATAATAGAAGGAAATTATATATGAAACATAATTTATTAATTGGACTTCATAAATCTTTTTAGTATAAAAAGGAAGACCAGCCCTTTGAGAGGAATGAGAATATGAAAAAAGCAATGATGCTGTTCATCGGGATGTGCTTATTTTGCATCACAGGCTGCAGCGGGAAAGACCGAGATCAAAGCATAAGCCTGACTCCGGCGGAGCAGGAGGCATATGTGGCACAAATTGATGCTGTAATGGATGAATTTTATTGGAGCTATGATAAAGATAGTCTATCTTTTCACGGCGGTGAAATTCCTCAGGATACCGAAGAAAATGCCCGTTTATTTAACGCCTCTCAGGATGCAGGATATCCTTTAAAATCTGTTGTAGGTAGTCAAAGCGTTATCGCTACGGCGGAACTTTTGCATTACAATGGGGATACCGCAGGAGAGGTGAATTGCATTTTTGTGAGCAATCATCTGGCTGGGGTATATTATGTCGGTGGTTATGATGAAGAAGAGTATAGTTTGCGAGAACGCAATCCTTTTTTAGCTAATGGAGGCTTTACTGCCTACGAGAATTGGACAGGCATTCAAAGTGGATACCGAGAGCTGAACGGTAGTTTGCCTGCAGATGGCTTTGTAGCAAAAAACCGCAGCGGTGTAGTTGCTTCTATTCAAGATGGCAAGGTGGAATTGTATCATCTTTCCGGTAAGGTTATCAGCAGAATGCGCAAAATAAATCCTGCAAAGGGTGTGGAAGCGGTATCGGCAGTTTTCTTAGAGAATGGTAATGAGGACATGCTGGTGGTTCTTTGGGCCCAAATGGCAGAAGAGGCCATTGAAGGTGAAGGTGAAATAAACAGAGCTGAAAAAATCGTTTTTTATGATTCCAAATTACAGCCTATCACTGAAATTCCCTTGGAAAGCGGTGGTGGAACTGCTTTAGGCTCCGAAAAAGGTAAGTTGTTTTTGTTTACAGGTCAGGCAATGGAGACCTATGAATCGGGTGGAGAGGGTTGGCACAAAACCCAGCGGGAATCCCTGCGTCACAGGGTAACCCAGTGTCTTATTACAGATTTGGATGGAGATGGCACAGCGGAATATCTGATGACCGATGGCATGGATTTATATATGTATCATCATATGGAAACAGGTTTATTAAAGCTTTGGAGTACCCACTTGGGTGTAGAAAGCTTATATGGTGCCTTATATAGCGGCGATTTAAATGGGGATGGAGTAAAGGAAGTTTATATTTGTGATGCCACAGGCACAGCCATCCGCTATATATTAACAGAGAAAGGACTGCGCTCTTCCAACGAAGATATTCAATATGGGCAGGCTATATATCCCTGTGATTGGAATGGCGATGGAATAGATGATTATTGGAATGTAACAGAAGACGTGACAAGGACGGGCAAGCTTTTTCTTTCCAAGCCTGCATCCTAGAGAGGGAATGAAAATGACGGATTCGGAACAATATATGAAGGAAGCGCTGGCAGAAGCGAAGAAGGCGTTTGATGCGGGAGAGGTACCCATTGGTGCTGTGATGGTGAGAAACGGAGAGATCATTGCGCGTGGCTATAATCTAAGAAATACTGCAAAAAATCCTTTATGTCACGCTGAAATTGATGTGATAAATAAGGCGGCGGCTATCGTTGGGGATTGGCGCTTGGAGGATTGCATCCTTTATGTCACCGTGGAGCCATGCCCTATGTGTGCGGGAGCCATTGTGCAAGCAAGAATTCCTAAGGTAGTTTTTGGAACAAGAAATAGTAAGGCAGGGTGTGCCGGTTCCATTATGAATCTTCTGGATGAGCCTAGGTTCAACCATCAGGTGCTTGTGGAGGAAGGTATTTTGCAAGAGGAATGTAGTCAATTTATGCGCTTGTTTTTCAAACGGTTTCGTAAAACGGAGAGGCTGTGTTGACAGAGACATAAAAAACGGTTATACTAATAAGGCTATTTCTAAGTGATAATCTATTTGGTAGGGTGTTAAAGCCTAGGAACTGATTTTAAGGAATCAGAATGAGGGTCACTGAGCAAAACAGTTTGCTGTTTTAGAAGAAAATAGCAATCATTATTTCGGTAATATTTCCGTGCTAGCCGGGGAGGTAGCGGCGCCCTGTACCCACAATCCGCTATAGTGGGGGTGATGTCTGTTCTCGGTGCAGCGTTTGATAGTCTGCCCATGGGAAGCGGCGTTGATGCTCGGGTCTTACGCAACAGGAGCCTGTGAATCGTGTCAGGGTCGGAAGGCAGCAGCACTAAGCGGTCTACTTCTGTGTGTTGTGAGGGTGCCAGAGAGTAGTTGCAGAACATGGTAACGTGTTGGGCGGTGCAACAAAAACAGATGCACGGATTTCTATAAATAAATGCATTGATAAAGATTCAAAAAAATACGTATGTTGTAAAAAAGAAAAAGGCCCCATTGCTTGATACAAGAAAATTCTTGTAAATCCTTGCAATGCGGGCTTATGTTTTTCATATGAGGGGTTTTGGCAGAAATCGTTAATGCGGTGACTGCCTTTTTAGATGGTTGTTTTTCTATTTTGCCATGACTTTTCAAGGAAATTACTTCTATCCTCCAACAAAATGTAAGGAGTAGCTGATATAGACCACCCAAGAACGGAGAGATAGTAAATTGCCTGTTGGCTGGAAGAAAAAGATATTTTCTCTCGCAGTAAGTAGTTGGCTGCTTCCTCCCATTGGGCTACAGTAAAGGCGTCAGCAGGAATTGATGCAATTGCCCTGCTTAATACCAAAAAAGGTGTGTCATAAAACAGGTTTGAGATATAATTGTTTTGGGTTATGACTGTTAAATACTCTAAGAGGTTTTTATTGTAATTTTCCCATTGGCTTTTCATCAATCATGCTCCTTTGAAAATAGAGTATTTTCCGTTGCAGAATCGAGAATCTTTTTTTAAACAATATTACTGGGGCATGAAACCATCTTGCGGGGATAAGAAATAACATGAAAGAGTAGACTTTGGTTGGATAAAGTTTCATAAATTAAATTACATTTATCATATCATAAATGTAATAATTTTACAAAAAAATCCGTTTGACATAAACTTTGAAAATAAGAACTTTATTTACAAATATGGTTAGCATAATCAATTCTACTTGGAAAAGAATTTTGTCTCATAAAAAGTGTTTGTTAACCAGTTTGGAAAAATAATTGTAAAAAGTTGGTTTTCCTTGGCAATGGTAGGCGTTTAACGACGCTTTTCATTTTTTGAACCATATGGTATACTGACGTAAGTTATAAAAGAAGGAGGGAGACCATGTCTTATACGGCGCTATACAGAAAGTTCAGACCCAATACCTTTGGTGGAGTCATTGGGCAGGAACATATTGTAAAAACCCTGAAAAACCAGATCAAATCAGGGCGGGTTTCCCATGCCTATTTGTTTTGCGGGACTAGGGGAACGGGAAAAACCTCTACTGCAAAAATATTTGCCCGTGCCATTAATTGCCTTTCTCCCACAGAAGATGGAGAACCTTGCAATGAATGTGCCCTTTGCAAAGACATATTGGTGGGCAGAAGTGTCAATGTAATTGAAATAGACGCTGCATCAAATAACAGCGTGGATAATATAAGGGAAATTAGAGAGGAAGTTAAGTATCCCCCTACAGAGGGGTATTATAAGGTCTATATCATTGACGAGGTGCATATGCTGTCCAACAGCGCCTTTAATGCATTGCTGAAAACCTTAGAGGAACCCCCTGCCCATGTCATTTTTATTTTGGCAACTACAGACCCTCAAAAGGTACCTGCAACCATTCTCTCCCGCTGTCAGCGGTTTGATTTTCGAAGAATTACCACAGATGATATTACCAATACCTTGATGGGATATTTGGCGGAGGAAGGGCAGGATATTACCCCAGAGGCAGTGCGCTATGTGGCACAGCTGGGGGATGGCTCTATGCGAGATTCCCTGAGTATTTTAGATCAGTGCCTTGCCTTTTATAGTGGTGAGACAGTAACACTGGAGATGGTTTTGGATGTAATGGGTGCTGTGGATCAAACGGTGCTTTTTGAAATGACCCAGGCATTGGGAAAGAAGGATAGCCGACGGGTCATGGAGCTGGTTGAGGAAATGATGCTTTCAGGCAGGGATATCAAACAGTTCGTTTCTGAATATTTGGGGCATCTGCGAAATTATCTCATGGTAAGTACCCTTGGGGATGCCACAGGAGTTTTGGATCTTTCCGGGGAAAATTTGGAGAGGCTAAAGGGTTGTAGTGCATTTATATCCCCACAAGAGGCAATTTTTCTTATTGAGAGGTTTTCTTATTTGCAAGGGGATATGCGATACAGTACCAATGAGCGGATTTTATTGGAGGTTGAGCTTTTGCGTTTGTGTTCCCCTTGGACACAGACAGATATGACAGCTTTAGCGGCAAGGCTTGCAGGATTGGAGCGTCAGGTTGCCCAAGGTGTTTCCGTACAGATGCAGCCCATGGAGCAAAAAGTGGCAAAAAAAGAGGCACCAAAGCCCAAAAAAAGGCCCCCTGCTCTGCCCGAGGATAAAAAGAAATTACAAGAAGAATGGCCTTTACTTCGCAATGAGGTTGAGGATATTATTTTAAGAAGTCAGCTGAAACAGGTGGACATTGCTTTCAAAGAGGACGATTTGGTCTATTTGGTTTGTGCTTACGCCGCTTTAACAGATATGCTGCAAAAAAATATGGAAAAAATTGAAGCCTTATTGGATAAAGCAATGGGCAAGTCCTTCTCATTACAGGCCATAACCAAAGAGGAGTATGACCGCTGGTATGAGGCAACCTATGGCAAGGCTGAGAATAAAGCGGAAGATGCTGAATTTGAGAGTCTTATAGGCAGTTATTTCCCGGAGGCGGATTTTGAGGAGTAAAAGACTTGCATGGAATAGGTATTTTATTATAAAATAGTACAAATAGAAGAAATTAGAATTTGAGGAGGAATCACAATGGCAAAAGGCGGTTTTCCCGGTATGGGCGGGATGAATATGAATAACTTGATGAAGCAGGCGCAGAAAATGCAAAAGCAGATGCAAGAGAAACAGGAAGAATTGGGCGAAAGAACATTGGAGATGACCAGTGGCGGCGGTGCTGTCAAGGTGGTTATCACAGGTAAGAAGGAGATTAAGGAATTAAAGCTGAATCCTGATGTGGTTGACCCTGATGATGTGGAAATGCTGGAAGATTTAATTATGTCTGCTGTAAACGAAGCAATTCGTCAGGTAGAAGAAATGTATAATAATGAAATGGGCAGAATGACCGGCGGAATGGGCATGGGCTTCTGATCAAAAGAGGGATACTATGAATTATTACGGAAATCCTATGACCCGCTTGATTGAGGAATTGGCGGCGTTACCGGGAATTGGCGGGAAATCGGCGCAAAGGCTTGCGTTTCATATCATTCATATGCCACGAGACGAGGTTGCCGGTTTATCGGGAGCCATTCTTGAGGCCAGAGATAAGGTGCGGTACTGTTCCGTTTGCTGTAATTTGACGGAGGAGGAGCTTTGTCCAATCTGCGCAAATCTGAAAAGAGACCACAGTGTGATTATGGTTGTAGAGGATCCAAGGGATATGGCGGCTTACGAGCGTACCAAGGAGTTCCATGGTGTATACCATGTTTTGCATGGAGCAATTTCACCTATGAGAGGGGTTACCCCCCAAGATATCCGTATTAAGGAGCTTGTTTCCCGTATGGATGACTCGGTGAGAGAGGTTATTCTTGCTACAAACCCCAATGTGGAGGGGGAGGCTACTGCCATGTACATCAGTAAGCTTTTAAAGCCTTTAGGCGTTATGGTTACTAGAATTGCCAATGGCGTACCTGTTGGCGGAGACTTAGAATATGTTGACGAAATAACCCTATCCCGTGCTTTAGAGGGTAGGCGTGAGTTATAAGACCTTGGGGCCCCCAAACCCCACTTGCTTTTTGAAAAAAGCAAGACCAATAATTTTTATGAAAACCGCATATATATGCGGTTTTTTTCTTTTTCTAAAAAGTGGCATTTTATTTAATTTTTAAAGAACAAAAGGGCAGACATCGTCTGCCCTTGAATAATGAGTCAAGGGCAAAGCCCTGGAGGTCTTGCTTTTATCCCTTGTGTTTTGAAGGCAAAGCCCTCAAGGGTTTGCCTTGATCTTTTTTTTCCGCCTTGGAATAATCTCAAAGAAAGAATAAGGCAGGGCTAGTATTAAAATTGACCCAGCGCCAATGGCTCCCGCCAGCTTTAATCCCAGTAAAATGTTAGAATAGGTTTCTAAAATCATGCCGCCTAAGGCTGTAGCCATGGTGTTGTAAACTACAGTACCGGGCACCATGGGCATAATTCCGGGAATATGATATAAGGTTGAAGGTGCTTGCCTGTGATAAGAAGCAAAACGGGAAAATGCCGTAACCAATGCCGAGGAAATCAGAGTGGCCATGGTAGGGCTTATGTACAACGAAAGGACGGCATAAAAAAACCAACCTAAAAAGCCGGAGATTCCGCAGTAAATCAATTCCTTTTTTGGTGCATTAAATACAACGGAGAAAGCAACGCAAGCGCAAAAGGACATAAAGCTTTGAAACAATATGATAAGAAACTCCATTTTTCTCTCCTCCTTAGTGCCCCATTGTGGTAATCCCGAAGCCAACGCCGCCAGCAATGGCAAAGGCAATCAGTAAGGCCTCCGCCATCTTGGAGGTTCCGCTGATATAGTGTCCTTCCATGATGTCACGAATGCTGTTGGTCATTGTCATACCGGGGAGCATAGGCATAATGCTGCCAATAATAATCATATCTGTTCCCGCTGAGGGTACGAATCTTTGAAAAATCACGGAACCTGCCCCTGCAATAAACCCACCGATGAGGCAAGTGAAAAAACTGGGCAATTTTGTTTTTCCGCTTTGATTGATTAAAATACCAATGAGAATTCCAAACAAAAAGGCGGCTAAGGCGTCAATCCATTTTCCGTTTAAAACCAAAGTAAATCCCCCACAAGCAACACCGGAGCTAATAATACGGGAGATGGGGCGATAGGCAGAGGTATGACTGATTTTTTCCAGCCGATTGGCAGCCTCTTTCAGAGTAATCTGCCTTGAAACAAAGGCTCTTGAAATTTCATTGACAGAACAGATTTTTCCGAAGTTTACCGAACGATTATATACCCCCCTGGTTAAGGTGAGAGAGCCCGATTTTTTACTTGGGATGCTGACAATCAAAAATGTGCTCATTGCCAGAGCCTCCACCCCTGTGGAATGGCTGACGGATAAAATACGATGCATGGTATCCTGCACCCGATGGGTTTCGCCGCCACTGGCGAGCATAAGCTCTCCCGCATCCAAAGCAAATTTTAAAAGTAAATTGTCATCCATCATATAAATACCTCTTTTCGTAAAGGGAGAGTTTTTGTGGTATACAGCCTAAAGTATAACGGATTTAAAAGCAATATTCAATTAGGCCGCGTTAGAAAATAAAAGGCTTTTTTAGACCTATTTTTCAGCTCTTTTGCAAAAAAAAGCTTTTGCCAATTGCGTTGTTTTGCTTATTTTTCCAAACTAAGGATAATTTTATTTACAAGACTGTAAATTTATACTATACTGTTACAATACAACTGAATAAATAAGGCTGGGGGTGCTTTCATTCGTTGAAGCTGAGAGGAATTCGTTTTCCAACCCTTTGAACTTGATGTGGTTAGAACCAACGGAGGGAAGCAATTTATATTTGAAAGCATAAGGTCTTTCCCAATTGGGGAAAGACTTTTTTTGTTGTAATCAAAGTCTTTCATCCAATTGTGGGAAACGGATGCTCTCTTGCAATGGATAAATGACTTTAAAAGCCTTAAGAACCAAGGAAGGCAATGGCATGAAGGGCAAAAAAGCGCCGGAAAAATAGGCTTTGCTCTGAAAAAATGAATCAGAAAGGTGGAAGGAAATGAAATTAACAGATAGGTTGTATGAAGAAGTTAAACATATTTGGAATGGATATTTGGAACAGCCCTTTGTAAAGGAATTGGGAGAAGGCACTTTGGCGGAGGATCGATTCCGCTTTTATATGGTGCAGGATTATCGCTATTTATTGCAATATTCCAAGGTATTTGCTTTGGGCGTTGTAAAGGCGGAGGATGAAGGTCTTATGAGACGTTTTGCTTGTATGGTGCATGACACACTGGATGGAGAAATGGATGTACATAAGATTTATATGAAACGTCTGGGCATTACCGAAGAGGAGGTTGCCGCTACAAAAACGGCACTGGCAAATCAATCCTATACCTCCTATATGCTGGAGGTTGCTTTTAAGGGAGATATTTTGGATGTACTGGCGGCAGTATTATCCTGTGCATGGAGCTATCAAATGATTGGAGAGCATCACAAAAATATCCCCGGTGCTTTGGAGCATCCCCTTTATGGCGAATGGGTGAAAGGGTATTCCTCTCAAGAATACATTGGTGGTGTAGAAGAAATTATTGACGCTGTGAACGAGTTTGGTGCAGATATTTCTGCAAAAAAGGAAGCTTATTTAAAAGAAATCTTTTTAAATTGCTGCCGTTACGAAAGAGATTTTTGGGAGATGGCCTACCATATGGACATGGGGGACTAAGAAGGAGTGTGGCGTGATGCTGCGGTTTGAAGGAGTATCCTTTCGCTATCCAGAGGATGAGCTGGGAATGGTGGAGAATTTGTCTTTTCAAGTGGAAAATGGGGAGCTGGTGGCAATCATTGGTGCCAGTGGCTGTGGAAAAAGTACCATTTTTCGTCTGATCAATGGATTAGAAAAGCCTGACCAAGGAAAAATATTGGTAGACGAAAGACCGATTGAAACCATAAAGAACTATAGTGCCTTTATGCCCCAAAAAGACTTGCTTTTCCCATGGCGCAGCATTGAGAAAAACGTCTGTCTTCCCATGGAGCTTGCAAAGGTGTCTATGGAAGAGCAAGGCAGAAGGGCAGAAAAGGTTTTGGCTCAAGTTGGGTTGCTGGAGTATGCACAAAAATTCCCCAAGGATTTATCGGGAGGAATGAAACAGAGAGCGGCTTTCGCCAGAACCCTACTTTCAGGGGCGGATATGCTTTTGTTGGATGAGCCCTTTAGTGCTCTGGATTATCTTACAAGAGTAGAAATGCAAGAATGGCTGTTGCAGCAATGGGTGCATTATCATAAGACCATTTTGTTTATCACCCACGATGTGGAAGAGGCTATTTTCTTGGCAAAAAGAGTGTACATCATACAGGATTCAAGACCATTTACGGAAATGGAATGCATAGAGGTACCTTTGAATTATCCTAGAAAACGGGAAGATTTGAAAAAGGCAGAAATTGTAGAGTTAAAGGAAAGTCTCATTGGAAAGCTGAGAAGGAGTGTGAGTCTATGAAAAAAAACCTGCCTTCTGCGCTGTTGGTACTGATTTTATTAATGCTTTGGCAAGGTGTTGCCATGGGGATCGATGCCGCTTACATATTACCCTCGCCTTTAGGCATTATAGTTCGACTTTGGGAGCTGAGAGTACCTCTGTTTACGGTGCATTTGCCTGCAACCATGGGGGTCACTGCTTTGGGACTATTAATTTCCGTAGTTCTTGGGTTATTGCTTGCCATCGCTATGGATTGGAACCCAAAGCTGGAAAAGGCATTATACCCGGTGATTGTTGCGTCCCAGACCATACCCACCACTGCCATTGCGCCTTTGTTTATTCTCTGGTTTGGATATTCTATTTGGAGTAAGGTTTTGGTCACAATTCTAATGACCTTTTTCCCCATTGCTATTACAGTATTTGATGGGTTTAAGTCTACAAAACGGGAAATGGAGGAGCTTTTGTATACATATGGCGCCTCAAAAAAAGATATTTTTCTAAAATTGAAGCTTCCCACTGCTTTGCCCCATTTTTTTTCGGCAATCAAAATGGCAATTCCCCTCAGCGTCATCGGTGCAGCAATCGCCGAATGGTTGGGGGCACAAAAGGGGCTAGGTTATTTTAGTAAAAGAATGATGACTCAGTTGGATGGCGCAGGGGTGTTTGCGCCGGTGGTATTGCTCTCCGTTGTGGCAATGCTGACAGTTTGGGTGATTACAATAATCGAAAATAAAACAATTACTTGGAGAAAGGAATTATGAGAATGAAAAAAAGAATTTTTGCTTTTTTAATGACGGCAGTTATGGCAATTGGTGCGGCAGGCTGTGGCGCAAATAAAAACAGTGCAGATAAGAATGCACCTGAAATAGATAATAAACTGGAGGATTTCTCAATTGTTTTGGATTGGTATCCCAATGCTATCCATAGTTTTTTGTATACGGGGATTGAAAAGGGCTATTTTGCAGAGGAAGGCTTAAACTTGATTATTAATTTTCCTTCTAATGTGAATGATGGCATTTCTATGCCTGCGGCGGGCAAAGCGGATATTGGTCTGTATTATTTGCAAGATGCCATTTTAACGGCTACAGAGGAAAAGGTACCCATTGTATCTGTAGGTGCATTGACACAAAGCTCTCTCAATGTAGTGGTTGCTTTAAAAGATAGTGGAATTAGTGGTGCCAAAGATTTAAAGGGAAAGAAAATCGGGTATTCCGGAACCACCCTTTCTGAAGAGCAAATAAAGTCTATGCTGGAAAATGTGGGGCTTAGCGCACAGGATTGCCAGTTCATAGATGTTGGCTTTGATTTAATGACTGCTTTGACTACAGGTCAGGTGGATGCCACAATTGGCAATATGGTAAACCATGAGGTACCTCAGCTAGAGGAAAACGGTTTTGCGATTAATTATTTTTATCCTACCGAATTCGGCATACCTCAGGCTTATGAGCTGGTATTTTTAGCTGGCAAGGATGCGGTGGAGAAAAATCCTGAGAAAATTCAGAGATTTTTACGTGCTTGCCAAAAGAGCTTTGAAGATATGAAGGCGAACCCTGAGGAAAGCTTGCAAGTATTATTAGATAACCAAAATGCAGAGAATTTCCCACTGTCTAAGTCCGTGGAACAAAAAAGCATGGATATCTTGCTGCCTGTTATGGAAACTTCAGAGGCACCTTTCTTGCACCAAGAAGTAGAGGTTTGGCAGAAAAATGCGGACTGGCTTTATGAGAGAGGCATTCTTTCTCAAAAGACTGATGTAACATCTATGGTTGTAAATTTAGTGGATTAAAGAAAACGCAATGATAAAGTTTTGCCTTCATGTGAAAGGCTAATTAAATGTGCTTTCCAACCGCCTCAGGGCAATTTTCTGACACTTTCGGAGAAAACCCCTTGGGCGGTTTTATTTTAGATTCTAATTATGGATAACCCATTATATAAGATTCTTATAGAAAAAGAAGGAAATATGACCTCAATTCTTTTACTTTAAAGAAATATGGATGATTCTGACCTCAAATTGATATTTTTCTAAAATAAAAGTATAATACAATAGAATACATTAGAAATAATAAATAAAAACTTTCAAATCAATAGGATTAGGATGTGAAACAATGAAAGCGTTGGTGACAGGAGCATCAGGGGGCATCGGAAGAGATATCGCCTTGGTTTTAAGTCGTATGGGTTATGATTTGATTTTGGTGAGTAGAGATGCAGAAAAGCTTGCCAAAGTGAAAAAGCATTTAAAAACCCAGGCACAGATTATCTCGGCTGATTTATCTGTGGAGGAAGAATGCTTTGCCCTTTATGAACAGGTTAAAGAGCAAGATATTGATATATTGGTGAATAATGCAGGCTTTGGTACCTTTGGTCATTTTTGGGAGATTCCTCTGGAGCGAGAGCTGAATATGTTGAATTTGAATGTGCGGGCGGTGCATATTTTGACAAAACTGTTTTTAGAGGATTTTCGTCAGCGAGACAGCGGTTATATTTTAAATGTTGCCTCTGCGGCGGGTTTTATGCCCGGCCCTTTAATGGCAACCTATTATGCCACAAAAAACTATGTGTTAAGGCTTACGGAGGCGATTTATGAAGAATTACGCCAAGACGGAAGCCAAGTGCACATTTCTGCCCTTTGCCCGGGCCCTGTGGATACAGGCTTTAACCAACGGGCAGAAGTCAGCTTTTCTCTAAATGGGTTGCGCTCCTTCGATGTAGCTAAGTATGCCATTAAGGAGATGTTTGCGCATAAAGTGGTGATTATACCCGGTATTGCCATGAAGCTTGCCCAATTTGGACGTAAATTTCTTGGGGAGAAAGCCCAGCTGAAAGCGGCGTATTACTTTCAGCATAAAAAGAAAGGTTGAGAAGGGTGATGCTGGGCTTGGGTGAAAAGGCAGACCGTCGCTGGAAACGGGTGATTTTTCATACATTGGACGGATATTTTTCCAATGGTATTAGCAAAACAGCGGCGTCTTTAACCTATTATTTTGTTTTTGCAATTTTTCCGTTTTTAATTTTTATTAGTTCACTTTTGGGTTTTTTGCATTTGCCAATGATAACAGTAGAAGGGGATGCCTCTAAATTGCTGCCTGCGGATGTGGTCACATTGATTAATTTGACCATTGCCCATATGACGGCAACCAGTAGTGGTGCATGGCTGACCTTCGGTTTGGTTTTCACCGTTTGGTTTCCATTGCGGGCGGTGAGTAGTCTTGTTGGGGCAATCAATAGCATTTATGGTGATGAAAAAATGCTGAAACACAATCTTCGCATTTTATTCCTTTCTCTTCTAATGATTATTTTTGTCCCGGTATTGCTTATGGTGTTGCTGATTAGTAAAGAAGTGCTGGAATTCATCAGTATTTTCATTCCCATGGCGGAGACCTTTATTGATTTATGGTCGAGGATAAGGTTTTTACCCATTTCCCTTGGCGTATTGTTTTTTATTAGCGGTGTTTATTTTCTCTCCCCCAACCAGCGACCGTTAAAACGATTTGTTTTTCCTGGGGCGATTCTTTCCACGGCGGCGTGGATATTGTTTTCTGCAGGATTTGCCTATTATGTGGATCATGTGGGAAAGTACTCTGTGATTTATGGCTCTATCAGTGCCATTATAGCTTTTCTGGTGTGGCTGAACGCCAGTGTTGCAGCATTGCTCATGGGGGCAGTTTTTAATCAGGTGTTGCGTAGAGAATTTCAGTAAAAAAAGTTCTGATTGGATTTTTCCAATTAGAACTTTTTTTTGTGGAGAAAAATCGTGAAAGAATTAATGGGGGAGCAAAAGTGAAAAAGGTTACCATAATATAGAAATAAGCAGCGTTTTGTAGCAAAACCCTAAACCATCTGCAAAAATGTAAAAATAGGAACAATGTAGGTGAAATACCAAATAATAGTAATAATATATGGTTAAATTTTCATATATAACCATATACAAGTAAAATATTGCACAAAAATTTCATCAATATTTCACTGCTATTACAATTAGATTACAGATTGACATAACATATTGCAAAACATTTTTGGGCTTCGTATAATGAGCAGGCAAAGTAAATAACGCTTGCAGATATTTTGGAGCGCCATGGAGGGAGGCAATCGGAGAGACAAAGTTTTTTTATGCTGAATGGGTGAAAGAAAAGCAATGTTTCAAAGACAGCCAAACAATGTGACTGCGAACAAGGGGTCTGGGGAGGAGTTGAACTGCATTCGTTTTATAATTATGCAACGAACGAAAACGAACAAAGTACATATTTTTAAAGGAGGAATGTAACGATGAAGAAAGTAATATCTTTCTTGATGGCTGCAGCCATGGTTACTTCACTTGTTCCCGCAACAGCGTTTGCGGCAGGCGATGTAACTGCTACAGCTAAAGTAATCGATGCCTTGGAAAGAGGCAAAGATTTCAACGGTGTGATTGATACAGCCAACGCACCAGAATTACAATTGAAGGTTACAAGTGCAGACTATACAACAGGTAGCGGCACTGCACCTACAGTTGATGTAACAGTATCTTTGGATGGTGCAGAATTTACTGCAAAAGATGCAGCTGGTTTTAACGCAATGGTTAAAACACCTTCAACAGCAGTTACTGTAGCAACAAAGGAATTTACAGAAGATGAAGTAACTTACACCCTGACAGGCCAGTTTAAGAAGGACGACGTTCTTGCAATTAACTTGGCTTCCAAAATGACAAAGGTTTCTGTTGGTAAAACAGCAACTGTATCCGTTGATTCCAAAATGGCAAAAGCTGATGATTTAGTTTATGCATCCGTTTTGGACAAAGGTATCAAAGCTTCCGTTAAGAAAACAGTAAGTGTAGCTGTTGACGAAGTAGCAGAAATTAACAGCAAGGGCTTAAAAATCGAACCCTCTGTTGATGATTCTTACGTGGTAGGTACACAGTTCACTTTAAAGCTTTCCAAAGGCTTTGAATTTGCAAATTCCACAGTAACAGGCGTTACTGATTGGAAGATTGATGGCAACGAAGCTACTTTTACAGCACCTTCCGTTGATGAATTCACTTTGACAGGTATCAAAGTTGAAGCTACATCCGCAAAGGTTGGCGACGTAGCTACAATCAAAGTAACAGCGAAAAACGTTGGCACAGCTTCCGTAGAAGTTGCTAAGGTTGTTGATTACAAAGTAGGCGTTTCCGTTGATGCAGACGCAGATGTACCTGTAATCTACAGTGGTACAGACGTTAAAAACACAGGCTTGACAGATGATTCCGATCACATGACCTTAGAAGTAACAGCAGAGGAAACTTTCCCCGGCGCTTGGTCCATGAGACAGGGCTTCAACTTCACATTGCCTGAAGGCGTATACGTAACAGACGTAGACGTTACTGAAGCAGAAAACTTCTTACAGAATGGTAAAGCAGTTGGTACAACTGAATGGGAAGCAGCTTTCAAAGCAGCTTACGATAAAGGCGATTACCACGGCTTCACATTTGCAAAGAGAGTATTTGATGATGTAAATACAAACCTTGCTACTGATCCTGCAAGTGTTACCTTTAAGTTAGAGCTTGTAGCAGACCCTACTTTCGAAGGCGATGTAAAATTAGGCTTTGAAGGCGCTTTGGTTGACAAACAGGAAGTAACTGTAGCAAAATTCGTTAAACCTTACACAGTTAAAGCAGAACAGAATGACGTAATCATCGATTACAGAAACACATCTGTTAAAACACCTATCACAATTACAGAAGCAGAAGCAGGCTTATGGGCAGCTAACTCTGTATTCACACTTACAGTAGATAGAGGCGACATGATTCAGTTTGAAGATGACGCAACCTTCTCTGTAAACGATTCCGGTTTGGAATTGAAAGATGAAAAGACAAAAGATGGTCAGCTTGCATTTACTGTAAAGGGCGAATCTGACGAAGTAGCAACTGTAGAAATTAAAGATATCGCATTGTTCATGCAGAGAAACGTACCTGCAGGCGCTTATGACCTGAAGGCTGATACAGCAATGAGCACAGCTTATGACAAACAAGCAATCTATGCAGCAGATGGTAAAGACAACAACATCATTGATGACGTTGCAGATTACAGCAAAGTTGTAAAAGAAGCTTTCATCAATGTAGTAACAAGCGGTAGAGACAATGACAACCTGTTCACAACAAAGGTAGTAGTACCTGTTGGCGAAGCTTACTTAATGGCTGGTTCCGAAAGAGTTGAATTGGACGCTCCTGCTTACATCAGCGCAACTAACTACACAATGCTTCCTATCAGAGCAGTATCTAAGGCTCTTGGTGTAAACACAAACAACGTATTGTGGAGTGCTGAAACAAAAACAATCACAATTATGTATGCACAGAGAATCATTACTATGGTAGTTGGTCAGAAGACAATCAATGTAAACGGTTCTTCCATCCCTGCTTCCGCAGCACCTGAAATCACAAACAACAGAGCATTCTTGCCTATGAGAGATTTGGCTACAGCTTTGGGTGTAACTGATATCACATGGGATGCAGCAACAAGAACAGCTACATTGAACGGTAGCAAATAAGAAATGCAGGAACTTGAGGGCTTAGTCCTCAAACCCCCACAAGGGAGTTTCCCTTGACCTGTTAAGGAGGGGCAGACAATGGTCTGCCTCTCTTTTTATGTTACAATCAGAGATTGTGGGACTAAGGTAAAACTTTTTTGAAAAAGCAAAAGGGGCATATAGTGTCCTTTTTTTTGTTATACCCCCCTATATCTTGGTCATGAAATGGGACAAGCCCCAAGGTATTGAAAACCTCTCTAAGTGCTGTGAAACTGGCATATTTGGGCAACGTTGCTCCTATATTACAGTTATGTTACATTTTGCCAATGTCTCTTGCCATTTTAAGAATCCCTGCGTATAATAATCTTGCATAGTAAATGGTAATGCTTTCCTATTGATGAAACGGAACGGGACGGGAGGCAGAGCTTAGGGACGGCGTTTTGCTCTCTTAAATGGGTGTGAGGGGAGAATAAAGAAACTAAGGTTTGGCAAACGAAACGGAAAGGGACGTTGGTAGTAAAGTTGCACAATTGAAAAGCATTCGTTGTATAATTATAAAACGAAACACAAACAAATACTTAAATGTTAAAAGGAGGAATTAAACGATGAAGAAATTTATTTCTTTCGTTATGGCTGGCGCCATGGTGGCTTCCCTTGTACCTGCAACTGCATTTGCAAAGGGCGATGTTGAAGCAACAGCTAAAGTCATTGATGCTTTAGAAAAAGACAAAACTTTCGACGGCAAAATCAATGCAAGTACAGTATCTGATATCCCTGAACTTCAGCTGAAGGTAACATCAGCATCCTATCAGCAATCTACTTCTACAACTCCAGAAATGGATGTAACAGTAACTCTGGACAATGCTGATTTTGACAAGGATAAATTCGATGTGTCCAAAAATCTTGGTATCCGTTTGGATGACAGCACCACTGTAGATAACAACAATACAGCTGTGGCATCTGCTAAAAAGAAGCTAGATGATGAAAAAGCAGCACAAGCATTGGCGCAAAAGGATTATGACGATGCTGTTAAAGCGCTTCCAACAGTAACCGTACCTAAAACAACAAGATTGACAGCAGCAGAGGGGAATTACAAACCTGGTACAACAGAATCAGGTGACGCAGTAGACGATTTAAAAGATGCAAAAGATGCTGTTGAAACTGCAAAGTTAGCTGTAAAAACAGCAGAAGAGCTTGTAGCATCAACATATGCTGCTTATTTAGCAGATTCCACTAAGGAAGCTGCTTGGACTGCTGCTAAAGCAGACCTAGTAGTAAAGCAGGATGCAGTAGCTCCTCTTGAAACAGCAGTTCAGACAGCTCAGACAGCTTACGACAAAGCTAAAGCAGAATATGAAGCGGCTAAGGCTGAATATGATAAGATTATTGAAGATGCAACAGCAGCAAAGGTGAAAACCCAGTTGGATGCATTGAATGCAGCAAAAGATAATACAGCAAAAGCACAGGCTGCTTATGATGCAGCAGTTGCAGCTGCAGGCACTGGCAATGGTGTTGTTACTTTTAAAGATGTTAAATTTACTGATTCAGACGAATTGGAATTCACAATCGTTGGTAAATTAAGCAAAGATGATGTAATCTTCCTTGATTTGGTTTCCATTATGGACAAAACCAGCGAAGGTAAAAAGGCAACTGTATCCGTTGATTCTAAGATGGTAAAGGTTGATGACTTGACTTTTGCTTCTGTTTTAAGCAAAGGATTGAAAGTTTCCATCAAAAAGACTGTAGACGTAGCTACAGATGAAGTTGTAACATTGAACAGCAACGGTTTGAAGATTGAAACTTCTGTTGGTGAATTCACAAAGGATCAAGTTATCAAATTAAAGCTGAACAGTGGTTTTGAATTCGTAAAAGGTCATTTAGGTACAGCTGGTACTGATGCAGATGTATCTTGGGTAGATGATAAAGAAATGGAATTAAAGATTACTGCTACTGGTGCAGGTAAAGACGAAATCACATTGAAAGAAACACAGGTTGAAGCAACTACAGCTAAATCTGGTGCAGTAGCTACAATCACAGCAAGATCCAACAACATGGATTCCGCTTCTTGCGAAGTAGCTAAAGTTGTAGATTACAAAGTAAGCTTAACAGTAGATGCAGATGAAGATGTTCCTGTAATCTACAGTGGCGTTGATAAGGAAAACACTGGTATCACAGATGATTCCGATCACTTGTCCTTGGAAGTAACAGCAAAAGAAAGCTTCCCTGGCGCTTGGTCCATGAGACAGGGCTTTAACTTCAACTTGCCTGAAGGCGTTTATGTAACAGATGTTAAAGTAAATGGTGCTGACAATTTCAAAATTGTAAGAGACGGTAAAAAAGAATCTGAAGGCGCTAATAAATCTGACTGGGAAGCTGCATTCAAGACAGCATACCAGGATGGTGACCACAAGAACTTCGAGTTCAAGAAGAGAGTATTCAACGATGTTGATACAATATTGGAAAAAGATCCCGCAGAGCTTACATTCCAGCTTGAATTAGTAGCTGATCCTACTTTCGAAGGCGACGTTAAATTGGCATTCGAAGGCGCTTTGGTTGACAAGCAGGAAGTAACAATTGCTAAATTTGTTAAACCTTACACAGTTAAGGCAGAGCAGAACGATGTAATCATCGACTACAGAAACACAGATGTTAAGACTCCTATCGTAATCACAGAAGCTGAAGAAGGTCTGTGGAAGAAGGATACAACATTCAAATTCAACATCGAGACTGGTAATATTACATTCGAAGATGACCCTACATTCACAATCGACAAGGATTCCGATCTGAAGTTGAAAGATGACAAGGCTGATAAGGGCACAGTGAAGTTCGCAGTTAAAGAAGAATCTGACAAGGCAGCATCCGTAACAATTTCCGATATGAAACTGTTCATGCAGAGAAACATCCCTGCAGGCGCTTACGATTTGGAAATCACTACAACAATGAATGAAGCTTACGACAGACAGGTTCTCTTTGCTCCTGATGCAGATTCCGTAGAGAAGTGGACATCTGGTGATCGTCCTTCCGAAAGCAAAACAAAGAAAGACAGCTATGTAGATGACGTTTGCGATTACAGCGATGTTGTAAAAGCAGCTTTCATCAACGTAGTAACATCCGGTAGAGACAATGACAACCTGTTCACAACAAAGGTAGTTGTACCTGTTGGCGAAGCTTACTTGCTTGCTGGCGAAGCTAAAGTTGAATTGGATGCACCTGCTTACATCAGTGCAGCTGGTTACACAATGCTTCCTGTAAGAGCAATCTCCAAGGCTCTTGGCGTAAACACAAACAACGTATTGTGGAACGCAGAAACAAGAACAGTAACTGTTATGTATGCTCAGAGAATCATCACTATGACTGTTGGTCAGAAGACAATCTATGTAAATGGTTCCGCTATCCCTTCATCCGCAGCTCCTGAAATCAAAGACGGCAGAACATTCTTGCCTTTGAGAGATTTAGGCACAGCTTTGGGCGTAACAAACGTTAACTGGGATGCAGCAACAAAGACAGCTACATTGAACTAATCAATTGCAACTGAAATAAAATCTTAAAGGCTTGCCTTTAAGTATCCCGAAAGGGGCAGACAATGTCTGCCCCTTTTTTGTTGTAAGTTTCAGGAAAAACAATAAAAACAACATAAGAAATGATTAAGATATCCTTAATTCACTGGTATTTTCGTAAAAATATGATATAATTGGTTTTATTATAAAAGCAAATGAACCTTTAAGGAGGAAATACCATGAAAAAAATAATCGGGAGCGCCAGAGGTGCTGTGGCACTGGCTCTGGTGGTAACTCTTTTTGGTACTACAGCATATGCCGCAGAGGCTGCTCCAACTACAGAAACAGTTACAACCCAAGGAGAACAGGCAACCCCTGTTTTGACTGTTGAGGAAGCTTTGGAAAAGGCAAAAAAACATAGTGTAGATTTGGCTGATTTACAGAAGCAAAGTGATTTTTTGCAGGAAACAAAGGAAGATATTTGGGATGCAGTAGGTACTTTTTCAGTTCCAACCTATGAATATCAAAAATGGGTAAATGATGGGGTATATAGTTACACATCCGGCATTTATTCTACAAATAGTGGTATGACCGCAACTAAATACTCCACCCAAATTACAAATTTGGTGTTAGAAACTACTGTGAAAAGCACGTTTTCATCTATTGTAGAAAATGAAGAGTCTCTTGAATTATTAAAGGAAATGCAGGCAATTAAGAAAACGTTATATGAACAGGGACAAACCAAGTATAATTTGGGGATGCTCAGCAAGTATAAGCTGGATCAATTAAAAGCCGAATATGATACCAGCAAGGTAAATGTGTATCAGCTGGAAAGAAATTTGGAACAAATGTACATAAACCTGAATAATCTGATGGGTGAATCAGCAGATAAAAAGTATGTAATAGAGTATGATGTTGAGTTTGAACCCTATGTATTACAAGGGTCTTTGGAGGCATATATTAATGCGTCTATGAAGAATGATTATTCCATTCTGTTAAAAGAGCAGGCTGTGGAAGATGCCAAGTTTAATAAAAACTTTGTATCGGAGTCTACATTAGATAGTACCAATAAAAAGAATAAGCTTACATATGAATCTGCCCAAAGAGCCTATAAATCGGCAAAAGAGGATAAAGAGATTGCTATTCGCAATGCATATATTAAATTGCAACAATCGGAAGTAAATTATAATCAGTTAAAAGCTGATTTGGAACAGACAAAAGCTACTTTAAAAACTGCTGAAGTAAACTATAAAATTGGTAATACAACAAAGCTTACTTTGGATCAGGCTCAATTAGCAGTTACAAAGGATGAGTTTGCATTGAAAAGTTTTGCAAGAAGTTATGATATGCAAGTGTTTACATTTAAAAACACTAGTTTAATTGCTGGTGGAAGTACAGGTACCAGCGGAAGCAGTAAAAGTGGTGGCAGCGCAAGCAATGATAGTGCTGAAGGCTAAATAATAGAATTAGAAAAACGTCCATGCAAATATGGGCGTTTTTTTATTTGTTTTAAGTAATTGAAAAGAAGACCAGCGCTAGGTATAGTTTCCTTTCTTTTTGGAAAAATAAGCAAAAGGAAAGGCGGTGGAATTTATGCAGATTTCAAAAAATCTGTCGGAAAATATGATTACAATCAAGGAAGCCTTCCGCGACTGTGGAGACGTGATCATGCGGGAGTTTGTTGTTGGCAGAGGAAAATCAAGGCTTTTTATGATTTATACAGATAATATCGTAAATGGGGAAACAATAAATAATTTTATTATGACCAATTTAATGAGTCGTTATAAGGAATGTAATGAAAGCGGTTTATTAGACGTTTTCATGGAAGATATTATTGCCGTAGGTGAGGTAAGTAAGATTAATGAAATTCAACAGGCGTTGGACGCTGTTCTATTGGGGGATACGGTACTTTTCATGGAAGGAAATGCCTTCGCCCTTGAAGTTTCCACAAAAGGCTTTCCTTCTCGTGGTGTCAATCAGGCGCAAACAGAAGTGGTAGTGCTGGGGCCTAAGGACGCTTTTTTAGAGGTAATGGCAACAAATATCGTATTAATTCGACGTCGAATCCGGGATAACAAACTTAAATTAAAGAGGAAAAAAATCGGTACACGGAGCAAGACCGATGTTGCCCTAATGTATATGGAAGATTTGGTGCGGCCAAAAACACTGGAACTTGTGGAGAAACAGCTGGATACCATTAATTTAGATGCAATTTTGGATAGCGGTTATGTGGAACAGCTTTTGGAGAAACGTTGGGCGTCTCCTTTTCCTCAATTACAGATGACGGAAAGGCCTGATAAAGCGGCTTCGGCATTATTAGAAGGCAGGGTGGTATTGGTTATAGACAATACACCTGTTGTTGTCATGCTGCCTGTTACCCTTAATGTCTTTTTTCAGGCAGCGGAGGATTATTATGACCGCTGGCAGATTATGAGCTTTATACGAGCCATACGCTATGTGGCAGCGGTGGTTGCCATTGCCTTACCGGGACTTTATATCGCCTTGTCAGTATACCATCCGGAGTTGATACCCACTGCCTTGGCAATAAAAATAGCCGCCACAAGGCAGAGCATACCTTTTTCCGTGGTAGGAGAGGTAATTATTATGGAGCTGGCTTTTGAACTTCTGCGGGAGGCGGGCATTCGTTTACCCTCACCTGTAAGCTCCACCATTGGCATTGTGGGTGGTATCATTATCGGGTCGGCAGCAGTAGAGGCAGGAATAGTCAGCCCCACCGTTGTCATTATCTCTGCACTTACAGGGATTTGCTCCTTTGTCATTCCTAATATTGCTTTGGTCTCTGGGTTAAGACTTAGCAAGTATTTAACTATATTTTTATCGGCCATTTTCGGGTTATTTGGCCTTTGGATTGCTTTGTTATTCATATTAGCCCATTTGTGCAGCCTGACATCCTATGGAATTCCCTTTATGTATCCATTTTGTTCGGCGTCAGTCAATGATGACATAGACTGGGAGGATACAATACTCCGTATGCCATTGCAAAAAATGAAACGTCGCCCGATTTTCACAAAGCCATCAGCCAGGGGGCGGAAAGGGGGAGCATAAACTATGTTTGCAGAAAACTATAAGATTTCTGTGCGGCAGTTAGAAATATTGCTGCTGTTATATTATTTTGGAACTACGGTTTTATTTCTGCCCAGTGATGCGGCAGTGGTGGCAGGAAATGCTTGCTGGATTGTTACAATTATCTGGGGTGTTTTATCTTCCATTTTAGCGGTATTTCTGGTGTATTGCGGAGAAAGACATCCTTCCTATACAGCGGTGGAGTGGTATAAACACTCCTTTGGCCGGGTCATTGGCAAGGCTTTGGCTTTTGGGCTTGGAGGGAAGTTGATTTTCGACGGAGCAATGGAATTGCGCTTGTTCTGTGACGTTGTATCTTCCTCTATGTTACCAAGAACCCCTCAGTGGCTGCTAATCGCCTTAACTCTATTTTTGTGTTGTTTAGCGGCCTCATATGGGATGGAATGCACCGCTAGAGTCGGTGAAATATTATTTTTCTTAGTATTTATTCCCCTTATTTTTGTGTTGATTTTTGTGGCTATTTCATCGGGCTACAATCGGGTATTACCCATACAATTTCCTGATCTTAAAGGAATGAAAGATAGTATGCCATCCTTTGCTCCATTATTGCAAGGTTTTATGGTATTCTTTTTCATTTTTCCAAGCTTGGAAAAAAGAAGACATATGAAAAGGCGAATTTGGCTGACTTGTATTTTTGCTACAGCAGTAATCTCCGTTTTGGTCTTTTTATCTCTTGCAGTTTATGGAACAGAGGTATTAGCTGAAAAGCTTATGCCTACCCTGCAGATGATGGAGAGAGTAAGTTTTTCCGGCATCTTTTTAGGACGGCAGGATTTATTTTTAATTTGGTTGTGGATGGTTACCACGTTCTTGTATGTTTCAGGGATGATTTTTTTTGGCATTGAGCTCTTTAACCGATTATTTCGGACGAAAAAGATAACTCGAAATCGGTGGCTTATTTTATTAGCACCACTACTGTTTATCGTGGCATTGTTGCCCAAAGATATGGCCGGTGCCTATTGGCTGAGGGCAGGGGTGGCACCTTGGTTGAGTGGTATTTTCTTCATACTTCTACCGATTTTAATGCTTTTTATAGACGTAATCAAAGGGAGGGGCAGACATGAATAAATGGAAGTGGATTATTATTACAATATTGCCCCTTTTTATTACTACGGGTTGTTGGGATAAGAGAGACCCTGAGGATCGAGAATATATGATAACCATGGGAGTAGATAAGGGAGAAGCAGGATATACCATTTCCTTCGCCCCTGCAAAGACCCAGGAGCGAGAACCGGAGAAGATGGTTTGTCAAGGGAAAACTTTAGCAGATGCCATTGCTTTTAATGACAGCCGAAGTTCACGTAAAACTGAGTTGGGACAGTTAAAAATGATTGTTTTTGGGAAAAGCATTTTAGAGGATAAAGAAATGTTGAAGTCTTTATTGGAAGAGCTAAAGCGTAGTCAAGACATTTCCAAAAAGGTGACGGTTTTGGGAACGGCGTCAACAGCAGAGGCATGTATAGATGCTATGCTGGAGCAGGATGATGGTACGGGTCTTTACCTTTGGGAGTTTTTTAAAAATACTGCAAAGGAAGTTGGCGTAACAAAAGGTTTGGATATGGACACCTTTTTTACCGAACTAAAGGAGCGTAAAGGTTCATGCGTTTTGCCAAGAATACAGCCTGAGGAAAAGGGGCTCTATCTAGGCGGTGGCGTTGTCTTGACCGACACGAAGCTGCTTACCTTCTTGGATGACAAAGAGGAACAGGGTTATTTGCTTTTGCTTGGAGAGGCCGAGGGTGCAGTTTTAGATGCCCAGTCTGAGGGCAAAATAATTCCATTGAGGATTGCCCGTAGTCATGTTAAATACGATTTTAACACACAGCAAAACGGAATCACTACCTGTAATATTCATGTAAAATTATATGGAGAGCTTTTGGGAAATACAAATACAGATGCTTTTAGTGAAGAAGGCACCAAGAAGATGGAGAAACTTTTTAATGAAATTATAAAATCAGAGGTAGAAAAAACTATGGAAATCGGCAAAAAAAATAGCACAGCAGAATTCCTTGGCTTGGCAGTGCGTTTACGTCGTGAAAATCCCCAGTTTTCAGGAGATTTTTGGAAGGATGTAACAATTACCATTGAGCCTGAGGTAAAAATTCGAGATACAGGTAGAATCCGTTGATTAAAATATGTAAAAAATGGTAATCATCCCTTTAACAAAGAAAAAAGGGTGAGGATATGGAGAGAATATATCAATTTGGAAAATTAGTAAAGGAACTATGGAAAAAAGAAAAGTGGTATTGGTGTGCCGCTGTTGTGATAGGTGTTTGTTTTAGTGCAGCATTTGGTGCCCATTGGACAAAAGGATATTCCCAAATGATACAGGGAGGAATTTCCGCAAAGGTAGTACGTTTTCATGTGTTGGCAAATAGTGACTCCGATGAGGACCAGGCACTGAAATTAAAGGTAAGGGATCAGGTTTTAAAGGAATATGGAGAACTCTTATCCGCCTGTGAAAGTAAGGAAGAAACTTTAGCCGCTTTAAGTGCTGCAAAGGAAGAAATCTGTAAGTCGGCACAAAAAGAGGTGATTGCACAGGGTTACGATTACCCTGTAAGTGTATCGTTGGTGCGCGAAGAATTTCCTTTTAAACGCTATGATGATTTGATTTTTCCCGCGGGTATTTATGATGCCTTACGTATTGAAATCGGTGATGCAGAAGGTCGAAATTGGTGGTGTGTGCTTTATCCGCAGATGTGCTATGTAGACGCATCTTGGGGGTTTTCTACAGGGGAGAGTCACCAAAGATTAAAAAACACATTAACTGACGAGGAATTCTTGGTTGTTAC
Source organism: Anaerotignum propionicum (assembly GCF_024461735.1). Taxonomy (GTDB): domain Bacteria; phylum Bacillota; class Clostridia; order Lachnospirales; family Anaerotignaceae; genus Chakrabartyella. The sequence goes on from NZ_JANGAD010000002.1 coordinate 221,648, forward strand.
TGCTATGGAGCAAGAGAAGATAACTCCCAAAATTAAATTTAAAGTTGTAGAATGGTGGCAAGAACGAGAGTAAGCTTTTGGATTTTGTGATTCCCTCTCACAAAAGAATGCCCCTAACAAGCCTTGGTTGAATGGCTTGTTAAGGGGGCAAAAACTACTTTTGAAATAATAAGCGGATATACTTTTAAAAGTATATCCGCTTTGATTTTGCGACAATGAAATGACTCTTTCTCTATGAACTAAATTTAAAAGAATTTGGCAATACATATTTTAACCAAAGGTAACCACAAACTTTCCCATAATCAAGAATATTACAAGGATATGCAGTATAGCCGTAAGGGTAAAAACAAAGATAAAGTCCATATGGCGTGTTTTATGACGTTTGAACATCATTGCCAGCAAACCACCAAGACCTCCCCCTAAGATTGCCATGAGATAAAAATTCTTTTCCGGAACTCTACGCTTATGATTGATGGCGGCTTTTTTATCAAAAGCCATGGTTCCATAAATAATGAGGTTTATCAAAAGATAGTAGCCCATCAATATGGCAAACACCGTGCCATTAAAATGCATCTCGTTCATAAAGTTATCTCACCACGTTTCTCCAGTCCAAATCGCCTCTATCCAATGCCAATAACAGCACTTCTGCGGTGGCCAGATTTGTGGCAACAGGGATATTATGCATATCACACAGACGGAAGATAGAGTTGATCTCAGATTCATAATCCTGTGGAGAAACGGGATCTCTTAGAAATATCATAACATCAATATCGTTATTTACTATTTGCGCACCCATCTGCTGCTGTCCGCCTAAACGACTGGAGAGATACTTATGCACAACCAAATTTGCGGCCTCCTCAACAAGACGACCGGTGGTGCCCGTTGCATAAATGTCGTGTCTACAAAGAATATGTCTGTAGGCAATACAAAGGTTTTCCATTAATTTCTTTTTATTATCATGGGCGATCAAACCGATATTCATAACAATCCTCCCTCAAACAATGATTTTGTTTCTTTTTTTCTTATGTTTAAAACCAACCCGACAGCAATCATATTGGTCCACATGGAGCTGCCGCCATAGCTGACAAATGGCAGGGACATACCGGTATTCGGCAAAATACCAAGGGCAACACCGGCGTTTACAAAGGTTTGAAATGCAAACATTCCGGCGATTCCCGCCACAACTAACTGACTAAATAAATTTCTGGATGATATTGCTATTACTATACAACGAAATACAATAAAAAGCAAGACTCCCAAAACAAATATACAGCCGATAAAACCAAATTCTTCACCAATAACAGAAAAAATAAAGTCATTGTGGGGCTCAGGCAGGTAGCTTAATTGGTTCAGTGTTCCGTTGAAAAGTCCCTGTCCTGTAAACTGCCCGGAGCCAATGGCACTAATAGATTTTTCCGTTTGATAGTAAAGACTTGCATCTCTTTTGGGATCTACGAAAGAGAGAACACGGTTAAACTGATGAGGCTCAAAAATTTTATCCATAATCAGTGGGTGCTCTCTTGCAACATCCCATAAGATGAATACGATTATGGGCACTGTAATGACGGCCACATTTCGTATAAAGGTATAGCTAAGCCCTGCCACAAATAGTTGAATACAAAAAATTGCAATGAGTACCATACTTGCAGAAAGGGCAGGCTGCTTTTGAATTAATATAATGGGAATCATGATGTATGCGAATAGGAATCCCAAAAAAGGCAGGCTGTCTATCTTATTGTAATTCAATTTAATCATTTGCGCCATACAAATAATCATCATTATTTTGGCAAATTCTGAGGGTTGTATGGTTAAAGGGCCAATGGCAATCCATCTTACGGCACCCTTTGCTCCCGTACCCAATAAAAGTACTGCTAGAAGCAAAAGCAAATTGAAGCAATAAATTGGGATATGAAACTGCGCAAAGTATTCATAGTCAACATTTGCTGCAATGAGCATCAATATAATTCCTATGATAAAAAATGCAGCTTGCTTGACTACAAAGGTTGTGCTTTCTCCCATATTTACGTGGGTTGCGCTGGATATTGCAATCAAACCGAACAAGGTAAGAATTGCAATGGCAGCTAGAAGGGGTAAATCAAAATTTTGAACATATTTTTTCCATTCCATGAATCTAATTCCTCCAACCGGGGATAAGCCCCGTATTGCTGAAACAAGGAAAGCCGAGGGAATAGGAGGAATGCTCCTTTCTCGGCTCGCTTGTATTTTTAATCCTGCATCTTACGCATGCTTTTAATGGGGATATTTGCATACAGAACAGGAACAGTTCCGTTATTTTCTTCGGATTGGGTCTGTGTAATCTGGATATCCAGTTCTTCTTCGTCAATTTCCATATAGTTGGAAATCACCTTTATAATGTCTGTTTTCAACATTTCAAGAACCTGAGAGGAGCAGTTTACCCTATCGTGAACCAGAACAAGTTTCAATCTATCTTTTGCAACGCTGCCGGAAGGCGGTGCGTTTTTCTTTTTAAAGAAGCTAAAGAAATCCATGGGGACACATCCTTTCGTTTGGATAGTAAGATTTTAATGGCGGAAAAGGCCTTTTAGCTTTTCAAAAAAGCTCACAGGCGCTTCTTCAAAGGTCATAATGGGAACATCCTGACCTAAAAGTCGTTGAACAATATTCCGATAGGCTTGTCCTGCTCTGGATTCGGGATTAGTAACAGCAGGTTCGCCTTTGTTTGTGGCAATGACAATTGCTTCGTCATCGGGCACAACTCCAAGAATATCAACAGCCAAAATCTCAGTAACATCCTCGATATTCATCATGTCGCCTCTTTGTACTAAATCAATGCGCAAACGATTCAGAATGAGCATTGGATTATTCAAACCATTAGCCTCTAACAGACCAATGATACGATCCGCATCACGCACAGCAGAAACCTCCGGTGTGGTTACCACAACGGCTCTGTCTGCACCGGCAATTGCATTTTTGAAGCCTTGTTCAATACCTGCGGGGCAGTCGATGATAACAAAATCAAAGCCTTCCTCTTTTAAGCTTTCGCAAAGCTTTTGCATTTGCTCAGGGGAAACGGCATCTTTATCTCTTGTTTGGGCTGCTGGCAGAAGAAAAAGTCCATCATAACGCTTGTCCTTAATCAATGCTTGTTTCAGGCGACAGTTCCCCTCAACAACATCTACTAAGTCATAAACAATTCTATTTTCTAAGCCCATAACAACATCCAGGTTGCGCAGACCAATATCAGCATCAACTAATGCAACTTTTTTACCCAATACCGCTAAACCGCAGCCAAGGTTTGCGCTTGTAGTTGTTTTTCCTACACCGCCCTTACCACTGGTGATTACGATTACTTCACTCATTTATGTTCCTCCTAATCCAGAAGTCAAATTTTCTTTCTCCCAAAATAATTACGATAGGGAGCTTCGTATATATTACTATATTAACAAAAACTAGCAAGATTTGCATCCATTTTTTTTAGTAAAAACAGAAAAGATTTCCTATTTTACGACAGCGCCATGACGAAAATTTGCCCTTCTTGTACAAAAGCGTATTCTGGAGACTTATTTCCTCGTTTATTCTCATCAGGAAATCGGGTAATGATATCTCCAATTCTTAATTGCACAGGGGCCATATAGACAGCGGCGATAAATGCATCAGTCATTCCTTGGCATCCTGCGTGGGCCATTCCCTTTAACTGACCCAAAACGATTATGTTTCCTGTAGCTTTTAGCTCTGCACCCGGGTTAACATCACCTATAATAACAACACTTCCATCAAAATCAATTCTTTGACCATTTCGCAAAGAGCCTTTATGAAATTTTGTTAAATTGTGAGGAGCCATTTCTTTTTCCAATAAATTGGTTAAATGCAAAAGTTCGTTATTTTCTGTTTTGAGAAATGTAATTTCCATTGTAGTATGCTCTGTTATGATACGTAGCAGTTGCTGCTCCTCCTCATCAGAGAAAGTGCGGCCTTTAAATGCTAGAGAGGTTTTCACGTTGTCAAAAAATTTTCCTGCCTCTTGAACCTTTTTATCTAATTGTTCGCAAAGAACTTCAAAGGGTGCATCCTCGTGAAACAGTACGGTTACCCCGTCTTTCGTTCCTTTAAATATTACATAGTTTTCTAAATTCATAATACCCTCCTGTATCATTGTGTCATAACAGTCTGTAAATTGGTATTTTCGGGAGTATAGTCTAACCCTAGATATTTTGTAACAATTGCCTTCACAACCTCAGGCGCCGGTGAACCACTGCCTTCACCAAAGGGAATTAAAACGGTGATGGCGATTTGTGGGTCTTCGTAAGGGGCAAAGCAAACCAACCAAGTATGGGAGCTTCTGGTTTTATCCTCCTCAGCGGTTCCTGATTTTACGGCAACCTTTACAGGAAAATTCTTAAATGAGTTTCGCAAAGTACCTCTGGGACCCGATGCAACCTGATACATACCTTGATATACCTTTTTTAGGTTTGCATCTTGAAAATTCTTTACGTTTTCAGCAACTTCATCCGTTTTATAATACAAAGAGCCATCAGGGTTTTGCAATTGACTAATCATATGCAAACGGTACAAGGTTCCTCCGTTGGCAAGGGTTGAAACATATTTTGTTATTTGCGCTGGGGTATAACTATTTACCGACTGCCCAATGGCAGCACGGATGGTATCACCATCTGTCCAGCGGGTTTGGCTTGTGGTGGCATCAGGGTTAAAGGTTTTCACGATACGCTCCTTGTAGTAAGGTGAAGCCATGGTAGGAGCATATTCGTCTAATTCTAAACCGGTTAAGGAGTTCAATCCAAATGCGGCCATGTACTCATTTAAAGTAGTAATGCCAGCCTCCGTTGTGCCATCTTTCGCATTGCCCATTCGGAAGGCAACTTCATAGAAAAAGTAGTTACAGGATACTTCTAGAGCCGTTGCTACGTCTAAAAGGCCGTGAGTTCCTCCGTTGTTGCTGTAAAGCCAGCAACGAGCGTAGGGGGTCCCTGCGTCCTTAAAGATTCCCCCGTCTCGAATATGGGTGTTGGGGGTAATTACACCTGTTTCCAATGCCGCTAAGGCCGTTACCATTTTAAAGGTGGAACCAGGGGCTTTTTTCTGCTTTAGCGGACGGTTTACCAAAGGGGTATTTCCGTCTTGCAAAAGATCATTATAGTAGGAATTATTAAAGTTGTTTACCAACTCATTGTTATCATAGGATGGATAGGATACGCTGGCTAGAACCTCACCAGTACCTACCCGGGTCACAAAAACAGCACCTGTACAAGGATCCAAAGCCGTATCAGCAGGGCTGAATTCACCACTGTTTAATTTATTCAATACCATAGTTAAAGGGGAAATATGTCCGTTTTGCAGGGCGGATTTTTCCTCCTCTGTGGCAGTTAAAGTGCCCTGTTCAATGGCTACCAAAAGAGCTTCTCTTGTAGAGAAAGTGCCTCGAGCCACACTATCCAGCAAATAGGCCTGCACTCTGGAAATGGCATCTTCATCCTCCTTGGAAAAGTCCGGGTTTGCTGCTGCAAAACGGTCAAAAACCTGTTTTTGCACGCCATCGGTAGAGCGCATAAGCTTTGCGGCTGAAATATGATTTGCCTTAATCATAGCAATATACATATCAATGATGGAAACGGAGTTTTTCCCTGAATGGGTTAAGTTACCGATGATAGATTTGCGTAACTGTTCCTCTAGGGTATCGTAAGCGACTTTTTGCAGCTCGCTATCCAACGTTAAAAAGATATCTTTGCCAGGAGTAGGGTCAGTAGAATCAATCACGCTCATACGACGCCCTTGGTTATCAACTTCTATGGAGACCTTACCGTCGGTACCGTTTAGCTGACGCTCATAGAGCTTTTCTATGCCCGTTTGACCTACAATATCCGTCTGGGTATAAATGGGGTTCCCGTCTGAATCTAAATCATTTTTATATAATGCATAATCAGCTTCTGTCATTTGACGAATATATCCTAAGATATGGGCAAAGTATGGACCATTGGTATATTCTCGCAAAGAAACGGTATCCACCAGAACATTAGGAAAAATATCTTGATTTTCCTCCACGTAAGCCAAGGTTTTTTCGCTTATATTTGTTGCAACAGTAACAGATTTATACTGCTGATAGCGTTGCAAATACAGAGAATAACGGATTCCTAAGGTATCTCTAACAATATCTGTAGGTAAACCTTCCGGCAAGCCAAAATAGTCACGCAAATAGTCCAGCGTCTGAAGAGAGTCATAGCGAAGCTCTTCATTCTTCATACCGATGCTTTCTTTCCAGTTATCTTCTCTGGTTTGATTTTCATTAAATTGAAGGGTATAGGGATATTCCCTTGCCAGAGGAAGCTCATCAGAAGGAGTTTCTCCGTTTTCTGCTAATTTCAGAGCTAAGGTTAATGCCATGATGTTTTTATCGCTTAAAGAAATACAATATGAAACATAGGCTCTTTTTTGTGCCATAGTATAGGCAGCAGGGGCATGATATTTTTCGAATAAATAATTAAGGGCTGCCCCGGCATCTTCATCCTTTATTGTATCTGGAAGCTTTTGCGATTCTATCCAAGCTTTTGCTGCTTTTTTCTGTTCCCGTTCTGTGCCTTCAAAGGTAAAGCTATATGGCGCAGAGGAGGAGATTGGCAACGTATCAAAGGGAGTTGCTCCCTTTTCCCATAATTTCTTTGTTAGCTCAAGAATCAGATTTTCTTTATAAGCTGTTAAATCAAGGGTGATACTGTCGTCAATTTGTACGGAATATGCTACAGTATTGGTTGCCAAAGGCCTGCCATAGCGATCGTAAATATTTCCTCTGGGTGCAGGGACATTTACGGTTTTGGAAACGCTGGCAGTAATGGACGCATCATATTCCTGGCCATGGATGATTTGCAAGGAGAATAAACGCAGTAACAATATGAAAAAAAGCAAAAAAATTCCGCAGAGTAATACGAAAATTCTGCTTTTACATAGCTCACGAAAATGGTCTAAATAATTTCTCATCGGTTCCTCCTATTGAAACAGACGAATGTTCAGAATGATTTATAGATGGTGTTTGATACACCAAAGGGAGGCATCCTGTTTCAAGATTGATTGTGCCTAGAATAGGCGGTATCTGTACTTTTCTTTCAGCTCCAACCATTCGTTGATGCCAAATAAAACCCGGTAAATGGGCACTGTAACGATTGCGTTGTAAACAATAGTAGGAAGAAATACTTTTAGTATAAAAAATAAAAGATTTCCGTCCTTTCTTAATATCAGTTCTGTGGCAAAGTGTATGAATTCATATGCCCCCGCTGCAATAGTGCAAAAAATAATTGGCAGGAGATAGTTCTCTCTATAAAAATTCTTTTGACTTTTTCCAGTGAAATAGCTGATAACCAGAAATAAAAGAAGGTAGTAACCTTTGCTTGTACCAAAAAAAATATCAAACAACAATCCTGTACAGATACCTGCAATACAGCCCTCGTTGCTGCCCCGCAAAAGGGCGTAAGAAACAACAATAATCAATGCAGTGTTGGGAAAAATCCCCTGAATAGCAAGATGTTGAAATAAAGTTGTTTGCAATATGAAGTTAATCAATACCGTTAGGGCTGTAACAAGGATTCTCAAGGGTTTTCCTCCGTTGAATTTTTATCAATGACCAAAAGGGTGCCCAAATGCTTTAAATCCACAAAGGGCTCGATGATTGCATATTTTGTCAACCCATTGGCGTCGGTTTCGATTTTTGTAACTTTGCCAATGGAGAGTCCTTCGGGATAAACATCGGAAAGTTGTGATGTTACAATCTCATCACCTACTGCAATTTGGGCTTCGCCGTCGATATATTCCATTTTACACAGACCGTTGTTCATCAGGGTGTAATCACCTTTTACGACGCCTAAATCGCCGGTGCGCAGGCTCATGGCAGGTACGGCACTTCTGCTGTCTAATATAGATTGGGCCTTGGAATAATTTTTGCCGCTTTCCAAAATCTTGCCAACCACGCCACCAGGGGCAATGAGGATCATATTTGCTGAAACGCCATCTGTCGTGCCTTTGTCTGTGGTAAAAGTGTTATACCAAACACCGGGGTTTTTTGCAATAATCTTTGTTCCTGTACTTTTATAGTCAGGATATTTCTGAGCAATTTTCAGCAAAGCGGATAATCGTATGTTTTCTTTTTCATACTGCTCCAAACGTTTGCTTTCATCCTGTAGCTTTGCCAAATCTTCTTTTAACTGAGCATTTTCCTCTAAAAGAGCGGTTTTATCTTTTGCAGAGTCGGAAGTGCTTTCCACCCAGTTCCCGATACCCGTTGTGATATCCTGAAAGGGCGTAACAACAAAGCCAACAACGCTTTCCAGCAAAGTGGCATTCATGTTTTTTCCGCCTGCAAATAATGCAATGACAGTTATAATGATGATAAAACCAGCAATAATTTTCTTTTTATGTTCTTCCCAAAATTGAATCAAAGTGAAACGCTCCTTCAAGGCTAGGGGATACCCTTATATTTTTGGATTAAAAGAGTGCTTTTCTGGGAGAGATCAGCACAGATTTCAATTTGTCAATGTGCTCCAAAACAAGACCTGTACCCATTGCAACACAATTAAGTGGTTCATTGGCAATATGGACGGGCATTCCTGTTTCAGAAGAAATCAGTCTATCCAATCCTCTCAGCAGTGCGCCGCCCCCTGTGAGGGTAATTCCCAATTCCATAATATCAGCAGCCAATTCAGGCGGGGTTGCTTCTAATGTTTGTTTAATGGTTTCAATAACGGAATTTACAGGTTCAGCTAGTGCTTCACGAATGTGAATGGAGGTAATTTCAACGGTTTTTGGCAAACCACTAATCAAATCCCTGCCACGAATTTCCATCAATTCTTCTTTTTCCAAAGGATATGCTGAACCGATGGTGATTTTGATTTCCTCTGCTGTACGGTCACCAATGGCCAGGTTGAATTCTCTTTTAATAAAGTTCACAATGGCATTGTCCAAAGCGTCGCCGGCTACCCGTAGGGAGGTGCTGGTAACGATACCGCCAAGGGAAATCACGGCTACCTCGCTTGTACCACCGCCGATGTCAACAACCATGCTGCCAGTGGGGTCGGCAATGGGAAGTCCTGCACCTATGGATGCAGCCATGGGTTCCTCAATCAAATAGGTGTCTTTATCCTTAGAGCCTGCAGCAATGGCAGCCTCTAAAACTGCTCTCTTTTCCACTTCTGTAACGCCGGAAGGCACGCAAATAACAATGCGTGGTCTTGGGCCAAACATAGAGCGAACGTATGCCTTGTTGATAAAATAACGTAACATTGCCTGCGTTACATCAAAATCTGCAATTACACCATCCTTCATGGGGCGAATGGCAACGATATTGCCAGGAGTACGGCCAATCATGTCTTTTGCCTCATTTCCAACGGCAAGAACCTCTTTTGTTTGTGTGTTAATGGCAACAACAGATGGTTCATTTACAATGATGCCCTTCTCTTTCATATATACCAGTGTATTAGCGGTACCCAAGTCGATACCCATATCCTTAGAAAACATTTTTAAAGCCCCTTTCCTATAAGAGAACCTGTTTTAATACAGATTTCATTGTTGGCATAAGTAATATTTCTATAAAAAGCCTTATATTCTATCATAACTCTTTTTATGAATCTTTTCAATAAAAATTGACTGCCATTTTTATTGAAATGGGCAGTTCTTCCATCCTGTAAAAATGACAGAAAAAAAGCCGCCAGGCGGCTATGATATTTACAGCTTACGGTATACCATGAATGCAACGAAAATGCCAATAATTCCCGCGATGGTAAATCGAATGGTAATGGCAAACTGTAGGGTAAGCACGCCGATATCAAGAACCAGCGGAGAGGTAAGACCAAACTTGCTGCCATAGGTCAGCCAATTTAGTGCAGGTACATCTGCAAAGAGGCTTCCGATAAACCCACCAAGAACAACGCCGGCTAAAATAAATAAAACCAGCACCCAAACATTTTTTGTTTGCCCCTTCAAACTTGTCTCCCCCTAACTTCTTCTGAGCAAAAATGCAACAGTACCGTAGAACAGTATATTTCAATCTGCTGCTTATTGCAAGTAATTATACCATATTTGGAAAATAGGGTAAAGGGAACAAAAAATAAAAATCAATTAAAAGTGTCGGTCAAAAAGTCAATATATGTTGAAAAAAGTCTAGTTCAAAACAGTTTAGAAATAAAAAGTGTTAAAACGAAATATTCCTTGAATGGTATGTTGGAATCCTGAAATTTTTTAAACATCAATTTTACACCCGCAGTTTTAAAAACTATTTTAATTAGAAGGGCCTTAAAAATATTTTTTGGAGTTGAATTAGTGGTGAGTCATTTTATGTTTGATGTAAATAAACATGTAGCTTTTTTCTTGCTACAATTCATCATTCTAAATGAAAAGAAGCCCCTTTCTATAAGCTTTTCAACTTACAAAAAGGGGCTACTGGTTACGGATTAATTATTCAGTTTTTGCTTCTTCCTTTGCAGGAGCTTCCTCTTTGGTGGCTTCTGTTTTAGGAGCCTCCGCCTTAGGAGCAGCCTGAGCAGGAGGTGCGGGTTTTTTGCCCGTAATTACGTTCTTAGGACACTTATTCGCACAAATACCACAAGCTTTACATTTATCGTAATCAATCACTGCCAGGTTGTCAATGACATGGATTGCGTCAAAAGGACAATTCTTTTCGCAAATTTTACATGCAATACAACCAACAGAGCAAACCTGCATTACGTTTTTGCCAATGTCCTTAGAGGAGCACTGAACTTTAACTTTATTTTTAGCAGGCAGAAGTTCAATGATATGCTTAGGGCATGCGGATACGCATTTGCCACAAGCAACACACTTATCTTTATCAACCACTGCAATGCCATCTTGAATTTCGATTGCATCAAAAGCACAAGCCTTTTTACAGCTGCCAAGTCCTAAGCAACCATAAGAGCAGCTTTTAGCGCCACCGGAAGCCAATTGAACAGCCATATTACAATCGTCAATACCAAAATACTCATATTTATCTTTTGCTTTTTCGCAAGTGCCACCACATTTAATAAATGCAGCAACAGGGTCGGCAGCAGAAGCTGTAACACCCATAATAGCACCAACTTTTTCAGCAACTGCAGCACCACCAACGGGACAACCGTTTACAGGTGCGTTTCCAGCTGCAATTGCAGTTGCAAGACCGCCGCAACCGGGGAATCCACAGCCGCCGCAGTTTGCGCCGGGAAGAACCTCTAAAATTTCACCAATTTTGGGGTCTTCCTCAACTTTGAAAACCTCACCGGCGATGCCAAGGCCTGCGCCAAAAACAACACCGAGTCCACCGATACTGAGGACCGGCAGTACAATATTTAACATGTCCATTTTTGTCACCCTCCCTGCATTAAAGTTTGATCAAGCCGGAGAAGCCTAAGAATGCGATGGACATAAGGCCTGCTGTAAGCAGAGCCAAAGGGAAACCATCAAAGGCCTTCGGTGTATCATTGTCTGCGATTCTTTCACGGATACCTGCAAACAGAATAATCGCCAAAGCGAAGCCTGTTGCACCACCAAAACCGTTTAATACGGATTCGATGAAGTTATAGTTCTTCTGCATATTCAAAACGGCAACACCCAATACAGCACAGTTTGTTGTAATCAAAGGAAGGAATACGCCCAGTGCCTGATAAAGCGCAGGAGCAGCTTTCTTTAAGAACATTTCTACGAACTGTACTAAGGATGCGATAACCAAAATGAACGCAATGTTATACAAATATGTGATGTTCAAAGGCACTAAGATCAGAGCATAAACAAGCCATGCTGCTGCTGCTGCCAAGGACATAACGAAGATAACGGCTACACCCATACCTACTGCTGTTTCAAGTTTTTTAGAAACGCCGAGGAAGGGGCAAATACCTAAGAACTGAGATAATACGTAGTTGTTTACGAAAATCCCGGCCAAAACCAATAAAATTAGATTCATTTAATTTCCCCTCCTTCTCAAGCTTTTTTCTTGTTTCTGAAATGATTTAAAGCAGCCATCAAGCAACCTAATGTAAAGAATGCACCAGGAGCCATAACGAACAGTAATGTTCTGGGGAATGCAGCGGGAAGTACAGTAATATCAAATAATGTACCTGCACCAATGAATTCACGAACCAAACCTAAAACGCCCAAAGCTATTGTAAATCCAAGACCCATACCAATACCATCACAGATTGCAGCCACAGGACCATTCTTGAAAGCAAATGCTTCTGCTCTTGCAAGAATGATACAGTTAACTACAATCAGAGGGATATAAAGCCCCAAAGATGCGTTCAATGCTGGCAAGTAAGCTTTAAGCAAGAATTCAATTACTGTTACGAATGCAGCAATAACAACGATAAAGCATGGAATTCTAACTTTATCGGGAATAATTTTTCTCAGTAAAGAGATGAAGAGGTTGGCGAAAATCAAAACCGCTGCAGTGGAAAGACCCATGCCGATACCATTAATGGCGGAGCTTGTTACAGCCAAAGTGGGGCACATACCGATAACCTGCACAAAGGTAGGGTTTTCGTCAATAATACCGTTTTTAATAATTTTCAATGGGTTAGCCATTAATAAGCACCTCCGTTCGCAGCAAACCATTCCAAAGCGTCATTTGCACCGCTTGTTACGGCTCTGGAAGTGATTGTGGAGCTAGTAATAGGAACAACTTCGCCGCCATCCTTAGTTACAGCCAATGTACCGGACATGCCAGTAAACTGGTCATAGAAGGAAGGATCGGTGGATTTTGCACCTAAACCGGGTGTTTCGGAGTGTTTTGTAACACGCAGACCGGTGATCACGCCGTCTGCATCAATGCCAACCATTGTATTTACAGCGCCGCCAAAGCCGCTAGGCTCAGTTGTGATAACGAAACCGCCGTTGTCTGCTTTGTAGACAGCAGTCAAGGAGCCTGTTAAGTCTGCATCTGTAATTTCTTCAAAAGAGGTAGCATCAGGCATAACAGCCTTCATGGATGCTGCTCTTGTTTGTTCTTCCTGCAATCTGATGGGTTCAGCAGTAATGGACTGAACTGCACCTAAAGCTGCCGCAGCAACGCCGGCGATAATCAGCAATATCACAGCAGGTCTAATAACTTCTTTCATGTTCATGCTTTTTTCGCCTCCTTTACTTTAGGCAGTGCACCAAAGATTGTAGGCTCTGTGAGTCTTTCAATCAGGGGTACTGTCAAGTTCATAATCAGGATGGAGTAGGATACACCTTCAGGGTAACCGCCAAAAATTCTGATTAGTGTTGTCAACAAACCACAGCCAATGGCAAAGATAATTTGTCCCTTAGATGTTACAGGGGAGGAAGCGTAGTCTGTTGCCATGAAGAATGCACCCAGCATCAAGCCGCCTGCAAAAATTTCATATGTGGGAACACGCAGACCTTTTCTGCCGATTAATGCGGTCAGAATGAAAACGGTTGCGATATAAATTACAGGAACTTTCCAGTTGATTACATGCTTTGCAATCAGATAAACACCGCCGATAATCAAAGCAATTGCACAGGTTTCACCCAAACAGCCGCCTACGTTACCAACCAATACATCTGTAAAGCTTGCATCGGGCATTACGCCGCCCTTCAGCTGTGCCATAGGTGTTGCAACTGCAACAGCATCTACACCGAAGTTACCTGCGGATGTCCAAGAAGTCATTTCGGTAGGGTAAGATGCCAATAAGAAAGCTCTACCAGCAAGGGCAGGGTTAATAAAGTTCTGACCCAAACCGCCGAAAAGCTGTTTTGCAAAGATAATTGCAAATGCACTACCAACAATCGCAACCCAAACAGGTGCAGCTGCGGGTAAGTTCATTGCCAAAAGCAAACCTGTTACAACAGCACTTAAATCGCTGATTGTAATGGGTTTTTTCAGTAATTTTTGATACAGCCATTCAAAGAAAACAGCAGATACAATGGCAGCAACCATCAGCATCAGTGCTCTCAAGCCGAAATAATAAATGCCCATCACGGAAGCAGGAACCAAAGCAATGATTACATCACGCATGATGCTCTGGATAGATTCCTTAGAACGTACGTGAGGGGTACCGGATACTACAAAATTAGCCATGTTTTATTCTCCCCCTTCTCAGTTCTTTTCAGCTTTCGCTTTTGCCTCTGCTTCAGCTTTCGCTCTTGCAGCTGCAGCCGCGGCCGCTTTTTTGCCTGCTTCAATTTTCTTCACTGCACGAATGGACTGGGCAAGCTGACGCTTTGCAGGGCATTCATAGGAGCAGCTACCGCATTCGATACAATCCAAGCCATGGTGAGCCACAAAAGCATCGCCTTCGCCTTTCAGTGCCAATGCGTTCAGCATGAAGGGCATAAGTCCCATAGGACAGTGGTCTACACACTTACCGCAACGAATACAGTTTCTTTCTTCGGGAATGTAAGCTTCCTCTTTTGTGAAGCAAAGCAAACCGGAAGTTGTTTTTACGGATGCAACATCCAAAGTATAAAGAGTAGGACCCATCATAGGACCGCCGGCAATCAGCTTTACAGGAGGATTTTCCTCGTTAAAGCCACCGATGGCATCAACCAAATCACGCAGAGTCATACCAATACGGATTTTGTAGTTGCCTGGGTTTTTGATACCTTGTCCGGAAACGGTTACCACTCTTCTCATCAAAGGTCTACCTTTTACGATAGCTCTTTCAATTGCAAGAACGGTGTCCACGTTATCAACGATACAGCCTGCACTTGCGGGCAGAGCGCCGGATTTTACTTCTCTTTTTGTAATGGCATAAATCAAGTGTTTTTCAGAACCCTGAGGGAACTTTGTCACCAAGGGCTGAACAACAATATTGCTGATGCCTTCACAAGCCTTTGTCATAATCTCAATTGCCTTAGGCTTGTTCATTTCAATGCCGATTACACCTTTTGCATTAGGATGCAGCTTCAGCATAATCTGGAGACCTTTCACAATACGTTCTGGTTCTTCCACCATTAAACGATAATCGCATGTGAGGTATGGCTCACATTCTGCCGCATTGATTAAAATATAATCAATGGGGTTATCCTTGGGTGGATTCAGTTTTACATGGGTAGGGAAACCAGCACCACCCAAACCAACAACGCCTGCGTCTTTAATTGCCGCAAGAATTTCGTCGTTTGTCATTTTGGTGTAGTCTCTGCCTTGGTTCAAGCCTTCGATTTCTTCCATTTTGCCGTCGTTTTTCACAACGATGGATTTTACCATTACGCCGCCGGGAACGAGCATAGGACGGATGTCCACAACTTCGCCGGATACGCTGGCAAAAATTGGAGAAGACATGAATGCGGGTGACTCTGCGATTTTCTGACCAACTTTTACATGATCACCAACAGCAACAAGAGGCTCACAAGGAGCGCCGATGTGCTGGCTCATGGGGTAGAACAATTCAGAGTTTTCCTTTGGGAGTATCACCTGAATAGGCTGCTCTGCGGACAGAGCTTTTCCATCAGGCGGATGAACTCCACGTTTGAACGTTAAAGCTTGCATATTATCCCCCTCTGTCAAGTGTTTTTTGCGCTTGGGAAGCGCGAAGATTAGTTATACCTTCAAGAAATGATAGAACTATACGTACAACAGCAGTATTTTAATACAAAAATGAAGTTTTCACAACATATTTGTAAAAAAAACTGCAAAAGCTACATATTGCTAAAAAAGGTTTTGTCAAAATCCATCAATTAAATTGTAGAATCGCCTTATTTTGTACGCATAGAAAGGCATACAATCAATTTGTATGCTAAATATTAAGACCTACTTTAGTTTACTATTATTATCTAAAATTGTAAATGATAATATATTACCATAATTGGTGGGGTTTTTCCCCTAGTTTTTTAAGGCAATTAGACAAAAACAAAGTGCCAAAAACAACAAACTCTTTACAACATGGCAGAAATGTAGCTTTTTTTTTAGTGTAAACTGTGATAAAATGAAAAAAGTGCCAAAGACGAGAGAAACTTATTGTTAAAAATAAAATATATACAGAAGAGGGTGATATCGTGGATTTGTCCCTGCAATTAGCACAAAAGCAAATTTTATCTCAAAGAATGCAGCAGTCTGTTGAGATTTTACAGATGAATACAATTATGCTTACAGAGTATATTCACGAGCTAACACAGGAGAATCCCCTCTTGGAGTGGCAAGAGGTTTCTGATGAGCAGGCTGTGAAAGAAGATAAACTGCTACGCAAGCTGGAATGGCTGGAGGAAGCAGACGAACAAAATCGCAGTATGTATCGTGTGGAGCAAGAGGATGAGCGGGATCAAAGAGATTCCATTGGCAGGAGAGAGCGGGAAAGCCTGCGGGAATATCTTTTGTTCCAAATCAATATATTAAATGTGGATGAAGGGGTTAAATGTGTATTGCGCTTTTTGGCTGAAAGCACGGAAGAGAGTGGCTATTTAGAAAAGGGCGCATTGGAAGCTGCGGAGAAAAAATACCATTTAAAAGGAAGTTGCAGCGAAGACATTATTGGACTTCTTCAATCTCTAGATCCTCCCGGAGTTGGAGCCAGAAACTTGCAGGAATGCCTTTTGATACAGCTCAAGCAAAAGAATGCATCTCCTCTTTCCATTATTATGGTTGAAAAATATTTGATGGATTTGGCAAAAAATAGGATAAGCTATGTGGCTAAACAGATGCGGGTGACCCTTGAGGCTGCAAGAGATGCTTTTGAGGTAATAAAAGGCTGTGAGCCTAAGCCTGGCCGTGGGTTTTTAAGTGAAAAACCCGTTGAGTATATTTTGCCAGATGTTTTTGTACAAAAGCAAGAAGGAGAGCTGTTGGTTACGGTAAATAGTTCCTCATCTCCTAGATTGTTTATTAGTCAATCTTATTTGAAAATGCTTCGAGAGGGTGCATCTGACGAGGCAAAGGAATTTATTTCTAATAAATTAAGACAGGCAGAGTGGGCAATTCAGTGTATTTCTAAAAGAGAGAGCACTTTGCTTGAAACAGCAAAATGCATTGTGAATCATCAAGAAGATTTTTTTATTCGCCCTGACGGGCAGATTAAACCATTACGATTAGCAGATATTGCCGAATGCATGCAGGTTCATGAGTCCACGGTGAGTCGAGCGGTAAGGGATAAATATCTGCAATGCGACAGAGGGATTTTTCCATTAAGCTCCTTTTTTTCCAAGGCGTTATCCTCGGAAGAGACGGGTACCATTTCCGCCGATAGCATTCAACAGAAAATACGGTTGATGATTGAAGGGGAAAACAAAATGAAACCATTTAGCGATAGAGAGTTAACGGAGGCACTGCAAAAAGAAGGAATTCAGATTTCCCGCAGAACCGTGGCGAAATATCGTGAAGGAATGGGTATCGCAGGAGCATCAGGCAGAAAACGTTACGAGTAAGATGTTAAGGGAGAGATTTTATGTCGGATACAATTTTTCACATAAAATTAGATAAAGAAGGGCAGTCCCCCTTATATCAGCAATTGGCTGATGGACTTGGAAGGCTGATTTCTCAAGGCAGCCTTGCACCGGACAGCAAATTGCCACCAATACGAAAAATGGCAGAGGCGTATGGGGTAAATAATGTAACGGTGGTTACTGCATATAAGCATTTAGAAAGCAAACAGATGGTTTATTCCAGAAAGGGCAGTGGGACCTTTGTTTCCCCTTTGCCGGTTGAGGCAATCCCTTCACCGGTTGCAAAGGGAAACCTTCACAGCTTTGAAGTAGGAATATCTTTTGATAAGGCAATAAATTTTGCAAATACATCATTGCCCCACGAGTTGTTTCCCGTGGATGCCTTTAAGAAAGCCTTTGATGAGGTTCTGGAGCGGGAAAAGGGCGGTGCTTTTCGTTATACCGACAGTATGGGGTATCAGCCCTTGCGAGAACAGCTTTGCAGCTACATAGAGGCCTATGGCATTAAGACATCTCCTGACAGCGTACAAATCATCTCAGGGGCTCAGCAGGGCATAGACGTAATTTCTAAGGCAATGGTTCATTTCGGAGATGTGGTTTTTGTGGAGAGCCCCACATTTTATGGTGCGGCAGGGGCGTTTCTATCCAGAGGAGCAAAGCTGATTGAGATTCCTATGGAGAACGATGGAATGAAAATGTCGGTTTTAGAAGATTATTTGAAGCTGTATCGACCAAGGTTTATTTATATGATGGCATATTTTCAAACACCTACAGGAATTTCCTATTCTTTGGAAAAAAAGCGCCGCCTCCTGGAGTTGGCAGAGAAATATGATACTTATATCATTGAAGAAGATGATTTCTACGACTTTTATTACAGCAAAGAAGCGCCGGTGCCTTTAAAAGCATTGGATTATAAAAATAGAGTGGTTTATATTAAAAGTTTCTCGAAAATATTAATGCCCGGCCTTCGCATGGGTCTTATGGTGTTGCCCAAAAAGATTCATCAAGGGGTTATGGAAGCAAAATATACCACAGACATTTCAACCTCAGGCTTTATTCAAAAAGCCATGGAGCAATATTTTAAGGAAAATGGCTGGGAGGAGCATGCGAAAACCATGCGTGGTTTCGGTGGGGAAAAATACCGTCATACCCTCTCTTTTGCCAAAAAATATTTGGCGGGAAGAGCCAGCTTTTCGCTGCCAAACGGAGGGGTTAGCCTTTGGATTCAATTGCCTGAAGGTATAAGTGCTGAGGCCTTTTGCAGCCGTATGCTGGAGAAGAATGTAATTCTTACCCCAGGGAGTCAGTTTGAAATCAGCGGCAGAGACAGTGGCCATGTGCGATTGAGCTTTTGCGGCCTTGAGGATGGCAAAATTGAGGTAGGGCTAAAACGCATGAGTGAAACCATTGATAACATGGTGGTGAACAAACTGTTTTAGGAAATTGGGATATTTTTGGTTGAGGTTTGTTTTGGGAACACCATGAATATGTCATGTATTGTCGAAAGGAAACCCATGCAATAACCATGCCTGTATGGTACACTGTTTGGCGGAGCAAGCTCCAAAGAATTAGGTGTGGGAGGTTGAGACCAAATGAATAAAAGCAATATCGTTACAGCTGATTTTATCGTTATTTTTATTTCTTTGTATTGTTTTTTTAGGCCTACAATATTAATGGAATTTGAATATGATTATTCTTCAGAAGGAGTTGTAATTGCAAGAACTTTCTGTTTGCTTTTTGCTTTATACAGATTTGTAAAGCTGATTTATTTTTTAGAGAATAAAAAAGAGGATAGAAAATAAACTTCTTTTGGCATGGGTGGTGATGGTTCATTTCTCAATGCAAAATAGAGGGTTTCAAGATTCTTATGTTTGATTAAGTTGAGATTTGTTTATCATTTTGAGAGTTCCGTTGTTTAAATAAAATACATACATATATTCTGAATGTTCTGGAAATATTAGCAAGAACAGTATGTTTTGATATGTCCATATATCTGCAACTATTTTGTACGCTATGAGCAGTTGAAAGAGCAAGGGTTTAGTTGCAGTTTTACCATCCTAAGGTAATACGCCTTTCTCTTGACAAACGAAAAGGGACTTACTATAATCTTCTTAACTGAATGAATTGAAAAAAGCCATAAAAAGAAGGAGTATTTAACATCAGGCCTTTACAGAGAGAAAACCAATTGGTGGAAGGTTTTTGGGAGCCCGTTAGAGAAGCAGTCTTTTTGGATATTCACAGCTCTGCGGCGGAATTTAGAGTATGCTGCGGCGCAGGCCGGCGTTAACGGCATGAAAGCGACGGCGTTATGCCGTAAGCAGGGTGGTACCACGGTTTAATCGTCCCTGATCCTTAGTGATCGGGGGCTTATTTTTTTCCAAAGAACAATGAGATGAAATGATTAGGAGGAAATACAATGAAATACATGGGTGTAAATGAAGTAAGAGAAGCTTTCCTTTCCTTTTTTGAGAGCAAAGAGCATTTGCGTTTGCAAAGCTTTCCTTTGGTACCCCACAATGACAAGAGCTTACTGCTGATTAATTCAGGTATGGCGCCAATGAAGGCATATTTTACTGGTCAGGAAATTCCTCCCAGCAAAAGGGTAACCACTTGTCAGAAGTGTATCCGTACAGGTGATATTGAAAACGTTGGCAAAACAGCACGCCACGGCACCTTTTTTGAAATGCTGGGTGATTTTTCTTTTGGTGATTACTTTAAAAATGAAATCATTCCTTGGTCTTGGGAGTTTGTAACAGAGGTTTTAGGCATCCCTGAGGATAAGCTGTATGTTACCATTTATGAAGAGGATGATGAATCTGGTGATATTTGGCATAATGCCGTTGGTGTGCCTTGTGACAGAATTAAAAAACTGGGCAAAGCCGATAACTTCTGGGAGCACGGCACAGGCCCTTGTGGCCCTTGTACAGAGATTTATTATGACAGAGGGGAAAAGTACGGCTGTGACAGTCCAGACTGCGGTGTAGGCTGTGATTGCGACCGTTATATGGAGTTTTGGAACTTAGTACTCACCCAGTTTAACGCTGAAGTGGATGGAACCTATACGGAGCTTGCTCAGAAAAACGTGGATACAGGCATGGGCTTGGAACGTATGGCGACTATTTTGCAGGGCGTGGATTCTATTTTTGATGTGGACACTGTAAAATCTATCCGTGATGCAATTTGCCAAAAAGCCAATGTGGAATATGGTAAAAATGCTAAAACTGATGTATCTGTTCGTGTCATTACAGACCATATCCGTTCCGTTACGATGATGACTGCTGATGGTGTTTTACCCTCCAATGAAGGTAGGGGCTATGTCCTTCGTCGTCTGCTTCGCCGTGGGGCACGCCATGGAAAACTTCTGGGTATTGAAGGAGAATTCTTGGCAGAGCTCTCAAAATCTGTCATCGCATGCAGTGGTGAGGCCTATCCTGAGTTGGTGGACAAGCAGGAATATATTTATAAAATTCTTTCTATCGAAGAAAACAGCTTTTATAAAACTATTGACAACGGCATGGCAATCCTAAAGTCAGACATGGATGAGATGAAAGACGCAGGTCTGACAACAATGAGTGGTGACAAAGCCTTCCGTTTGTATGATACCTATGGTTTCCCCATTGATTTGACAAAGGAAATATTAGAAGAAGCAGGCATGAATGTGGATGAAGATGCTTTTGCCGCTGAAATGAAACAGCAAAAAGAGAGAGCGAGAGCGGCAAGAGGAAAATCCACTTATATGGGAGCGGCTGAAACCGTTTATCATGAACTCCCTGTTGAATTGGAAACAAGTTTTGCAGGCTATGATGTGAAGGAAGTTTCGGATGCAAAAATTGTGGCGTTGGTTGCAAATAATGAGGTAGCCGGTGTGGCTCAAAAAGGCGATAGTGTTTCTGTATTCCTCAGCAGTACACCTTGTTATGCAGAAAGCGGCGGACAGGTGGGCGACCATGGAACAATCAAAACCTCTAAGGGCATTGTATCGGTAACAGATTGTATAAAGGTAATCGGCGGCAAAATTGCCCATATGGGTCAGGTGATTGAGGGTTCCATTTCTGTTGATGAGAAGGCAGTTGTAACGGTGGATTGGGAAAGACGTATGGCAACGGCAAGAAACCATAGTACAACCCATTTGCTACAAAAAGCACTGAGAACCGTTTTAGGAACCCACGTGGAACAGGCTGGTTCCTATGTAAGCCCTGAGCGTTTGCGTTTTGACTTTACCCATTTTACAGCCTTGAGCGATGAGGAAGTAAAGGCGGTAGAAAAGATGGTAAATGACTCTATTTTTGCAAGCTATGTAATTGAAACGGCAGAAATGAGTATTGAAGAAGCCAGAAACAAAGGGGCAATGGCTTTGTTTGGCGAAAAATATGGCGATGTTGTACGTGTGGTTGATATGGGAGGCTATAGCGTAGAACTTTGCGGCGGAGCCCATTTGACAAATACTGCTCAGGCTGGTTCTTTTAAAATCCTTTCTGAAAATGGTGTTGCTGCTGGTGTGCGCCGTATTGAAGCGGTGACAGGCAGTGAAGCTTTGAAGCATTATCAGGCGCAGGAAGAGGAATTGAAGGAAATTTCTCGTTTGGTAAAAGCAACCCCTGATAAGCTGGTTGCCCGCGTGGAACAATTGATGGCTGAACAGAAAGAAATGGCAAAGGAATTAGAGAAGCTGAAAGCCAAAATGGCTGGTGGTGCTGTTGAAGATATTTTAAATGCAAAAGTGGATATCAAGGGCGTTGTAGTTGTAGCGGCAGAAGTAAAGGACTTGGATGCCAACGGTATGCGTACCTTAGGTGACCAGTTGAAGAATAAACTTGGTAGTGGCATTGTTGTTTTGGCAGGTGGTGCAGAGGGCAAAGTAAACCTGATGGTGATGGTAACGGATGATGCTGTTGCAAAGGGTGCTCATGCAGGTAATATTGTTAAGGCGGCAGCGGCAGCTTGCGGCGGCGGCGGTGGCGGTCGACCTAATATGGCCCAGGCAGGAGGCAAAGACGCTTCCAAAATTGGCGAGGCATTGGAAGTTGCAAAAGAAACCATTGCACAGCAAATAAAGTGATTTTTAGGAGCTGGCGAAGCCCATGACCTTTGAAACACAGTTTTTAAGGATTTAACCTGCTAGTAAGGATGGCTACAGAGAAACAACACTGGATAGGTGCCAAATGCATGGCACCTATTTTTTCTTTTATCCTACCCAAAAAAAAGATGTAAATTTGGATTAAACTTCTGAGATATGCTTCTTTGGGGTATACTGTAAAGGAAACATTGCTATCTGTCTGTGTATTGGAGACATTTATTTGTTTTATGAATGATTATGCGTGATTGTTACCGGATTTTAATTGGAATTGAAAAAGAACCTCTTGACTTGGGGAGGGAAATACGTTAAAATAAGACGTAAGTAAAGCGAAACTTTTCTTACAAAAGTATAGAGAAGTTTCGCTCTTTTTCTGCGCGCAAAGAATATTTATGCAAAAAATAGTTATATTTTGAATAAGGCATTTTTGAATGCCACATTAGGAGGTGCTTCTATGAGTTTAAAAAAGCATTATGATGTAGCAATTATTGGCGGTGGTATCGGCGGGATTATGACAGCATATCGTTTGGTTGAGAGCAATCCCCAAATGAAGGTCTTAATTATGGAAAAAGGTCATGCCATTCGGCAGCGCCATTGCCCTATTGTGACAGGAAAGGTAGAGAAGTGTATCAAATGTTCCTCTTGTGCCATTATGGAGGGCATGGCAGGCGCAGGCGCATTTTCCGATGGTAAGTATGTTATTTCAACGGAATACGGAGGCTGGCTGACTGAGTTTTTAGAGCCCCAAACGGTGATTCATTACATCGAGCAGGCAGATGAGGTTTTGGTGAAATTCGGTGCGACCACAGACCGTTTTATGCCCGATGATGATTTAAAATGCCTTTGCCTACAGCATGATTTGCATATGGGGCAGGCACAGCTAAAGCATCTGGGAACAGACAGCAACTTTGATACTATGCGTAAGTTGATTGAATATTTGGAAGATAAAGTAGATATTGCTGTCGATACAGAAGTTACCGATGTGAATAAAGATACCAAGGAGATTCATTTGGTACACAAAGGGGAGAAAGATGTGATAACGGCGGACAAAATTATATTTGCCGTAGGCCGTGTCGGCAGCCGCTTTTTCTCTGATTGGTGCGAAAAGAATAACATTCCTTTGAAAAATAATCAGGTAGATATTGGTGTAAGGGTTGAGTTACCCGCAATGGTTTGGGATCATTTCAGCAAAAAAATCTATGAGCCCAAAATTTGGTATCGTTCCAAACAATATGGTGATACCACCAGAATGTTTTGCTTTAACGAAAGAGGCCATGTAGTAACGGAGAATACAGGTGGCGTGCTGACAGTAAACGGGCATTCCTACCGTGATCAGGCCAGAAAGACGGAGAATTCTAACTTTGCCTTGCTTTCTACCATCCGTTTTACAGAGCCATTTAAAAAGCCCATTGAATATGCAAGATATGTGGCAAGCTTGGCAAACCTCATTTGTGGCGGTGGCGTCATGGTACAACGCTTAGGAGATTTGGAGATTGGCAGACGTTCTGATGAAAGTCGTATCAGAAAATCCACCACAAGACCAACACTTCATGCAGTGGCTGGGGATTTAAGCCTTTGTATGCCGAAACGTCAGTTGGATAATATCATAGAGACTCTTCATGCGCTGGACAAAATCGCACCGGGTACGGCGAATTATGACACCTTGCTTTATGGGATAGAGTGTAAGTATTATTCAGCAAGACCAAAATGTACAGAGTTCCAGTTGGATGACTGTCCTGGACTTTATGCTATCGGTGATGGCGCTGGTTTTACCAGGTCTCTTTCCCAGGCGGCGGCAAACGGAATGTATGTGGCGGATAAAATTCTGCAAAAATAAAAAATTGAGATAAATAAGAAAGAGAGGGAAGGACACGTGTTGTGACCTTCCCTCTCTCTTTTTTGTGATTATGAGAATCATTGAGTTCGATTCATTTTAAAGAATAAGACGCACGGTCTTATGCAAAATCAGATGTTTGTTTTGCCTTTTCAGACATAGGAATGAATTTTCCGATCAGACCACCAATGATAGCAGGAATAACCCATCCACACTGGAAGTCAGCCAAAGGAAGACTCTTAACAAAAGTCAAAGGTAAGCCAAAGCCGCATAATACATCAGCAGCGCTAATCAATAATGCAAAAACTGCAGCGCCGATATAGATGTTATTGTTTTTGATGTTCTTGCCAAAGAAAGTCAAGATAATCATAACAAGAACAACGGGGTACAGCAATGTCAAAATTGGAGCCGCAATGCTGATAATGGTAGAGATACCAAAATTGGATACAAAATAGCTGAAGCCAACGGTAATAATAACTACCATTTTGTAAGAAGCTTTGCCATGTGTTAATTCCTCAAAGAAGGAAGCACAAGAAGATACTAAGCCAATTGCTGTGGTTAGACAAGCGAAGAACACAATAATACCAAGCATTAATACGCCATAGCTGCCAACCAGTTTCTGGGTAATGGCAACAACCAAACCTGTCTGGTTTAAACCTTCAAAACCGCCACCAGAGGTTGTAGCACCCAAGTAAGCCAAACCGCCGTAAATAATCATTAATGCGCCTGCAGCAAAAACACTGGACTGAATTACAACCTTCATGGTTGATTTTGTTTCAGTATAGCCCTTATCTCTTGCAGCAGAAATGATAATGATAATAAATACTACAGATGCCAAAACGTCCATTGTCTGATATCCTGAAAGAATACCCTCTTTAACGGTATTAAAGCCGGTTGTAGTTACAATTGGTCCAATTGGGTTAACAATACCCATTACAATCAACGCCAACAGAGAAAGAACTAAAATTGGAGTTAAATATTTACCGATAACGTCAATTACACTGGAGGGACGAATGGTAAAAGCAAGTGTTAATCCAAAAAAGATTGCGCCGAATGCCCAAGAGCTAAAATTGGGGAAAATCGGAAGAACTCCCATTTCGAAAGTTGTTGCGGCAGTACGAGGAATAGCAAGGAAGGGCCCGATACATAATACAATCAATGAATTAATAATGACTGAGGGGACTCTACCCAATTTTCCTGTAATACCGTTCATTGAAACATCGCCTGTTTTAATCATAGCTAAAATTGCCACCAATGCCAAGCCAACATCGGCAATAAAGAAACAAATAAATCCTAAAAACCATTCACTACCTGCATTAATACCTAAGTAAGGCGGGAAAATCAGGTTGCCTGCGCCGAAGAACATTGCGAATAATGCCAAACCAATTACCGCAACGTCGGCCATATTGTTTTTCTTTCCGTTCATAGATAATACCTCCTTGTATTACTTACTCTCAACTTTTCTCTCTCATGTGCAATGGGGTTGTTTATGGTATTGCGACATGATCCTTATTATCTAATAAAATCTCAAAAATATCAACCTAATGAAAAATATTTAAGTGAAACAATTTGTGGAAAAAACATATTCTTAATAAAAAAATAATTGATTAAATAGAAAAAATTGATAAAATATAACGTAAACTAGTAAAAAATCAAGATTTTTATTAGTTTTATGAAATGTACAATGTGCAAATGAAATTTACTGGTAAAATATTTTTCATCTAATTTTTTTTGTGATATTATCTAATGAACTGAAAAAAATTTGAATAATAGTTATAGTATTTTCTCTGTTTTGAATAGAAATAGGAAGAGAACTGTTCGGAAATCATGGACAATAAATTTTGTGTATGCAGAAATAAATGCAGAAATTTTCCACTGTAAGTGGAAAAATGTATGAGTGTAGATTCGGGTGGTTATATTTGGGGTGTTCTTTTTTCAAAACAAGCAGAAAAAACAAGGATTGTCTTCCTGCCGAGGACGATTATCAGCCCCTATGGGTATTTTTAAAAAAACAACTATAAACTGCAAAGGAGTTTCGTCAAAATTGAAGAATACTATCAGCATTACAAACTGAAATTTGCGCAAAATATACTTTAAATAGCATATAGAAACAAAAATAGGAGGAAATTATGAAAGAAGTCAGTATCCATGTGGGTAAACGGATCAGGCTTTACAGAAAGCTAAAGAAGTTAACAATTGAGGTCTTTGCAGAAATGATTCACAAAAGCAAAGCAACAGTTTCTAAATATGAAAATGGTGAGATTTCAATTGATATTGAAACCCTATTTTCTATCGCAGATGCCTTAAATATTTCTGTAAATCAGCTTGTGGATTATGAAAATGTCACAACTTCTGAGGATACAGAAGGGGATGCTCTTGTAAAGCGGAAAACGGGAAAAACAAAATATTATTTGTATTTCTATGATGGAAGAAAAGGTCGAATTGTCAAAAATATTATTGAGGTGCAAGGCGCAGGGGAAAATGGTATTTATAAAGCGAATTTTTATGTAGATGTAGAAGACTACAGTAATTATTACAACTGCAAATTTCTTTATCACGGAAACATGCGAAAATTTGATGCATTTACCAATTTCAATTTTGAGAATCAGAATAACAAAGTGGAGCAAGTATTTATGTATGCCATTAATTCTTTCACCCACAATCGCCGATTGGTAGGGATGTTTTCAGGGCTTTCCACACAACCAATCTTGCCGGTTGCATTTAAATTTTTAATGTCTCTGGATGTGATGGTAGAGAACGAGGAAATGAAAGAACAATTGGTAATGACCAAGGAAGACCTTAAACAAATTAAGAAAATGAATATGTTTGTTATTAATCAGGAACTATAAAAAACCGATTGCTATGCATAAAATATGCTTAGCAATCGGTTTTTTGTGTGTTTTTAATTCGCTAGAGAAGAGTTTTTTGAAGCAAGGAATAAGGTTTCTTGTTACCTCAAAATTTATCCATTAATGCAATTGACATTAAAAGCCCCGCAATTTTAGCTGCTTGGGGATTTAAATTTTCCCCTGCTTCATCGGGACTTCCGTCGGCACTTCTAGCTGCAAGGAGACCACCATCTTGGGTTAAGTTGGCAACGCTTTGATTTACCCCTTGTAAGGAATTAATAAAAAGCAAAGAACGACAGATATCACGGATTTGCCCTCGACCGCCTTCATCTAGGAAGGGTGCGATTGCTCTAAGAAGGGTAACCTCCTTTGGTGGATGTTCCACGGTAAATGACTTTTGGTCACCGGCGGCTAACTGAATTTTCTGAATGTAGTTTCTCTCAATTGCTTCTCTTAAGGACGTAGACATCGACAGAAAGTCTTTCTCAAGACCATCTGTTTGCTGAAGTGTTTTTGTCAATTCATAAATTAAATTTCGTTCCATTACATTAAAACCACCTTTCCTGTTTGGTTCAGACAGGTACTTTGATCCAACAGTCCTCCGTTTTCGGCTGCTATTTTCGTTAGAGCTGCCTTAATTTCGTTGGGTCTGACATAAGGGAATCGTTCTAACAGCAAAGAGGCCGCTCCGCTTACCAAGGGGGTAGCCATAGAGGCACCACTCATACATATATAATTGGGATAAATAATATTCTCCCGACTGCGGTTGGGCATGCTGAACTTATAATCAGGGGAGAGAACAGAAACAATATTTTCTCCTGGGGCCCAGATATCCGGCAGATTGGATGACTCCTTGGTAAAAAGGGAGAAAGGCTTATGACGTGTAAAATAATCTCGATCTTCCCAAGTTCCCACAGTAATTACCATGGGGCTGATGGGTGGCGGAGGCTGATAGCCTCTTCGTCCATCTGGATTGCCCGCGGCAGCCACTACAACAATTCCTCTACGCCAGAGAATTTCAACGCTTTCCTTCAAAGGCTGATTCACCTTTCTGTCGTTGGAACCGATGGATAAATTTACTACTCTTATATTATATTTTGCAGCATTGTCCATTATCCATCTTAATGCGGCAACAGCGTGGGAGGAACTGCCTTGGCCGTTGCTGTCAAGAATTTTTAAGGAAATAATATGAGCCTCCGGTGCAATTCCCTTGTAGCGGCCATTGGAAAGAATACCACTGCCACAGGCGATACCCGTGACATGGGTCACGTATCTTTTGTGTTGCTTTTATATCTTAGTTGGGATAAAATAAAAAAGAATAGACATTCAAAATTGGGGGGACTTTTGTGAAAATATCTGAAAAGGGACAGAAGTTATTGGCAAATTATAAAAAGTTTCAAAAGATCTATATTTTATTATTAGCTGTTGCCGCCATGAGTT
Source organism: Anaerotignum propionicum (assembly GCF_024461735.1). GTDB lineage: Bacteria > Bacillota > Clostridia > Lachnospirales > Anaerotignaceae > Chakrabartyella. Next base: position 250,182 of record NZ_JANGAD010000002.1, read on the forward strand.
TTGTGTTTTTGCATAATTATTATTTTGCAGTGGCTTTGGCAGTGTTTACGTTTGTTTTGGAAACCAAGTATTATAAATGTCCCCATTGTAAAAAGTCACTCAATAGTAGAAAGAAGATTGCCGAGGATAGTTGCTGTCCAAACTGTAACAAATATATCTTTAAAGATTTGGATTAAGAGTTGAAAAAGAATAAATATTTCGTTATAAGAAATTTCTCCCGCAGTTTTTAGCTGCGGGAATTTTATTGTTTGCTTCAAGCTGATAAGCAAATGGACTCAACTGTTTTTGGCATTGAATTTAGAATGAACGGCAAAGCTTATTCGTGATTAAGTTTGCCTGATTCACTTGCCATACCCGGAAGCATATCCATAGTATAAAAGAGTCTCTGTTAGCTTAAGCCTCGTATAACACAAGCGATTTCTCATATTTTTTGGGATATGTGGATACCCCTCTGGTATATATTGATAGTAAGAAAGAGTAAGGGGGCGTAGTTATGCCCAAGGCAGCCTTATATTGCCGTCTCTCTGTGGAGGATGGAACGGGGGAAGAAAGCGAAAGTATAAGAAACCAGCGGATACTGCTTATAGCTTATGCCCAAAAAAACGGATGGGAAATTTATGATATTTATGAGGACGAGGATTATTCAGGCTTACGAGAGGATCGACCAGCTTTTTGCCGCTTGATTCAGGATGCAAAGGATAAAAAATTTGAGATAATCCTCTGTAAAACCCAATCACGATTTACCCGTAGTGCGGCTACGGCGGAGATATATTTGCATGAACGCTTTCCTTTGTGGGGTATCCGTTTTATCACGGTAGTGGATGGAGTTGACACATCAAAAAAAGAGAATAAAAAGGCAAGGCAAATCAATAGCTTAGTGAATGAATGGTATTGTGAGGAGCTTTCAGAAAATATTCGATCTGTACTACGAAGAAAAATGGAAATGGGGCAGTTTTTGGGGAATTATGCACCCTATGGTTATGAGAAGGACGCTTCTGACCGTCATCATTTAATAATTTTGGAGGAGGAAGCCAGTGTGGTGCGTATTATAGCTAAGCTGTATCTGTCTGGTCTATCCTGCAAAAAAATAGCAGAACAGTTGACCCTTGAGAATATCCCTACACCCTCCCAAGAAAAGCAAAAAAGAGGGCAGGATTTAGGTAGAGAAGTCTGTAAGAAATGGGGGGCCGGAACTGTGCGTAAAATTTTGAAAAACCCTGTCTACATCGGACATATGGTGCAAGGGAGAGAACAAAAGGTTAGTTATAAATCTAAAAAAACCATTGAGCTTCCTAAGGAAAGCTGGATCGTTGTAAAGAATACCCATGAGCCCATTCTAAGTGAAAAGTCTTTTGAAAAAATACAGAAAAAGATGGTGAAGAACCGACGAGGGAAACAAAGCGTTTGACAACCGGAAAACCCTGTGATATTCTAAAAAACAGGAAGTAATTCCGATTATAAAAAAATGGGAGCTTGTAGGCAGGCTGAGAGGAAGTACCGATACTTCGACCGTGAACCTGATTTGGATAATGCCAACGTAGGGACATACTTCGTTTATGAAGACACTCCCGTGGGGAGTGTCTTTTTTAACGGACATCTAAGGTGTTGACAAAACAAGAAAGGCCTTTTGTTGCTACTTATATTTTCAAGGCAATGTTTTGGAAGGGCTGTCCGTTATTAATAAACCATAAATCAATTTTCGAAGGGTTCCGCCGGAAAATCCAATGGAATTTTAAGGAGGAAAAACAATGGAGAAAAATTTAATCAAAAATGTAAGAGAAACTGTGCCTCTGGTACACAATATCACAAATTATGTTACAGTAAACGATGTGGCCAATATTTTATTGGCTTGCGGTGGTTCCCCTATCATGGCTGATGACGCAGGGGAGGCGGAAGAAATTACGAGTATTTGCGGTGGTCTGAATATCAATATAGGAACGTTAAATGCCCGTACCATTGAATCCATGCTTTTAGCAGGAAAAAGAGCCAATGAGCTGGGGCATGTAACGGTGTTGGATCCTGTAGGTGCCGGTGCATCTAAATTACGTACGGATACAGCAATTCGCCTTTTGGATGAGGTGCAGTTTTCTGTAATACGGGGGAATGTTTCAGAGTTAAAGGCACTTTGGGGTACAGAAGGTACAACAAAGGGTGTAGATGCGGACATTGCAGACCGTGTAACAGAGGAAAATTTGGATGAAATGATCCAGTTTGCAAATCTACTCAGTGGGAAAACAGGTGCGGTGATTGCAATGACAGGGGCAATTGATATTGTCGCCGATGAAGAAAAGGCATATGCAATTCGTAATGGAAATCCTTTGATGTCCAAAATAACTGGAACTGGTTGTATGCTCAGTGGTGTGGTAGCGGCGTATTGCGTGGCAAATTCAAATCATTTATTGGATGCAGCAGCGGCGGCGGTGGCTGCAATGGGACTTTGCGGTGAGATTGCATTGCAAAGATTAAAGGAGTCAGAATTGAATGGCACCTCATCCTATCGTACTTATATAATTGATGCAATGAGTAATTTGACGGATGAGATTTTAGAGGAGGGCATGAAAATTGAATCTAGATAGTAAGAGCTTGTTGTTATATGCAGTGACGGATCATGCATGGTTACATGAAAGAAAGCTTTCTGATGATGTGGAGAAAGCATTGCTGGGGGGAGCAACCTTTGTGCAGTTGCGGGAAAAGGATGCTTCTTTTGAAGAGTTTCTGGAGCAGGCTAAGGAAGTAAAAGAAGTTTGTAAAAAATATAACGTTCCTTTTGTGATTAATGATAATATTGAGGTGGCTTTAGCCGTTGATGCTGATGGTGTTCATGTTGGACAAAGTGATATGGAGACAGGAAGTGTTCGCCAAAGGCTGGGTAAGGATAAGATCATTGGTGTTTCCACCCGTACTGTTGAGGAAGCCCTGCTTGCCCAAGACAGAGGTGCTGACTATTTGGGCGTTGGAGCCATGTTTCAGACCTCAACAAAACTGGATGCGGCAGATGTAACCTTTGAGGAGTTAAAGGCGATTTGTGGGGCAGTGGAGATACCCGTTGTTGCCATTGGCGGAATCAGCCATCATAATGTGATGGAGCTTGAAGGGACTGGTATTGATGGTGTTGCTGTTGTCTCAGCAATTTTTGCCGCAGAGGATATCAAAAAGGCAGCATCAGAAATGAAACAAAAGTTGGAGCGTGTTGTAAAATCGTAACACAAAGTCAAATAACATGTTTTCATTAATTTGTACCCTGAGATTGGTTGATGATATGTTATAAAATTAACATATATATAATGAAGAAAGGCCGCACATAAGAGCCCCTTATTGTACGACCTTTTATTTTTTAATACGGTTTTTTATTCATTGGCTAAAACCATTTGATTTACCTTGAAAATTAACTGCAGAGCACGTCTGGAATTTTCAATATGGGTTTTCACTGCACAGTTTAACCCATCCAAATCTCCTGCAAAGGCTGCTTTCAAAATCTCTTCATGCTCAGCAACGCATTCGCAGTCCCGATAATGGGGCTGATTTAGATACGTACCCGTTGCGTAAGTAAAGGGCTGTAAATTGATAAAAACATCAACTGCCTTTTGATTTCCTGACGCAGTTAGATATAGGGTGTGAAATTCCATATCCATAGAAAAATATCTCTCTGGATGAAGAGAGGATTCACTGGCCTGTACAAATCTTTTTTGTTCTTCCAGGCTATCAACCAACTGTTGACGCAAGGCGTCATTATAGTTCAAGGTTGAAATAATATCCTTGGTAAAAAAGGTATCCATCATTAAACGCATATCAAATATGTCGTTTAGCTCATGAGGGGTGAGTGCACGCACGCTCATGCCTTTGTTGGGTATGTTGATTACCATTTTTTCATCGGCTAAACGTTGCAGTGCCTGCTTCACAGGTGTATCACTCACATTATACCTTCTTGCCAATTCTTTAATATTCAATTTTTCCCCAGGTGAATAACCTTTTTTTGTGATGCTGTTTTTTAAGTCTTGGTAAATTTGATTTGCCAATGTACTTTTTTTGCCTTCTAATGTTTGTGCTTTCTTCTCCTCCACAATTGTTCCCCATCCTCACGTTCATGATTATGTTGCTTCACTTTCATCTTTTCCCCATAAAATATTATACATCAGAAACTAAAAAAAATCTACTTTTTATCCTGAAAACATGAAAAAATAAGGGTTTATTTCAAAAATCCAAAAAAAACCAAAAAATGAAACATTTATTTTAGAAAATACGACATTTATTAGCTATTATAAATTTGTGTGTTTACAAAATAAGACCTTAATTTTTGTGCAATAATATTAGATTAGAGTATAAATATGGTATAAAGATTAAAATTTCAGTAAAATATAATGAAAATACGATTTGAAAGTACCCTTTTAGAGACTTTTATTCGTCTTTATTACGGATTGACTACAAAAAAATGAATATTTATAATAGAAAAAGATGATTAATTGTTTTGAAAAGAAGTTTTTTTGTGAAGTAATCATCTTGTATCCTCGGCCGGGACTACATAGTAAGTACACGAAAGATGATTCCAAAAACGCTTTTTTTTGTTTTTGGGGAGAGAAAACCGGAAACTGTTCAATATTTAGGAGGGAAATCTATGTTGAAAAGAGGGATAGCTGCTGCATTGGCAACAGTTATGGCGCTAGGACTCACTGCTTGTGGGGAAAAGCCTCAGGATACAAAATCAGGTGACTCTGATACTCCTGCAACACCTACGGGTTTTGTGGAAGCAAAGGTTGAGCCAGATAATTTTGATTCAGGCGTAGAACTAAAGCCTGATTGCTATCGTTTTATTTATGCGTTAGGAAATGCACCTGCAACAATTGACGCAGCAAAGTATTTTAAAATGCGTCTTGAGCAAGAAAGCGATGGTGCATTAAGCTGTGATATTTATACAGACAACGTTTTAGGCAGCGAGCGTGAATTATTGGAAGGCTGTCAATTTGGGAATTATGATATCGTATTGGCTACAAATGCAACAGTAGCGTCTTTTAGTAATGATATTTTCTGTTTAGATATTCCTTGGTTATATGATAATAAGCAACAAGTTTATGAAGTACTTGACGGCGTTTTGGGGGATACCCTTGCTGCAGGTCTTAAAGATAAAGGATTTAAGCTTTTACAGTTCCAGGAAAATTCTTTCCGTACTTTAACAACCTCTGATAGAAAGGTTGAAAAGGTTTCTGACCTGAAAGGGCTGAAAATCCGTATTATGGAGAACGAATTACAGTTGGCACAGTGGAAGAGCTATGGCGCAAACCCTACACCTATGGCATTTACTGAATTGTTTACTGCATTACAGCAGCATACAGTAGATGGTCAGGATAATGGTGCAGAATTAACATGGCAGACAAAGTTCTGTGAAGTACAAAAATTCTATACATACACAAAGCATATTTACTCCCCTTATTTGATTCTGATGAGTCAGGAAAAATTTGGAGGCCTTACACCACAGCAACAAGAAATCGTTATGAAGGTTTCTAAAGAAGCTGTAAATTATGAGCGTGAAAGATGTTCTAAATACGAAGCGGCTGCACTGGAAAATATCAAAAACTACCCCGGCATGACCTATACAGAGTTAACACCGGAAGCAGTGGAAGAGTTTAAGGCTGCATGCGTTGGTGTTAAAGATTTGGCTTACAAGAAAGTTACTAATCCAGAAGTCGTAGACTTACTGTATAGCGAGGTAGAAAAGGCAAAAGCTAAATATCCCGTTGAAGGGTCAGCTTCGTAATTAAGAGGGGAGGCAGTAAAATGAAATTCTTTAATGATCATTTGGAAGAATTTTTTATTATTCCATTGATGTTTTTGATGAGTGTCATCATTGGCATTCAGGTTATCATGCGTTACGTATTCCAAAATTCCTTGGTTTGGTCTGAGGAATTATCCAGATATATGTTTATTTGGCTGATTTATTTTGCAGTAAGCTATACTGCTCGTCGTGAAAAGCACATTCGTATCGATGCGGCGATTAATCTGTATCCAAAGAAATTGAGACCTTATATCGAAATTTTAAGTGAACTGATTGTTTTAGGTTTCTCTGTATTTATTGCAGTGACAGCGGTTACAGTGTTCCAAAAAATCACATGGAGCGGTCAGCTCTCTCCTGCTATGCGTATTCCTATGCAGTACGTATATGCGGCACCTTTGATTGGTTTTGTTTTAACTGCGATTCGCCAAGTTCAATGTATTTTGAGAAGAATAAAAGCGATTAAGAATCATGAGGAGGTGGCGGAAGCATGACAAGTGGTATTGCTCTTGTTGTTTTTGGTGCACTGATTGTATCCTTGGTTTTGACCGTTCCCATCGGTTTTTCCTTGGGTATTGCATCATTATCTTATATTTTATACACAAAACAGCTGACATTTGGCTTTATTACACAGAACCTTGTAACCGGTGCAGACTCCTTCCCCATTATGGCGATTCCGTTTTTCGTTTTTGCCGGTGAATTAATGGGCGGCGGTGGCATCTCTCGCCGATTGCTGAATGTTGCTAACGTTTATTTTGGTCGTATCCAAGGTGGTTTGGCTATCGTAACGGTAGTAGTTTGTATGTTCTTTGCGGCAATCTCCGGTTCCGGCCCTGCAACCGTTGCAGCGGTAGGCGGTATGGTTGTTCCCACCATGATACAAAAAGGATATGACAAAAAGTTCGTATTGGCTTTGATTGCTGCGGCAGGTTCCATTGGCGTTATTATCCCTCCCAGCATCCCTATGGTTGTTTACAGCGTTACCACAAACAGCTCTGTAAGTAAGCTGTTTATGGCAGGCTTTATTCCCGGTATCATCATTGGTATTGTTTTGATTGGTTATTCCTATTACTATGCTAGAAAAATGGGATATAAGGGAGATACCGAACCATTTACAGTAAAAAGAGCATTAAGAGAAACTTGGGATGCCAAATGGGCGCTCCTTTCTCCTGTCATTATTCTGGGTGGTATTTACGGTGGTATCTTTACACCAACAGAAGCTGCGGCTGTATCTGTAATCTACAGCTTGGTTATCGGCTGTTTGGTTTATAAAGAAATGAATTTTAAACAGTTATTGAACGTTACTAAAAATGCTTGTGAAACAACAGCAACCATTTTGATTGTAATCGGTTGTGCTGCTGGTTTCTCCAAGGTTCTTACATTGGGACGTATCCCTACGACAGTAGCAACTTTCTTAACTTCTTTGACTGATAGCAAGATTTTGATTCTCTTGTTAATCAACGTATTGCTGTTGATTGTTGGTTGTTTCATGGAAACCTTGTGTGCAATTATGATTTTGGCTCCTATTCTGTTCCCTGTGGTAACAGCAATGGGTGTAGACGTAACACACTTTGGTATTATTATGGTAGTTAACTTGGCAATCGGCTTTATCACACCTCCTCTGGGCGTAAACTTGTTCGTCGCCTCCCGTGTGGGTGAAACTACGTTGGATAATGTCATAAAAGGTATTATACCATTCTTGGTTTTGATGATTGCCACACTGATGTTGATTACTTATGTACCAGCAATCTCCCTGTTCTTGCCTAATATACTATCCTAAGGCTTTACTAGGATGAAAGGAAGTTATGGGTTATGGTTAATGTAAATAAAGCAAAGGATTGCTTGCTTGATTGTGCGGTTATCTTATTTGCTGCAATTTGTATGTTCTATTATTATTAATTTAGATGTCCCCTATCTTAGGATAGCTGAGACGCATATTGAACTCCGGAGGAGCCCTCTTTCTGAAAAGAAAGGGGGTTCTTCGTTTTTCTAGATATATATTTTTATGCCAGAATTCACAGGTTCGATTACGTCACATGGGTGCCGTGACCGTTATCATCATAGGGCTCTTTTTTTCCGTTTACAAAATCCCGAAAAGCGGCAATTCGATTGAGTGGCGAAATAAAATCCGCAACGGGAGAGATGCCTGTATCCAGGAAGGCAATACCGATTCCCTTTCCTGTGAAAAGGGTTTCAGGAGAGGTTTTGGCTTCGCCTCTTTGGGACGAATAATTTGGAAAAGACATGGAAAAACATCTCCTTTCTTTCTCTATTAAAATATGTGAAAATGAGTTTTTGGGAATAGGCAAAGGTATTTTTTCTTTCTGTTCATCATATCTTTTTAAAAGGCTTGTTGGGGGAGGTGTGAAATGGAGGATAAATTGAACGGCGATCAGATGAAGCTTTTGAGCACGATGATGGGCGCGGATGGAAGCGATGCCTTTCGTATGATGGAGAAAGTAGAGCGGCTGCGTCGTCTTTTTGGGAGTGCGGAGGAGCAAAAGCCTCAGGACATTCAAGTGAAAGAAGCTTCTGTACAAGAGTCACCCTTTGGCACTACACAGGGAGAAAATATTTTATTTTCTGCCATTCCATTTTTGGATATGGAATTTCAAAAAAATATTTTTGTCATAGCACGTTTTATGGAAATAAGGCGGGTGTTAGAGGGGACCAAACTGGAAACAAGAGAAAAACAGGAGGATCCTGTATACCGCAGGCATAATTTGCTGCAAGCAGTAAAACCTTATTTAGCACCACAAGATAAAATGCAAATAGATACTATGCTCAAAATTATGGAGATTAGAAATATTATGGATCGCAAGGAGGGGCAATCGTGAGCAAAGATTGGGATATCCCAGAAGTACAGGCATTAGGGGAAGAAAGACTGAAATTGATACGGGAAGCGGCGGAAAAAAGCCGTGGAAAAACAGGCATGGAACGACTTGATGTATTGTTGGAGTTTGGTGAGCGGTTGGCGGAGGGCGGAAAATTGCCTGAGGATCAGCAAAAGGCTCTTTTGGCGGCAGTGAGTGCTACCTTACCAAAAGAGGAGCAGGAGCGTATGGTTCAAGTAATGTCCATGCTGGGCTATTAATTTCCACCAAAGAGCCCAAAATTTCTTTTACTTAAGTTTCTTGGCGGTGTTTGCATTTGGCAGATGCCGCTTTTTTGTGCTCCTTTAAAAAGGAACTAGCCTTTACTAGAATCGTGGATATTTATATATGTAAGAACTCTGTATAAAAAACAGTTTTGAAGGGGAAGGTCTACGAAAAAAGCAGTAGGGTTAATGATATATACACCAGATTATTGGAATAAATCGTGTTATAATGTATGATTTTTTGGACAGAATTTTATTGAGCTATCGTGAAAGATTATTTTTACAAAATAAAAAGCCCATGCTGGAAAGACAGCGGGCTTTTTTGATGTTACAAACAGGAAAAATGGATGTAGGGAAAAGGTATCAATTCATTCCGAATAAATATAGTATCACGAATAAGAAAATCAGTTGATTTCCGTTGCAACAGGAATCATTGCAGGAATTTGCGCATGTGAGAGAGTTATTACGGCAAGGATCTTCACATACCGGGTTCGCCGGTTGAGGCTGACAGTTTTTAACTTGAGGCTTTTCTACACAAATGGGTTTTTCCTCACAAACAGGTTGCTTTCGGGTTTTCTCTTCACAAACGGGCTGTTCTCTGCAAACCGGGAGCTCCTTACAATTTGGGTGTGCAGTGGGTATACTTCCCCAGTCTGATACAGGTGTGGGACGTTGATAAATAGGGCGTCCGCAAGTACGAGAAGAAAAAGGATATGGTAAATTTGGATTATGATACATGGAATTACCTCCGTAATGTCGTTTTATTAAATATATGAGCAAATGGGCAATATTTTTCTTCTTTTTTTTCACCCACGAACTTTTTTATGATATAGTAAGAAGGAAGGTAAGGAGTGGAATGACGGTATGAGAGAGCATCGGGAACGAAACTTCCGTATTTTAGAATTCAAAGAAAATAAATTTGATATCATTGGCGATGTCCATGGTTGTTACGATGAACTGATGGAGCTTGTGAGCAAATTGGGATATGAAAAAAAAGGACAAGCCTATTTTCACCCAAAGGGCAGAAGAATGATTTCTGTGGGTGATGTGGCGGATAAAGGGCCAAAGAATATAGCTGCATTGGAATTCTGGATGGATCAGGTGGCTTATGCAGGTGCTTTCTGGGTTCATGGTAACCATTGTAATAAGCTTTACCGTTATTTTTTAGGGAATAAGGTTCGTCTCTCCCATGGCTTAGAAAATACTGTGGAGGAGTTTGAAAAGCTAACCAAGGAAGAAAGAATTGCTTTTCGCAATCGATTTATGTGCTGTTATGAAAGCCAATGTTATTATTTACTGTTGGACAAGCGCAGGCTGGCAGTTGTCCACGGAGGGTTGCGGGAAGATTCTATGGGACGCTTTTCCAACAAAATTCGGGCAGTATGCCTTTATGGGGAAACAACAGGAGTCTTTGAAAACAACGGCAAGCCAATCCGTTTAGATTGGGCGGCAGATTATCACGGAAAGACCTTTGTGGTCTATGGTCACACGGTTGCAGAAGGCCCGCACATTGTGCAGAATACGGTGGATATTGATCAGGGCTGTGTTTATGGCGGCTATTTGACAGCACTGCGTTATCCTGAACTGGAATTTATTCAGGTAAGAGGAAAGAAATACGCAGAATACGGTGGCGGTGGCAAGGTGCCGGATTGAGGCTAATACCACTTAATAAATAGAAAAGATAAGATTAATGGTCATATTTCTATAAAACGAAGAATATAAATGAGAGTCATCCCAAATTAGGATGGCTCATTTCTTTGCAAAGGCTGGTTTCATAATCTTTCCTGAGCACAAAAGAGGATTTTTGCAGAGAATCTCGTATTTTTCTAGTATAAGAATAACAGAGAGACCCACCAAAGGAGGGATAGCATGGAGTTGAGACTTTTGCAAGAGGCAAGAGAGGAAAAACTGCTTGGTGAATATGCGAAAAAAAGCGTTGATACTAAGGGAAGAGAGCGGTTTGAGGAAAAGTGCGATATTCGCACAGATTTCCAAAGGGACAGAGACCGAATTATACATTGCAAATCTTTTCGGCGCATGAAGCATAAAACCCAGGTATTTATCTCTCCGGAAGGTGACCATTACCGCACACGGCTAACTCATACCTTAGAGGTTTCCCAAATAGCCAGGAGTATTGCACGGGCTTTGTGCCTCAATGAGGATTTGACAGAGGCCATCGCTCTGGGGCATGATCTGGGGCATACCCCCTTTGGGCATGCCGGTGAACGAAAGCTATCCAAGCTTTGTGAAGCCCATGGTGGTTTTTCTCATAACGAACAGAGCTTGAGAGTGGTTGAGAGGTTAGAGAAAAATGGTGCCGGTCTGAATTTAACTTGGGAGGTGCGGGACGGCATATTGAATCACCGCACCAGCGGGGCACCATCCTCCATGGAAGGAATGGTGGTGCAGCTTTCTGATAAGATTGCTTATACCAATCACGATATTGATGATGCTGTGCGGGCAGGAATGCTCTTGCCTCAGGATATCCCTGGGGAAATTGTGGCACTGATTGGCACTACCTCCAGCAGCCGCATCAATGCCATGATTCGGGATACCATTATTAACAGTTCGGGTATTAATAAAATTCATATGAGCAGTCAAATGAGGGAGACCTTGACAAACTTAAGGGAATTTATGTTTCGCAAGGTTTATATGAGTCGGGTTGCCATAGAGGAGCATGAAAAGGCGGAGAAAATCATAGGAGATTTATATGAGTATTATATTGAGCATCCTGAGGTGATGGAAGGGGAGTTTTTACAGCTGCTGCAAGAGGGCGAGCCTGTTTGGCAGGTGACTTGTGATTATATCGCTTGTATGACGGATCGTTTCGCAGTTGCAAAATATTCTCAGCTGTTTATTCCAAAGGAGTGGAGCAAGCTCTAAGAATTGTTACTTTATTCCTTGTTTTCATATAATTGGTATCACATGCTTATTTTTGCGGATGTTTTAGAGGATAGCTTTCCGAAGGAAGAAAATCCCAGTAACAAAGGGTTATTGCGGCCATGGAGGCAGTTTCTTTGATTGATGGATGTAATTTTATAAAATGATGTCATTTTTTCATAAATTTTTGGGCATATATACAAAATGAAGGTTAGCGAAAGGATTTTTGAAGCTTCTGTCGAATTATTATATTCGAGAAGGAAGTGCAGGGAAAGGTTCACTTCCTTTTGGACTGTTTATAGAAAAGCGAAGGGAAAAAGGAAGGTGTTGGTTGTGCGCTATCCCCGTGAAATCGTGGAGGAGGTTCGTTTACAAAACGATATCGTTGAGGTCATTTCGCAGTATGTTCCTCTGAAGAAAAAAGGCGGTACTTATTTCGGACTTTGCCCGTTTCACAATGAAAAAACTCCATCCTTTTCCGTCAACAGCGAAAAACAATTTTATTACTGCTTTGGTTGCGGTGCCGCAGGGAATGTTTTCGGCTTTGTTATGGAGATGGAAAATTGTGATTTTCCTGAGGCATTAAAAAAACTGGCAGAGCGTGTGCATATTGCTTTGCCGGAGCCGGAAAAGAGCGGACAAGCTTTGGCGGCGGAGCAGTTGAAGGCAAGGCTGTTTGAAATCCATAGTGTGGCGGGGCGGTTTTATCACGAGGTTTTGCAAAGTGAAGAAGGCGCTGTTGCCCGCAGTTATATGGAAGGAAGAAAGCTCCAACCCAATATCAGCCGGAAATTCGGCTTAGGCTATGCGCCGGAGAGACGAAATGCCTTAATGGAGCATTTGCGGGAAAAGGGCTACTCCATTCAGGATATGCTGCAAAGCGGCTTGGTTATCGAGAATAAAGAGAAAAATGGATATCATGATCGTTTTCGTGGTCGGTTGATGTTTCCCATTTTTGATCCACAAGGCAGGGTTGTTGGCTTTGGTGGGCGAATCATTGGGAAAGGGGAGCCAAAATACTTAAATTCTCCGGAAACAATTCTGTTTAGCAAAAGCAGAAACCTATACGGCTTGAATTTTGCCAGAGCCGCCCGTAAAAAGGAACTGATTTTGGTAGAGGGTTATATGGATATGATTTCCCTTTATCAAGCAGGTTTTCATAATGTGGTGGCGGCACTGGGAACGGCGTTTAATCAGGAGCACGCCCGTGCCCTGAAAAAATTCGCCGAGGATATTATACTTTTATATGATAGTGATGAAGCGGGCACAAATGCGGCTTTAAGAGCCATACCTGTTTTAACGGCTAACGGCTTTCGGGTGCGGGTGACCCAGGTGCCTGATGGGAAGGATCCCGATGATTTTATCAAGCAAAACGGAGCCGTTGAATTTTCAAAGCTCTTGGTAAACGCTGTCCATTATATTTCCTTTGAGATTGCTTGTATTCAAAAGAAATATAACTTGGAGAATCCGGAACATCGTGTGCGCTTTGCCACGGAGGCGGCAGACATCCTCTCTAAGCTGGATAATGCCATTGAGCGCAATGTCTATGCCGGAGAGGTAAGCCGTATGACAGGGGTGGAAGAAGGAGCAATCCGCAGTGAAATTGATAAGCGTGTGCAAAAAGAGGACATAGCTTTTCAAAATGAGGCCGAAAAAAGACGGCAAATGAATCAAAAGGCAAGTAATGTGGTTCACCATAGGGAAAAGGGACTTATGGAGGCCCAAAGAAGTATCTTGTATTATTGTGCATCGGAGCAGAAGATTTACGAAAAGTTAGTAAGTGTTTTAGAGAAAGAGGATTTTACCGAAGAAATCTATTATCGGGTTTTCCAGGCAATTGGCCAATTATGGCGGGATGTGGGGAATGTGTTTCCCGCAGAGCTGGTAAGTTTTTTTGAAAACGGAGCCGAGCAAAAGCCTGTAACGGAAATTTTCGCAATCCAACTTCCCGCCCAAAGTAAGGAAGATTTACAAAAGGCGATGAATGAAGCGGTAAAACTACTGAAACGGACGAAAATCGACAAATTGACGGCTGCCGCCGCTACGGTGGAAGAGATACAAAGGCTGGTGGAAGCCAAAAGAATGCTGGATTCCCTGTATATTACCATTTAAGATGGTTAGACTATAAGAGCAGAGAAAGGAAGGATTGCGTTGAAATCCGTCGAAGAAACTACGTTGTTGACCCGTTTAGAGGAATTGGTGCAGCATGGAAAGAAGAAAAAAGGTGTATTAGAATATAAAGAGATCATGGATCATTTGGCGGATTTGGACCTTGACCCCGACCGAATTGAACGTATTTATGAGTATCTAGAATCTCAAGGAATTGACGTTTTGGGTAACATGGATGCGGAAGAGGAGATTGAAAAGGATCTGGATCTGACATTGCCCGAGGGCATCAATATTGATGACCCGGTGCGTATGTATTTGAAGGAAATCGGGAAGGTTCCCCTGTTAAGCGCAGATGAAGAGGTTGATTTGGCACAGCGCATGGAGGATGGCGATGAGGAAGCGAAGAAAAAGCTTGCCGAAGCCAATTTGCGTCTGGTTGTCAGCATTGCGAAGCGCTATGTGGGCAGAGGTATGCTGTTTTTGGATTTAATTCAGGAAGGCAATTTAGGTCTCATTAAGGCAGTTGAGAAATTCGACTACCATAAGGGCTATAAATTCAGTACCTATGCCACCTGGTGGATCAGACAGGCAATTACCCGTGCCATTGCCGATCAGGCAAGAACCATCCGTATTCCCGTGCATATGGTAGAGACAATCAATAAATTGATTCGTATCTCCAGACAGCTTTTGCAAGAATTGGGGCGTGAACCAACTGCGGAAGAGCTGGCAGCGGAAATGCAGATGTCCGAAGATAAGGTGCGGGAGATTATGAAAATTGCCCAAGAACCTGTTTCCTTAGAAACTCCTATCGGCGAGGAAGAGGATAGCCATTTGGGAGATTTTATCCCTGATGACGATATTCCTGCACCTGCAGAGGCGGCGGCCTTCACATTGTTGAAGGAACAGCTTATTGAGGTGCTGGATACCCTGACAGACAGGGAAGAGAAGGTATTGCGCCTTCGTTTTGGTCTGGATGATGGAAGAGCAAGAACCTTGGAAGAGGTTGGAAAAGAATTTAACGTTACCCGTGAACGTATTCGCCAGATTGAGGCTAAGGCCTTAAGAAAGCTTCGCCATCCCAGCCGCAGTAAAAAATTAAAGGATTACTTGGAATAATTAAATGTTAAAACGGGCGAATTTTCTATTTTCGCCCGTTCTTTTTTTCAAAAACTATAGGAAAATTCAATTCTGTGTGTGCACAAGATGTGACTACCATCTGCATTCGCAGGATCACTACGTATATAAAATGAAAAGCTGATTTATAATCGGTTAAAACGCTATTTTTTAGCTCATAATGTAAAAACGTAGTAAATCTAAAAAGATTGGAATAGACTTTGACATAGAAAGGAATTCAATATGGATATCTCGAAAAGACTGCAAGGGGTTTCGGCTTTGGTTTCCTATCCCATTGTTGCTGATATTGGAACGGATCATGGTTATGTGCCCATTTATCTACATAAAATAGGAAAGCTGAAAAAGGCATTTGCCTGTGATGTGCGTAAGGGCCCCTTGGAAAAAGCCCAGGAGAATATATTATTGCATCAAGCCCAAGGCGTGATTGAGACCCGTTTGGGAAGCGGCCTCACCACATTACAGCCGGGAGAGGTGGATACTGCGATCATTGCGGGTATGGGTGGTATGCTGATGATACGCATATTAGAGGATAGTCCTGAGGTAGTGCAATCCCTTAAGGAGCTGATTTTGGCACCACAGCATGATGTGGATCAGGTGCGCCGTCATTTGCATGGCATTGGCTTTATGATTGAAACAGAGTTGATGATAAAGGAAGATGGCAAATATTATACCGTTATGCGCTGTATTCCTGGAGCGGAAAATTATCAGCGAGAGATTGACTATTTATATGGTAAAAGGTTATTATGGGAAAAAGAACCATTACTAAAAGAGTTGTTACTTGCTGAGGAAGAAAAGTATCTTTTATTGGAGGAAAAACTTCAAAAAAGCCATACGGAAAGTGCCAAGGAGCGCCTGACTCAGTTGAAAGAAGGACTTGCGTTTGTGAGGGAGGCTTTGGCATGTTGGTAACAGTGAAGGATATTGTTACATTTATGGAGGGCATTGCACCACCAAGTTTAGCTGAAAATTGGGATAATACCGGTCTTGCCGTTGGGGATTATGAGCATCCTGTGAAAAAGGTTTTGGTAGCGCTGGATGTGATAGATGCTGTGATAGAAGAAGCTGTTGAAATTGGAGCAGATATGATACTGACCCATCATCCCATGCTTCTTTTTCAAAAAATAAATAGTATCACAAAAAACGATACCTTGGGAAGACGTATTTATAAGTTGATTGAAAATGAAATTGCTGCACTTTCTTCCCATACCAATCTGGATGTGGCTCAGGGTGGCACCAATGATGTTTTAGCCAAAATCATTGGGCTTACCAATGTGGAGATTTTGGAAGAAACATATAAAGAAGAATTAAGAAAGATTGTTGTCTATGTACCCCACACTCATTTAGACACAGTGAGAGATGCAATGTGTAAGGCTGGTGCAGGGCATATTGGTGGCTATTCCCATTGTACCTTTCAAACCCAAGGAGAAGGCACTTTTTTTCCATTAAAGGGAACGACACCTTATATCGGTAAAGAAGGTGTTTTGGAAAAAACGCCGGAGTGTCGGTTGGAAACCATTGCACCGTTCAATAAGGTGGATGGAATCATTGAGGCAATCAAGGCGGTGCACCCCTATGAGGAGGTAGCATATGATATTTATATTGTGGAACAAAAAGGCAAAAAAGAAGGAATTGGCCGAATTGGAGATTTAGAAAAGCCTATGCTTTTTTCTGAAGTTGCCAAACTTTTAAAGGAAAAGCTAAATGTGCAAGATATTCTTCGCCTTGTGGGAAATCCTAACCAGGAAATAAGGCGCATAGGCCTTTGTACAGGCAGTGGTGTAGAATTTATGGGGGCGGCAAAAAAACAAGGTGCTGACTTATATTTAACTGGAGATTTGAAATTTCATGAAGCTCAAAAAGCCTTGGAAATGGGACTCTGTGTAGGAGATATTACCCATTATGCCAGTGAAGTAATTATCGTTCCTGTTTTGCAAAAAGCATTACAGCAGGAAGCAAAAGAAAAAGGATGGACACTAGAGGTGGTATGTTCTAAGGTGAATGGGCAGACTTTTTGGACAATTTGATGATATAGGAGGAGATGTTTTTGGAGCAGTTACAGATTAACGTTATGGGTAAGAGCACTATGGTTGAGGAAGGAATTACTTATGGAGCGTTAGCAAAGGGCTTTCAGGATTTCTGCATAGGCAATATTATGGTAGCGAAGCAAGGAAACCGCCTTCGGGAGTTGCGCAGTGCGATTCATGAAAGTGAGCCGATTTCATTTTTTGATATATCAGATGAAGAGGGAAAGCGTATATATCATAGAGGGGTATCATTTTTGTTGGCAAAAGCCGTTTGGGACTTGTATGGAAAAGATGCAGCTTTGATTATTGAGCATTCTTTAAGAGGCAATTTGTATTGTGAAATTTTCAGTGATGATCTAACCATTGATCATGCTTTGTTAAAACGTCTGAAAGAGAAGATGGACGAATATGTGAAGGCAGATTTGCCCATTGTGAAGCATACCTTCGGCAAACATAAGGCCATAGGCATTATGAAAGATCAGTGTATGCAAGATAAAGTGGAGCTCCTGCGTTTTCGCCGTGCATCAAACGTGAATCTTTATGAGATGGATGGTTTCTACGATTATTTTTATGGATACATGCCGTTTTCAACAGGGGTATTGGGGGTATTTGAGCTGATACTTCATGAAAGTGGTTTTATGATTTGTATGCCTAGCACCCAAAATCCAGATTGCATTCCTCCATTTGTAAATCCTGAAAAAATCAGTGCTGTGTTTATGGAGCAAATGAAATGGTGCCAGTTAATGGGTGTTGCCAATGTTGCGGATTTGAATAATACCTTGGTTAGAGGGGAATTTGGCGAATTAATTAGAATAAACGAAGCTCTCCACGAAAAGAAAATTGCTCAAATTGCAGATCAGGTTTTTCATCGCATTGATCAGGTGAAGATGGTTTTAATTGCTGGGCCTTCTTCTTCCGGTAAAACCTCTTTTGCTAATCGTTTGTGCATTCAGCTTCGTGCATTAGGGGTTCGCCCACATAAAATATCTCTGGATGATTATTTCGTGAATCGAGATTTTACTCCTGTGGATGAGCAAGGCAATAAAGACTTTGAGAGTATTTATGCTTTGGATTTAAAGCAGCTAAATGAGGATTTAAAAAATATTATTGCAGGCGATAGAGTGGAGATGCCTTCCTTCAACTTTGTAACTGGAATGAGGGAGTATAAAGGGAATTATATACAGCTGGATCACGATGAGATTTTAGTAATTGAAGGTATTCATGGATTAAATGATATGCTGACCTCAGAGATTCCTAAAGAGAATAAGTTTAAAATATTTATTAATGCAATTACCCAGTTGAATATTGATGACCATAATAGGATTTCCACTTCCGATAGCCGTTTGATTCGCCGAATGGTTCGGGATAATCAGTTTAGAGGCAGGGATGCAGCGGCCACTATTGAATCATGGAATATGGTAAAAAAAGGTGAGGAAGAAAATATTTTTCCTTATCAAGAAAATGCAGATGCAATTTTTAATTCAGCTACAATTTATGAGTTAAGCGTATTAAAGCAGTATGCAGAGCCTCTTTTGTTTGCGGTTGATACCTCAAAGCCTGAATATATTACTGCTAAGCGTCTTATTAAGTTTTTAGGATACTTCTTAGCGGCACCCGGGCTTGAAATTCCCAATAATTCGCTGATCAAGGAATTTGTTGGAGGCAGTTGCTTCAAGGTTTGACAATAGAAACGGGATGTCGTATAATGATATCCGTGAGTAAGCTGGATAGTCGCGCCCCATAAAGGTGAGGAAAGTCCGGGCTTCATAGAGCAGGGTGCCGGTTAACGACCGGTGGAGGCGACTCTAAGGATAGTGCAACAGAAATAAACCGCCTGTTTTGCAGGTAAGGATGGAAAGGTGGGGTAAGAGCCCACCGCTTCTCTGGTAACAGGGGAGGCTCTGTAAACCCCACTCGAAGCAAGACGAAATGAAACGTGAGGACTGCTCGTCCTGTTTCAATCATGTCGCATGATGCTGTTGGCAACAACAGACCAAGATAGATGACTGTCCACGACAGAACCCGGCTTATATGGCTTGCTCACTATACTTTAAGTATTCACCCCCTGAAATCATTGATTTTAGGGGGTTTTTTACGTTTTTGGATAACACAAAAATTACTTATTGTATTGTTTTTACAAGATATAATGCCGGGTTCCTAATTTGAAATACTCATTTTTTGCAGTATTAGATTTTCTTCATTATACTTAGGATTGCCTGAAATGGCAATATAAAATATTAACGAAAAAATTTTAAACACGATAAAAGAAAAAGCCTAAAGACTAGTTGATATATAATCTTTAGGCTTTTGTATAAAATTAAGCAACATCTTGAAGACAATCTCTTAGATCATCCACATTAAAATGTATATAGGGTTCCAGCTCAGCTACGCTGGAGTGTCCCGTGAAGCGGATTATCTTTTCCGGTTCTGTCTTGTTTGCTAGCATACTCATGACAAATGAATGTCTAAAAATATGAGATGATAGACCCTGTTCATCAATACCTATGTATTTAAGAACTCTCTTTATGGTATTGTTAAATGCGGTTCTGGATATTGGCTTCCCTTTGTTGCTCAAAAAAATGATTTCGGAAGTATTTTGGGTTGCCATACAGTAGCTGGCAAGAGCATGACACAGTTCTTCTTTAATAGGAATTATATGTGTTTTCTGTGCTTTATTATTTCTAACAACAAGTCTTTTGTTAATGAAATCTATATCATCCCATCTAGCTTCTCTGGCACTACAACTTCTCATCCCGGTAGAAAGCATTAATAAAACAATACAGTAATCTCTTAATTTATCAATATGGTTACTTTCTCTTATTTTTTGTAACAGTTCTTTGGTTTCTGCTTTTGTTAAAAATTTGATTTTATTTGCAATTTCCCCTGTTTCAGAGTTATAACCATTTTTCTTAGTTCTATTTAGTACTAGTTTTTCTCCTAAATTTTCTTTTCCGTATCTAGATTCAAGAAATTTATAAAGAGTCTTAAGGCTGTCTATTTTTCTATCTTTTGTTTTGGACTTGATTTTATTGTTTTTTACTTTTTCAAGTAAAAACAATTTATAATCTTCCAAGATTCTTAAGTCAACATCATCAATATAGGTTTTGCTTGTATAGTTGCGATTTAAAAAATTAACAAATTGGTTTATATCTGTGTTATACGATTTTATTGTATCTTTAGCATTTTCTTTTGCGTAAAGATATATTTCAAATTCTTTTTTCATTTTCTTCAGGGTCAATTTTTCATTTTCATTTTTCATATATATAAACCTCCGATATCTCTTCTTTAGCAAAAAAAGAAGAGTGATTGTAATCATTTGTATCACCGTATAGACAGACTTATACACGGAAACAAATGTCCAATCACTCAATAGAGTTTTATATTTAATATTTAATATTTAATTAAATAAATGATACAGCATTAGTGTTCAATTGTCAATATGTTTTTGGAAAAATATTCATAGAAGAGCAGGAAGTGTTTCGATACAAATGCCTTGCGCTGTTGTAAGTTCATTTGCTAACATTATTGGATTTATATCCAGGTCTTTTAAAGCGGTTATGTACCTTTTAAATGTGTTGACAGTATAGTATTCTTTTGCTGTATTCATGCCAGTATGCTCAATATATTCCAAAAACTCTTTCAGCTTTTCCTTTTTGTCTGCTCTATATTTGCTAGAATCAATGATTTCTTGGGAGTTTTCTTTTGTCCTATAACTTCCCGTAAAAATAATAGGCAGAACGGACTGGTTAAAGTAAGCTTCATTCATTTCCTCGGTAAGATAATTATCTAAACAGTCAGTCAAACCGGTATTACGCTTGTGGTTGGCAATATATCGCCTTTTTAATTGCACCTCAATCCTGAGCACATCTTGCTCATAGGTTTTAGGGAAGGTATGCTTATTACAGCGCTCTTTATTTTTATCATACACTATTACCTTTCTGCTTTTGTTTGCAAATTCAACGGAGGTTTTATAGGCTGTATTTTTGATAAAGTACCCCCATTTTTGATATGATTTTTTAATTAGTTCCACGTATGTTTGTCTAAGTATATCGTCGGCAATAACAAAATCCTTTTTAAAGTCTATTCGTTGTAAAATCAACCTGGGAGTATCGGCTACAGAAAAGTTTTTAGCAAATTCCGATAATT
This sequence comes from Anaerotignum propionicum, assembly GCF_024461735.1. Taxonomy (GTDB): domain Bacteria; phylum Bacillota; class Clostridia; order Lachnospirales; family Anaerotignaceae; genus Chakrabartyella. The sequence goes on from NZ_JANGAD010000002.1 coordinate 271,336, forward strand.
TATTATATATAACCTCGAGATCATTATTTTTTGCTGTACCCTTATTCAGCAATTCCTGTAGGTTAACGTGTATTTTGACGTACCAGTGTTCACGGTCTGTAGTTTCATATGCATACTGCTTTCTGAAATGAATAGAGGCCTTAAGACCGGCTTCCTTGAATAATACGTCTGTATGTTTAAAATCTCCCTTTTTTTCTTGAATTTGGATAAGGTCATTAGGTGTGAGAGTATATCTTAACTGTAATGTATGTACCATTATTTCAACTTCCTTTCTTTCTACAATTGATACCAACTTACTAATATTTATTTATTTTTAGGAGCGCACATTTTCATGATTGTATGCTTTATAAAAACCAGCTACTACGGGTTGCGTATAGGATTGCATAGATTTCTGGAAAAATAAAGAGCTCAAGGAGGGGGTAGAACACCTTTTGCCGAAAAAGGTGTTCGAGTAATGGCAAAAGGTGCTTTAGAAATGTTTTTTGCATAAAAAAAAGCCCTTTTCTGGGCTTATAGAGTTTTTTAAAGACGATCTTGAAGTTTTTTCAGTTCCCTTATTTGTTGCAACAAGTAATCTTGCAAGGGGGGTATTAATGCGTCATAAATTTCTATTAGTTCTAATGTACTTGAAGCAAATTTAGGCAGAAACATTTTACCGGTTCCAGTTGTGAGCCATTCTTCGTTGACATTATAAACTTTGCAAATTAACTTAATATAGGCTTCCTTAATTGGTCTTTCTCCTGTTTCAAAACTTGCGTAAGTCGCTTGATGCAAACCGAGCGCCTGGCAAAAGGCTCTTTGGCTTAGTCCTAATTCTTTTCGTAATTCTTTTAGTCTTTCCTTCATACAACCACCTCTAAGTAAATGTATCATAAATTTGAACTCAATGCAATCTAACTGGAAAAAAATGTTGACACATTGAATTCATTGGACTAATATTATAATATAATTAAATACAAAGTATTCTAGGGGGCGAGGAAAATGCGAAGAGATTATAGAAGAGATTATAATAGTACTGAGGAAGGGAGAAAAGAAATTAAAAATATTTATGAAACTCTGTCTGAGCCATTGCAACTACATATTCTCAGTATTGCACACTTATTAATAAAGACGCAGGAGTTGGTACTTCAATCAAAAGAATAGTATAGTTGGGATGATGAAATGAATTCAAATTTGAAATTATATTTTTATCCCAGAATTTGACGAATTATCCCAAACAATAGATTTGCCTTTTAATGCTTGTTAACATGAATTAAAAGTTAGTTACATAACAAAAGTGGTGACAAATTCACAGAAACGGGGAGATTTTTATGAAGAAATCATTTAGACTACTGACAGCAGTTGCATTATTGACTTGTGCTATGTGCTTTAATGTTTATGCAGAAACGATTGTGACCCAAGACAGTTACATGGGAGAAAAAATAACTAATTTTAAAATCGAGGTTTCAGAGTTGCTTTCAAAAACAAATGAAGTAATCAATTATGATGGAGAAACCTATACTACGGTTGTTTATACAGTGCCCCAAGGTGCCAGACTAACCTTCCAGATTGACAAATTGGATTATCCTCCTATGTTAACAATGGCCAGTTACAAGGGCAAGGATTGGAAGATGGTAGAAAGAGGGGTTATTCTTTCAGACGGGACTTACTATACAGATGGAAGAGATCCGGGAGAATTGAAGCCAAACACACAAGTTTTCTATGATTTGAAGGATGCAAGTTATGGATATGTTCTCGGGCCTGTATCGCCTTACAAGCTCAATTCCGATATGCCTGAGAGTGGGGGCGAAACTGTTCTTTGCTTCATAAAAATTGCGGGGAATAAGAATATGACCCCGGTTAAGGCTGAGGAAAAGAAAGCTTCTGTTACTTCAGTAAATTTAAATGTAGCAGGAAAAAATATACAAACTGAGGCCTACAATATAGACGGAAGCAGTTATTTTATGCTCAGGGATGTAGCCATGGCGTTGAGGGGAACCCAATATGAGTTTAGCGTTCGGTATGATAAGGATGCAGATAAAATTATCACCACCACAGGTGGAAGCAAGTATGAAGCTACAGGGAATGAATTGAAAATTGGGAACAAACAAAATAATGCAACTGCAACAACAACCACTTCTAGTTATATGCATAATTTTGTGGATCAAAGTGCAAATGTCACTGGCTATAACATCGCTGGAAATAATTATTACAAGTTAAGAGATTTGGGGGGAATAATGGGGTTTGACGTTGTATGGAATAGCGGAACAAAAACAATAAGCATAAATCTTAACTAAAGCTTTAGTACTTGATACTTTGGTAGAAGTGAAGGGGAATTGTTATAAACAAAAATGGAGAGGTTATTATAGAAAAGGTGAGGCGGAATGAAAAACTACAAAAATATAAAAATATCTCTAATGTGTATTTTAGTTTTACTAACAATGCTGGGCAATGTGGTTCCAGCCATGGCAGAAAGCGCTGTGTCTAGTATAGATGCCGAATATAAAGACATAAATGTCATATATGGAGGCGCTAGTGTTGATTTGAAAGGTGCGAAGCCGGCCGTTATAGATGGAACGGTGTATTTGCCTCTTAGAGCCATATCGGATACGATGGGAATAGAAGTCACGTGGGATAAGAAGACGAATTATGTATATTTGGGAGACGTTCCTGTCTATGTAAAAATTGAAGATGATAACAAAAAAGGCTCCGTTGAATATAGCGAGGACGGTTTGTTTTTAGAGCCCTCAAATACAATTGCATTTTTGTATGATAATATACTTAGTACCAAAAATATGGTGGTTAGAAAACCTAACTTAAACTATATTACGTTTCAATATTTTAATACACAGAAAGAACATGAAAATTTCATAAATATTGTAAAAACCATGGAAAAGCAAGATGAAACAAAGAAAATGGATAGTATTTATAAACTGGCTGGACTTTATAAAGATATGGTCAAAAAAGTGCCAAATGACAAGGCTAATTTGCTAATAGGTGTGAATCAGTTTGGATACTATATGTCAGAAATTATTTATCAGATATCATTATTAAGCAGTGAAAATCAGTACAAGACAGCCGTAAAAATCAGTGAAGTAATCCATCAAGCCGGTATACATGCTTTAGCGGTACAAAATCACCAAATCAATGGTCAAGTCATTTATTTTGCTAGGTTTTATAATGTAAGATACTTAGATAAAACAGAGCGGTTTTTAAAAATGTCTGTTTTCCATCATTTGTATAACGGTCAGCAACAGAAATATAGGGGCAAATCTTTGGATGAGTATATCGCAATACGCAAACAGGAGCAAGCGGAAGGTGATGCACGTGTTAAAGCTGGTCATCAAAAGTGGCTGGAAGAGCAAAACCAAAAAAAGTAGGAAAATAACATAAATATGCTTACAAATTATGAAACTTGAATTTAGTATTAATTAAAATCTCGCTAAATTCAGGTTTCTTATTAAATTCTAGATTTATGGGGGAGACTTATGGAAGTTAATACAGATATGGTAGAAGAAAAGCATTATTTTAAAGGCATTCTATCAATTAAAAATTTAGGTGTATTCATTTATATCATTGTTAACTTTATTTTATTTTTAGGGGTTGCAGACTTATTTTTTTCTGATCACAAAGGATATTTTGATTTAAGTATAGTCGTCTATTTTTCTTTAATGGCGTTAAGCTTTCATAAGCTTGGAGATATGGTCATCAGAATATTATATAAAGCGGAAAAGGCAGATGAAAGAAGTGTAGTTGGCGTCTATTTTGAGGATTTACTATATAGAGCAAGCGACAATAATTTTACTCAAATAAATAATATTGAATTATTTTTTTCTGACAAGATAGATACATACGTAAAAGCTGTCTCCAGAAAAACAATTATTTTAAACAAAAACTTTTTAAATCTTGAGGATTTTCAACAACAAGCTTTACTGGCAAAAGAATTAGGGGTTATCCTTGAAAAGAGTATCTACCTTGAGATGGTTATGAAAATATCAAATTTTGTTTATTTTCTGCTGTTTTTAATCTATAAATGCTATTATTTCATTATAACGGCAATTTGTATGATGGCGATTAGTGTTGTAGGAGGATCAAGAAATAATTCTGATAATAGCTTTCTGGCTTCATTTGGTTTAGTTACTTTAATAACATTATTTTTTGAGAAACTGAAATCTTTGGGTGTTTTTATGAAAAATATACTCATTAGATCATATTTAAGGGATAGAGAATTTAAAACAGATATATTTGTTGTCAAAATTGGACTTAAAAACGAAATTTTCGGTCTTTTGCATTCTTATGATTATACTGGCAAAAAAACAAGCATGTTTAGTATTCTTCCATCAATATATGAAAGAGAGGAAAAATTAAAGAAATTCATTGCTGGTGAATTTTGATTTCAAAGTTTAATATTATAATTGTAGTTCAATATTAGATGTAATTTTTTTGTAGTTGCAACAATGGAGGTTCTGAAAATAATATATATTTGACGCTGATTATGGGAAGAAAAATAGTATCTATATGAAGGATATCGAAAAATGTACAAATTACCCCTATGATATGTATGAAAGGCTATAGGTGTATTGTATAGATTTTTATTATTAAGGTCTAAAAAATGAGGAGAGAAATATGAAAAGAAGGGGTATGGCAGTCATTGCAATTTCTGTGTTAATACTGATTGCTTTTTGTGGTTGCAGTAATGGAGTTAAAGACAATGTAAAAACGCTATCTGGTAGCTTGGCAATGAGTAATAGCCAGAATTCTGAAATGAAAAACGCATATGAGCTATATTATAGCAAACTCATTGAGGAATATGCCAGATATGGGTTATATGATGATTCGGTAGATGGTTTTCCAAGAGGGATTATGACCTGCGACTTAATTGACTTTGATGGTGACGGATTGAAGGAATTATTTTATGTTGTTTGCAGGTATGATTCTGAATATACAGTTTGCGTGTATGGATTTGACAAGGCAAGAAATAATTTAATGTCGATTTTCGAGGAGAACCCTGGAACACATGGAAGTATCATGCCGTTAAAAGGAGAAAAGAATAATTATCTTCTAAGTTCAAATTTTGTTACTGGTGGTATTAACGACGCAGGAGAATCGGAAAGCGAAATGGAGTACCAAATATGGGAGTATAAGAATAATAATTTTGAAACCATTAAAACCTATAAAAAAATTTCAACTGACTTAGTAGGTATTAATGGGGAACTACTGGGGTACGAAAATAACTTTTATAATGAAGGTGAGGACGTCCCCATGGTTGAAAGTGAATTTTTAAAAGATTCACTAGAATACAACATAACTTCTACTGAGCAATTCGATTTGTTATCTAGTCAGTATTGTGGAAGAGACAATCATCCTGAGCAGGCCATGTTAAAGGTGACATCGGAACTTCTTGGTAAACAAAGCATTTTCAACAAATATGGCGTGAATCAGATAGAAAAAGCGTGGGCTGATTATATGGGAAATGGCGTTTTACCTGATGTGATTGCTGTAACAGATTTAAACCTAGACAGCTATCCTGAAGTTATTTTTGGTGAAATAGCACCCTCTGGTGCCCTTGGAGTTTTTGCCTGCCAATTTAAGGACAATCAGCTACAAGAGCTAGAGCTGAAGATAGTTAATACAACGTATTTTAGGAATTTAAGCGAATTTAATGATTTTGACATGAAGCATTATATCTCTGTGGAGGATGGAAGTGAGCATATCTTCTCTGTGCGTTCCAATGAAAATAAGATATATGGCATTTCGGAGTATTCAAAGGAAGGTTCGGCTATATACAAAACAGCGATTGCAGAGATTCAGTTAATTGATGGGGAAAACGGAAATAAATTAACAGCTTATAACATAAATGGAGAAGATGTAGGGGAAGAAAAATTCTATGAGTATATAGAAAAGTGGAAAACAAAATATACAGCAACAGAAAAACTACATTCGGATTATGCTTTTATATCGACAGAGAGTGGATTTGATTTTAAGAAGTTTATGTTGAACTATGCCCTTGGGCTCACTACCATACCGGATGACTTAAATGAAGAGTTGAGGGCGGATGAAGCAAGTTTAAAGGTGGATATTTTAGATAATAAAAAGGCTGTCTTTCAACTAACCATTCCTGGGTTAGAAGAATTCTATTTAACTGATTTGCCCGGCTCTCTTTTGGGTTCTGCTGAGTATGAATTTGCAGTGAAGTTTGGGGAATATGATGTAAATCTTGTGCAGTGGGCGTTTTCTCCTGGGAAAACGAAGCGTGGTGCACTTGTGGATATGCAGTCTTCGCTAAGCCGTAAAAATGGAGAACTACAAGGATTTGAATATATACAGCAAAATGTTCCTGTTAAGAAGGTGGAAGAATCGATTGTATGGGAGCTGGATATGTCCCAAATAACTGATTTTAACTTCAAAAATATAAACGAATATACTGTTGAGATTATGTGTCCTAAAATGACTTTTTCATCCCTTCACGATGAAAAAAAGGTGCTTACGTTTGGCAAGAGGGAAGTTGTTACTAATTAGATATAGCTTAGAATAATGAGAAAAGGGGAAAAATATGAAAAATAATGAAAAAGTAAAATACATAGCAATGGGAATGACAATTTCAGCAACAATTATGGGAGCTGTGGTACCGGCAATAGCAAAAAGTACCCAGGAAAATATAACAGCACTCTACAAAAATATAAAGGTGGTGAATGAAGGGATTCTTGTAGAAACAGGGGATGCAGAGCCTTTTATTGCAAATGGGACCACATACTTGCCTGTTCGAGCCGTTGGAGAGGCAGTAGGCAAGAAGGTTAGCTGGGATGGAAAAACGAATACTGTATATTTGGGACAAGTACCTGGAGAGGAAAAGTATTTAACTGATCTATGCCCTCCTTATGATGGGAGTTTCTATAAAGTATATAAAAGTTCGGACAATAAGTATTTTGAAATGTCAGGCGAAAAACGGACCAATGGGTTTGAATTGAATGGCTGGTATTTTGGGAGTACGCACGAGGCTTATGTACTTATCAATACAAATGGAAAATATGAACAATTGAGTTTTGATGTAGGTCATTTAGATGGTACATATAAAAATAATCCAACATTAGAGGTTTATGTTGATGGCCGTCTTGTAAAGGAAGAGGCTTTAAAGGGTGATGAGGGAACAAGAACAATTTCGGTGCCTCTTAATTATGGTCTTAATGTCAAGATGTATATTAAAGGTGGCTATTATGGTTTCGCTGATGTGAAAGTGTGGTAAATGTATATAATATTCAAATATCAATAATTATAGAATTAAATTGATTTTTTATAGAAAAAAGAATAAAGAAAGTATTGGGTTTTCCCAATACTTTCTCGTAATTAATTGATTGAAAAGTAAATATGAACATAAAAAGAAGTACAAGATTCATTCTCATATATATCAATAATACCATTATTTTTCTTTACGAGGTTTTTTACGCTTTTAATGCCAAATCCATGATTTTTTTGATCGGGCTTGCTGGATTTTAAGTTGGGATTAACACTTAAGATTGATTCGTTTATGGTATTTGATACTTCTACATGTAATCCGTTGGCGTCTTGGCTGATATCAAGATTAATCTTTTTATTTACAGGGACTTCTTCACAAGCTTTTATTGCATTATCGAGTAAATTTCCTAGAATTACTGATAAATCAAGTTCATTAATGCTAGGAGGAAGGGTATCCGGTATTGAATATGTAATGTTAATTTTATTGTCAAAGGCTTGTGTTATTTTAGTGTTAATTATGGAATTTAGGATATTACTATTTGTTATAACAAATTTTTTTGTATTTATCATATCATCATTCAGTTTTGCAATAAAACCCTCTAATGAAGAATAGTTTTCTTGTGCTATACAGTCTTGTATGTAGATTAGGTTGTTTTTGAAATCATGCCGGATGGTTTGGACTTGGGTATATAGATCTTTTATTTCAGTATTATGTTCAAGTTGTTTCTGTAAGATAGCGACCTCGGTTTTATTTTCATATTCTTTGCTTAGTCTAAAGAATAAAACGAAAACAATAATATTAACAATAATAATACCAATTGCTGAAATAAGTAGGTATAAAAAAGTTTTGTTATTTACACTTGAATATATTACTGATTCCATAATCATCGCTAATGTAAAGATAGAGATAAATGGAATTAATAATATTGTAACCCATAGTTTAGCAGAAACATTTTTAAAGCTTAGAGTGGTAAATGCTAGTATTAGCTTAGAGTATATAAAAAGGACAAGCATCGCTGTATATGCAATACATATACGATAAATTGTAAAATTTTCTATTATATCTCTAATAGTTCTGTTAAAAAGTAAACTTCCGATAAAAAGACAAAGCGTATTTATCACTATGTGACCAAAAATAATTAAAAAACAACTTATCATTTTTTTAGAAGTACTTCCTTTTAAATATAAAAAGGTAAATAGCAGAATTAATAATAAAACAACTAGAACTGCGAATTCAGAAAAAATGGTGATCATATCTCCGATAGAAATGGCTGTAACTAATAGAATAAAAAAGGTAAAAAAAGAATACTTATTTCTATTTGATTTATTCATATAACCATTGAATTCTACTAGAAAATTTAATGTAATGAGAATATGGAGAATATTAAAACTAGTTTCTATGAGAAATTTTTGCATTTTTTATTCACCTCTTAGTGTTAATTCATTATCTATAATTTGCTTGATAATAAACCCAAAATGGTAACAAGAGAATCACTGGAAGTTATTCTTGTTAAAGTGATCAATTATTTGGAAAATAAATATGAACATAAAATACAGTACAGGAGACATTTTCATATATATCAATCACACCATTATTTTTCTTTACCAGATTTTTAATGCTTTTAATGCCAAATCCATGATTTTGTTGATCGGGCTTGCTGGATTTTAAGTTGGGATTAACACTTAAGATTGATTCATTTATGGTATTTGATACTTCTACATGAAATCCGTTGGCGTCTTGGCTGATAACAAGATCAATATTTTTATTTTCAGCAACATTTTCACAAGCTTTTATTGAATTATCAAGTAAATTTCCTAGAATTACTGATAAATCAAGTTCGTTTACGCTTAAAGGAAAGGTGTCTGTTATTATATATGTAACATTAATCTTACTTTCAAAGGCTTGGGCGATTTTGGTGTTAATTATAGAGTTCAGGATATTACTATTAGTTAAAACAAACTTTTTTGTATTTCTTATATCTTTATTTAGCGCTGTAATAAAACTTTCTAATGAAGAATAGTTTTGTTGATCTATACAGTCTTGTATGTAGATTAGGTTATTTTTAAAATCATGCCGAATGGTTTGGACTTGGGTATATAGAGCTTTTATTTCATTATTATGTTCGAGTTGTTTTTGTAAAATAGCAACTTCGATTTTATTCTCATATTCTATGCTTAGCCTAAAGAATAGTACGAAAACAATAACATTAACGATGATGACGCCAATAGCCGAAATGAGAAGATAAAAAAACAGTTTATTATCAAAATCGGAACTGATTCCGGCCTCCATAATTAAAGCCAGTGTAAATATAGAGGTAAAAGGGATTGATAATGTTGCCACTAGGATTTTCATAGGTATGTTTTTATAGTTAATATTTAGGAGCATTATCAATACCTTAGAATAAACAAATAAAACAAACATTGTGGAATAGCATATAATAATTCTATAGATAGTCATATGATCTATTAAAGCTACCATTGTTTTATGGAAAAGTATACTTCCTAAGAAAAGTAAAACCGTAGAAATTAGGGCATGTCCAAAAAATATTAATATGCAACTTAAAATCTTTTTAAAAAGGCTACCATTTAATGATGTGTGTGTGTAGATTATTAGGACGAAAAGTATTATTAAAGCCGAGTACTCTGAAAAGCCCGTTATCCTATCCGATAATGTTATAAAGGTTAGAAGAAAAAGAAAAAAAGATAAATAGTGAATTTTCTTTTTTAAACCGGTATATTTATATCCATTAAATTCACCTAAAAAACTAAAAATAATCAAAAAATATAAAAGATTAAAACTGGTTTCAAATAGAAATTTCATTACACTCATATGTTCCTCCGAAATTTGGCTAAAAAAATTTGTTGAGCCTTTTTCTTTTTTAATGGGCTTATTGGTATGTCAATTTGATTTTCTAATATAGCCATATTTTCTTTGATACCTATCAAATACTTTATATTAATTATAAAACCAGCATGGGTTCTGAAAAAACCATATGGAGCTAATTCTTGTTCAATGCTATACATAGTTTGACGTTTCTTATAGATCCCATTTTTGGTATGTATGTTTATATAATTTTTATGGTTTTCAATAAAATGAATTTCATGAATAGGAACGGGCAAGACACAGTTATTGTCTTTATCTTCAACAAGAATATTTGCACATTGTTTTTGCGCCAGTTGCATGATACGATTTACTTGATTCTTAACTTCTTCTTTAAGATACTGTTTACGTATAAATCCAAAAGGTTTATAGTCAAAGGCTTTGTAGACAACATCATCTAGGCTTGTAATAAAAATAATTTCTATATTTTTATTGAGTTCTTTAAGTAAAGAAGAAAGCTCAAATCCATTTATATGAGGCATATTAATATCTAGAAAAATAATATCAAACATATTACTTTTGAATGAGCACAAACAATCATACGAACTTGAAAACTTTAATAAATTAATGTCCATGTTATGAAAGTGAAAACTTTTTTTAATTTCTTGTTCTAATAAGGTTAAAAAGTGTTCTTCATCATCACACAAAGCAATTGAATACATGAAAATTCCCCCAAACAAGGGTAATATTACCACATATTGTGATTTGTCGCAATAATAAAGATTTGTCAAATAAGAATCTACTTAGATTAAAGTTCAATAGAAAAAGGAGAGATAAAGATGAGATTTGGAACAAAAAGAGGCAAACATGTTATTTTTATTTTGCTGAGCACTATGGTATCTTTGTTGTTTTCTGTATGTGCTTTTGGAGCAATTCCCAGTGCATACTGGAAGGTGCAACAGCCTTTTATTAATGCAAGGAATTCAGAAAATAATAGTGATATTATAAAATATGGGAAGGAAATAGTAGCTATTTTTAAGGACAAGCCTATGGATAAGGACAGGGCGGAGATTTTATACACGACGTATGAGGCCATGTATAAGGCCTTTGAAAATACTGCGGATTATGGAAATGCAATTGAAATATTAAAGGCACAAATTCCCTATGGGGAATATTTAGGGTTTGCGGATGGGGTTAAGCTTGCCAAGGAGAGAATCAACAAAATTAATCCTATGACACAAGTGTATGCTGTAACCCAAAACACAGCATCTATTCCGTTTTATGGGGCGAAAAATGAGCCAAAGACCGGTACATATTACGGCAGAGTTTATTCCAGTGGCGGTGTTGCACCCATGGAAAACGAAACAGCAGTTTCTTTCTACTTTGAATGTTTGCAAGATAACTTAGAAGATTTTGATTATATGATTCGACCTTATGCAGACGGGAATAGGCTGATACATATTGCCATGAATATGCCAGGGGAAAATGATACGTTAAAGCTTGTCATGCAGTCAGATGCTGATGCTTACTTAAAAGAAACCATGGAGTATTTAAAGTCTTTAGATGCACCGGTTTTGCTTAGAATTGGTGGAGAGATGAACGTATGGCAGAACCTTGCGGACCCTAGTCTATATAAACAGGCATACATTAAGATAGCTAATATTGCAAGGAAGACAGCGCCGAATGTTGCATTGGTGTTCTCCCCCAATGACGTGTCAAATTGGAACGTTGATATTTCTGACTACTATCCAGGGGACAGTTATGTTGACTGGGTGGGTGTGTCTCTGTATACAAATAAATATAGAAATCCTCAAAATCCTGTAGTAGGTAAAGATTTTGAGGAAATGTATTATGGAAATGGGGCATACGCAAATCCCCTTACAAAGCTTAAGAATATCGTTGCCAGATACGGGAGCAAGAAACCCATTATTATTACAGAATGTGGTGTGGGCTATGGAATTAATGGGAAAACTCTGGACTTAAATTCTTTTGCAAAAGAACGAATCCAAATGCTGTATTCCTATGCCAATATGCTATATCCTCAAGTGAAGGGTATTGTTTACTTTGATGTGGATTTAGGAAGTAGCAATAAATATTTATATTCATTAAGCAATAGCTCACAAATGATGAACCAATATCAAGCATTCGTTGAAAGTAACGAGGGTTTTATTAAACAAATGGGGGGTACATCAAAGGCTTATGTGAATGCAGGAAGCTATCAAGATAATCTTCCTGTGATTGAGCTGGCAACCTATTGTATTTTGCCTGGAAATATTCCTGTGACAGTCGAATACTCATTTGATGGCAAAAAGGTTACTTCTCAAGGACAAATACCTTATACCTGCAATATAGATGCAAGCACAGTGTCCACAGGAATCCATGAGTTAAAGGTCTTGATTAAGTCTAGCAATGGTTATAATAAGACAAAAGCTTATACGTTAACAAAGCAAGAAAATAATTTGATAAATATTAAAGAAAAATAGGAGTTTTAGTTATATTTGGTTTTTTATTTGCATATTATAGTATGTAATAATAAACAACAAAAACATGGAGACTAAGGCAGTCACAGAATTTGTTTTCTTAAATTAAAAGTTAAGCAGTTTTATTTTTTTTCCTGCGACAGAGCTGGAAATTTAAGTGTTTATTGCTACACATCCCCTTTATGTAATGTAAATCCTTTAAAACAACCCCATCTAATGCAAATTAGATGGGGTTGTTTTTTGAAATTAAATAATAAAGCTGGTAATTATATTTACCTATAGCCAGTATTAATTTGGATAAAACAAAACAAGAAATGTGGGAAGTGTTATAAACATAACCAACCTTTAAAACACTAATGGAAGAAATACATTAACTTTTTTAGATGCAAGCAAAGTAGTAATTTTTATACTAAGGATAAAACGGAAATTATTTATTAATTAACTAAGCTAATCACGCCGTACATATTAATAGGGGGAAACGTACTAACTTATTCATCCCAATATCCTTCTGATAAAGGTGTTACTTTACCGGATACAGCATTTACTGTAACATATTCATTATCTTTATCTAGTTTTATACCATAATAATACTCTCGTTTAGAACTTAACAATGATTTTTCACAATTAAGTACAGGTATCGTAGATTCACTGTACGAATATTTAATAAATTCAGCTTTTTTATCCAAGTTCATATACTGTTCTATAAGACGTTTTCCGTCATCGTATGTATAATTTGGGATAGTACAATAAATTAATAAAGGTAAAATGAATGATATCAGAGCAATTCCCAAAATTCTTATGTTTAAAAAAGTTCTCTGCTTTCTAAACAATAATATATAATACCAATAGGGTTGTATTAAGAATGGAATAAAAATAGACACAGAATAACTTCCTCTATACTCTTTGCTCACTTGAAATCCCCAGTATAATTCCAATAATGATATTATACTAATACAAATTATAAAAAATTTTTTTGTTTTTAGACTATCTAATAAATTCATATGATCCCTCGATTTAAGTAATAAAAGCTTGACCACTATAATGATACCATTATCATATGATAAGGTATCATTATAGTTTTTTAGTATCAAATACTACAATATATTGCTACAAATCCCCTTTATGTAATGTAATCCTTTAAAACATCTCCATCTAATGCAAATTAGATGGGGATGTTTTTTGAGGGCATTAGGTATAAAATTTAATGAAAAATTTGAGTTATGTAGTTATACAAAATGATAAAAATTCTTCGACTATTCTTCATAAGTAAAATAAAAGAATAGCGATGCTACTATCCAAGCAATAGCCCCTAAATAACACAATCCAGCATCTAAATATATATGAGGCATATTTAAGATATTTAAATATCCAACAAATCTACCAATAAGCCCTCCAAACAAAGGGCTGAATAGAATTAAAATAATTGTTAATGTTCTAATGTTTTTTCTTTTATTTTTCATACTAGGCTCCTTTAAAAATTCACTACTTAGAATTCAAATTGAAGATTAGGGTATAATTTATCTGTTATTTTCTTAACTCTAAAATTTAATATTTTTGGGGTATTAAAACGCAATAACGAAAACCATTATTTAAAATCTATTAGATTTTACAATTGCATATCTATTGTCTTGTAAATATACAATTTCAACGTCTGCTTTAAACTCTAATGTTTCCATATCAAAGAATCTTTGTATCCGTACATCTTTAATAGGGTATTTATTCTGAAAACCATCTTTATCTATGGCCATCTGCTTCAGCTCTTCGTCGGTATATTTAAAGGCTTGAATTTTTGACTTGTCAAAATCATTATTCCATTTACCCATGTAATTAATTATTTTAGCATAGCCACTAAATACATAGATGCGGTATCCGTAGAATGTGGGATAACCGTCCACATAGAAGCGTACATCTAAAATATTTATTGGAGAAACAAACTGGTTTATGTATTCCTGTGATTCTTCATTATCGGAATAAATTGAAACATTATTTATTGGAGAAGACTCCTTAACCACAAAATCTTTCATATTAAACTTTTTATCAATATTCTCTTTGATGTATTTCTCAATTGAATCATAATTTTTTGAACCGGTAATATAAGTCACATCATTTGTTTCAATCGTTTTATGTTCAATTCTCTCGTCAAGATATAAATTTACTAAATCATCAATATTTTCCGGTACCTTTAATTCTGTATCATCAGGCAATTTTTTTTCTTTGCTTATCACAACTGTTTTCGTATTTTTATCCCATTTACACGAAAAGTTTAGTGCTTGTGCAATATCACTTATTGGAAAATATAAATATCCATCAATATTATACCCGTTTAAAGTATTATCTTTGCCATCTACTGAAATTGTTTGTGTGGCTGGTATGATCTGTCTACCTTCGATATGTTTATTTAAATTGGGAGATAATTGGCTATATGGCTCTGATAATAAAACCTCAATTTTTTTATTATTACTGTTCCAGTTAACTCCTAAATTTAGAAGAAAGCCAATATCTTTTAGCATAAAATAATTTTTATCTTTAATTGAAAAGATTGAAATGTTTGAAATCTCTCTTTGTCCGCCATCTTCTTCTAAAATTATAGTGTTTTTTGATGGTTTAGCAACCAATGTATCGTTCATAGCAAAGGCAGAAGTATAAAATAAACTGCTAGCTAAAATTATGCTGACGAATTTTGAAATATTTTTTTTCATTATAAATAACACCTCTAGTATGTTAGTTTAAAGGGAAGATCTCGTGAAAATTTTCCCTTTGCCAACTATATTTTTAGTTGATTTTTTATCCATACAGAACTTAAGCAAAACTGGCTATGGGTTATGATTTCTTAAATTTTAGTACAATGAAGTAATTAAAGTATTTAAAGGGTCATTTCTCAAGAAGTTCTTTTTTTACAAAAAAATAATTTACTTCTGCGTTAGAGTCATTCTTGCTTTTCATGAGGATATCCCCAGATGGATTTGTGAAATAATGATTTAAAATATTCAATTTATCTTGATAAAAGTTAAATTGAATTGGTACAAATTTTTGTTTCGCATAGTCGAACTTGTAAATAGTATTTTCTTGAGTATTTGTAGTTGCAAAGTATAAATAATCATCTGTATTTACTAAAGAATCTAATACTGTATAACGACTACTTATGTCAGAACCCAATTCATCCGGAATCATCAAAGGGACCAAATCTTTATTGGTCTGAATTTGTTCTACTAATATTTGTCCATTTAGAGTATGGAAAATTAAATTATTTCCAAGTGCATACATATCCATAACTGGATCATCACCAATTTTTGATAGTTTACTTGAGATTTGGGGTAGTTCAGCAAACTTCTCTGAGGATATATTGTAAGTTAATATGTGAGTGCTCTCGTTGTAATTATCATATTTCAATGTGTATAGATACATTGCGCCGTCATTTACAGTAATGCAGGAAATTACATCTCCCGTCCCATTCTGATACTTACCAGACAAAACTTCTTTTTGAGAAGCATTTTGCAGGTTAAACGCAGTGACTTTGTAATTGGTACCACCTTCACTTGATGCATTTTCGTCTGCGGAAATGATTTCAAATACAAATAAGGTGTTATTCTCTATATACGTATTGCAAATAAATGTATTGCCAGTCCATTCATAGAATGCAGAGGTATCTCCTGTAGACAAATTCACCACAAAAATTTTATTTATATCATTCTTAAATAAGCAAGGGATATACAGTTTGCCATCATAACTAGATATTCGCCCAGAAATAAATTTATAGTCTGTGAGGTCAAATAACTTTACAGCTGTATCTTGTTCAATAGTGTACTTATAAAATCGTATATTTAAAAATTCATTGCTCTTATCCCACTCTTCTATGGAATAGATAATTTGTTTATCATCAAAGAAAAGTATATCTGCTTCATTTGGCAAATTTATTTTTTCTGTATCGGATTGATTGATACTATATCCATTGGAGCAAAAGCATCAATTTTTTTCGCATTAATTTCCGCTGATGTTGCTGTACAGCCAGTAAAACATAAAAAGCATAGCATCAATACAAATAACTTTTTCATAGTAATATAATCTCCTTGTCAAATGATTCAAATTATGACAGCTTATTAACCCCAGTTAAAATGCTATTTCGTTAAATGATCATTTGTTGCTTTATTAAAATTAACGATGTTTACTTGAATAGCTCTGGCACTAAAATCATCCGTCTAAGAAGTTCATTCTGCTCAAAAGACCTAATACAAAAGTATAAAATCAGTGCAAGCAAAATGTAAATTATGATTAAATGATATTTTATATATTTAGGATTCATAAGTATACCTCCCTTCAAATGTGTGTCAAACATTATTATAAGGCAGTTCAAACTGCATACAGTACTGCATTATAATGATTTGTTTTCATAAATTATCATACTTTTGGCATTATCTTTCTTTAATCCAAAAATGTATGAATGCAAGACGAGCGTATAAAAAGGCAATATAATAAAAAATAATAAGGAAATAAAACTTTGGAAAACCCAAAAAACATACATCATAATATACTTCGAAGTGACGGATTTCGAGAGCAAAAAAGTTGTGATGCCTATATCAATAAAGTAAACTCCTACTTTGACTTGTTGTCTAATAAAGTAAATAATAAAAATATAAATGAGATATGGAAAACAATATTTCTTTAACATAGATAGAAGTATATTTATTTTTAAAGCATTTTTACAGAATAATATAATAACAGGTAAAAAAACCATTACACAATTTAAAATATCAAGGTAAAAAGTCATCTCACTTTTATTTTCAATTTTCAAATAAATGGCTGAGTTTATACTTTGTAGCAATAGAAAATATACTACAATGGATATTAATATAAATATTTTGGTTTTTATTTTGGCTATAATTTGATTTATAATTAGCACCTCTCTTTGCAAAAAGCTTTTGAAAATTCATTAAAAACTTCAATGTCAACTTTTATGTTAGGTTGTATTACTAAAATTATTTGTTCATTTTCTATATATTTAAAATGATTAGCGTCATATATAGCTATTTTGAACACAAAAGGTACTCCTTACTATGGATACTATAAAATATACCATATTAAGGAAATAATTTCATTAATATTTAGTTGTTAATTATCCTAAATTAAAAAGTATTGGGATTAAAATGAATTTTACATATGGCTTTTAAATCAAAAGAACAAGGGTTATAGGCGTTTTGCCCCTAGCCCTTGTTCTTTAAAATCTACTAGGTTTCACAATTTAGTCAATTCCTTGGCTTCTTTTATAAAGCTCACAAACATATTTGTATAACCTTCTAGAACTAGTTCTGTGCACTCCTTATTGATCTTATAGAGTTTTAAAGACATATTGCATACTTCCAATATAAAGCTTCCGTCTGGAACCAGGTTTTCCTTACGTACATTAAGAAATTCTCCTAAAAAGGCATATCCATTTGTTTTGCTGTCGTCAACTCCTGTGATTCTTTTTGAGTAATGCTTATATTTATTGAAATGATAATTGCTATAACCACAACAATCATGAGTATAAACATATTTTGGTGTTACCCTTGAATCTTTTTCTTTTATAAGCTGATTTTGAAGTGTTTGAAGTTCCTCTAAAGTAAAACTTTTTATTTGTTCGATATAGTCCTCTATTGTATTCATTTTTATCATCCTCCGATTATGTATTTTTTATTTTTGATTATAATATGCTTTGTTTTTTTCGGTTACAAAAGTTAGCTGTTCTACCAGATCAGAAGGATTAGATTTCTAGTTGAATATAGAAAGAATTATGTTGAAAGAACTTCTTAAAATCCCCATGAAAATGGTAATTATATTTACCTATAGTTAGTTTTGTTTTGTGTAATTTGATTTAATAAACAAGGGCAGGTTATAAATATAACCGACCTTTAAAACACTAATGTGAGAATTGTATTAGAATTTCTTGGAGTTCGTAGAATAACTATTTTTATACCAAAGTCACTATATTTGGAGAACAATAAATTTGTTGATAAAATTCAGGCCGAAAAGTACACATAAAGTACACACTTATTGTTAGGTAAATAAAATTACCTTGGCTATTGTACGGTAGCTTTTAAAATCAAATCTAATTTAATTAAAACTGCATGTATAAATTTAAATTTTTTACAAATAACGAAATTATATTCCATTTATGGTACACTTTGTAATATGGGGGTATTCTACTCCATATCAATATTTTAAAAAGTTAATAAAAAGGCACAACCAGAGAATACAAAAATCAGAGCATTTATTAGAGAAAAAGTAAAAAGAGCAGTTGATGCCAATAATTCCCTTGCTTGGGTTAAGACATTCCTGTGCGACTTTGTTAAATTACTTAAGTGTAGATATAATTACAATTTCAAAGGTTTTGGGACACGACCAATCAAGTACCGCAATGGATTGATTTATATGCTCATGCTTTCGGTGAACTGAATCGGGTGACAAGTGATAAGATGAGCGAATGGCTAAGAGCAAATGCCTAAGGATAAAGAAAAGCATTGTATTTGGAAATTAATTCCTAAATAGTGCCTTTTGTGGTATAATGAAAACTGGTTTCGTGGAGGGTGATACTCTCCAACTAAAGAGGATATTATTTAATAATACCATGATTCCCCCAGTGCCCTTCCTTTAGATGGATTGAACGGAAATTGATAATTATATTGTTTTGAAAATAGATATATTATTTTGGAGGGATAAAGATGAAAATCGGGAGAAATGATTTATGCCCTTGCGGAAGTGGGAAGAAATATAAAATGTGTTGCTTAGGAAAAGAAGATGATGAATATTATACAAATCCAACAAATCTAGCTGAAACATATAAGAAGCTAAGGAAAAAGTCAAAGATAAAACAATGTTTACACCCTAATAAAAAAGAATGTTCTGAAAAAATAATAGGTGCCCATTCTATTCAAAATAATAAGATTATCAAAAGAATATCTTCTGATGGGTTAGTATATATGCCTTGTCCTAAGGCCGATAATGCCTTTTTACCAATTACGGAATATGGAAGAAAAGAGGCAACGGTATTTACAGGCTTTTGTGGATATCATGATAAAGTTATTTTTCAACCGATAGAAGATAGTGTGTTTGACAAAAGTATAAAGCATATTTTTCTCTATACATATAGGTGTTTTGCCATTGAATACCATAAAAAACAGGAAGCAGTTAATATGGGTAAAAATTTATATAAATTAAAACCATCATTAATTGAGATGCATGGAAATAACAATCCTTTTAAAGGTATGGAAATAGCTATCAATGATTTTCAATTTGAAAAGGAAAAATTTGATGAAGCTTTATTATCAGAAAATTATGATATTTTAACTAGCATTGTTTGGGAGTTTGACCAAGTAATAAAATTTGCAGGAACAGGCTTTGAAGCAATGACATTTGATTTAGAGGGAAATAAGATTCAAGATTTAACAAAATTAGATGCTTCAGTAAAACATATTTTTGTTATGATATTTCCAGAAGAAGAAAAGACTTTTTGCATTATTTCGTGGATTAAAGAATATGATGATTTTTTTTCATCGTATAAAGCACAATTAGAGAAGCTTACATTGGTGGAACAGAAGATATATATTAATAATTTGCTTCCTATGATTAGTGAAAATATTGTTATAAATCCTGAAGCTTGGGACAATTGGGATAAAAATAAACGTGATGAGTTTTGTGCGATTGAAATGGGAATGGCAACCTTTGGGGAGTCGATAGGAATCTCTTTTGATAGGTTAAAGGCACCCATTTATAATTTATTTGAACTATAGTAATTATATTAGTTAACTTATCATATCTAATTGAACAGATGTAGATTTCTGCAAAATATAGTGGTTACAATTTTCACCACTCTTTGTTGACGTCTTATACGTGGGAAAGTATACTTAGTATAATTAGGTGGTTTTTTTTATATTTATGTATGATGCAACATAACAAAGGAGAATCAACATGAGTGCATATGTAGAACACAAATTTAAAAGGGGATTTATTCTTAATGAGGAAAATCTCCGTAAGATACATGAGATAATAATAAAAAGATTTAATGAAATAGATGATTCATTAAAACCTCAATATGAAATTCTGAGAAGTGATTCTTATGCCTATATAACAAATGATTTTAAAGATATAATTAATGAAGATAACAGTGCTTATAATAGAATACTTAAAATTACTATATTTGAAAAAATAGATGAGGTTTTTTATTTTGAACTAAGTTTTAGTCAAGATGATGGTACTTACATATTTATAAAAGGTGAAGATAGAGATTTAGTTTATTTATTATTATCAGATTTACGTACATATTTGAACAACGATGTTAATAAGAGGATTATTGTTGATAATAGAAGTGTTAAAAATATAATTTATTATACTCAAATGCTTATGTCGGCTGTTGCTTTTTTATTATTGTTTTTTAACATTAGCTCCAAAGCGTCTTGTGCTATTAGTTTTGAATCAGCCATAAAAACGCAGAACCTGCAAGAGAAATTGAATTATTTAGTGTATCAGTCTTATGCTAAGGATTATTCTAACGTAAATACATATTTAACAACATTCGTAATGATATTTTTAATTTTTATATTTGCATCTCTATTTTTAAATAAATTAATTCAAAGAGTAGTTATATATTTTTATCCATTTAATGTATTTTTATTTGGGAAAAAAAATATTGAGTATGAAAAAACAACAGAAATCAAAAGCAAGATTTTATGGACAATAATAGTCGGCTTAATAATTAGTCTAGTTGCTGGCTTTATTGTGTTTTTTTTAACTAATAAGCAATAATTAATGAAGGTACTTTTTTAATAGGAAACTGTAAAGAGTAACTATTTAGTTACTAAAATTACCGCAAGCTATTACAAACCACAAAAAGATACGCAACACCCACCCCAAAAAAAGCAATAAAATCAGCACTTTCGAGCATTTACGCAAGTTAGAAAAGGCAACAAATATAATTGATAATTATTATCTTGTTGGTTAGAAAAGTTTATAAAATGCTGATATGGCTCAGTAGGTAGAGCGTCGCCTTGGTAAGGCGGAGGTCACGGGTTGGACCTGTAACTGGTTTGGTTCTATTAACTACTATGAAAGTTAGAGTTTATGATCTGCAAGATGGCATTTATGCTGTGTTTTTTGCTATTGTTTGAACTAGATTAAGGGAAGGGTTTTATGACGTTTTTATGGTCTCCATTTAGGGGCAAAAATTACCCCCAAGTTCTTGAATTTATCGGACTTGGAGGTAATTTTTTACATTTATTTAAAATAACTAAAGCCAGGACTTAAAGACCCTAATCCTAAAGAAAAAGATATGTAGGTTTAAATATTTCTTCAGTGGGCTTACTGTGATCCTTATTTTCTTTATAATCTTTACAATCTTTTATATAGCAATCATAAGTTTCAGGTATGGAATATAAGATTTCTGAAATTGAGTGGTTGCTATTTTTCATTTTATAGTGAAGAATCACCCCCATTAGATTGCTGATATATTGCATGAGCCGTGCATTCTTCAACAGAATATGTGTTTTCGTTGTACTGCCTGAGTGAACTAAAACATTTCTTGTCCTATAGATGCGCACAATATCATATTCAATTTTTTTATGGAGTTCTTCAATTTCTTGTTGCAAAGAAGTTTTATTTTCAATAATCATTCCAATTTCTTGATATTTTCTGCTTAGAATATACTTATTTGTTCCAAAATGTTCACATAATTTTTCTCCGGAAGTTTTGATATTGTTCAGTAATTTTGTAATATCATATTTATCTGGATAGTTTTCATCCTTGCTATTTTTTATAAATTCTTCTACCGGCTTCCCGTAGAATCTACTCATACTTAGTGTATTCCAAAATACATTTAGTTTATCTTTTAGGTAATAAAGGCACATTAATTTTGGTACAATATACCTTGCTTTAGAGATAATAGAGTCTCCACTGTAATAACTCAATATGTATTCCAGAGCATTCCAAAGGTTAATGAGGGTATTGGCATCATTTTCGTAATTTCCATTTTTGAGTATATTTAGGCTTCGCTCGATGGAAAAATCTCTCCAGTTTCTAATTTGTTTTGATAAACTTCATTTCGGTATTTTAGGAAATCATCTAAATCATTTTTTTCTCTGGTATCAATATTGGGCAGTATTATTTTTAAGTCGTTTGATTCAATGTTGTATTTATTTAACGTACCATTGCAAACGGATGCAATCTTTTGGTTTAACTTGAAATCTTTTTCTTCCATCAAATTTACGATTAAACAATAAGATTCAAAAGCTTTTACTATCAGGTTTGTTGCGCTATATTCATCCATGGCTTTTAATTTGGCATGAAAAGCCCTACCTAAATCATTAAAAAGAAGGTGTGAGGACACCTCTGGATCTAAGTCATCTTTTTTGATGTGCTGTAAATCTATTTTATAGCTTATATGTTTTAAATCCAGGGTTTCATAATCATTTTTAACCGTAAAAAAAATATCATATTCTTTTTCAGGTTTTTTAAGGTTTTGAATTCCCCAATCAGATTGCTAGTATTGTCACCATGTATACTCTTTACATCTCTAAACCAATCCTGAAGATAGCGAATAGAATACCCATCATACAGTAACTCATTTATGAGACATTCTGTGCACCTATCTATTTCTTTATAATTTGTAGTTGTGCTAACAATTGAAATAATAATCTCATAGATATTAAGCTTGTCTAAGGATTTTAACAAAGACGAGCATATTTTGAGAATAGCAAAATATTCAGAAGACATATGTTTGTCGTTATCTTCACACTTATTTTTTTCCTTTGTATGTGAATTCATAGTTTGAATTTTTTTAATGAGCATATCAAAGTTAGTTTTGAGTACTGATTTGTATAGGACTGTGTCCTTAAGAAAGAAGCCCATGACATCCAATTGAGCTTTAAGAGAATTCTTTAACTTTTGATTTTCAGGAGAAGTTGCAATATCATTATATAATTCAATATAGTCATTTAAAAGTTCACGAATACTGGGGGAATATTTTTTGCTGAAAATTTTATTGTAATTCCGGATATAACCTTTAAAGAAGTCTATAAAATACTCATGTGCGCTTAGTTGTTTATCCATGTGCGTTTATCCCTTCGGTTTTTAGTTGACAATTTTACATAATTGGGTTATTATATTCATACAATAAATATTGAAATCAAGAGTGCTATTCCTTGGAATGGGTTATCTAAGATAATTCCACCAGAGATGATGCACTCTTTTATTATTTAATAAATATTGTAATGACTTCATTATAATAAATTGGCTGAGCGGATAATAGTAATGCTACACTTATTGAGGTTCACTGCGAGCAGAGTACTCGTCTCTAATTATTTTAACTGCTTCATGAACGGTCATTTGATTGCTTAGCATAAGGTTTAGGCAGTTTTCTGCTTTTTCACTTATTTTCAAGTTCTCTATTTCTAGAGATCCTTTGACGCTTTCTAAAATGCTGTTTGACATATAATCACTCCTATGACTATATTATACACAATTTTTACATATATGTAAGTTTATAATAAGCTGTTGTCTCAGAAAATACGCAGGCTAGAAATCCAATATTCTTCAATAAGTGGCGAACTTGACATAACAATTCATCAAGTTTAATAGATATATATAACATTTTGTTTCCAAAGTTTAACAAATATGGTATAATAAAACTTAGGTTAGATTAAATATTAGTAAGATCTATATTCTAAGACGTCGAAACTCTAAGATAATAATAGTTTTTTGGTTTTAAATAATTGTTAATAATTAGAAAGCGAGTTGTTGAAGATGAGAAAAAAATTAATTATTAGTATTTTAATACTGCTTATGATTATTCTCGTAGCTTTTATATTTCTAAGGTTTAATAAAGGCGAAAAGTTAGATGAGTCGGAATATATGATAGAAATACTTTTAAGAAACAAAACAAATCAAGCAATAGAAAGCGTGGATTTTGGTATTACTCTTGATGGAAAAGATGATATATTAGAATCAGTTAAATATCAGAAAGACACAGATTTTCGATTTTTAGTTGGTTATAATAAAAATACAACTTTTTTCTTTAATATTTATTCTGATGAGTATGCAGATGTTGAGACATACTATTTTAACTTATTAGATAAAACAAATACCCAAAAACCTCAACAAGTATTATTTTATATAGAAGAGATTGATAATAAACTTGAAATAAAAGAGGCTCCATAATTTAAATACACCTCAAATGTTAAAACTAATATTTAGGAGGTGTATTTTTTTGGAGAGCTTTATAATAAAGACAGATTATAAGTTCAAACTAAAAGAACTGAATTCGGTACAATACCGGATTCAGTTCCAATGAGTTGCTTAATTAAACTGCCCAACATTTGGAGTTCAGTTATAATTGGTTTTTTTATTTCAAGTTTCTATGAACTTATATAATCCGTCTGCTTCCCCGTCATCGGTTAATTTAACAGAGTATCCAGAAACACCAGTTTTAGTAGAAATTATGCCGTCCCAATTTGAGTGTAACTCTAAATCTCCTACTACTCGGTTATAGTAAGGATAAAAACCAATATATCCTGTTTGTCCTGGAAGTAGATTAACTCTATAAGTTGTGCTACTGGTAGCAGAGGACTCCCAGCCGATAGAAGCACCTGCTTGAATAGCAGACTTTTCAGCATTGGTAGTTACACTAGCGGAGAAAAAATGACTAGATGTATAACTTACTTCTTCATCAATTCCGCCACCACCTGCTGGTGCTTCTAAATCAGCAGAAACCTTTTTGAGTGAACCCTTATAATGATAGGGTCCGCCTGTCTGATCAAATTCATACCACTCTCTATAACCACGAGTAACAATTTTGGAATCGTTTTGTACAATATCAGAGGGTGTAGATTCTGTTAATTCTTCTGCTTCATTAATACTTGGGATAGAATTTACCTCTTCTTCAGTAAGATAATTTACTGAACCGTCACTATTAATAGTAAATGCTATTACGTTAGTATTAAGTTTGTCATCATAATAAGAGTGACCGTCTTCAAGATTAACAGTTATGTCTTTTTCATTAGTGACTTCACTTGCAAAAACTGTAGCCGATGCAGAAAATATCATTGCGCAGCTTAGAATTAAAGATAAAAATTTTTTCATAATTTGTGCTCCTTTCAGTTTCAATTGTTTTTCCTGCAAAAAAACCGAATATACTGATACCATATATCCTGTCAAATTACAAATGCAATATTATTTAAACACATCAAAAAAAGGATTAAATGTAATTTAGTGCCTAAATGTACAATGGTCTTTTGCGGTAGTGTCTCAAATTATCTTTGCTAATGGGCTTACTTTCTGTTTCAGCTGACTCAAGCTTTGGAAGAACTTGGTGCTGTCGTTAGCAAATCAATAATACTTAATACTTTTTAGATTAATTTATACTATACTTGCTCTGGCCATCAACAAGTTTAATATCGTCTAATAAAATTACAATTGATACAAAATATATTTTCAATTTACTTTTATTAGTGCATTAGTGTACGATGCAACTTATCACTCCACTGGAATTAATTTACCAGACGTTACAACTAAATATAATAGGGCATCCCTCCAAACATAGTAATATCAGAATTTTTTTTTGTGACTTGTTTATTGTTGTTGTGATTACCAACAATCACCCCAATTCCTATCAATAACAATCCAAAGCTTATTATGAAGGCTTGTCGATTCATTTTAAATGTCCATAAAATAGTAATAGTAATACATCTGTAAAATGTATTGGCTAGCAGAGTTTGCGCTATATGTAGTAACCAATAATGCGAGTGCTGTTAGCGTTGCACTGTGCCTTTTATGAATTGCTTTAACAGCCGTACTCCCCCTTTCACTTATGGACAAACTAAGCATATCACAATTAGTCGAAATTAACCAAAGAAAGGACAGAAAACATTAAACTCGGGACAAAATTAGTTACTAGGCTGTTTTCGTGAGAAAAGAAAATAAAATGATGGTTACAACAAAAGTATGATTATCAGTAGTTAGTTTTAAATAGCCATTATGTTGCGCTACTAAGCTACTTACACTTTGTAGCCCAAATCCGTGTAAATTCTTATTTTTTTTTGAAGTTAAAGGATGTTTATGGTCTATATGCAAATCTTTTGAAAAGGGGTTGACGACACTAATATATAAATTATTTTTTTCTTCATAAATGGATATAGTGATACATTTTAAGTTGGAATTTTTCGAATCAAAAGATTCTATCGCATTATCTAACAAATTTCCAATAATCACATATAAATTATTTTCATCTGGTAAATATTCAGAGGACAAGTTAACCCTTACTTCTAAGGGGATATTTAGGGTTTCTGCTTTGGAAATTTTATAATTTAAAATTGCATTTATAGCATGATTCTTTGTATAAAAAATTGTTTCAGATTGGCTTGTGATTTTTAACATATTTGTAAATACTTCATTTAACTCAGCTAGGCTTTTTGGCGTGCAGGTCCGTAATTGTTCTTGAATAAAAAGTAAATGATGATTTAAGTCATGCTTGATTTTTCGGACTTCATCTAAATTTTCCTTTTCTTTTTCATACTGTAAAATGTAGTACTTTATTTGTTGCGATAAAAGTTCGTTTTTTAGCTCTACTTTATTCAATATTAAAGTTTTTTCGTATAAATGATAAAATATGATATTCATTATAAATAGTAGCAAGGCGATTAAAACATGGCTGTTTGAATAATTTTGGTAAAATACTGCATGTCTATAAAAGATATGGAGAGTTATAATGCTGAGAAAAGGCATAGAAAACAATTCAATTAAGGTAAGGGGCTTGAGTATTCCGTCATTTACATCTTTTGATTTTATATGCTGGTATAGTTTAACTAAAATGAGTAAAGCAAAAAGTGTTATTGCATGCAAAAATATAAAGGAACCTTGATTAACTGCAAGTTGTTTCTCTTTATACTGATATAAAAAGCGATATCCAAATTCTACAACGACTTCTACTATCATGACAATGGAAAATTCATATAGTATGGCTATTATTTTTTTAGTAATTGAACTTTGATATAAGGTTGCTAATAAAAGTAAAGAAGAAATTGTAACGAATATATTTGTAAAAATATCTCTAGGAAAAACAAAGAGAATGGTCTTTAAAAACAGATAAAGTATATAAGCATAAAATCTTTTGTTAGACAATGTTTTGTTCCCTAAAAAAGAATCGAAAAAGCTTAATATTATATAGAGCATAATAAAAGAAAAGCATAAATTTATAAAAAAATATAAAGTAAAAGTCATATTTTACTCCTCCTTTCTAAAAAAATAGCGTATCTATCCATAGTATCTTCGTAATACTTTCTTCCAATATTACAGAGCTCTTTTTGCGTTATAATGATTTTATGAGATTTTAATGTAGCGTAATTTAAATTTACAATAAAAGAACGACTAGGCATAATAAAATAATCAAGGCACAAAAGTTTTGACCACTCCTCTTTTATAGTTCCTATATATTGAAGGTCATCTTTTGCTGTTTTTAATAGGATATTATTTCGTTTCGCTTCGAGAAAGATAATATCTTTCATTGGAATAAAAAATTTATTTTTATTTTGATAGTAAATAAAAATTAACTCATGTGTTTGTTTTATTCGCTGGATAATTGGCCATAGTACTTCTTCTAGTTCTTCAACTTTTATTGGTTTATCTATAAAAGCGGAGGTTCCAACACGGATTAGCTCTCGCCATCTTTTATCAAAATTTGAAATAAAAATAATTTTGCTATCTTCACCTAAGGACCGAATTTTATTTGCAGTTTCAATTCCATCTAGATTATCCATTAAAATATCCAGTAGGATAATATCATAATGATGGTCTATAAGGCTCTCGATTAAAGCACTTCCGGTTTCAAAAAGAAATATATCAAAGCTTTCCTTCCACTTCTCTTCGATGCGAGTTAAATAAATCAAAAGAGTTTCTCTAACACTTTCTTGATCATCACAGCAAGCAATTTTATACATAAAATAAACTTCCCTCCTTTTTTACATAAATTGTACCATAGATTATAATAATAAACCATAGTGCATCCGGGTTGATGATTAGTATATAAATATTTTTACAATACTATTATTTTATATAAAAGTATTTATGTTTTTAATGTTTAATAATATAAAAAAATGCCTTTTATGAAATTTTTTTTCATAGAAGGCATTGCTGATAAAGGGATAACTTTTTTAATTACTTTAGTGCAGGGAATTTTTCTACATTTTCTTTTAATGTGCTTATTGATGTATGTGTGTAAATTTTGGTGGAATTTAAGTCGTTATGACCAAGCAAGGCTTGTATTGTCAGTACATCAACGCCTGACTGATGTAGATGAGTGGCGAAACTGTGCCTTAGTTTATGTAAGGTATATCCTTTATTCCCTAAACCCGATTTTTTAATATACCGTTGGAATAGCGTTTGCACGGCAGAGACAGACATCCTGCCTCCAGCATCGGATATTATAAGGGGTTGGTTTGGTAAAGGCTTAGTTTCTAGGTAATATGCAACCAGATCTGCGCCTAAATCGTTTATGATGGGCACTATTCTTTGTTTCTTTCCTTTTCCGTTTATCAAGATGGTTTTTTCCTGAAAATTCACGTCACACCAATTAAGCTGAAGCACCTCTGACCTTCTCGCACCGGTATAGATAAATAACTCTAATAATAGTTTATCTCTCATTCTGTGTTCAGGAAAACGAGCGAATTTCCCAGGGGCTTTTAAAAGAATTTTCAGGTCGGCTTTGGAAAAATAAATCGGTAATTTTTCTACACGCTTAGGAGCGTGAATTGGGGCCATGGGGTTGGTTTGAATATACTCCATTTCATACAAATAATTATAAAATGAACTCAATGAATGAATTTTTCTTCTGACGGAGTTAGATTCATAACTTTTGGTGATTTTTAAATAGGTAATAAATAATCTAACATCCTTCGTTTGGCATTCTAAAATATTTTCACATCGTCCACTAATTTTTAAATACTCTGTGAAATGCTTAAAATCCGTTTGATAGCTTTGCAAAGTAAGTTTAGAGGCATTTTTTTCACTGAGCATATAGTTTAAAAACTCCTCATGCAACTGATTAGCTTGTGTGTCCATTGACAGCCCTCCTAAAAATGCGTATAATAGTTTCAGGGTTATGTACTGTTTTACTTATAGTGCTGTTTTTTGAAAATAACAGTGTCTATAACCAGTAAAAAACCTCATAAAAACCCTGTAAATACAGCATTCTAAGAGCATTTCAATAAGGGTGGTCATAACCCGGCTTATAGGTTTGCTCACGATACTTAAAAAAATTACCCCCTGAAACCTTTTGTTTTAGGGGGTTTTTGCGTTTATAGTGTTAACGTTAAAGTAGGATAAACGCTCGCATACTTATATCTTCCGTAATGGAAAACCCAAAAACAGTCCCTCTAATGTAGATTGGGAGGGGCTGTTTTTCCACGGAATTAAGTATGTATTTACCTAAAATTCCCCAGCTATTCTTCATAAGTAAAATAAAACAATAGCGATGCTACTATCCAAGCAATAGCACCTAAATAACACAATCCCGCATCTAAATATATATGAGGCAAATTTAAGATATTTAAAAATCCAACAAATCTACCAATAAGACCTCCAAACAAAGGGCTCAATAGAATTGAAATAATTGTTAATGTTCTTATGTCGTTTCGTTTATTTCTCATACCGTTCTCCTTTAGAAAATCACGACTTAGAATCCAAATTGAAGGTAAGGATATTTCTGTTTGTTATTTCTCTAAGTCTGATATAAAGTATTTTATCAAGTCAATAGGGGCATTAGAACGCAATAACGAAAACCATTATTTAAAATCTATTAGATTTTACAATTGCATATTTATTGTCTTGTAAATATACAATTTCAACTTCTGCTTTAAATTCCAATGTGTCCATATCAAAATATTTGTATATACTTACATCTTTAACTGTGTATTTATTCTGAAAACCATCTTTATCTATGGCCATCTGCTTTAGTTCTTCGTCTGTATATTTAAAAGGTTTGATTTTAGATTTGTCAAAATCATTATTCCATTTACCCATATAATTGACTATTTTTGCATAGCCACTAAATACATAGATACGGTAACCGTAATGTGTGGGATAGCCGTCCACATAAAAACGTATATCTAAAATATTTACTGGAGCTACAAACCGGTTTATGTATTCTTGTGTTTCTTCATTATCCGACTCAATTGAAACATTTTCTAATGGGGAAGATTCCTTTACCACAAAATCTTTCATATTAAATTTTTGATCAATATTTTCTTTCATATATTTCTCTATGGAATCATAATTTTTTGAACCGGTGATATAAGTCACATCATTTGTGTCAATTGTTGTTTGATGTTTAATTCTCTCGTTAAGATATAAATTTACTAAATCATCAATGTTTTCTGGTACCTGTAATTCTGTATCGTGAGGCAATTTATTTTCTTTGCTTATCACAACTGTTTTAGTGTTTTTATCCCATTTACATGAAAAGTTAAGAGCTTGTGCAATATCACTAATTGGAAAATATAAATATCCATCAATATTATACCCGGTTAAAGTATTATCTTTGGCATCTACTGAAATTGTTTGTGTAGCTGGTATGATCTGTTTACCTTTGACAGTTTTGGTCGAATTTGTAGAAACTCCACTATACTCACGTACGTTAGTATTGCACAAAGGGAACATCTTGTAAAGACATTCCCTATGCGATCTATATTTTTAGTTGAATTTATTATCTGTGCAGTCCTCAGACATAAACTTATTACTATAAGAAATTGAAGTAATTGAAATTCGTTTATGAAATATAATTTTCAGGGTCATTTCTTGAGAAGTTCTTTTTTTACTAAAAGGAAAGTTACTTCTGAGTTAGAGTCATTCATGCTTTTCATAATGATATCCCCCGATTTATTCGTAAAATAATGATTTAAAATATTCAATTTATCTTGATTAAAGTTAAACTTAATTGGTACAAACTCTTGTTTTGCATAGTCGAATTTGAAAATAGTTTTATCTTGAGTATTTGTAGTTGCAAAGTATAAAGAATTATCTGCATTTACTAAAGGATCTAATACTGTATAACGACTACTTATGTCTGAACCCAATTCATCCGGAATCTTCAAAGGAACCAAATCTTTATTGGTTTGTATTTGTTCTACTAATATTTGTCCATTTAAAGTATGGAAAATTAAATTATTTCCAAGTGCATACATATCCATAACTGGATCATCACCAATTTTTGATAGTTTACTTGAGATTTGGGTTAGTTCAGCAAACTTCTCTGAGGATATATTGTAAGTTAATATGTGAGTGCTCTCTTTGTAATTATCATATTTCAATGTGTATAGATACATAACGCTGTCGTTTACAGTTATGCAGGAAATTACATCACCAGTCCCGTCTTGATATTTACCAGACATAATTTCTTTTTGAGAAGAATTTTGAAGGTTAAACGCAGTGACTTTGTAATTGGTGCCACTTTCGCTTGATGCATCGTCTGTAGGAATGATTTCAAATACAAATAAAGTATTATTATCTGTATACGTATTGCAAATAAATGTATTGCCAATCCACTCATGAAATATTTTGAAATTTCCGGTAGATAAATTTACTTCAAAGATCTTATTTTTGTTATCCATTAATAAGCAAGGGATATACAGCTTGTCATCAATAATAGAAATTCGTCCTGTAATAAGTTTATATTCTGTAAGATCTAATAGTTTTACAGAGGTATCTTCCGCAATGGTATATTTATAGAATTGTATATTTAAATACTCATTACTTTTATCCCATTCTTCTATGGAATAGATAATTTGCTTATCATCAAAGAAAAGTATATCTGATTCATTTGGCAAATTGATTTTTTCTGTATCAGATTGATTAATTATTATGCCCATAGGAGCAGTAGCATCAGGTTTATTTGCATCGCTTTTTGCAGAGGTAGAGAGAGTATTTACTGTGC
The DNA here is from genome assembly GCF_024461735.1 of Anaerotignum propionicum. Taxonomy (GTDB): domain Bacteria; phylum Bacillota; class Clostridia; order Lachnospirales; family Anaerotignaceae; genus Chakrabartyella. The sequence goes on from NZ_JANGAD010000002.1 coordinate 303,791, forward strand.
AACCAGTAAGACTTAATATGCATAGAATCAGTATCAATAGTTTTCTCATAGTGATAAAATCTCCTTGTCAAATTGAATTAGGCTATCATAAATTAAATTTAGGAACTTTGGTATCCATACCTTTTACTAAAATCAAAAATTATGACAGCCTATAAAACTAAATTAATATGCCATTTCTTGTGCAAAGTGGTCATTAGTTGCGTTGTATAACTCGTTTAAAGTTACCCAATAGCTTCCGCCTGCTGATGGTCTAACATTTTTAATATTAGGATCGGTCAGTAATATTTCATCGCCATAGGAATTAAATCCGTTTGCGTTCAAAAAGTGTCCATTTGTTTTATACTCCCAGCTTCCCGTTCTTTTAAATCTTAGTCTGCATACGACAGGTGTTTCGTGATCTACAGCATACTCTACCATACGCAGAATTTTGCTTTTGCTTGGCTGGGATATTATAACATAAGTGGAGCCATAATCTTTATTGTCATTAATATATTCAACCATTGGCTCCAAATTACTTCCAGCTGGAGTTGTGCCAATTGCATTAGCTATTGATTTTTGTGAGCTTGAGTATCCATTTATATAATGCAAAGTTTGCTTTACAGTAGCTGGGCCACAATAATATTCTTCCTCCTGAGTAAAAACTTTAACACCTAATGCTCCTCCTGAAGAAGCAGAACGTGCTACTTTTGATTGTGAAAGTACACTCAGTTTGTCAATTAAGGAATTATCTTGAATGCTACTACGGCTTGACACTTTATTAGATTTACCATTTAATATTGCTTGAATATCTGCTTCAGATAATGCACTTTTGGAAATTTGTCCAGCATCGCCAGAAACAGAAAGGGCAGATGTATCAATTTTGGATTTAGATTCAATGGCTTTTAGGTCATTTGCAAACGCCATAGTTCCCATTGACGCAATCATCACTACAGTAAGAGTACCAGTTAGGAATCTTTTTTTCAACATAATAATACCTCCGTTTTGAATTATTTAGTTCAGATCTACAATTAATTGTTACTAGTATTTCGTTGAATTTTTTCTCCTTTCTTATATTTATTTTGATATACGAAGGGTATCATATTTTGTCCATAAGTGCGGTCAGTTGTAATAATTGGTATGTTTTTATGTAATAATTGATTATTTTATATTTATTATAAATTAAAATAAAAAACACATAAGTATATATTTTGATATAAATACTTGTGTGTTTAATTATATATTTGGAATCATAATTTCCTAATCTTTTTTGTGTCTTGAAGCCATATCCAATAATTTATATTAGCAGATGGTGTTGTCTGTAGGATACCATTTTTTATTAAGAACATCATTATATGATTTATAAAGTAAAAACTACTTTAGCTCTCTTTAATGCAAATCACATACAAACTTAGTAGATTGATAAGAGTTATAAAATAAAGAAGTATTCAATTGATATCTCGTAACTCTTTTAAAAATTGAATTTGATTTGAAACTGCTGTATCTCTTTCAAATTTCTTTTGCTAATCGGTATATTCATTTCATTTATCATCAAAATACTATCGCCAGAAATTTTTGTAATATAATTATAGTTTACTATGTATGAAATATGTGAAGTCACAAAAAAATTCGGTAACTGCGATTTAACATTTGCTAAAGAGCAATAAAATTCATCTTCTCCATCTAACGTAGCGATCTTTACCTTTCTAAGCTTGTTTTCAAAATATAAAATATCTTGAAATGCTATTTGTTTAAATTCATGGCCAACTTTATACTTAAAAACTTTTTTCTCTTTATCTAACAGTTTTAATACTAAGTCTAAACATTTTATTAACTTTTCTTTGTCGATGGGTTTGTCCAAAAAGTTCAAAGGCTGAACATCAAATAGCTGTCTCTCATATCCTAATTTTGATGATATAAAAACAATCTTAGTAATATAATCATCCAATTTATTTCTAAGAGTTGTTCCAACTTCAATACCAGTCGTAGTTTTTAGTTCTATATCAAGAAAAATTATATCAAAACAATGTTCGTTCTCTATATAGTTGATTAATTCTTTTCCATCATAAAAAACTTCAATATCAATTTTTATATCACGTTGTATACTATAATCAAGAATAATTTGTTCAATTTCTATACATATATAATTATTATCGTCGCATACAGCTATTTTTAACATAAAAATATCCTCCTCATTATTAATACTATCAATATATCATATAATGCACATTTATAGTAATAAAAAAATGGTTTGTTGATTTGGCATATGACAGATTGAATAAGGGGTGTGGTGTTAATGCCTTTGTGAAATAGCTTGTGTGCATGATTCTGGGGGAATACCGTTCATCTTGTCGGTGCTTTGTCACGGAGGGTATATTCTTTGTTCAGTTTTCCATCCAAGGCACCTTGGAAAAGGACGGATATCATATCTGGCATGATCGCATTTGAATCAGTGCCATCTTTAATGCTGGTATCATTATTTATAGATGTTCTGCATCATTTGTCTCAGTACTGCTTTTGTCGATTGTGATTTTTTCTTGCCATATAAATCTAATAATTTTTTTATTGTAGTTGTTTTCCTAGACACAAATCCACCTACACTATTAATAAATTGAAGTATAAATTAATGTATTTAAGAATCTCAGGAACTTTTGAGATTGTCTTCCGTCTGAAGATATGTGCTAGAACATATACTTTATTTTTAAGGAGGAAATGAATTATGAAAAAGAATGTAAAAAATGCATTAGCATTGAGTATGATATTAGCAGTAACAGGTGGTACAGTAGCCTTTGCAAATACAGATACTGACAGTAAAGTAACTGCTAAAACGGAAGTAACATCAGTTTCGGAGCCAGAGACGATTATGGCAGAACAGAAAAAAGTACAGGGCTTTATTGTAAATGAAGGAAAGATTATTGACATTAGTGAAGCGGGAGAAGATGGAACACAGGTTGTAACAATTTCAAATGAGCAGGGTGGTTTGAGATTTAGCGTTAATGCTGGTAGTGTTATTGTTGATAGAGAAACAGGGAAAAGCACTTCGGCAAGCAGTTTAACGAAAGGTATAGTAGTTTCTGTAATTTATCCAGAATTAAGCCCCATGGGCATGAGCATGCCACCATACTTAGGTAGCGCAACAGTAATTGTAGCAAATGCTGATAAGGGTGAATACATGGTAGGACATTTTGATGTGAGCTTCACGGATGAAAATAACAAGTTGAAGCTAAATATCGGGGATGACACGGTTTTGGCAAACTCAGGGGTGAGCAAAATTGGTGTGACTCCGGATATGGTAAAAGGTCAGAATGCTTTGGTTTTTTATACTGTAACTACAAGAAGTATTCCGGCGCAAACGACACCTTCTTTTATAATGGTACTTGAAAAAGATAATAAAGATGTCAGTGAGCCAACGGAATCAAATGTTGATGAAGAGACAAAAGAGGCAGAAGAAGGAACAATAGATTTGATACCTTTGCGTGACACAGCAGAAGGAAAAGGCTTTACAGTAACTTGGCAAGGTAGAGATAAAGCCATCTTAGTTGAAAAAGCAGATAGTAGTATTAAAATTACAATTGATGAGGCACTTTTTGCAGTGGATGGAAAAGAAAAAGAAGCAGCAAGGCCTGCGACTTTAGTAGATGGAGTAATGTATGTATCTTCAGAAGTTTTAAGCTAATTGCATAAAATCAACGGAAAAAAGACTCTGATCATATTATGATTAGGGTCTTTTTTCTTTGATTCCATAGTTGCGTTTTAGTATATATATTCGGTTAGTCTTTGTATAAACGATAATTAAAATGGTTTTACGGAAAATTCACATTGAGACAAAATAGTTGTAAGTTCGATAGTTCCCTAAATAGATATTGTTAGCTTGGTTCTTTCTCCCATTTTTTCTAAGGCTTTGCTTTAAGTTTTTAGGAGCATCTTTCTAATGACTTTCTACTTTTAGGCTGCTCACCATTAGATCGATTTAAGTTTTTTTTTCTGATTGGAGTGATGCGATGATAAACTAATGTTTAGAGTGACATAGAAATATTTTTTTAGGGTCACGATAAATATAATATTTTTCATTTACACGAAGGGTACTATCTTAAAAGGTTTTCTCTCTATAAACAATTAGCTTTACTGAATACTAATTATTATGTTATTATAAATTCAATTTAAATAAGCCATGTCTATCAAGAGAATGCAAATGATTTTTTAAACTTGTACTTTTTTCGTTAAGTAGAAATTTAGGGTTCTTTCATAAAAAGAGCTTTCAGCAGAAAAGAGGTGTAAAAAATGAAGGGGCATATGCAAATAATATCTGGAGCGTATTTTATCATTGTTTCACTAGGGCTTTTTTTATGGATACATTTTCTGGGAGGGGACATCTTAGTAAAACATATGATTCCCGTTGCATTGGGGTTGATTGTATTATGGTTTTTCATGATTTATGCCGTTATGAAGCGGGATGAGAAACAGAGGAATAGAAAAGAGGAGGATAAACAATGAACGACCAAATGAGAAAAATTTTAGAATATAATCGGGTGTTTGTTGAGAGCGAGTTATATTCAAAATATGCTACGTCCAAATATCCTGACCGAAAAATAGCTATTTTATCCTGCATGGATACTCGAATGACAGAGCTACTGCCTGCCGCCCTTGGATTAAAAAATGGCGACGTTAAAATGATTAAAAATGCCGGGGCACAAATCAGTCATCCTTATGGTAGTGTTATTTTCAGCTTGCTTGTTGCCATATATGAATTAGGGGTAGACACGGTTTTGGTGATTGGCCATGATGATTGTGGGGGCCGCATTTTAGATGGTGCTAAAATTGTGGAGAAAATGAAAGCAAAGGGAATCACTCAAGAGGCTTTGGATGAGGCGGAAAGAAATCATCGTAACCCCGTGGAATGGTTAACTGGCTTTGGGGATGTTTGTCATGCTGTTGAAAAAACAGTGGAGATTATCAAGACCCATCCTTTGATTCACAAAGGTGTTGAGGTTTATGGCTTTGTGATGAATCCGGAAACAGGTGAAATGCGTCAGGTGGAGCATGTGTAGGCTGTTTTTTTGGAATCAAGAAGATGATAGTAAAGCAGTACAAAAAATAATGGGGGAGATACGGCGAAAATCACCAGAAACAAAAGTTCCTCAGATTGCCCGGCCCTCCAATGAAATTCCTTATCTTCAGGCCACAGCGTTTGGTAAAACTACAGCATCCTTGGGTCATTGGGGCTTTCAGACCAATCAAGGCAAGTTGATTTATAATGCAAGGCAGGAAACGGTTTTGTCAAAGGGGCTTTTTCAGCCCTGTTTTGAAAGAAATAGATGTATCGTACCTGCCCATAGCTTTTTTGAGTGGAATCATGAGCATCAATGTTTTAGATTTTCTCAAGCTGGGGAAGGTCTTCTTTACTTTGCCGCTTTATATCGTAAACAGGGGGGAAGAACAGAAGTTGTGGTGTTAACTACCCATAGTATGGGTGAGATTGCCCTGGTGCACCATCGTATGCCTTTGATTTTGAAGGAAGCTGAGTTAAGGAGTTGGCTATACGATACTTGTGTATCAGAACAACTATTGGCACAAGGGGAGATTGCATTGAAAAAAGAAATGGTGGAAAATTAGGTTCAAAGAATTATCTTTACTATGCAAGTTCCAAGTATTACCCAGTTATATTTAACTACTGTATATTTTATAAAACTGCATTTTCTGCCAAAAGACTTGAGGAATTCTTAAGTCTTTTTTATAAGGGTAGAAAATAAAGAAAAGTGTGGTACAATTATATGGTAAATTCAGTCAGTCTGTTTGACAGTAATGGGTAAGTCGCTGGTCTTTAAGAGCTGAATCTGTCATTAAAAGGATTCATTTGCTTTTAGATCAAGCTGACTAATGAATAATCAAGGAGGTCTTATGAAAGTAACTTATTTTAATCATAGCGGTTTTTTAGTGGAAACAGAAAACAAGGTATTAATATTTGACTATTACCCCCAGGGAAAGCGTTTTGATTTTTTTGACCCCAAGGACTATAAGGGTAAGGATATTATTTTTTTTGTATCCCACAATCATAGTGACCATTTTGACACTAGAATACTTGATTGGGTGGATAATGCAGCCTATGTCATCTCCCATGATATCATTTTGGATTCTGCCTTTTCGGGAGAGGTTTTGTATGTGAAGCCCCACGAAACCTACCAATTCCATGGGCTTGCCATTGAGACCTTATTATCCAATGATGAGGGTGTGGCCTTTGCTGTACAGGCAGATGGAAAAGCAATTTACCATGGCGGAGATTTGAACTGGTGGCATTGGAATGGAGAGAGTCAGGAGTTTAATGATGATATAGCAAAAAGCTATCAAGAGGAGATTCTAAAAATAAAAGGCAGAAAATTTCAGGTGGCATTTATCCCTGCGGATTTACGTTTACAGGACAAGTACCATTGGGCGACGGATTACTTTATGCAGGAAGTGGATGCAGACGCTGTATTCCCTATGCATTTTTGGGGAAAGTTTGAGGTTTGTCAGATGCTGAAGGAGAAACCTTATGGAGATAAAATCATACAAATTTCCAAAGCAAATGAGACATTTACTATTTAATCAATACTACTTTCCTCTTTGGCTCTTTTGACAGGAAAATGATTATGAGGAATGCCACAATTCGGACTTCAGAGAGTTGTTTAAAATAGTTTGAGCAAGCAACGTAAGGGTTATTGGACAGTGTTAACGATCCCTTGAAAATTAGGAGTGACAGTGTATGAAAGGCAAAAATTGGCGGGAATATGAGCCGCAAAGAATAAAGAAGAAGCGGCGCAGACGCCGAAAAGGCAGATTGCCCATCAAGCTAATCTTACTAATCTTCCTTTTTATATTGGGCTATGTTGGATTCGAGATTTATTTTCACTTTAGCAAGCCCTATGTTATAGGCCTAGATGCCGGTCACGGTGGTGTTGATACCGGAGCGGTGGGTATCATCGAAGAAGTTGGACTGACGGAGAAAACCACTGCCAAGCTGGCAGAGCTATTGGAGGCAGATGGGCGTTTTCGGGTGGTTCTTTCTCGAAAAGACGGTGAGGATAAAACTGTTACCAATAGAAACAAGCTTTTTCAGAGGGCAAAGCCTGATTTGGTGCTTTCCATCCATGCCAATTCCGGTGATGATGCATCTGCCTATGGATTCGAATGCTATCCTTCTCCTCCGGGAAAAAAGAACTATGAGAAAAGTTTGGCATTTGCTCAATACATAGCAACGGAAATGAAAGTGGCGGGAGCAAGGCTGCGAGGGCCTGATGGGGTTCGGTTTGGATATTATGTGCCTGACGAAACGGGCAATGCCTCTAAGCTATTGCTAGATTCTACTGATACACAGGTTTACGATTATGATACCTTTGGGATGTTAAAAAATATGACTTGTCCTGCAGTTTTAGTGGAGCAGTGCTTTGTTACCAATGAGCAGGATGTGAAGGATTTTGGTACAGAAGAAGGATGTGCAAAAGCTGCACAAGCCTATTATCAGGCAATTTGCCAATATTTGAATACGATGGAAAAAGGGAAAAAATAAAAAAGGAGTGCCGAAATTATCGGCGCTCCTTTTATGTCTAATAAAAAACTGGTTTTCACCGTCTTTGTTTTTATATACCTAAGACTTTTTTATTCTACTTTCAGATTTTTTTCTTTTAAGCGATGATTGGTTGCTTCTCGAAGGAGTATATAAAGAACGGAAACAATTGGTATAAATACAAGCATCCCAATGATTCCAAATAAACTTCCACCGATGGTGACTGCCGCAAGAACCCAGATAGAGGGTAAGCCAACAGAGCCTCCTACTACATGGGGATAAATCAGGTTACCTTCAACCTGTTGCAAAATGAAGAACAGGATAATAAAGATAAGTGCTTGCGCTGGATTCACCGTTAAAATCAGGAATGTACCCAGCAATAGCCCGATAAAAGCTCCAAAAATAGGGATTAGTGCGGTAAAAGAAATAAATACACCGATTAGTAGTGCATAAGGAAGGCGCATAATAGTCATTGCTACGAAGAACATAAAGCCTAAGATAACTGCCTCTAGGCATTGACCGGCAAGGAAGCTGGCAAAAATTTTGTGAGTCAGATCACAGATTTCAATTGTTCTTTGCGCATATTTTTGTGGTAGAAAAGCAAAAAGAAGCTTTCGAATTTGTCTGCCTAAGGTTTCTTTTTGCAGTAAGATATAGCAAGCGAAAACAAAACCAATGAAAAAGGAGGTAAAGGCACTTAATATACCCTTTGCTACCACAAAAGTGGAGTCCAAGATATTGCCTATACCTGACTTAAAAAAGTCAGCCACACCGGTTACCAACTTTTGCCAATCAATCTCGATGGTTGACAGATAAGATAATGCTTCGGGGTTTGCGGAAAAGAAGCTTTCAAGTTTTGCTTCAAGGTCAGAGACTCTTTGGGGCAGAGATTGCGCCAAATCGCTTGCGGTGGTTGCCAGCTGGGGCAAAACCAGAGCAGTAACAATAAACAGCAGTGCCAGCACAAAAATGATAGCCAAGACGAGGCTGATAGGGCGTACCATTTTTTCTATATGCTGTTTCTTCTTTCCTTTTGCCGTAAGCAACGGCTTGGTAAACAGCATTTTTTGAATCCGATCCATGGGAACGCTTAAAATAAATGCAATGGCGCAGCCCAAGAATAATGGTAGCAGGATATGCAGTATAAAACTGATAGAGCCTATTACAATGTCAAAGCGGTAAAGTCCAATTAGAATTAGAATGGCAAAAACAATCAGACCTCTTATTTTTCGAATATTGTTTTGATCCAGCTCCATTTCGGAACACCTTCTTTCTGTTTTTTGGGAGTTGCAAATCACCATATAAACTGCCAAGCAGATGAAAAAGATTTATGTGGGACAGCCGAAACCTTGCCTGTTTGGGCTGATAAAAAACATTATAATTTGAATTAGTATAGCATGTGCAAATAAAAATAGCAATGAATTCCATCTTTTGGTGACGGATAAATGCCCATTTTGGAAGATATAAATCTCCTGTTTTATTATAAAAAAATATGAGTACCAAAAACCAAAGAATAGAAGGATTTATTGGAATTCACGTGAGATAATAAGAAGAACAAAATCCCTTATGTTGACCGTTTTGGTGGGTTGTAGTATCCTTAATCTAAAGAAATTGTAATAAATGGAGGAAGTATATGACACTGGATATTTTGAAAAATTTAATATTGAATTTATCTATGCTGGTAATTATTGCCCAGCTTTTGACAAAAACAACCTTCATCAAACAATTTATGTTTTCTTATAAGGCAGATATCAAATCCAATGTTGCATTGGCCATAATATTTGGTTTGATTAGTGTTTTGTCCACCTACACAGGAACGGATGTAAATGGTGCCATTGTGAATACCCGTGTTATTGGCGTAATGTCAGGGGGGATTATTGGGGGGCCTATTGTAGGGATGGGAGCGGCAATAATCGGTGGATTGCATCGATATTTTTTTGACGTGGGAGGATTCACCTCTGCGGCTTGTGCAATTTCTACTTTTGTTGAGGGTGTTATTGGTGTTTTAGCATCAAAATATTTAAAACGGAATGACTGGAAAAAAATAGATATTTTTTTGATTTCTGCCTTGGCAGAGGTATTTCAAATGATAATCATTTTACTGGTGGCAAAGCCTTACCCTGCGGCACTGGAGACGGTGCAAATCATTGCGGTGCCAATGATATTATTTAATTCTTTGGGCATGGTAATTTTCATTTCTGTTTTCAATTCTATTTTCATAGAGCAGGATAATGAGTCTGCCAAAAGAATTAAACTAGCCTTTGATATTTCCGAGCAGTGCCTGCCTTTTTTACGAAAAGGGATGTATAACAAAGAAAATATGGATAAGGTCACCAAGATGATTTTGGAAAATGTAAAAGATGGCGGAGTGGTTATAACAGATAGAGAAAAGATACTCAGCTACCAATGTGATGTTGCGGCATTACAAGATCATATGGAGGGAAAATCCTTACCTCAAATTGCCCAATTGGTGATCGGTAAAAATCGGGTAATGGTTGCCGAAGGGGCAGAAGCGGGGGATATTTTTTATGAGCATTTAAAGAATTTTACCATTGTGGGAGCACCTTTGCATAGTAAAGGTAATGTAGTGGGGGCTATTTTGGTATTTACCAAGAAATTTAAAATTTCAATACAAACAGACAAAGATTTTGTTGATGGTTTGGCAAAGCTCTTTTCCACCCAATTGGAATTGGCAGAGGGGCAAAAACAACGGGAGATGTTGCAAAAGGCAGAGTTTAGGGCGCTGCAATCTCAAATCAATCCCCATTTTTTGTTTAATGCTTTAAATACCATTACCGCGTTTTGTCGTGAGAAGCCGGAAAAGGCGAGGGAATTATTAATTGTTCTTAGCACTTATTTCAGAAATACCTTGAATACCAATCAATATATGATTGATATTTATGATGAATTTTCTCATGTGGACGCTTATTTGCAATTGGAGAAAGCTAGGTTTGAGGAAAGGTTGACATTAGACATCCACGTGCCTACAGATTTGCACTGTCAGGTGCCAAGCTTTATCTTACAGCCTATTGTAGAAAATGCTGTGAAGCATGGTGCAATGAAGAGAAGTGCTGGCAGGGTCTCCATTCAAGCGTGGCAAACAGAGAAAATGGTGGGAATTACAGTAAAGGATTCGGGATATGGTATCCCACAGGAAATTATAAATGCATTGCATAATGATACCTTGGATAGTTCAAAGGTTGGGCTTTCCAATGTGGACAAGAGACTGCGTAGTATTTATGGACAGGATTATGGTTTGGAAATTCAAGCTTCGTCAGAAGGCTCGGAAGTGACTATTAAAATTCCAATGGAAAAGGGGGTGGAGGTAGATGAAAATAGCAATCGTGGATGACGAAAGACCATCTAGAAGTGAGCTTCGGCATTTGATTTTAGACTGTATCAGGGATGGGGAAATCATGGAGGCCAGCTCCGGAGCCGAGGCCATGGAGTTATTTTTGAAAGAAGATTTCGATTTGATTTTTATGGACATTAATTTAGGGGATATGGATGGTACTACTTTGGCCGCCATGGCTAAAAAAGCCCATCCGCAGGTTGAAATTGTGTTTGCCACTGCATATAACAGTTATGCTGAGAAGGCCTTTGATATTGATGCATTAAACTACATTCTAAAGCCCTTTGATCCCAAAAGAATTGAGCAAACGATACAACGGTTTCTAAAAAAGCGTAGAACAGAAGCCAGTGAGAAGACATCCCAAAGGGAAGATGAGAAAAAAGCTATTTCAAAGGTTTCCATTAACTGCGACAAAAAAATGATTTTATTAGATATTGCAGATATTGTATACATTGAAACGGGGAAACGGGCATGCATTGTTCATGCCAAGGGAAAGTCTTATACAGCGTCCTGTTCCATGAATTCCTATGAGGAACGGCTGAGGGAAAGTGGATTTTTCCGTATTCATAAAAGCTATTTGATTAATCTTGAGTATGTGATAGAGATATATCCTTGGTTTAACAATACTACTTGTGTGAAAATGCAAGGTTATGAAAAGGAAGTTTTAACGGTAGGCAGAAACCAGATAAAAGAGTTGAAACGGCTTTTCAGTATGTAGTCTAGCAAAAGATAATAATAAATTTCAAAGTTATGAATGAAAAGGGCTTTTCTTCATTGAAATAAATGAGAGAAAGCTCTTTTTTTGTCGTAAGAGGGATTTTAGGATTTATTGCTTGAGAAGAAATAAACAAAATGATTGAAATTGTTTCTAAGGAAAACAATTAAATTCTATTATTATACCTACGGAATAAATGCAACAAATATCATTTATCTTTAAATTTTTATACTAAATTTGGATAGATACGTTAAAATTTCATTAAAATAAAATGCATTTTGCACAGGGATTTCAGCTTTTTATCCTTGGATAATAACCAGTGACAACAAAAAACAGTACAAAAGCGGGAAAAAGCGCTATTCTTACCTTAGAATCATATTTCTTAAGAAATGTGTGACAAGGTATAGACAAAGTTAAGATATTACAGTGGTGCAGTTTGGTTTTACAATATTAGAAGTTTATCGCTGGGTTTTAAAAAAACCTTGAACGGGCAATAAACTTCGGACCACTGTTTTTTGGATGGTTACAGATCAGCTTTATCAAGCTTGGAAACAGATATCTTAAGGGATGTGCCATTTGTGCTGTCTGGGGAATACAGATGGCATAAGTACTGCTCATCATGAGCAGTAGAACTTATAAAATACATATTTTTAATGAGAGGAAGGGGAAAGTTATGATTAGTTTCTTCGTATGTCTTGCAATTCTTATCGTAGGTTATGTAGTATATGGTGCTTTCATTGAAAGAACCTTTAAGCCCGACGAAAGAGAGACCCCTGCTGTAGCTATGGCGGATGGAACAGACTACGTAGTAATGGGTAATGGTAAAATTTTTTTGATTCAGTTATTAAACATTGCGGGGTTAGGACCCATTTATGGTGCAATTGCTGGTGCATTGTGGGGGCCATCCGTATTCTTATGGATCACCTTTGGTACAATTTTTGCGGGTGGTGTGCATGATTATCTTTCGGGTATGATTTCTATGCGTCATAAAGGCACCAGTATTTCTGAAATTGTAGGCATTTATCTTGGGCCCTTTATGAAAACTGTGATGCGTATTTTCTCAGTTGTATTGCTGGTTTTGGTTGGTACTGTTTTTGCAACAGGCCCCTCTGCTCTTTTGGCAATGCTGACTCCTGAAACATTAGATGCTAAATTTTGGCTGATTGTAGTAATCACTTACTATTTCTTGGCTACTTTAGTACCTATTGATAAATTGATTGGTAAAATTTATCCTATCTTTGGTATTTGTTTGATTGTTATGGCTCTGGGTGTAGCCAGTGGAATTGTGATGCAAGGCTATACCATCCCTGAAATTACATTTAGCAACCTTCATCCTAATGGACAGGCAATTTGGCCTTTCATGTTTATTACTGTTGCTTGTGGTGCTATTTCCGGTTTCCATGCAACCCAGTCTCCTCTGATGGCACGTTGCATGAAGAGTGAAAAAGACGGCAGAAAAATTTTCTATGGCGCCATGGTTTGCGAAGGTGTCATTGCCCTGATTTGGGCAGCGGCAGGCGTTGCCTTTTACCAAAGCACAGGGGGATTGGCAGAGGCAATTTCAAGACTTGGCGGACAGGGTGGAGTTGTTTATGAAATTTGTAATACCCTTCTTGGATCCATCGGTGCAGTGATTGCAATGGTTGGCGTTATTGCTTGTCCTATTTCTTCCGGCGATACCGCTTTTAGAAGTGCTCGATTGGTTATTGCTGATTGGTTTAAGATTGACCAGAAAAAAATCAAACCCAGACTTGCTGTTACCATTCCGTTGTTAGTAGTTGGTACATTACTTTCTCAGGTAGACATCACAATTATTTGGAGATATTTCTCTTGGAGTAACCAAACGTTAGCTATGATTGCCCTTTGGGCAGCAGCAGCATACTTGCGTAAGAATAAAATTTTGCCTTGGGTTGCAGTTATTCCCGCAACATTTATGTCAGCTGTAAGCTGTACCTATATTTTGATGGCACCAGAAGGCTTTCAGTTAAGCGCAGGGTTCTCCTATCCTGCAGGTATTATTTTTGCAGCCCTTTGCTTCATTCTCTTTATAGTGAAAATCATGAATAAAGATTATGCAGCTGAGCAAGATACTACTGCAAGCGCTTGATTTATTTTTACGAAAGAATTCCTTATAGGTTGCAATACAGCCTAGGGGTATAAAGATTATACAAAGGATAACAGGCTCCATTGCGTGCAAAAGTTTTGCATTGCAATGGGGCTTTTTAAATATTTATAAAATAGCTATATAAAATAGGGCTATAATAGAAAGAATCAAGGACAGAAATTAAAAAACCTGTTGCGAAATATTTTGTAAGAATGGCACCAAACCCTCAGGAAAAAGGGCTTTACAGCGGACAGGTTTGCGTATAAACTAGAATAAGTCATAATAAAGCTTGCAGGATTATTTTGTGAAAGGAAGTATTTAAAATGGAAATCAGAACAAGGTTTGCGCCCAGTCCAACGGGATATATGCATATTGGCAATTTGCGTACGGCGTTATATGAATATTTGATTGCTAAGTCTCAGGGGGGGAAATTCATTCTACGTATTGAAGATACAGACCAGGGACGTTTGGTTGAAGGCGCTACAGATATTATATATAATACATTGAAAATGACAGGGTTGCATCATGATGAGGGCCCTGATGTTGGTGGTGAATTTGGCCCTTATATACAGAGTGAGCGCATGGGTATGTATATGGATTATGCCAAGGAATTGGTGGAAAAGGGAGAAGCGTATTATTGCTTCTGTACCAAGGAGCGCTTGGAGGCCTTGAAAGAAAATAATGGTGAAGGGGCGGCATTTGCCAAGTATGACCGCCATTGTTTCCATTTAACCAAGGAAGAAGTGCAGGAGAAGTTAAATGCAGGTGAGCCCTTTGTTATTCGCCAAAAAATGCCGGAAGAGGGAACAACCACCTTTCAGGATATGGTTTATGGCGAAATCACTGTGGAAAATAAAGAGCTGGATGACCAAATTCTCATGAAGGCAGATGGGTTTCCCACCTATAACTTTGCCAACGTGGTTGATGACCACTTGATGAAAATTACCCACGTGGTAAGAGGTAGCGAGTATTTATCCTCCACACCCAAGTACAATCTGTTGTATCAAGCCTTTGGATGGGATGCGCCGGTTTACGTGCATTTGCCTGCTGTTATGAGGGATGCACACCATAAGCTTTCTAAGCGCCATGGGGATAAATCCTTTGAAGACTTGGTGAGAGAGGGATTCTTGGTTGAGGCAATTGTAAATTACATTGCATTGTTAGGCTGGAGCCCTTCTGATAATACTGAGATTTTCACATTGCAGGAGCTTGAGGAGAAATTTGATATTGCAGGCTTAAGCAAATCTCCGGCAATTTTTGATATTAAGAAATTAACATGGATGAATGGCGAGTATATGAAGGCTATGGAATTTGAAAAATTCTATGACCTGGCTGAGCCAAAGCTTAGGGAAGCCTTGGGAGAAACACAGTTGGATGGCAAAAAAATAGCCGTGCTTTTGCAAAAACGTTTGGAAACCCTGAACGATATTCCTGCTCTGGTTGCCTTTTTTAAGGAATTGCCTGTGTATGGAACAGAGCTGTATACCCATAAGAAAATGAAAACTGATGATGCCATTGCATTGACCAGCTTAAAGGCTGCAATTCCTGTTTTGCAGGAATTGGCGGAGTGGAGCGAGACAACAATCCATGACAGCTTGATTGCATTGGTTGGGGAGATGGGAATTAAAAATGGACAGTTGCTGTGGCCTGTAAGAACAGCTTTGTCAGGTGAGCCTACTTCCCCCGGCGGTGCCATCGAATTGGCAGACATTTTGGGTAAGGAAGAAACCCTTCGCCGTTTGGAAAAGGGCATTGCTCTTTTAAGCAATTAATGGGAAGTTTTGCATTACATTAAGCTAAGATTCTTTTAAAAACCAAGCCTGTATTGTGGGGATATGCCCTGCAGTATGGGCTTTTTGGTTATCTATGTAAGCAAACCTTGTTATTTAGCTTAAGAAGGTTTTTTTCGTTAAGATTCTATTCGGCAATTCTTAAAGGAAATGACGGTTTTTGTCCATTGTTTCTTCAAAAAGATTTGGTATCCTATGTATATGAAATTGCAAACAAGCCTTTCCGGGCTTTTCAAATATATTGACATAGATATACCTCCCCTCAAAAAAAAGAACAGGCAATGATTATAGCAGTATGGGCTATAATCATTGCCTGTTCTTCGTAGTTCAAGAAAAATCAGGGATTTTGGCACACCTGAAAGATATAAAACTTTAGATAATAGGACTCATCTGCAGCCCAAAGAATGGGGTGGTCGGGAGATTGGGTGCGATATTCCACCTGTCGAAGACGCTTATGCACATTTTTTGCGGCCTGACCAATGGTTTGTGTGAACAATTCGGGGGTCATGAAATGGGAGCAGGAGCAGGTTGCTAAAAATCCGCCGTCTTTCACCAGTTTCATTGCCCGCAAGTTAATTTCACGGTAACCCTTGATTGCATTTTTTATGGAGTTTCTGGATTTTGTAAACGCGGGTGGATCAAGAATTATGACGTCAAATTTCTGCCCTTCCTTTTCTAAACGGGGAAGAAGCTCAAAAACGTCTTCGCATTGAAAATGAACCACGCTTTCCAAGCTGTTTAACTTGGCATTCTCTGTAGCTTGGTCAACGGCAAGCTGAGAGGCATCAATGCCCAAAACCCTTCTTGCACCTGCAATGCCCGCATTTAAAGCAAAAGAGCCTGTGTGGGTGAAGCAGTCTAATACGTCAGCCCCTTGGCAAAGCTTGTGAATGGCGGCACGGTTATATTTTTGGTCAAGAAAAAAGCCTGTTTTTTGTCCATCTTCTACATCAACCATATATTTTACGCCGTTCTCGATGATCTCAACTTTTGTATCAAAGGGATGGCTTAGGAATCCTTTCACCCGTTCCATACCTTCCTGTTGACGTACTTTTGCGTCACTTCTTTCATAAATACCCCGAATGGATATGCCGTCCTTTTCTAATATTTCAACCAAAAGGTTCAAAATATAAGTCTTCATGTTGTCAATGCCTAAGGCTAGAGATTGTACCACCAACACATCAGAGAATTTATCAACAATTAGTCCGGGTAAAAAATCCGCCTCACCAAAAATAAGGCGGCAGGAGGAGGTGTCTACGGTTTTTTTGCGGTAAGCCCACGCGGCTTCCACGCGGCGACGAAGAAAATCCTCATCAATTACGGTATTTTTATCTCGTGTCATCATTCGAATAATTATCTTTGAATGATTGTTGTAAAAGCCTGTGCCCAAGGGGTAGCCGTCAAAATCCAAAACAGATACCAACTGACCATTGACAATGCCTTCATCGGTTTGCGCAATTTCGTTATCATAAATCCAAAGCCCGCCTGCTTTTAACATGCGGCCTTCACCCTTTTTTAGGGTGACAATGGGTAATTCCATATAAAAATCCTCCTGTTGTGTGGGGTAAAAAGAATAAGGGGGGTACCGAAGCTTCGATACCCCCAAGTAATAGTACGATTATTTTTTGTCCATTTTCAGTGCTGTTTCTAAGGCAATTTCCATCATTTGCGTGAAGGTATTCTGTCTTTCTTCAGCTGTGGTTTCTTCCCCTGTAAGGGGTTTGTCCGAAATGGTTAAAAGAGCCAAAGCTCTTTTGCCCAATCTGGCTGCGTTCATGTATAAGGCCGCAGCTTCCATTTCTACGCAAAGGATGCCCATTTTTGTCCAATTTTCCATGTTGTTTGGACGGTCATCATAGAAGGTATCAGAGGACAAAATATTGCCTACCTTTAGTTCCTGCCCTAGTTCTTTTGCAGAATCCACTGCCGCTGTTAACAGTTCATAATCTGCTAAATTACAGAGGGTTCCTGCAATTTCATACTGTGCACCAAAGTTAGACGTGGTGCTTGCGCCCATGCCGGCTACAATATCTCGCAGTTGAAGCTTATCATTGAAAGCCCCTGCGGAACCGATACGGATGATATTTTCCACATCATAGAAGGAGAACAGCTCATAGCTGTAAATCCCCATGGAGGGCATGCCCATGCCGCTGGCCATAACGGAGACCCTCGTTCCCTTATATGTGCCTGTGTAGCCTTGAATACCTCTGACATTATTGACTAATACGGCGTCCTGCAAAAATGTTTCGGCGATAAATTTTGCGCGTAAGGGATCACCGGGCATCAACACGGTTTTTGCAAACTCCCCTTTTTCTGCTGAAATATGTGGTGTTGCCATAAGAAATTACCTCCTTTGTTCTCTATAGAATACAGTTTTGCTTTTTATCCTATTTCTATACCATACTATACCATTTTTTCGGTTTTAAGGGAATAGTCCATGAGAAAAAGACATTTCATATACGAAAAAACTTCCAGATAGGGTGTTTTTCATGGAAAAGGCTTGACTTTAGCTGGGGGGTATGGTATTTATGAAAGAAAGTCGGTTTTTGCCGACGGAACATTTATATAAGATAGAGGTGCAGTGCTCATGAGTAACCCTTCAAAAACGTTAAGGCGACGGTAGGGAGAAAGGGATCATTGCCGAAGTCGGGTTTTCCTGCCTTAGGGGCCTTGGCTGGTGCATTGCAAAATATGTAATGTACTGTCACTTATGTGGAGCGCTATCGGAAACTCGGAATATCCCAATATAGGATCCTTCTGAAGCCATGCGCCCCATGGCTTTGTTTTTTTGTTCTGAAATGCAGATTCTCCCATGCTACATAGATTTTTAGGGAATGGACATGCATCGGAATCCGGGAATACCTTTGTTTCAAAATAATGTGTATTGATTTCAGAAGGGAAAACAAGCTGGGGTAGATGGTAAGAGGGTATTGCCTGATAATCTTTAGTCTTAAGCAAGTTTCCATAGCGAAGGGTATAATACATTTTTTATGATTCCGGAAAGGGGAAGGGTTATGTACAACACAAAGAAAAAGCCCATGCTCAATAAGCTCATTGTATTTATGCTTTTGATCATGGCGATGACGTTCACTGTTTTTGCCGGGGAGGCGGAAGCGGGGGAAATTAGCAATATGTATGCAACATTTTGGTCCTTGGTTCCACCATTGGTAGCGATTATTTTGGCACTGATTACCAAAGAGGTTTACTCCTCTTTATTTGTAGGTATTGTTGTGGGTGCTCTGTTTTACAATAATTTTAATTTGAAACAGGCATATCTGACAATTCTTACAAATGAAACGGATGGCGGCTTGCTGGCAAAGCTGTCAAATAGTTGGAATGTAGGTATTATCATTTTCTTAGTTATTCTGGGTATTATGGTATCATTGATGAACAAGGCTGGAGGTTCTGCGGCTTACGGTGAATGGGCACGTAATAAAATTAAAACCAGAAAGGGTGCTTTGTTATCTACCTTTATGCTGGGTGTTTTAATCTTCGTTGACGATTATTTCAACTGCTTAACCGTAGGTAGTGTTATGCGTCCTGTAACAGATACGCATAAGATTTCCCGTGCAAAGCTGGCATATATTATTGATGCAACGGCAGCACCTGTTTGTATTATAGCACCCATTTCCTCTTGGGCAGCAGCAGTTGCTGGTGTTGTGAGCGGTGTGAATGGGCTGGATTTATTTATCCGTGCAATACCTTACAATTTCTATGCACTGCTTACTATTATAACTATGATAGTATTAACTGTATTAAATTTCGACTTTGGGCCTATGCGTCTGCATGAGATGAACGCCCAGATGAATGACGATATTTATACCACACCAGAAAGACCCTATGCAGATTGTTCTGATGGGGAAGTAACGGGCAAGGGGAAAGTAATTGATTTGGTATTGCCTGTTGTTGTTTTGATTATCTCCTGCGTTGTTGGTATGATTTATACCGGCGGATTTTTCGAAGGAGAAACCTTTGTGAATGCTTTTGCTGGATGCGATGCTTCTGTTGGCTTGCTTTTAGGCTCTGCTGGAGCGTTGCTTATTACATTTTTAATTTATATTCCTCGTCGTGTACTTACTTTCAACGAATTTATGTCTTGCTTGCCTGATGGTTTTAAGGCTATGGTTCCTGCAATTTTAATTTTAACTTTTGCTTGGACTTTAAGTGGTATTACCGGCCTATTGGGTGCAGACCAGTTTGTTGCAGGAATTTTAGAAAGCAACTTAGGCATGTTGCAAGTGTTATTGCCAGTTATTGTATTTTTAATTGCCGTTTTCTTAGCATTTGCAACAGGTACCTCATGGGGAACCTTCGGTATACTTTTACCTATAGTAGTGCCAATTTTAGACCCTACAAGCGAAATATTGGTCATTACTGTAGCGGCTACCTTGGCTGGTGCTGTATGTGGCGATCATTGCTCACCAATATCTGATACCACCATCATGGCTTCCACAGGCGCCCAGTGTGACCATATCAATCATGTTTCCACACAGTTACCTTATGCCTTTACGGTAGCGGCTGTTTCTGCAGTGAATTATATTTTAGCTGCTATGATTCAGAATTGGATGATTAATCTTCCCATTGCCATCGTAAGTATGATTGTTACCATTTTTATCCTTAAGGGTATTTATGATGCGAAAGAGAAAAGGGCATAATTGCCTTCATCATAGGTTGACAAAACTAGATTGAAGTAAAAAAGCAGATGGATAACATCTGCTTTTTTGTTTAGAATGAAAGTTTTTTCTTAGAATCTAAAAAAAGAAAAACCCAATTGCAAGTAGTGCTACTACCATGTAATTGGGTTTTCGTTTTTAAGTTATGTATATTACTGCTGGGAAAGAATGTGCTTTGCAACCTTAACATCTTCCCGTTTAATATGATTAATGAGCCAGCTGCCCACCTGCATATTTACTTCGCCTACCAATTGAATGGTCGCACCTTCTTTTTTTAGACGAGCCGCAATGCCATCTACCACTTTAATAAAATTCTCGTGGAGTTTTTTATGATTTTCGAAGTCGGGATACTTATATTTTTGCTGTAATATCTGTTCATGGGAAAAATGGGTTCTTGTGTACTGAGCCAAAAAATCTACGGTATTTATAACCTCGGCGCGCCCTTTGCCAGTGGAGCAAGCATCTAAAAGATTATTAATTGCCTGAATCAGTTGTTTGTGTTCTGTATCAATTTGAGTGTTTCCTGTTTCCAAATCTTTTGTCCATGTAAAAGCCATAAAATACCTCCTTATATTTTAAGCGTATTTTGTTTTAAATCATCGAAAATATCTTTTGTTATATTTTAACACATTTTATTGCAAATGCAACAACATATTAAAGAAGAATGATTACTTTTTACTAGAAACAAATAAGGATTTGGCCCAATTGCAAGGGTAGTGCTGATTGGGCTTGCGAAAAAACAATCTTTCCAGTATGATTAGGGCAAAGATGGAAAAACTCCTATGGATACAGAGAAAAGTGTTTATGATTAGTTATTAGGGTGGGGAATTTTGAAAAGCACCAAAGCGAGGTTAAGTTGAGATAAAGTAAGGGGAAACGTTTATCTTTCCCTTTTCAAGAGGAGGTATGTCCATGTTTTGGATTGGTTGTCATTTATCTGCGGCAAAGGGTTACCTTGCCATGGGTAAGGATGCGGAGAAAATCGGTGCCAATGTTTTTCAGTTTTTTACAAGAAACCCAAGAGGGGGCAATGTGAAGGCGCTGGATAAAGGGGATTTGGAGGCATATGTTGCTTTTGCCAAAGAGAAGGGGTTTGGTACGCTGTTAGCCCATGCCCCCTATACCATGAATGCCTGTTCAGCCGATGAAGGGTTGAGGGCATTTGCCCGACGGATGATGGAGGAGGACTTAGAGCGGCTGGAGCTTTTGCCCAATGTAATGTATAACTTTCATCCCGGCAGTCATGTAAAGCAGGGAGCAGAAGTGGGAATTCAGGTTATATCCCAGATGCTGAGAGAGGTTTTAAAAAATGGAGGAAAAACCCCCATTTTGTTGGAAACAATGGCGGGCAAAGGCAGTGAAGTAGGGCGTAGTTTTGAGGAAATCAATGAAATTATTCAGCAAGTGGATGGACATGAGCGGATGGGGGTTTGTTTGGATACCTGCCATGTTTATGACGGGGGTTATGACATTGTGGGGGATTTAGACGGTGTTCTGGCTGAATTCGATGGCATTATCGGTTTGGATCGGTTGCAGGCCATTCATTTAAATGATAGTAAAAACCCTATGGGAAGTCATAAAGATCGCCACGAAAAAATTGGTGAGGGGTCTTTGGGATTAGAAGGGATTTCCACAATCATAAATCACCCTAAGCTGATGCATTTGCCTTTTTATTTGGAAACGCCAAATGAGTTAGAAGGATATGGAGCGGAGATTGCGTTGTTAAAAGCGAAGAGAAAAGAAGGCTGATTCTCAAGATTTATGGGGATTGGTTGATTTAAAATATGCACTGGCAAAAATGAAATTTAAGGATGCAAAAGTTTGGGTCAAGCCTTTGCAAAGGCTTGGGGGATTGGGGGCACAGCCCCGAGACCTTGGATGTATGATTTTAAAGAACGGAGGGTTTGTATTGGAGAAAATCCATTTTTATCATAGCCCGATTGGGATATTGGTATTGGGTGAAGAGGATGGTTTCCTTACTCGTGTATCTTTTCATAAGGGAATCAATACACCTTACATCATAGAAAATACACCTTTGCTGGAAAAAACAGAGAAGCAGCTCAAGGAATATTTTAAGGGGGAAAGAATGTCTTTTGACGTTCCTTTGCGCCCTATGGGCACAGACTTTCAAAAAAAGGTGTGGCAGGCACTGGCAAGGATTCCTTATGGCGCCACTGCCTCCTATGGTGACATTGCAAAGCAGGTTGATTCGGAAAAGGCTTTTCGGGCAGTTGGCATGGCAAATAATAAGAATCCCTTGGCCATTGTCATCCCCTGTCATAGTGTCATCGGCAGTGATGGGAAATTAGTGGGTTATGGGGGCGGCTTAGAAAATAAAATTTTCTTATTAAGCCATGAAACAAAATATAGATAATAAATATGAAAAGCTGTTGGCAGGGGAGAATCAATGCCAACAGCTTTTATTGTTTGTTATAGTGTAGTCCTATTTACAACAGTTTACACTTTTTGCATTTTAAAAATTTGGGGTGCATATCCTGCCAAAATACGGATAACAATAATTTGGATCACAGTCATCACGCAGGTTTGTATGATTCTTGTAGGCATTAATGCCCAGAATGGTGTGCCATATAGCATTGAAATCCATTGGGTATTTAAAAGCAAAGACCCAATGACTTGAGTGGTTATGGACGCCAACACAATATTTTTGCCATTCACTTTTTTGTGTAGAAAAGCACCAAACAGTATACCGGTAAGGAATGCTGTGAGGGTGAACCCGGGAAAAAATTGCCCGATGGGGAACAGTGTTGCTCCAAGAAAATCTGCAGCTGCCGCCACAATCCCTGCGGAGATAGGGCCTAAAAGCATACCTGCCAAGGCAATGGGTGCGAAGGCGAACCCGATTTTTAAATCCCATGCAGAGATAGATAAAAATCGAGATAAGATAATTGAGAGCGCCATTAAGAGTGCCATAATGACAAGACGGTGGGTATAAGAAAACTTTTGTTGCATGAAAAAAGACCTCCTTTTTGTTCTGCGGGGTCTTTAAAAAAAACCCCTTCATTATCGTAAAACATTACGCAAATAGCCCCAAATTATTGGGGTTGCTGTGATAATAAAGAGGAATCGCTTCTTCATTATTTGACAGCGGGATGCGGGGTTTGTACCGCAAGGAATAACCTTTTCGTTCTCGTGGCAACTCCCCGTCCACAAGACACTTAACGCACAAAGCCCTACTCTGTATTTGCACATGGTTTCCCATGCAAATTCATTGTAACATTCTTTATCTATTGGGTAAATAGACTATTTTACAGAACAAAGGCACGAGTAAAGGAGTATTTTGAGTCAAAAGTACCCGCCAGCAAAACTCTGCCCATATCCATACCAAATTCTTTGGTTAATTTCATAAAAAGACGGTCACTTTCCATAAAGCCCCCATTGGAAAAGCAAAAACACATGGCAAAGGCATTTTTTGGAATGCTACCAAAGCCCTCTTCAGGAATTGAAACGATTTTTCGTCCATTTTCTTCCGAAAGCCTTTCTTTCAGTTCGGTTAGTTCAAAGTCCAAATGAAGAAAGCCTTGTGAGGCGTAGTAAATGGCCGTGATAAAATCTGCCAAATCCGTCTCAGCCCGAAAGGGCAGGGTATATTTTTGCGTTCGGGGGTAGTCACCCACAGTGCAGACAAACCAAGGGGTTTCTCCAGCCAAGAAGGATGCTGCATATAATTTTTTTGTCAGTATATTCGTTTCATTAACCGCAAACACTAAGGTATTCCCAGTGATTTCCGAAACGAGTGGTAATTTTTCCTGTTTGAGTAAAGAGATTAAAGAATCGGATGCGCCAATAAGGCGAATGCCGTCTGTATGAAATCCGAGCATAGGATGCCCTCCTTTGTGTTGTTTTGTATGAATACTATTGTAATATAGGGGAGCAAAAATGAAAAGAATGTTTTTATACAGGAAAAACGCTAAAAAAATCGAAAAATATTGACAGTCTATTTGGAAAATTGTTATAATTTAGGATAGCATTTTTTGTAGTATGCGTAAGAAAAGGTGAAAGCCTTTAAAATGGAGGAAAGCATATGTTGGAGTTAAAGAACGTATCTTTTTCGGCTGATGGGAAAGAGATATTAAAAAATATCAATTTAGTAATTGAAGATGAAAAATTTGTTGTTATGACAGGGCCAAATGGAGGGGGAAAATCCACATTGGCTAAGATTATCGCAGGGATTCAAAAGCCCGTCAGCGGTCAAATTTTATTGGATGGACAAGATATTACAGATTGGAGCATTACAAAGCGGGCAAATTCCGGCATTAGCTTTGCGTTTCAACAGCCTGTTCGCTTTAAAGGGGTAACGGTTAAGGATTTGATTACCCTTGCTAGTGGGAAAGCTTTAAGCACAGCTGCGGCTTGTGAATATTTGTCTGAGGTTGGCCTTTGTGCCAAAGATTATATTGACCGTGAAATTAATGGAAGCCTTTCCGGTGGAGAATTAAAGCGCATCGAGATTGCTACGGTTATGGCAAGAAAAACAAAGCTCACCTTGTTTGATGAACCTGAGGCAGGCATTGATTTATGGAGCTTTAAAAATCTAATTGATGTCTTTGAAAAAATGCATGGAGAAATTAAAGGGTCTATTTTAATTATCTCTCATCAGGAACGTATTTTGGATATTGCCGATCAGGTTGTGGTAATCAGCGGCGGTGAAGTTTCCAAGGTGGGGACAAAAGAAGAGGTTTTACCCGGATTGTTTGGTGTGGATTTGGGTTGCAAGTATTTTAAGGGGGTTTCATACCATGTTGAGTGACATTATTAAAAATTTACTCGCTGAGGTGGCAGGTATTCAAAATATTCCCACTGCCGGTGCGTTTAATATCCGTAGCAATGGTAAGAGTGCAGGACGCAATTCTACGGAAACCATTCAGATTATTCCCAAAGAGGATGGCTCGGGGATTGATATTATTGTGAAGCCCGGAACCAAGAATGAAAGTGTGCATATTCCTGCTTTGGTGACTGAAACTGATTTGCATGATGTGGTTTATAATGATTTTCATATTGGCGAAGGTGCAGATGTGACCATTGTTGCCGGTTGCGGTATCCACAACTGT
The DNA here is from genome assembly GCF_024461735.1 of Anaerotignum propionicum. Lineage (GTDB taxonomy): Bacteria > Bacillota > Clostridia > Lachnospirales > Anaerotignaceae > Chakrabartyella. The sequence continues at coordinate 329,010 of NZ_JANGAD010000002.1, forward strand.
GGAAGTGGAATTTCTCAGCACGATGGAATACATCGCTTTTTTGTAGGGAAAAATGCTAAAATCAAATATATTGAAAAGCATATAGGCGAAGGGGATGGCGATGGACAGAATATTATCAACCCCCAAACGCATATTATTGCAGAAGAAAACAGTTACGTGGAAATGGATACTGTACAGCTAAAAGGTGTAGATTCCACAAAACGTATTTCCAGTGCTAAGTTGGCAGAAGGAGCAACGGTTGTAATCAAAGAGAAGATTATGACCCATGGCTCTCAGTATGCAGAAACTTCTTTTGATGTTGACTTGGATGGTGCGGGGAGCAGTGCAAAGTTGATTTCCCGTTCTGTTGCCAGAGATAATTCTAGACAGCTGTTCCGTTCTAAATTAAGCGGAAACAATGCTTGCTATGGACACTCTGAATGTGATGCTATCATTATGGATCAAGGCATTGTTGCGGCAGAGCCCGAAATTATTGCAAACAATGTGGATGCATCTTTAATTCACGAGGCGGCTATCGGCAAAATTGCAGGGGAACAGTTGACAAAGCTTATGACCCTGGGATTGACGGAAAAAGAAGCGGAAGCTCAAATTATAAACGGGTTCTTAAAATAAAACCTCTCAAAGGAGATGGGTATGTGAGCAATACAGCAAAAAAGGAAATTATCAGTTGGGTTAAAACGATCCTTTTGGCGGTGGTTTTGGCCGGAGCGGTAAATACACTATTAATTGTAAATGCGCAGGTTCCAACAGGTTCTATGGAAACTACCATTATGACGGGGGATCGCATTTTGGCCCTTCGTACCTCTTATTGGTTTGACCAACCGGAAAGAGGCGATGTGGTTGTATTCCGTTATCCTGATGACCCTGAGCAGAAAACCTTATTTGTAAAGCGTATTATTGGCTTGGGCGGTGACGTGGTTCAGGTTCAAAACGGAAGTGTGCTTGTCAATGGCGAAGCTTTAAATGAGCCTTATCTGGAAGTGATAACCCAAGGGGACTTTGGTCCTTATGAGGTGCCCGATGGTAGTTATTTTATGATGGGGGATAATCGTAACAAATCCTTAGATTCCCGTTATTGGGAGCATCAGTTTGTGGAGAAAAATAAAATATTAGGCAAGGTGGTACTGCGCTACTATAAGGGCTTTAAGTGGATATCATAAGGGGAGGGCAATGGTATGAACAATAAAGACAAGCTGCTTTTAACCTTTCTTGGCTTGTTGGTGATTGTAGCTTTTATCGGCGGTCAGATGTGGAACAGTTACAAGGATTTCAGCAAAGAAAAATGGGTCAACTATGAAGGAAACAGCCGTCAAGCCATTGTGAAAGATTTTTTTGACCGAACCATTATTGACGGTATTTCCCAAGAGGAGCTAAAAGGCTATTTGGGAGAGCCTGATGATAGTAAAGATGGAGAGCTGATTTACTACTTGGGTACACCCAGAGGCTTCTTTGGTGACAAGGAAGGCCCAGAGGAGCAGCTTGTTTTTACCTTTCAGGATGGGACGGCTATCGGGGTGACCAGAGTCCCTGTAACTACCCAAGATTCAGAATAGGAGATGGTCTTTATGAAGTGTCCTTTTTGTCAAGAAGAAATGTCCCAAGGACATTTGGAATCAGGTAGATATTTTACTTGGAAGACAAAAGATGAGAACGGAAAAAAACAGGAATATCTTTTGGTAAAAAGCTATATGGGCGGAGCAAAGCTTTCGGGAGAGATTTGCCCTTATTGCCGTAAACTGATTTTAGATATACCAGAAAACCAAATATAAAAATTCGAAATGTAATTAATTTCGGATTTTTTGAGGAATAATACATAATACAATGCTTAAAAATGAAGGAGGAAAAAAATATGAAAGCGACAAAAGATATGACAATTGGTGAACTTTTAATGATGGATAGAAGTGTTGGTGCTGTTTTGATGGAAAACGGCATGCACTGTGTTGGTTGCCCTTCTGCTGCAGCAGAAACTTTGGAAGAGGCAAGCATGGTACATGGTATGGATATTGAAAAGCTTATGTCAGATATCAATGGCTATTTTGCTTCAAAGGGCGAGTAAAACAAAAAATAAACAAAAGGGCTGTAATGGAGGTTTCCATTACAGCCTAATTTTTATTCTTGTGTGTCAGCGTGGGCATTATGCTGTTCCAATTTCTCTTCTAAAAAGGAGAAATCAACACCAGTCACGCGATCAGGCCAATTTTCTCTGGCAATTTTCAACTGCTCTGTGGCAACATCCCATTTGCCTTCTTGCATCAATTCAAATATCTGAACAAAAGCAATCAAGCGTGGTAAATTTCCACCCATAGGAAGGCTAAGGAATTTCTTCTTGTATTTTTTAATGATATCCATAGCTTGGGCATTTTCTCCAAGGTGTATGAAAACATAGGCATAATTCAAGAAATAAATAGAGTTATTGGCTTTTTTCAAAGCGCTGCTATTTATGCTTCTCATTTTTTCCAATGCTGTCTTAAAATCGCCCTTTTCCATATAAGCAACAGATATATTCAAGATTAGCATTGCACGAATATTGCTTGGGTTTTTGCCCTGCAGAAGCTTTTCAGTTTCCGCTATATATGCATCGGGGTCGGATTCGATGAGAGGCATTAACCCATTTATTTTTTCGGCAAATTTTTTAAACCAATGGGCGTAAAAGGCAAGACCCACACCCATGATAAAAATAAACAGGTAAAATACAATTTGTGTACTGGCTCCCAATACACTCCCTGCACCCAAAAGCACTACCAATAATACTAATGCAGCTAAATAAAAGATTCTCATTCCTTTTCCTCCTTCGTGTAGACGCTGATTCTTCCTGACCAATCAATGGCAAAAATTTCGTTGAACGGCATTTATATGCCGTAATTGGGTTGTGATAAGTTTATATCTTTATTAGACCAACTAAAATTTCTCCATTATCTGCATCCTTGGTGAATCGGTGCATCCTTCGTTTTTATTGGAGCTCTTCCCATTGGGCAAAGAGCGATTCCAACTGTTCTTCAAGCTTCGTTTTTTCTTCAAAAATCTGCTGTGCTTTTGTATAATCCGTGCTGGCATTGGCCATATCTTCGTCCGCTTTTGCAATGGCACTCTCGGTTTCTTCAATTTCTTGCTCTAAACGAGAAATCTTAGCTGCAAGCTTTCTTTCTGCCGCCTGTTGCTCCTTTTGCTTTAACCAATCTACCTTTGTTTCGCTGACTGCCACTGGTGCGGTGGAGGAGGATATCCCGGCTTCTTTTAGGCGTTCTGCCTCATTCCGGGCTTGCTCTGCCTTTTTTTCCAGATAATAATCATAGTTGCCTGTATATTGGGTAACTCCGTTTGGGGATAATTCCAAGATTTTTTCTGCTGTTTTGTTAATAAAATAACGGTCGTGGGAAATGTAAACAACGGTTCCCTCATAGCAATTTAAGGCATTTTCCAACACTTCCTTTGAGAACATATCCAAATGGTTAGTAGGCTCATCCAGCATAAGCAGATTGGCTTTGGAAAGCATAATTTTTGCTAGGGAGACACGGCCTTTCTCACCGCCACTTAAAGCAGAAATGGGTTTAAAAACATCATCATTGGTAAAAACAAAGGCTGCCAATACGTTTCGGATTTGTCCTGCTGTGAGATTTGGATAGGTATCAGAAATTTCTGCAAAAATAGTTTTAGTTTCATCCAGCTTTTGCTGTTCCTGATCATAGTATCCCACGTGGACATTGGTGCCCAAGCGAATAATGCCGGAATCCGCGGTAACCTCTCGCAGAAGCATTTTAAATAAAGTAGATTTACCTACACCATTAGGCCCAATAATTGCTGCTTTTTCTCCACGCTTGACATCAAACCCCACAGATTGGAATATTTTATTGCCCCCGTAAGACTTGGAAAGGTCTTCGGTATGAAGCACGTCATTTCCGCTGATAATAAGGGGAGATAGCGTGAGACGCATTTGGTCGGGCAGAGACTCAGGTCTCGCTACACGCTCTATTTTATCTAAGGTTTTCTCACGGCTTTCCGCACGTTTAATGGACTTTTCCCGATTAAAGGAGCGAAGGGTGCGAATAACATCTTCTTGATGTTTGATTTCCTTTTGCTGATTATCAAAGGCCTTCTGCTGAATGTCTCTGTTGATTTCCTTTTGCTGGGTATAAAAGCTATAGTTTCCGTTGTAGATATAGGATTTTTTATGTTCAATTTCCACAACCTTAGTGACAATTCTATCTAAGAAATAGCGGTCGTGAGAAATAATCAATACAGCTCCGTCATAGCTTCTAAGGAAATCCTCCAACCATTCGATTGAAGCGATGTCCAAATGGTTTGTGGGCTCGTCCAAAAGGAGAATATCAGGCTTGGAAAGCAAAAGTTTACCAAGAAAAATGCGGGTTTTTTGACCACCGGAAAGCTGAGAAAGAGGGCGGTTAAAATCAGCCTCTCCAAAACCTAGGCCTTTTAGTACACCCCGCAGACGGCTTTGATAGCTATAACCGTCGTTTTGCTCAAAAAAATGTTGTAAACGAGAATATTCTTCCATCTTGTCGGACAATTCCTGTCCCGCAAGCGTCCCCATCTTGTTTTCCATTTCACGAAGAAGCTTTTCTGTTTCCAAAATTTTTTCAAAAACCGATAGCATTTCTTCATAGATTGTTCGTGTGCTTTCGGTTTGCTGATTCTGTGCCATATACCCCAGAGAAGCATCTTTTTTCATGTAATACTCTCCGCCGTCGGCGGACGTTTCTCCTGTAAGTACACGGAACAAAGTGGTTTTGCCCGCGCCGTTTACCCCTACAATTGCGGCTTTTTCCTTTTCTTCCAAATGGAAGGTAATTTTGTCTAAAACTACATCAATGCCATAAGCCTTGTGTAGATCTTTGCATGCTAGTATCATAGTTCTGTCCTCCGTATTTTCTGGGGATACAGGTATAATCATAACAGAAAAAGGCTGATAATAAAAGAGTTATTGTTGACAATAAAATAACATAAGTGCTATACTGATTCTAAGTTGACAAGAGAGGATTTGGATAAAATGGACAGTGAGAAGAGAATTTCGCCGGCGGTGATAAATCGGCTCCCAAGGTATTACCGCTATCTGGGCGATCTTTTGGAGAGCGATATTACCAGAATATCGTCTAAGGAGCTTAGTGCAAAAATGAACATCACTGCATCTCAAATTCGCCAGGATTTAAATAATTTCGGTGGTTTTGGGCAGCAGGGCTACGGGTACAACGTAGAGTATCTGCACAATGAAATTAAGAAGATTCTCGGGTTGGACAGGTTATACAATATGATTGTGGTTGGTGGAGGAAATATTGGTCAGGCTTTGGTTAATTATACCAATTTTGAAAAACGTGGTTTTGTGATCAAGGCTGTGTTCGACATTAACCCACGCATCATCGGAATGACCATCCGTGGTGTAGAAGTTCATGATGTTGACAAAATGGAAGAATACATTAAAAACAATAGTATAGATGTTGCAATTCTTACTTTGCCACGTTCAAAGGCGGTTAAGGTTGCCAACGACTTAGCTAAATGGGGCGTGAAGGGTATGTGGAACTTCAGCCACGTTGATTTGCAGGTGCCTGAGGATGTTTTGGTTGAAAATGTGCATTTGACAGACAGCTTAATGACCTTGCTTTATAAAATAAACGAGATGTATAGCGAGGAAAGCGAATTGCACCACCTTGCCAATGGATTACCCATTAAGCCAATTGTGGATTTGGAAGACTAAACATGAAAAAAACTGCTCCCTAGCGGGCAGTTTTTATTTTATATAAAAAGGGTGAGTGATTTGGTTCATATTTTTGCTTTTATTTCATATGTGTTTGTATCTTGTATAACACCGGGGCCCAATAATATCATGTGCATGAACAATGGAGCAAAATATGGTGTGAAAAAAAGTCTGCCTTTTTGTGCAGGGGTGGCCACTGGTTTTTCTTTGATTTTAGTTTGCAGTATTTTATGTAATCTCTTTTTGTTTCGCTATATTCCCAAAATAGTTCAAATCATGACGGTTTTAGGTGCGGCTTACATACTTTATTTGGCATGGGTGATATGGAGAGATAAGCCAAAGGCAGTAAAAGAGGGCAGACGCCAGTTGGATACACGGGGTTTTTTTACTGCGGTGATGCTTCAGTTTGTCAATCCCAAGGGGTTGTTATTTGGAATAACCTTGATTTCCAATTTTGTTTTTCCTTATGACCAGTCAATAAAAGCTTTTTTGGTTGTGCTTGTGTTTAACTGGTTTGTGGTTATATTAAGCTGCGGTTGCTGGGTACTTTTTGGTTCTGTATTTCGTAGTTTTTTTGATAAGAATAAGAAGCTATTGAATGGTATTATGGCGTTGCTTTTGGTTTATTGTGCGGCATCTTTATTCCTGTAACATAAAAATTTTTGTTCTTTTTAAGAGGGAGTGCGTTATAAAAATAAAATAAGAAGTATTGCAGTGAGGAGCTATGGGAATGATTTCGGAAACAGAAGAAAAGAAGAGCTACATATTTACGAATAAAGATTTAAAAAGACTAATTGTGCCTATCATCATTGAGCAATTTTTGGCGATTTTAGTGGGACTATCCGATTCAATCATGGTTGCAAGCGTTGGTGAGCACGCCGTTTCCGGTGTTTCTTTGGTGGATAATATTTTTGTATTGGTTATTTTCCTCTTTGGAGCCCTTGCCACAGGCGGTGCTGTGGTTGCAGGACAATTTCTTGGTCAGAATAATCAGGAAAAGGCATGTCAGGCTACAGATCAGCTTGTGATTTTAACAGCAGTTTCCTCTCTTTTGATTACAGCGGGAATTTATCTTTCAAGGGATTTGATTTTACATAATATTTTTGGTAAAATTCAGCCCAATGTAATGGAAAGTGCCAAAACATATTTAATGATTGTAACTGCATCCATTCCCTTTATTGCCCTCTATAATGCAGGCGCAGGCATCTTTCGTGCCATGGGTAATTCTAGAGTTCCTATGTATCTTTCTTTATTGATGAATACAATCAACGTTGGGGGAAACGCAGTTTTGATTTTTGGTTTTGGCATGGGTGTTATGGGGGCTGCAATTCCTACGTTGGTTTCTCGTATGGTTGCCGCTATGGGGATTATGCTTCTCTTGCGGGGGCAGGAACACACCCTTCACCTTTCCAGACCTTTTTCTTTTCGCCCAAATAAGATATTATTGAAAAAGATTGCTTTTATTGGGATTCCCAATGGCTTGGAAAACAGTATGTTTCAATTGGGTAAGATTTTAGTTTTGAGTATGATAACCTCCTTTGGTACAGCTGCCATTGCAGCAAATGCCGTTGGGAATATTGTTGCCATGTTCCAAGTGATGCCGGGGATGGCGGCCAGTATGGCTCTTGTGACGGTATGTTCCCGCTGTGTTGGAGCAGGGGATTATGATATGGCCAGATATTATACCCGAAAAATTTTAAAGTTGATTCATTTGCTGATTTTTGTTTTCAATGCTATTATTTTACTGGCGTTGCCATGGATTTTGAAACTGTATCATCTATCTCCGGAGGCAACAAAAATGACGACGGAAATTGCGTGGCTCCATGGAATTTGTGCCATTATCATATGGCCGGAGGCTTTTTCCCTTGCCAATACCCTAAGAGCCGCAAATGATGTGAAATTTTGTATGGTTTGGTCTGTTTTTTCTATGTGGCTTTTCCGTATTGTATTCAGCTATATCTTAGGGGTATATTTCCACATGGGTCTTTATGGTGTTTGGATTGCCATGATTATTGACTGGTGTGTAAGAGCCATGTTTTTTATTGTCCGCTATCGTGGAACAAAATGGCAGCAGCACTGCATTTAGCATAAAAATATAGGTTATTTGCAATAAAACAGGGAGTTTCCATGATAAAAGTCATGCAACTCCCTGTTTTTTGATTGTATAATGGAAAAAGTTACGGTTGATCTTCTAGATACTATAAGCCTAAATGTTAAAAGAAAAATCTTTTTTCTAAATTCTCTTCCTCAGGATAAACAAAAATCTCTGTTCTCGGCTTATTTCTTTTTCACGGGATAGCAAACCTCGGTTACCCACTGAGTGCTATCGGAGGTTTCATGAGGGCTGATGTGATAAATGGAGAAAGAGAGACCGTTGAATTCATAATCATTGTCCCTAACCCAATTTGCAACGGCCTCATTCACCTCACTGATTTTTTCGTAGCTGCCTTGATAGGTGGCAGAAGCAATTAAAACGGGAGGAACAGTTTTAAAAACAACATGCTCTGTGTTGGGATAAGTTCCCTTCACAGATTTTTGCACCTCTACATCTACATCCGTTTCTTTATGCTCACCATCATGAAAAATAGCCAGTGTATAACAGGGTTCTGTATCCTGTATCTGAAGGGGCGCGGTTTCCGCCATCAGGGTATGCCAAAGTATCCCTTCTTGGTCATAGGCGGGGATAATTTGTCTAACGCTTGCCACATATCTTTCTGGCATTTCTTTTAATGATACACTATAGGTCATAATTGATTCATCCTTTCTGAGTTTGGCTATGGTTGTTTCCAAAAGAACCAAACGGCGGCGAATGTCCTCAGCGTCTTCCATGACCTCTGCTCTTTTTACAGCTAGCAATTGGGCAAAGGTCTCTGGATTATCAAAGTTTTCTATAATTTCTTTAATAACTGCTAAAGAAAACCCCATTTGTTTTAATGAAGTAATTCTTTCTGCAATAGGGAGTTGTGCCTCGTTGTAATAGCGGTAACCGCTATCGCAGGCAATGGTCTTTGGCTCCAAAAGCCCTATTTCGTCATAATGGCGCAGCATTCGTATGCTAATTCTTGATAATTTTGAAAACACACCAATTTTAAGCATTTTATCACCTCACGTGGGTTATTTTTTGAGCTCAGATTTAGTATAGGGTATGACATAATGTGAGAGTCAATAGGTAATTTTAAAAAAAGTCCCCTTGGCGAACAAAGCAGGCCAAAGGGATAAATTTTATTTTGTTTTACCAAGATACGCTTCCTTGATTTCATCATTTGCCAAAAGCTCGGCTCCGGTTCCTTCCATGGTTATGTTACCGGTTTCAATAACATAGGCCTTGTGTGCAATTTTTAAAGCCATGTTCGCGTTTTGCTCAATCAATAAAACGGTAATGCCCTCTTGATTGATTGTTTGAATAATATTGAAAATATCCCTTACCACCAAAGGTGCCAAACCCAAGGAGGGTTCATCCATCATAATCACCTTTGGCTTACTCATTAGCGCCCGTCCCACTGCCAGCATTTGCTGTTCACCGCCGGAAAGGGTGCCTGCCATTTGCCATTCTCGTTCTCTTAGGCGAGGGAATAGGGAGAAAACATATTCTAAATCATCTTTTAGGTTATCTTTACGCAAATATGCACCGATTTTAAGGTTTTCCATTACAGTTAGGTTGGGGAATACCCTTCGTCCCTCGGGAACGAGGGTAATACCCTGAGAGACTATAAAATCAGGAGACTGTCCCACAATTTCCTTTCCTTTATAGAGAATGGAAGCTTGCTTTGGCTTCACTAAGCCGGAAATGGACTTTAGAGTGGTGGATTTACCGGCACCATTGGCGCCAATTAGTGTTACAATTTCTCCTTCTGGCACAGTCATATGAATGCCTTTTACAGCCTCAATACCTCCATAGGAGACCACTAAATTTTTGATTTCTAATATATTACTCATCTTCAGCCACCCCCAAATATGCATCAATAACCCTTTGATTATTTTGAATTTCATTGGGTGTGCCATCTGCAATCATTTTACCAAAATCGATTACATAGATACGGTCGGAAATATCCATAACCAGATTCATGTGGTGCTCAATCATAAAAACCGTAAGATGAAATTGATCTCTGATTTTTTTGATAAAAGCAGTTAGTTCGTCAGTCTCCTGGGGATTCAACCCTGCAGCGGGCTCATCCAATAAAAGCAGGGAAGGATTGGTTGCCAAAGCACGGGCAATCTCCAAATGTCGTTGTTTTCCATAGGGGAGGCCGCTGGATTTTTCGTCCTTTAGGTCGTATAAGTCCAAAATGCGCAAAAGCTCCAAGGAATCCTCCTTCATCTTCTTTTCTTCCTTCCAATTCAGAAGGAAGGTATCGGCAAATACATTGGCTTTCATGCGCATATGCTTTGCAATCAAAACATTTTCTAAAACAGTGAGCTCTTTAAACAGACGAATGTTTTGAAAGGTTCGGGCAATGCCCAGTTTTGTAATTTTATCAGGGGTTGGCTCCAATACTTTTTTGTATTTCCCCTTATTTTCCCCTGCATACATTTTTTCCATTTTACCCTTGGGGTAGTTAGAGATGATAAGCTTATTCTCAAAGTCTACACTGCCATTGGTTGGTGCATAAACACCGGTAATGACATTAAAGGCTGTTGTTTTTCCTGCACCGTTTGGGCCGATGAGAGAAACGATTTCTCCCTTATGTACCTCTAGGGAAAGGTTATTTACAGCTACAACACCACCAAATTGCATGGTAACATCTTGTACGGAAAGAACTTTCTCACTCACAGCCCTCACCTCCTGCCTTTTTCTTTTTATCCAGCCGATTTAATATAAAATCCCAGTTGAATTCTTTCATACCCATGATGCCCCGGCGGAAGAACAGAACAACAAGCATTAAAATGACAGAGAAAACCACCATACGGAAGCCGTTTTTTAGTAGAGGAACCTTGAAGGTGCCGATAAAGGTTTCCATATCTAAGAAACGCAGCCACCATTCCCTTGCGGCAATAACCAGAAGAGAAGAAAGTATACTGCCGGAAACAGACCCCATACCGCCGATTACAACAATCAATAAAATATTATAGGTTAACGTAATATTAAAGGTGGTAGAGGTAATTGCCCCCAGATACATACCCATTAACGCACCACCAACCCCTGCAAAAAAGGAGCTGATGATGAAGGAAAGCTGTTTATGCTTTGCAAGGTTGATGCCCATTGCTTCTGCGGCAATTTCGTCCTCTCGGATGGCCTTGAAGGAGCGGCCGTAGGAGGAACGAATGAGGAGGCAAACGACAAAAATGCAAATTCCTACAACGATAAATGGAAAATAAAAGTTAGGAAACTTGGGAATCAGCTTTAGTCCCAAGGAGCCGTTGGTGACACGATTCATGGGGGAACTGCCTACAATGATACGAACGATTTCTGCAAAGCCTAAGGTGGCAATTGCGAAATAATCGCTTTTTAGGCGAAGCACGGGGGCACCAATGATTGCCGCAAGGATTGCCGCCACAAGGCCTGCCAAAACCAGTCCTGCCCAGATGGGCACTTGAAGATTGGAAAGCCAATCGGCAACGCCGTAAAGATAGTATACACCGGGGCGGCTTTTAGCTGGGATGGTAAAGATGGCAAAGGTATATGCACCAACTGCCATAAAGCCTGCCTGCCCTAGGGAAAATAAACCGGTAAAACCGTTTAACAAATTCATGGAAACTGCCACAAGGGCATAGATTGCGCCTAATTGCAATACAGTGCGAAGCATGAAGGTTGGTCTTGTAAAATGATTTACATAATACAAAACACTAGCACAGGCCAAAAGGGCAATCACGGAAAAAAGGATTTTCAATTGGGTTTTCTTTTTTTCTGTCATATGTTTTACACCTTCTCAGTTATTTTTTCGCCAAACAGACCTGTTGGCTTAATCAGTAATATGACGATGAGCAAAATAAACGTAAATACATCGCTAAATTCAGAATAGCCTGCCGCCTTAATAAAGGTTTCTGATAGACCGATGATAAAGCCACCTAAAACTGCCCCGGGAATAGAACCGATGCCCCCGAATACTGCCGCAATAAAGCATTTTAACCCTGGCAGTGAGCCGGCAAGAGGGTATACAGAGGGACGAGGGGTGAAATAAAGGATAGAGCCAAGAGCCGCCAAAAAACAGCCAATGACGAAGGTGATGCTGATGACACGATTGATCTTAATGCCCATGAGCTGAGAGGTTTCAAAATCCTTGGAAACAGCTCTCATGGCCATACCGATTTTTGTATGATTGATTAACTGCATTAGTATAAACACAAATCCCAGAGTTAATATGGGGGTGATAAAAGTTACTACCGAGGTGGAAATGCCACCAATGGAAATGGTTTTTGTAAGAAAACCAATGGTGGGGTAAGGCTTCGGCAAAGCTGAAAACAGATAAGTGGCTACGTTTTGCAAGAAATAGGAAACGCCAATTGCAGAAATCATAATAGACATACGGGGGGCGCTTCTTAAAGGCTTGTAAGCCAATTTTTCAATACATACGCCAAGAGCCACCGTTGCTGAAATAACCACTAGGATTGCAATATACCAGGGTAAAGCGAAATTTACCATGGAAAAAATCATAAAATAAGCCGCCATCATGAAGATATCCCCATGGGCGAAGTTAATCAAGCGTAAAATGCCATATACCATGGTATAGCCAATGGCTATGAGGGCATATATACCGCCGATGGAAATACCTGTTAAACAATATTGTAAAAATGCATTTGCTGTCATGGTTAAAACCTCCAGACAAAAATAATTGATTGTGCGGCTTGAAAAGGTTTAAAAAGGGAAGGTATCCCATTAGGATAAGCCCTTGGTTTCCTTTGCAAACCTTAGCAAGCCGTTTGGAAAGAAAAATTGCCGGGAGGCGAACTTCCTCCCGGCGAACTGTTATAAAATTGTTGAGAGAGATTCTTCTCTTACAATTATTATTCAGCAGACTGTGTTTTTAAGAAGTTAAACTTGCCATCTTTAATCTGTTTGATGTAAGCTACATTCTTTACAGCGTCGCCGTTTTCATCAAAGGAGATTGCACCGGTTACGCCGTTGAAGGATACTGCTTTTAATGCATCACACAATGCAACGGAATTTAATGCCTCAGCCCCATCCAGTGCCTTAAGTGCTTCGTAGATGGACATATATGCATCATAGCCCAAAGCAGAAACAGCGGCAACGCCGTCGGAACCACCATTTAAAGTGAGATTCTGAGGATCGCCGTTTAGGTAAGCTTTGAAGCCTTCAACAAATTCTTTTGCAACAGGATTGGATTCGTCATGCTCGTCAAAGAATGTGGAGAGAGCAACCCCTTCTGCGGCAGAGCCTGCAGCGGTGATAATGGTTTCATTTTCCCATGTATCGCTGGCAATAATCTGGGCTTTAATGCCGTTTGCCTGTGCCTGGGGCAGAAGCAAGGTAGCAGTAGCGATGGAGGAAGGAGCAAAGATACAATCAGGGTTTGCCCCCTTGATTGTTGTCAGGATTGCATTAAAATCAGACTCGTTTGTCTGATAGGTTTCATCTGCAACAATCGTACCGCCCATTCCTTCAAATGCCTGCTTAAAGAATGCCGCAAGGCCTGTGGAATAGTCATCGCCGTTCTGGCTTACCAGAGCTGCTGTTTTGTAACCATTTTCAATTGCATAAGAAGCCATTACGGTTCCTTGGAAAGGATCTAAGAAGCAAGTGCGGAAATAGAAATCGTTACCCAAGGTTACCTGAGGATTTGTGCAGGATGCACCTATTGCAGGAACCTGTGCATCAGCAAAGGTTTGGCCTGCGGCAATGGAAACACCGGAGCCGTAAGAACCCAAAACTGCAACAACGCCGGAGCTGATTAAGGACTGCGCCGCTGTAACTGCCGCTGTTTTATCTGACTGGTTATCAACCTCAACTAATTGAATTTTGTATGTAGTGCCATTAATATCAACGGTAGGATTTACTTTGTTTGCATAACGCATACCCAGTACTTCCTGCATACCGCCACCGCCGTTTTCGCCGGTTGTAGGCTCGAAAACACCGATTTTGATTGTGTCGCCTTCAATTGCAACACCTGTCGCAGCAGCGTTATCTTTTGCAGCATCGCCGCCGGTTGTGCCGCCACCACAAGCTGCCAAAGACAGCATCAGTGCAGCTGACAAAGTCAAAGCAAGGAACTTTTTCATAATACGACTACCTCCCTAAGTTTTTTTGCCCAAGCAGGGCAAAGATGTATTTTTGTCGATACGTGTCCGCATCAAATGGACATATGCGTTTTGCATCGCTGTCCTGAGTTTACCACAAATTACGTTCTTAGGCAATATTTACAATATTTTTTTCAAGAAAATAAATAGGTTTGCTGTGTTTTATACATATATAATTAATTTGTTGACAGCGCTAGAAAAACAGAAGGTTTTCTATTATAATAAAAGGTAATCTCCTCAGTGATTGAGGGATTTACAGAATAGGAGGAGAAGAAATGAGTAAAGCCGACAAAATCTTTATTAAAAATTGCACAGAAATCCTTGAAAATGGGTTTTCTACTGAAAAAGAAAAGGTGCGTCCCCATTGGGAGGACGGTACCCCTGCATATACCATAAAAACCTTTGGCGTTGTGAACCGTTATAATCTTTCTGAAGAGTTTCCCCTTTTGACATTGAGGGCGACAAATTGGAAAGCTGCAATTGATGAAATTCTTTGGATTTGGCAGAAAAAATCCAATAATATCAATGACCTAAACAGTAAGATTTGGGATTCATGGGCGGATGAGAAGGGGTCTATCGGCAAAGCCTATGGATACCAGCTTGGGGTACCTTATACCTTCAAGCAAGGCACCATGGACCAGGTAGACAATGTGTTATGGCAATTGAAAAATACCCCTTATTCTCGCCGCATTATGACGAATATTTATAACTTCGGGGATTTGATGGAAATGGGTCTGGAGCCTTGTGCCTACAGCATGACCTTTAACGTGGTGGGGGACAAGCTCAACGCAATACTTAACCAACGTTCTCAGGACACCTTGGCGGCAAACAACTGGAACGTAGTGCAATATTCTGCCTTATTGATGATGTTTGCACAGGTGAGCGGTTTACAGGCTGGAGAGTTGGTTCATGTAATTAGCGATATGCATATTTATGATAAACATGTGCCTATGGTGCAAGAATTAATGCAAAGAGAAGAGTATCCTGCTCCAAAGGTGCGCTTGAATCCAGAGATAAAGAGCTTTTATGATTTTACGGTGGCAGATTTTATCGTGGAAGATTATCAGCATGGAAAGCCTATAGGGAAAGTTCCTGTGGCAATATGATAGGAGTGAGGGTATGAATGTAATCGTAGCAGTAGATGAGCAATGGGGCATTGGCAAGGATGGGGATTTATTGTGCCGTATTTCAGGGGACATGAAGCGTTTCCGTGCCATAACCTCTGGGAATGTATTGATTTTGGGAAGAAAGACCTTAGAGT
Source organism: Anaerotignum propionicum (assembly GCF_024461735.1). Taxonomy (GTDB): domain Bacteria; phylum Bacillota; class Clostridia; order Lachnospirales; family Anaerotignaceae; genus Chakrabartyella. Next base: position 344,171 of record NZ_JANGAD010000002.1, read on the forward strand.
CTTTTCCCAATAAAAAACCTTTGCCAAATCGGGAACATATTGTTTTGACCAATAATTTAGAATATCAGGCGGAGGGTGTTACCCTTTGCCATAGCATAGCGGAGATACCCAGGGTTTTGGAGTCATTCAAAGAGAAAGAAATTTTCGTGGCAGGTGGAGAAAGTATTTATGAACAGCTTTTACCCTTTTGCGAGAAAGCATATGTAACAAAGATTCATGGGGCATTTCCCGCGGATACCCATTTTCCTAATTTGGACACTATGCCCGAGTGGGAAATTGTTGAGGAAGAACAACAGGAAGAAGGCAGCGTGAAATATACGTTTGTTTTGTATCAGAGAAAGAAATGATAAATATTGAGTTTTGCAAAAGTGAGGGTGTCGACAAAGTCGACACCCCTTTTTAAAAAATCAAATGATTCACCATGCTATTGCAAAAAGGAATATATGCATATAAAGTTTGGGTCAAGCCTTTACAAAGTTTACAAGGTTCGGGACGGAGTCCTGAGAACTTGCTTTGAGGCTTGCGGGGTTTGGGGCATAGTCCCGATAACTTGCCCTTACATAAACTCTCGTACTTTTTCTAGTAAGCAATTTTTATGATTTTTCTGTGGATTTTGGTGCACATAGTCCAGAAGTAGGGAAAGCAGCTTTCCTAGTTCCTTTCCTTTGGGCACACCAATGTCCATGAGCATTTGTCCATCAACTGCCAAGTCCTTTAACGTAAGGCAATCTCCGTCTGCTATAATCTTATCGAGACATTGTGTCGTCTGCAATGAGGGTGCTGTAGGGTGGATGATTTCTTGCAATGTAATAAGCTGACCTACTGCTTCAAGCCCCAGCTTACTGATAAGTCCTCTTAGGGGATACCCTTGGGTGGGCAGCTCCTGATTGATATATTCAAGAAGCAGGCAGATTCTTTTCAGGCTGTCATTATCAAATTTCAATTTTTTAAGGAATGCCTTTGCTTCTTGTGGTGAGTAAGCTTGCAAAACTAAGGTCCAACGCAATACAGAGTCTGTTGGAGCTTTTCTCAGTTCCTCTAATATGTGGCTCTCTTGTTGTATCAGTCGGCTTGCTAAGAGATTGTCTATCTCTGCTAATAGACCGCTTTGCCATAACAGGGGCATTTTTTCATAATGGTTGCAAAGCCATAGCTTTTCCATTTCGTCATGAATGCGCTCTACACTAATTTTTTGGATTAACCCTATGTTCTGGCAAAGGGCTTCATAGGTCTCTTCTTCCACATTGAAACCCAATTGCGCCGCAAACCTTACACAGCGAAGCATGCGTAAAGCATCCTCTTGAAACCGCAAAGCAGGCGCACCTACGCCTCGGATGATTTTCGCCTGTATATCCTCCATGCCATGAAAAAAGTCCTGATAGCCTTCTTCCGGGTGGTAGGCAATGGCATTCATTGTAAAGTCTCGCCGTAATAAATCCTCTTGGAGAATTGTTGTGAAGGTTACGCCACTGGGATGACGGCAGTCCTCATATTCCCCCTCTATGCGATATGTGGTAACCTCATAATTGATATGATTCAAAACAACGGTTATGGTACCATGCTGAATGCCTGTGTCGAAGGTATGAGAAAACAGTTTTTTTGTTTCCTCGGGCTTGGCTGAGGTGGTAATATCCCAGTCCTTTGGTTGGGTGTGTAAGATGGTATCTCTGACACAGCCTCCAACAATGTAAGCTTGGTGACCGGCTTGGTTTAGGGTCTTTATGATATATAAAACATCCTGAGGCAATGCAACTGAAAACATAAACAGTCTCCCTTCAAAAAGTCTGAAAAGTTTTATTTTAAAAATCCCATTGAAAGATTAAATATTTAGCGTTTATAATACAAATATGCTATCATAGTATACCATAAAATTCTAAAATACAAAGAAAAGCCTTCGCGGATTTTTTCAAAACTGCTGAAAAATAGCGAAAATTAGAGGTAAATAAGAACTTAAAATAAGAAATGAAAAAAAATAAAATTTTTTTGACAGAAATCGTTGACAAACAGTACAAGTAGTGATAATATATTTTTTGCAGTCAACAATATGCGCCCTTAGCTCAGTTGGTAGAGCAACTGACTCTTAATCAGTGGGTCCAGAGTTCGAGTCTCTGAGGGCGCATATCGAAGCAGAGTGGCTTAGAGTAATTCTAGGTCGTTCTGCTTTTCTTTTTTGCATTGAAACACTCCCGATTTGGGAGTTTTTCTTTTTTTTACGGATATTTTTGTTTGTTTCCCCATAGAATGGTACAGAAATGTTTTGTCCGTAATCGGCAGGGGGAATGGATATGGAGGAAATATATGAAAAAATATTATGGGAGGGTTATGGCCTTCGTTTTTACAGCGGAACCCGTACCCGAACAGGTCTTGTCTGCAAAACGGACAAAGGACTAAGAGAATTGAAAAAGGCAAGGGAGCGAATGAACAGCATCCGATATGCCCATGATGTAAAGGAATGTCTTTATGGAAACGGCTTTACTGTGATAAGCAGGTTTTATAATACCATGGACGGCCAGCCTTGTTTTATCAAGGAGGGAGCGGTGTATGTTCTTGAGGAGCTTTTGCCCACCGCAGCGTTAGAGGAGGATGGAAAGGAGGCCTTCATCAGGGGCGCGGAAACACTGGGTAAAATGCACCTTTGCGCAAAGGGTTTAGAGAGTAGATTTGTTCTATGGGACAAAGAACGTTTGCCTGCACAATTCGCAAAAAGAAGGGCGGAGCTTGCCAAAATTAAGCGTCGCATTCAAAAACAAGGGGGCTATGATGCCATAGATTTGCTGGTGCTTGATAACTATGATACATATATGGAGCAGACCTTACAGGCGGAGGCTCTTTTGCAGGAAGCAAATTATTCTGCCTTGTTTGAAAAGGCAAGGGCAGAAGGAACTTTTTGTCATCATAGCTTTAAGGGAGAAAATCTTAGGGTATCTGATGGTGGAAAACTGTTTGTAGGTGGTTTCGAGGGATGTAGCAGTGACATACCGTTGTTGGATTTAGCGGCATATTTAAAGCGCTATATGAAAAAAACGGAAGGTGACCAAGAAGGAGTTGTGGGTATGCTTGAGGCATATCAGAAAAATAATCCTCTAGAGGAGGGGGAGAAAATACTGCTCCAAGCACTGGTTATTTATCCGGAGAAGTTTTTGCGTCTAATTAATGAGTATTATAATAAAAGAAGAGCCTGTGTTTCTCCCGCTATGCAAGAACGCTTGGCATTGGCGGCTGAGGAAGAGGGACGGGCAAAAGAACTGTTCTATCATATTAGAGGAGTTTAGAGATGGCTTTTTTCAGGGCGTTTTATCTGTCAATAGCATGGGTGATAGCATGTAAACAGAGTGCGCAAACCATAAATAAAGCCATTTCAAAGGGATGGATTGGCTTGGGAAACGGCTTGTTTCCCAAGTAAAGTCCATCAGATTTTCAAGATTGCCCGTAGTGAGGACAACCTTAAAGTATATTAAATTGGAAAATATGGGTAAAATATGTGAATAAGGAGTGACCGTAAGGCCTCATGGGTGCTTGGATAGATAGCTTTTGCGCTGTCTTTTGTCCAAATTTACCAAAGAGGCTTTTTCTTTTTCTCGTGTATTTCAAGGGGTTATGAAGAGGAGCTTTGCGAATTCTTCTTGCAACTTATAGGGGAAACGTATAAAATGTACTGTAAGGTATGTCTGAATATTCCCCAAAGGAGGAGAAGTTAGTGAAAGACTATCACTTTGAAAAAGATGAGCACGAATTTGATGAAACGATTCGTTTAGATGATATTAATAAAGAGATGAAAAAATTTGAGAACGATCAACCTGAGGATGATCTGGGGGACAAAGATGCATTTTTGGATGCCTTTGAATCTGAGAAGTTTGACCGTGATCCAATAGGGAATACCCCAAACAGTCCCTCTAACATATCCCGTGGGACACCCAATGTAAAAAAGGAAGAGCCCTTTTTAAATAAGAAAACTGCGTCAATTCTTGCTGTGGTTGCGGTAATTGTGGCAATTGCCAGCTTTGCTTTGGTGCGGGGGCTGTTTTTTTCCGGAAATAAGAATGCCATGGCCATGGAACAAACCCCTGTATTAATACAAGGAGCTTTGGCTAGTGGTGAGTTAATTGTATACGATATTAAGGGAAATGCAAATAAAAGTATCGTCGTGAATCAAGATACAGAATTTACCGACACCCAAGGCCGTGGGGCAAAGGATGTTCCTCTTCGGGTAGGGGATCTTATTTTGGTGGGTCTTGATGAGGATGGTAAGACTGTTTTAACCTTGAATCAAGGCGGAAAAATAAAAACCGTGGAAGAAACAGGGCTTAAGGCGGATATTTCCTCCAATAATCTTCTTGGAGAAGGAAAAAAATTCAGTTATGGCGAGCAAGCGATTTTTATGTATAATCACGAGGAGCTGAATCCTAAAGATTTGGAGGCTTGTGATGTGCTGGTTCTGAAAAGCTATGAGGATGTAGTGTGGTCTGTGGAAGTGCAAGAGTATCATGGTTATATCTCCATAGAAAATAAAGATAATATTGTTAATGGGAAGTTTAAGCTGGACGAAGAAGCAGCAGTCCCTCTTGCAGAGGTTGAGCGCATTCCTCTGAAGGAAGGCACCCATAAGGTTACAGTTTCCGGAGATAATATTGAAGAAAGAACAGACAGTATTTTTGTGGAGACAGGGGAGGTTTATGTATATGACCTCTCAAAGGCACAGGAAAAGGTGGGCGTTTTAATCATTAACGCCAATGTAACTGGATACAAGCTTTATATTAATGGAACTTTGGTGGACAGCACCGTGCCCTCTGTATTACCTTTGGGAGAGTATGACGTTGTGATATTAAAAAATGGCTATATGGAATGGAGCCAGCATGTAGTTTTGGACAAGGATACCCTGTCTGTTGATGCAAATTTGCAAAAAGATATTCAATTTGGTTCTGTTGGCATTTCCGTCAATGTGGACGGAGCCCAGATTTATATTGATGGGAAAGACATGGGGATGGCACCTATGGAATTAAATCTTCCTTATGGCAGCTATAGCCTTGGGGTGGAAAAATACGGGTATCAATCCTTTTCCGCAGTAATTAATGTGAATAGTAGTTCAAGTCATATGAGTGTGGAATTGGAAAGAGAATAAAGAGGAGGCGGGAGTATGGATTATATGGAAAGATATCACCAATGGTTAGCTGACCCTTCTATTGACGAGGACACAAAGGCGGAGCTTCGTCGAATTGCCGAGGATGAAAAAGAGATTAAGGAACGGTTTTATAAAGAATTAGAATTTGGTACAGGGGGTCTTCGTGGCATTATCGGTACGGGGAGTAACCGAATGAATTTTTACACTGTAGGCAAGGCGACCCAAGGTTTGGCCAACTATATTAAAAAAGAAGGCACTCAGGCCAAGGGCGTAGCCATTGCCTATGACTCCAGACATATGTCTCCTGAATTTGCAAGGATCGCCGGATTGGTATTGGCTGCAAATGGAATTCCAGCTTTTGTTTATCCCTCATTACGCCCTACACCAATGCTTTCCTTCGCAGTAAGGCGGTTAGGCTGTACGGCGGGCATCGTGGTTACTGCAAGCCATAATCCTCCTGAATATAATGGGTATAAAGTGTATTGGGCAGATGGTGCCCAAGTGGTTGCACCCAGAGACACAGATATTATTGATGAAGTCAATGCAGTTACAGCGTATGGGCAGATTCTTAGGATGGAACAAAAAGAGGCAGAGGAAAAGGGTCTTTATCATACGATTGCAAAAGAAATTGACCGCTGTTTTGATGAGCAGGTATTATCGCAACGTATTTGTCCCGAAATTACGGAGGATATGGGAGATAACCTTACCATTATTTATACACCTATTCACGGATCAGGCAACGAGCCTGTGCGCCGAGTTTTAAAGAAAGCCAAATATAAAAAGGTGTTTGTGGTTCCTGAACAGGAGGAGCCGGATCCTGATTTTACAACGGTAGGCTATCCCAACCCCGAGGACCCCAATGTATTTACTTTGGCGAAGAAGCTTTCTGAAGAAAAAAATGGTGATATCATTGTGGGAACTGACCCGGATTGTGACCGTGTTGGCGCAATGGTGAAGAATGACAAGGGAGAGTATGTTGTTCTAACGGGAAACATGGTTGGTGCATTGCTAACAGAATACATTCTTTCACAAAAGGCAGCAAAGGGTACATTGCCGGGACATGGCGTTGTCATTAAAACAATTGTCAGTACGGAGTTGATCCAGCCTATTTGTGATTTCTATGGTGTAAAAAAAATAGAGGTGCTGACAGGCTTTAAGTTTATCGGAGAGAAAATAAAGGGATTTGAAGAAAATGGCGCCTATGAGTATCTGTTTGGGTTTGAAGAGAGCTATGGCTATTTAGCAGGAACTTACGCAAGGGATAAGGATGCAGTGGTAGCCACATTACTTCTTTGTGAAATGGCAGCATACTATAAGAAAAATGGAATGACGCTTTATGATGGTGTTCTAAAGTTATATGAAAAATACGGTTATTATTTGGACGGTGTAAAGGCGATTACCCTCAAAGGTTTGGATGGCGTAGAGAGAATTCAGAAAATTATGGCATCCCTTCGTGAAACAACACCAAAGGAATTTGGAGGCAAGTCAGTGATTTGGGCAAGGGATTATAAATCCCAAATTTTCCGCAATTTAAAAACGGGAGAAATAGAAAATAGCCCATTACCCATTTCCGATGTATTATATTATACTCTGGAGGATGGCACTTGGCTGTGCGTACGCCCTTCGGGAACAGAGCCCAAGCTGAAATTTTATATTGGGGTGAAGGGGGAAAGTCTCCAAGGTGCAAAAGAGAAGCTTGCTGAGCTTGAAAAGGATTTGGATGAGAAACTAGCTTCTATCTAAGAGAAAAGAGTGGCTAGTAGTTTTTGTGGCGATACTGAAAGGGAACTTAATGGAATAATAACGCCTGTGCCATTGGTGGCACAGGCTTTTCTAGTACAAAATTATTTTGCCTTTTTTTTGCACAGTTGATTAACATGATCGAACTCATCTGTAATCTCTTTTTCAGGTGCTTTTGTTAAAAGGCTTACGATAATGATTGTTGCAAAGGAAAGCAGGAATGCAGGAAGCAATTCGTAAATATTCCAAATTCCGCCCATAGGTCTAACGAGATATTTCCAGATAAATACTACTGCGCCACCAACAATCATGCCCGCCAAAGCGCCTTCCTTATTGGAACGTCTCCAGAATAGTGCGGCTAAAACAACGGGGCCGAATGCGGCGCCAAAGCCCGCCCAAGCAAAGGAGACAATGGCAAAAACAGAGCTGGATGGATCTCTTGCGATAAAGCAAGCAATAACTGATATGACCACAACGGAACATCTGGCTATATACATTGCTTTTTTATCAGACATTTTGATGCCTAAGAATTCTTGCAATAGGTTGTGTGATACACTAGAGGCTGCTGCCAAAAGCTGTGCAGATGCTGTGGACATGGTTGCCGCCAAAATACCTGCTAATATAACGCCGGCAAGCAACGCCATCATATAACCTCTTTGGCTCAACAAATCTGAAACTAAAACAATAATGGTTTCAGAAGCGGAGCCTTCCAGAACGGGTACGGCCCCAGCCTTGGTCATACTATAACCAACAATACCGATAAAAATTGCCACAACCATGGAAATAACAACCCAAACAGTTGCGATACGGCGGGAGAGTGTTAATTTGTTGGTATCCTCAATTGCCATGAAACGCAGTAAAATATGAGGCATACCAAAATAACCAAGCCCCCATGCCATTGTGGAGATGATGGATAATAGGCCGTAAGGAGTTGCAGAATTTTCGGATACACTATACATTGCAGTCATGCTTAAGTAACCGGGCAATGCCTTTGCATTATCCATAACCACATCAAAACCGCCAGAAACCTGTATGCCAAATAAGACTACGACGAATAATGCAACAGTCATAATGATGCTTTGCACTAAGTCTGTGGTACTTGCGGCAGAAAAGCCACCCATTGTTGTGTACGCAATTAAGACAAAGGCACTAACAATCATTGCCATTTGATAATCCACATCAAAGATATTGCTAAACAGCTTACCGCAGGCTGCGAAGCCTGAAGCGGTGTAGGGGATAAAGAAAATAATAATTACCACTGCGGCAATACACATAAGGATTTTTTTATCATCTCTGTATCTTGTGGAAAAGAAATCAGGTATGGTAATAGAATTATTCGCCTCATGGGTGTAAATACGAATGCGCTTTGCCACAATCAACCAGTTAACATATGTACCAATGCCTAAGCCGATTGCCGTCCAACCTGGATCAGCGATACCTGAGAGGTAAGCGATACCGGGTAGACCCATCAAAAGCCAACTGCTCATATCAGAGGCTTCAGCGCTCATAGCAGTTACAAAGGGACCAAGTTTTCTGCCTCCAAGATAAAAATCTCCTACGTTTTCGTTCTTTTTTGTCCAATAGAATCCAATGGCTAACATACCAACCATATAGAGTGTAATGGAGATCATGATGCAGATTTGTGCTGATGTCATAAATTCATATCCTTTCTTTTTAAGTTACGGAGCCGTTTTTGTAAACCTCAGATTTTAAGTGCCGTTTAGTTTATAATTGCAAATGTATTGGGAAAGTGGGCATTTACCCATTTATTTGACTATAATTTACGAACTTTCCGAATAGAATGATGAAAATCTGAAAAGGTTGTAGAATTACTCCAATTGATATAGCATTATATCATAATAACAATCAGACTAAAATACAGAATAAAGTATAGAATTTATATTGTACTCAAAAGTAAAAAAAGTCAAAAATGCTTATAAAATCAAGTGTTTTTGACTAGAATATTTTTGTTATTTTTTTAATTCCAAAAATAATCATTTTAATTTACTGACTTATTTCCTCGAAAACCAGCTAAAAAAAGAGGCATCATTTGATTTGCATATTGGCAAAGGGAGTATTCCCCATTGCAGATACACCAGTCATAAATGAGGGCTCTCTCACACAACGCATAGGCCTTTACAAATTCATTTACCGACACATTTGAGCGCAGATCACCTCGCTGTTGTCCTTCTGTTGTAATTTGGCGCAACAACTTGTAATAAACCCGATTGTGATCCAGCAGGTGCTTTTGGCCGCTGGTAACAAGCTGAGAGGAGTATAATCTGGCAAGTAAATCCATAGAAATACTGTCGTCAATCATACGAAACATTTCTTGATTTAAAAGCATAAGCTTATCAAAGCTGTCTAATTCACTATCCAATTGGGGAATCAATTCTTGATATTTATTATCAAACAATTCGGAAAGGGTGCCCAGCAGTGCATCCTTTCCACCGAAATAGTGATAGAAAGAACCTTTTGAAGTGCCAGATAATTCAACAATTTCTTCAATGGTTGTTGCATCATAACCTTGCTCATAAAACAGCTTCCAAGCCGCTGTAATAATTTTACCTTTTGTGTTGCGGCTATTTTTTTTCCCCATGTGGTTCCTCTCCTTAAATCTTTTTCCATTTCAAACTTACCAAATCATGCTCCCGTATGGCTTTTACCAAGCGCTGACCGAAATCCTCCGCCATAATATCTGTTGCATCTAAAAGCTCTAATCCCAGTTCCAGGGCTCTTTTGTAGGTTCCGGTATTGCCTTTTCTGTCTTTGCCAAAGGTAATGACAATCCCTTTTGAAAACCACCCGCCTAATCGTTTTTTTGCAATCAAAAGTTCATTCAGCGCTGCTGTATCTGCATCCCGCAGTTTGCAAGAAATAAAAACAGGTAAAGAGTCATCCATTAAAATCACATCAATTTCGTTTCCTGCCACTGTTATGTTATCATAAGCGTTCCAATCAATCATGGTGCCTAACTTTACATCATGAAACACACCTGCTTTTTTTGCAGCAATATATACATAGAGCTCAAGCCAAACACCATAGCTGATGCAATACTGCTTATCTTCCACAGAGTGAAATGCGAATTGAACATATTCTCCCTCTATCACCAGATTATGAATAAAGCCCATACATTGAAATTTCTCCAAAATTATCCGATCTGGATAAACGGGTTTACCGTTTTTCATATGTATGTTCCATTTGCTTTCCATAAACAATTCGTGGGGGAGGGTTCTGGCGGCAACGGTCTGCATAAAGCTACAGGTATATTTCCAATCTGTCAGGCGCTCAAATAAAAACCGAGCCATTTCCTCGATTATGGAAAAACGGTCCTCAGAAGGGGGGCGGTGGGATTCACCGATAAAGCAGGCACCCTTTGCGTCAATAAAGTCCTCTAAGGTCAACGGCACTATTTTTGCCACTAAGCTGTCATCCAACAAATTGGTAATGCTTTTATTTGCCAAATCTGTATGCAAGAGGGGAAGATTGAACTTGGTTCCTGCTTGATACCCCGCCAATAACATTAATTCACTGCCCCCTGTTAAATCTATGGAGCATTCTCCAATGTTAAAACGGTCAAGTACTCTGCTGATTTGACGGGAGATTTTATCAACGGAGGAAATATCAATGGGATAGTGTTCCACAATGATTCCCGGTATATTTCGAGATAGGCATTTTTTTAACGCCGCAAAAACCATCATATCTTGCATATTATTATCAAAAAGGTATAGAACTTTCTGGGGACGCAGGGTTAATGGTGCGACAATGTTCTTTAATACATCTTTATCATAAAATTCGATGAGAAGCTCCGTGGGAACCATCTCCCTTCTAATTTGTTTCATTTACAAAATTACTTCTCAAACTCTTCAATGATGACCTCTTCTTCAAATTTCACATCTTCCTGGGGCTCCTTTTTATCTCTGTTTCCAAAAACTGCCCCAAAGTTTAGCTTGTTTACCACTCCGGGAGCCATATCAATCAACTTGCTGACAGCATCCTGATTTTTCACATTAATGGTTTGTACACTTCCGTTTTGAATGACCAGAACGGCAGAGGGAGTGATTCTAGCGCCTACGCCACCGGCAGCGTTGACATTCTCCTTTGCACCTGCACCAGCACCTACCGCTACTTCAATCAGAGGCAGAAGGGTTAAATCTCCAATGGTAATTGCCTCGCCCACTACAGTTTTTGTGGAAACCAAAACTTCAACTTTATTAAAAAGTACGTCTACAGATTCCTTAAAATCTTTACCCATTTTGTTTTCTTCCTTTCCAAAGTTTAATTAAAATTCTGCGTACAGGTTTTGTCAAAATAAATGCCATCAGGCTATAAAGAAAATAACCAAATAAGATATTACCCTTTATACGAACCTCAATATCCTCAGCTACAAGTCTAGTAAAATCTGCCCTTACCTGAATATTTTTACCAAACTTTGCAGTTAAGATGCCTACCAAGCCCATAAAATACCCGGTATAATTGGGCTCACCCAACCCAATGGTGGCTTTCACTTTTAGATGATTGGGTAAGATTCCTTTTATCAGCCGTTTCAGCAATTTTTTTGCCGCCTGAAAAATTTCCATCTTACCCTCTATTTTTTGGAACTGATCCCAGTAAGAACGAAGCTTGTCCCTTGTAGAGGTTTCCTCATCGGGAGCATCTTCCTCATCCAGAAAGAAGTCTTTGTCTTCATCTTCAAAAATTATGGGTTTCACCTGTATCTCCGAAACTTTTACGCGCCTCACCTTTGGTCTAGTGGAGGGGGGCTCTTTTTTTATTGTTTCCTCAATAGGTGCTTTATCTGGGGTTTGCTCTGCTACAAAAATTGGTGCTTCTTCCGGTTTTGGCACAGGGTCTGTTTCAGCCATATAAACTCCTTGTGAGGAAGAGCTTTTTGTGGAAACGGCTTCTCTTGCCACAACAGTTTCCCCGGCTTTTATTGGTTGAGTGCTGGGACGGGCTTTTCTTTTTCGTACCTTTTTTTTCTTTGTTTTTTCACCCAAAGTAAACCAAAGAATTTTCACTTTAATTTGTGGTTCTGTTCCATAGATATAATTTCCCATGATGTGTATAAGACCGAAAAGCCATGAAACAGAAAAATCCCCCGTAAGGGTTTCCCTTTTTTCTGCTGCCAGGCCATATTTGATGGGGCATAGTAAAACCACTGCAATCAGAAAAATAAGCAGCAGAAAAATGCTTAGAAGCAGTATCCCTATGAACTTTAATACAGCCAATAGTATGCCTAACATGTTATTCCCCTGTCTTTATGCCCTTTAACAAAAACCAAGTCAATATCCAGATGAGAAGGGCGCCAGCAATGAACAGCCCTGCAATCCAGAAAGCGGTATCCCGAAAAAAACCTTCGGGTACAATATTTATCAATAAATCTGTATCCGGATTTAAAATCCAATCATCATTATTAAATAGTAAAAGGTGAAACAATGTAAAATACCGATTGAAATTATAAGCCATAAGCCCTGCTAATACACCAATCAAAGTCATAAACCCAAGAATTCCCCATTGAATTCCCTTGAGAAGACAACGGCCTTTTTTTAAATACAGCAGACACCCTGAAATAAGAATCACCAATAGAACTGACCAAAAACGTATTTTCTGGGCGTCAAGGAACAACTTTTGCACATCTTGCATATGTTTTTTTTCCTTAGCATTAAAAAACTCTCGTTCCGTATTTCCGATTTTTGTATAAATCTCCAAGTCTTCGCGATCGCCTTTTAAATAGTCCATCATTTCATCAGTTACTGTCAGCAAATCTTCCATCTCAATAGAGATTGCTTCTGTAACTTGATATTTTGCATATTCTTTTTCATAATAACCGTTCATGTAATAAGCCACAAACTCTGTGGAACTGATTAGTAAAATAATCATTAGTGCCAGACCTGCGAGAAAGCCCATTCCTTTATAAAGCGCTGTCATGCAATCCCCTCTATCCACGTTTTAGGATTTGATAGATCTTTTTGTTCTTTAACCGCTTCCTCCAAAATATATGCCATAAGCTCATAAGTCTCCCGTCTGCCGTTGGCAATACCCACGATGATACTTTCCCTTTGAGGGAACCTTCCTTTGCATAATTGCCATGAGGAAATGATTTCATACCGATTTTTTTCAAATATAAAGAGGATGCAATACAGGCGGGGCATTGGAATGCTTTTCTTAAGGGCATATATCACTGTTTCCAAGTCGCTGATATTTTCCGATACAAATAGTTCTTCTGCTAGCCTCAATTTGCCGTCGCCGCCTTCCTTCCATTTCTTAGAAATATTATAGCAGAATAAATGGGAAAAGAAAATACACAATAAACAGCACTTCTTTTTTATAAGAAATGCTTTGACTGTGGATAAAATTTATGATTTATATAGTGAAAAAGCCCGTTTTGCGAAGCAAATCTTATGCGTAGCAATCGGGCTTTTTCAGATTTGTAAAACTGGGGAGAATCCAATTTTTTCAGCAAGAGCCTTCGGTGTATAGATCCTAACGAAGGGCAGTTTCCAATTTGGATATTTGGTCATAGGGATAGTGCTGTAAAAGCTCTTTGTATTGTGGTGTTGTTAATCCTGGGGTTTGGGTGTAAATTGCAATTTTTTCATTTAAATCTGCCTGAATAAACTTAAGTTTTAATTTAGAAAATTCGTCTTTGTTCATACCTTCATTGCCTTCTTTCTTTGTTTTCTTTTTAAATACTTCGCTGAGTCCCATAAAAAACAAAAAGCCACCAAAGATTTTACGAAGCAAGTCGGCATCCATAGAAACGGCTGAAAAAGAACCCGCCGCCGCCCCTGCTAAACCAAGTATCGCCAATGGCTTTGTTGTTTTCCACAAAACATTTTTATTTTTTGTGTGGGTAATGAGTGCAACAACGGCTGTTGGGATAAAGTAAATTAAATTCACACCCTGTGCCTGATGCTGATTTAGTTGAAGAAGAAAGATTAATGCCGGTATCAAAATCGTACCGCCGCCGATGCCCATGCCGCTGATTATACCGGAGACAAAACCAATCACCACTACCCAAATCATAGTATCATCCTCACTGCCGCCACAATCATGAATAGTCCAAAAATCCGATGCAGCCAGATTCCGCTGAGCTTTGACAATAAACGTGCTCCAACAAAGCCTCCTGCAATTCCTCCCACTGATGCCCAAAGAGCAATGCTCCAAGCCACATCTGTTTTCCAACAATAAATAATTAATGACAGAAGGGATAGTGGCAGTATAATGCTGATTGCAGTAGCATGCGCCTTATGCTCCTCAACGTCCAAAAAGCGCTCCATTGCCGGCACAACAATGGTTCCGCCGCCAGAGCCAAATAAGCCGTTGGCAAACCCAGTGATTAAGCCGATGACTATTTGTTTCCCTTTTTTGTGCATGAAAATGACACCGCCTTTCTTTCGCTAGTATGGCGGGAAAATCCAGTAAATATGTATGCCTTGGAAAAAATTTTCTTAAAAACATGAAATATGCAGTATTATAATATTTAAGTTTTGCAATACTACTTTTTATATGGGTTCATAGGGCACCGATAAAAATCGGCACCCTATGATTGGTTCATTTAAATGCTGTTTTTATTAGCTGGCAACTGTAGCTGTGCTGTTGTCCAATGTGTTTCTTACGCCGTTTGTAACATCATGGCCTGCATTTTTCAGTCCTGTGCCCATATCACGTACATCGTTGCCTAAGGTAGTTCCAACGGTATTGTCTGTTAAAGGTCTTCCGCTGTTGATACCATAGCCATCCCAATATGCGGCGCCGCCGCTTGAGGTATAAGTCCCTGCGTTATATCCGTTATAGGCTCTGCCGTCGCTATCATAGTTATTATAGCCATAGCTGTTATAGCCATAACCATAACCATCTGTTGCACCGCCTAAGTTGTTAGCAGATTTGCCTTTGGTACAGCCACCAACGGACAACATCATAAGTGCTAACACTGTAATAAAACTGATTTTTTTCATAATAAATACCCTCCTTAAGCAAAAATAATTCTTTGCATTTATATTGTCTGACGGAAAGCGAAAAAAATCCTTCATTTTAACTGGTATTATGGGGATTTTTTGGTATAAATGTGGATAGATGGAGAAAACAAAAACTGATAAAATGTACGTTAATATTTTAGATTGCTGTATTTGTTCGTTTTGCAAGGACTTCTTCAGACAGATTAAAAAGGCGTATGAAAAATGAAAAAAAACATATGGTAGGAATTGAGGTAATTTTCATTCAATCGAAATCAAAATTAGGAGTATAAACGTTTCGTCTTTCTTAATTAAAGAAATAAAAAAATTTACATACATTATTATGTTTGGTGTAAAACTTTTTCAATTAGTAGAGCTGTGAAGCATGATTTAAGACATAAATAGAATCTGATAAACCCCAAAGGAGCTGTCGCCATGTTTGAAAGCAGAAAAAGCGGAATTCTTTTACATCCCTCTTCCATTCCCTCGCCCTTTGGTATTGGAGATTTTGGTGGGGAAGCATATCATTTTATAGATGAGTTGGCGGCGGCAAAGCAAACCCTATGGCAGATATTGCCTCTTTGTCCCGTGGATGGCAGTGGGTCACCATATCAAAGTACATCTGCTTTTGCAGGAGAACCCTTATTCATTAGTCTGGAGTTATTGGTTGATGAGGGATTACTTACACAAAATGAGGTACAAGCAGAACGGCAAGAAATGCTTCATTGTACAGATTATTCTAAAGCAAGAAAACTGAAAATGCCTTTATTGGGAAGAGCGTTTGAAAATTTTAAGGAAATAGAATATCCAAAAGAATATAAAGATTTTTTGGAAAACAATAAAGAGTGGCTTGAGGATTATGCGCTTTTTATGGCAATAAAGTCATTTTTAATTGCAAAAAGAGAAGCAGATGATAGCGAACTTTTGGAATTTCTAAGGGAAACAGAGGGTTTCTTAACTGAGGAAAAGGGAAAAGGATATTTCTATTCAGCTTGTTGGTGCTCTTTTTCAAGTGATGTTAGAGAGCGTCATCCGGAAGCCCTTGAGAGGTGGCGGAAAGCATTAAAGCATAACATACAATGGGAATGTTTCTTGCAATACTTATTTCATAAGCAATGGCATGCCTTAAAGAGTTATGCCAATGAAAAGGGAATTCAAATCATTGGAGATGCACCTATTTTTGTTTCCTATGACAGTGCCGATGTATGGGCAAACCAAAAAGCATTTCAATTAAATGCATTGGGCTTTCCCACAGTGGTGGCGGGGGTTCCGCCGGATTATTTCAGCGAAACGGGTCAGCTATGGGGAAACCCTTTGTATCAATGGAAGTATCACGAAAAAACAGGGTATCAATGGTGGATTTCACGTATCTGCAAGGCTTTGCAGGATGTGGATATTTTGCGCATTGACCATTTTAGAGGCTTTGAATCCTATTGGGAGATTCCGTTTGACGCAGTGGATGCCCGAGGGGGACAATGGGTAAAAGGACCTGGTAAAAAGCTGTTCCGAAGGCTGGAAAAGGCATTAGGAGAATTGCCCTTAATTGCTGAAGACTTGGGGATTATTACCGAAGAAGTGCATAAGCTAAGAAAGAAAATAGGGCTTCCCGGAATGCGTATTTTGCAGTTTGCCTTTGGGCAGGATAAAAATCACCCTTATTTGCCCCATTGCTATGATAAGAATACAGTGGTTTATACAGGTACCCATGATAATAATACCACCTTGGGATGGTATGAAAATGCAGGGGACAAAGAAAAGGATCATTTTCGCCGATATATGAATGTCACCGGTGATGCCCCAAATTGGGATATGATTCGCCTTGCCTTCGCCTCGCCTGCATGTTTTGCTATCATTCCTTTGCAAGACGTATTGGGTCTGGGAGAGAAATATCGTATGAATCAGCCAGGGACAGTAGAGGGGAATTGGTGCTTCACCTTTACGTGGGACATGTGGCAGGTTGGGTGTACAGAGGGGTTGAAATATCTTTCTGATTTGTTCGGTAGAAACTGTGGTTAGAATTGCTTTCTTTGACAAGTTATGCTAAAGTTAAGTCTGAATCAAGATACAAAACCCTATTATTTAGGAGGAAATAAATTATGTGTGGTATTTGTGGGTTTACCGGCCGTTTGGCTACATCAGAAGAAGTTTTGGAAAACATGAAAAATAAAATCATTCATCGTGGGCCAGACAGCGGTGGTTCCTATATTGATGACGGCGTTTCCATGGGCTTTCGCCGCCTGAGTATTATAGATTTAGAGGGTGGTCATCAGCCCATTTATAATGAAACAAAGGATATGGTTATTACCTTTAACGGGGAAATATATAACTATCAGGAGCTAAGGGAAGATTTAATCGCCAAAGGCCATGTAATGGGAAGTAACGCTGATACAGAGGTGCTTCTTCATGGCTATGAAGAGTATGGCGAAGATTTGCTTCCAAAGCTTCGGGGGATGTTTACCTTTGTTATTTGGGATGCCAAAAATAAAACCTTTTTTGGCGCAAGGGATTTCTTTGGTATCAAGCCTTTTTATTATGCAATGCAAGATGGTCAAATGATTTACGGTTCTGAAATCAAAAGCATTTTAGAATACCCTGGCTTTAAAAAAGAAGTAAATAATGAAGCATTAGAAAACTATTTGACTTTTCAATACAGTGTTTTGCCAGAAACCTTTTTTAAAGGTGTATTTCGCTTAATGCCTTCCCATTGCTTTACTTTTAAAAATGGGGAATTGAAAATCAAACGTTATTGGGAACCCAAATTCCAGAATGATGAAAACAAATCTTTAGATGAATTTATTGAAGAAATTGATGCCGCGATGCAGGATTCTGTGAAAAAGCATAAAATCAGTGATGTAGAGGTAGGCTCTTTCCTCTCCAGCGGTGTTGACAGTTCTTATGTTGCCGCTTCATTCCATGGAGATAAGACTTTTACCGTAGGCTTTGATTATGAAAAATACAATGAAATTGATTATGCAAAAGCGTTGTCTGAAAAAATTGGAATCGAAAATCATAGCAAGCTGATTACCACTGAGGAGTATTGGGATACCTTGGGCAAGGTTCAATATCATATGGACGAGCCTTTGGCAGACCCTTCTGCCATTGCATTATATTTTGTGAGCCAGACGGCAGCGAAACATGTAAAGGTTGCCCTTAGTGGAGAAGGTGCAGATGAATTTTTCGGCGGATATAATATTTACAGAGAGCCCCATGATTTAAGGCCATTGACCCGTTTACCAAGACCCATTCGAAAAGGATTAGGCGCCATTGCAAAATGCCTGCCAAAGATGAAGGGCAAAAACTATCTCATTCGTGGCAGTAAGGACTTGCAAGAGCGTTTTATCGGAAATGCTTTTATGCTAACGGAGGAAGAACGGGAACGCATTTTGAAAAAGCCAACAGGGAAGTATCATCATGCTGTTTTGACAAGACCTTTTTATGATAAAGTAAAGAATCAGGACGAAGTGACACAAATGCAGTATATTGATATTCACTTTTGGTTGATTGGAGATATTTTGCTGAAGGCGGACAAAATGAGTATGGCTCATTCCTTAGAGGTGCGTGTACCCTTCTTGGATCGTATCGTTTTTGATATTGCCCGTACCATTCCCACAAAATATAAGGTCAATGAAGAAAATACCAAATATGCTATGCGACAGGCGGCTCACCGATATTTACCTGATATGGTTGCAGAGAAGAAGAAACTGGGCTTCCCTGTACCCATTCGCATTTGGCTGAAAGAGGATAAATATTATCAGATTGTAAAGGATGCTTTTACCTCTAAAGCTGCTCAGAATTTCTTTAAAACAGAGGAAATTGTGAAGTATCTGGAGGAACATAGAGAAGGAAAAGCGGATAACAGCCGTAAAATTTGGACAATCTTTATGTTTTTGGTATGGCATAAGCAATATTTTGAAGAAGTTTAATAAGCATAAGTTAAAAAGCCCCGCTTGGAAGGACGCAGGAATAATCCTGTAGCCTTACAAGCGGGGCTTTTGTATGTTCATAATTCAAATGTTCAAGAATTTTTACGAATAATAGCTCATAGTTTTGAACCCTTTGTTTTTAGTGCAAGTGCCTCTTGGGGGGCTTCTTCCATTTGTGTAGGTGGTTGGGTCACCTCTTGGGAATTTTCTTCTTTCTTGGCAGATGGCTTTTTCAATTTTACCTCAGAAAGAATGACTGCTGAGAATACAACAATACCGCCAATGAGTATTCTTGGTGTATAAGGGTCTCCATAGAGAAACACACCGAAAATAAAGGCAAATAAACTTTCTGTAGAAAGAAGGATTGCCGTATGGGTGTCTGATGTATATTTCTGTGCCACATTTTGCAATGTAAATGCCACCGCTGTACTTATAGTTGCCAAATATACCAAAGACAACAAACCTGACTTTGGAAATTCTGTAGGGATGTCCTCAAAAAGCAGTGTCGCTATAATGGCAAGTACCCCTGTGGCCAGATATGAGAAAAAGGACATAGCAATAGGATTGCACTTAACAGCAAATATCCCTGTCATGACAACAAAAATTGCATAAGAAAGGGCGAACCCCAAAGATAAACTATCACCCAGCTCCATAGTGAGAGAGCTGTTTAAGGAAATCATACCAATCCCAATCATAACCAATATACCTGCAAAAAAGGATTTCAGCTTAGGGCGTTTTTTTAATACCAGCCAAGAGATAAATGGTGTTATGGCTGCATAGCTTGCAACAATGAAAGCTTGCTTTGATGGCGTTGTATATTTTAAGGCATTTACCTGTAATGGCATGACAAAAAAATAGAAAATACCCAAGATAAGACCGTATTTAATTTCTGTTTTTGTGCTGCGACGGATGGTTCTGCTGAAAAAGACAAATGTGACTAGAGCCGCAGAAAGAAATCGTATGGTTAAAATGCAAAAGGTGCTGAAATATTTCACAGCAACGTCTCCAGCAATAAAGCCGCCGCCCCAACAAACTGCTGCCAATAGCAGAGCCAAATCCGCCATTAGTACTTTCCGTTTTTCATTCATTTCTTGTTCCCCCTGTTTATCTCAAACTCTCACCACTATATCACCAAGAATATAGAATGGCAATCATTATTCTTAAAAGGATGAAAAGGGATTTTGTAAAAATAGAATATAAGATTTTTTCTGTTTTTTGAAGGTTTATGGAAGAAAATATGCTTTTGTGATATACTAAAATAGTAGGAAATGTATGGAATATGGTTTTTAGGATTGGGTTCCTCTGGTTTCATGCTTGCTCTTTGAAACGAGGACAGGTTTAGAAATGCAAAGCGATTGGTTTTGTGCATACCTTGCCGTAGGTAAGGGGCTTTTGCAAGCTGGTTCCCAATAGGCTTTGTATGTTTGATTGAGTGAACAATATAAAAAGGGGGTTTTTTATGAAATTTCAGTATTTTATTCCAACAAAGATTCTTTTTGGTTGTGGGCAGTTGGATAAGCTCCATAAACAGAAGTTGCCAGGCAAAAAGGCACTTCTTGTAATTTCCGGCGGAACGTCAGTAAAAAAATATGGATATTTGGCAAGGGTGCAGGATCAGCTGGATAAGGCAGGGGTAACCCATGTGATTTTTGATAAAATCCTTCCCAACCCCATTGAGACCCATGTTACCCAAGGGGCAGAATTGGCGCGCAAAGAGGGTTGTGACTTTGTGATTGGATTAGGTGGCGGCTCTATCATTGATTCTGCAAAGGCTATTGCTGTTATGGCTACCAATGAAGGTAATATTTGGGATTATATTTTTGGTGGAACAGGTGGAAGCAAAATGCCTGAAATAGCGCCACTGCCCATTGTTGCCATTACAACAACAGCAGGTACAGGCACAGAGGCTGATCCTTGGGCGGTGATTACCCATCAGGATAGAAATGAGAAAATTGGATTTGGATATGACAAAACTTTTCCTGTGCTCTCCATTGTTGACCCTGAGTTAATGCTGACAGTTCCTGAAAAACTCACAGCATATCAAGGTTTCGACGCATTATTTCATAGCACAGAGGGATATTTGAATAAATACACCAATCCGTTAAATGATATGTATGCATTAAAGGCTATTGAGCTGATAGGAAAATATTTGCCTACTGCTGTAAAGGATGGCAAAAACATAGAAGCACGGGAAAATGTTGCCTTAGCAAATACCCTTTCGGGAATGTCAGAAAGCATTGGCGGATGTATTTCCGAGCATGCCTTAGAGCATCCCTTGAGTGGTCACAATCCCAAGCTGGAGCATGGCGCAGGCTTGATTATGATTTGTGAGGCTTATTATGCATATTGGGCGGAGAGCGGTTTGGTAAATCAGCGCATGATTGATATGGCAAAAGCGTTAGGAAAGCAAGATGCCACAAAGGCTGAAGATTTTGTTGGAGCTTTGCATGACCTGATTGTTTCCTGTGGTGTAGAGGATCTGAAAATGTCCGATTATCAAATTTTAAAAGAGGATTTGAAGATGTATACAGAAGTGGCCTTTGAGACTATGGGTAGTTTGTTCAAAGCTGATCCCGGAGAGATGACTTTTGAGGACTGCTTGAAAATTTACGAGAAATCCTTTCAATAAGTAGTGGTGAGTTTCATGGGGATTTCAAAAAGCTTTGATTCAGAAGCAGGATGAATAAAGAAAGCAAAATAGAAAGAAAAACTTATTCATAAAAAAGGGAGATGAGTATTTGATGAAAGGGGAAAATTTATTTCTTCCCATTGCAACTCATACTATGAAAGAGGATATAAAAGAGATAGAGGTTAAGACACAGGATAAGACACAGGAAAACAACAGTAGGAATTCTCCCTGTCCGTGTTGTGGATGCAAAACCATTCCCAATCAGGGAAATGCAATGGCGTTTATTTGTCCTGTTTGTTTTTGGGAAATTGACTTATTTATTAATTCTGAAAATGAAACAAGTGACCAAAATCATGGTTTAACCTTAAACCAAGCAAGAGAGAATTTTAAAACCTTTGGGGCGGTACTACCTAGTTTAAAGGAATATTGCCAAAAGAAGGGTAGATAGAAAGGATTTCAAAGACTATGCGCAGATTGCTATGGGTGGTTGAAGTCCAATATAAAAAACGTATAAAAAAGGGAAGCTTTTTAAGCTTCCCTTTTTTATGAAATTATACGTTAAAACGGAATAAAACCACATCACCGTCTTTGAAAACATATTCCTTGCCTTCGGAGCGAACCAAACCCAGCTCCTTTGCCGCAGTGTTAGAACCTGCACGCACAAGGTCTTCAAATGCCACAACCTCAGCACGGATAAAGCCTCTTTCGAAGTCACTGTGGATTTTGCCCGCAGCTTGAGGTGCCTTAGTGCCGTTTGCAATGGTCCAAGCACGGGTTTCCTGGGGGCCTGCGGTTAAGTAGCTGATTAAGCCCAAAAGCTTGTAGCTTGCAGCAATCAAACGATCTAGGCCACTGGTTTCCACACCTAGCTCTGCTAAAAATTCCTTTTTATCGGCCTCATCCAAATCAGAAATTTCCTCTTCAATTTTAGCGCAAAGCACAAATACTTCACTGCCTTCGTTTTTGGCGTATTCCTTCACTTTTGCAACGTAAGGATTTGTTGCACCGTCATCTGCCAAATGGTCTTCCAAGACATTTGCGGCATATAAAACGGGCTTGGCTGTCAACAATGTGAGGGTTTCCACAAAAGCCTTATCCTCTGGAGTATCCATTTCGATTGCTCTAGCGGAGATTCCCTGCTCTAAGCCATCTTTAATTTTTTGCAAAAGATCCATTTCATGTTGAAGGGATTTATCAGCTTTTGCCATTTTGCCTGTTTTTGCAATTCGGCGTTCTATAATTTCCAAATCGGAGAATACTAATTCCAAATTGATGGTTTCAATATCACGGATAGGGTCAACAGAGCCATCTACGTGAATTACGTTGGTATCTTCAAAACAGCGTACCACATGGACAATGGCATCTACCTCGCGAATGTGAGAGAGAAATTTATTTCCTAAGCCTTCGCCTTTGCTTGCGCCACGAACCAGACCTGCAATATCAACGAATTCGATGACAGCGGGGATAATTTTTGCAGAATTATGGATTTCTGCCAATTTTGTTAAGCGAGCATCGGGAACGGTTACGATGCCCACGTTGGGATCGATGGTGCAAAAGGGATAGTTTGCCGCTTCTGCTTTTCCTAATGTCATTGAATTAAATAAGGTACTCTTGCCAACATTGGGCAGACCTACAATACCGAGTTTCATGTTATTCTTCCTTTCCATGGGTTTGACTCATACTGAAAACATTATAGCGAAAACGCAAAGGGTTGGCAAGGAAGAAGTGGATATGGCTTAATTATTTCGTGGCAAAACTGCTAAGATAGCTAAAAATAGGAATGCCATAGCGCCAAAAATGCAAAAATGCCGTGCTTCGGTTTTTGTCATATAGATTCCATCTGCCGGTGTTGGGTGAACATCTTTTACTGCTATACGATAATGCCTTCTTTTTCTGGGTTCCATTAATACCGTCTCCTTTACCATATTCTTAATTTAGTATAACCAATTTAAAAGCAAAATTCAAAAAAAACAGCCATATCTTGCTTTTCATATTTCAACTTTTTCATGACATACTAATGTAAAAGGGAGGCGGCGAAAAATGTGGAAAAAACTGTGCAGTATTATGTTATTAGCTATTGTTGTTTTGAGCGGCTGCCGTGGGACAGTCACAGAAAACAACTTATCCGGTGTTCATTTAGTGAAAGCGAATGAAAAGTTAGGGGAAAAAAGTCAGGCGGAGCGAGCCCAGAGTATTAAAGCCTTGCTTCATAATATTAACGGAATCACCGGAAATGCTGTAGTTGTGGAAGGGCACACGGCAATTATTGGGTTGCGCTTAGAAGAGGGAATGGAGAGCGACGCCACTAGATTGCGAAAAGAGGCAGATAATGTAGCTAGAGAGGCAGATGAGTTTATTAACAACACATCCATCACCACAAATGCTAATATTGTTTCTTTAATTGAAGAGATGGAACGAAAACGAGGTAAATGAAAAAGTGATTTTTGTACGGTAAAAAGGGATGAAAGCGTTGTATTGTTTTCAAGCCCTTTTTTCTTTGAGAAACCAAAAAAAGAGGTAATTTAACCCAATTATTGGTTGGGTGATTTCTGAAGCATTTAAAGAAATACCATGTTTTTGGGGATTTAAGAGAGGAAATAGAAAAATTATTTCCTTTTTATTCTATTTTGTAAGCACTTAATAAATCCTTAAGGTTGAAAGGTCTAGGCATGCAAAAAAAAATATGCTAAACTTGTCAGTAAGAGTAAATTATGGAATCGCCATAAAAAATAAGGGGGTAAATTCATGAAGAAGAAAATGGCACTGGCTTTGTCAGTGGTGATGGCATCTTCCTGTATGAGCGTAACAGGGTATGCCGCAAATTTTAAGGATATTAATGATGTGCCTTGGGATGGTGCAAAAACTGTGATCAATTCGGTGGCCGATTTAGGTCTGCTCAGTGGTTACGAAGATAACACCTTTCGTGCCCGCAACAGTGTTACATATTGTGAAGCAATCCAGATGCTTTATGCAACGTTGCAAAGATCAGGTACTGCAAAGCAGATGGATGCGGCGGATCACTACAAATATATTTCCTTTTTGCAGGGGTATAATATACCTACATGGGCGCAGGCTGCTGTTGCTTATGGGTTGCAAAACAACATTATAACCACAAATGACATGGTTAAGTTTATGAGCGGAAAAACCAGTAATTTTGCAACAAGACAGGACGTTGCGAAAATGTTTGGGAATGCCCTTGCGATACGCTACGATGTTGACAGAAGCATGAAGGCAGCTGTTGCGTTTAAAGATTTTTATCGTATCTCTGATGACAGTGCTATTTTGGTCGACCTTTTGGCTCGCCTAGGCATTGTGAGTGGAGATAACGGAAATAATTTTAACCCAACAAATAATATTAACAGAGCAGAAATGGCAGTTATGCTGGACAAGACCTATAATTTGTTGAAAAACGGAGTGGAGACAACAGGAACCATTACCGAGTTTGAAGATTCAGGCAGTTATTATAAAGTAACGATCAAAACAGACGCTGGGACCAGCTTGGATTTTCATGCCGTACCAAACCTTGTGAAGGTTTATAGTGGCAGTGGAAATTCTGAGTTGGCAATGTCTCGTTTGAATGCAGGGGATAAAATCAGCTTTGCATATAACGGTGGTTCTTTGGAATCAATCCGTGTTATGGATGGTTCTTCCACCCAGCAGAAATATAATATTACGGGCTATATTACAGCTTTAAAAAGTGGAGAAATCAGAATTGAAAACGAAAATACAGGGTTAGCTGAAGTTCTAGCTTTTGATGGTAGCTGTGTATTCTATTTAGATAACAAGAGTGTGAGAAAATCAGAGTTGGAAGCAAAATTAAAAGATAACAGCGATAAACATGCTTATGCTGGAATAAATACAAAAACAACGGTGGAAAAGGATAAAGACAGTAGTGGAAATTCCACACAGGTTGAAAAAACATATGTAACAGAAATTTATGTTTCCTTTGCTGATGAATATACACGTACAGGCGTTGTGGATAAAATGGAAACCAATTATATTTCCTATAAGCCCACAGATTCAAGCTCCACTAACATGACCTACTTTGCTTCCGATTGTAAGTATTATATTGGTGACAAGTCTGTTTCCCAGTCTGACCTTAAGTCATTGGCAAATAGCGGAACTGTTTATGTAAAAATTACAATAAATAAAGAAGATAAAGCATCCAAAGTTGTTTTGTCAGAGGAAAGCTTTACTGCGGATAGCAACTCCTCAGCAAAAATCTATGATGTTAAGGACTTAACAGAATCTCAACTGGTTGTAAATTCCGGTGGAGATAAAATTACATATAAATTTGGCTCAACCAATTCCATATCCAATATTACCTTCTATACTTGGGATGAGGATGATAAGGAGTGGGTAACTGTTAAGGTTTCCAATGCAGAGAGCTATTTTGATAAAAATGACAGAGCAAGTAAAAATGTATTCTGCAAGATAGAATTTAACAGCGGTGGAAAGATTAATAGAATATATGTATCTACCAAAAAGTCAGCATGGTCTACAGGTAGTGAATCCAGTGCGGAAAGAAAAGCAGAAGTAGATTCCATTTCGGATAATACATTGAAATTTAAAAATTCAACGGTATCCTACACCTTACTGAATCAGTACAACGTGAAGATTAACCCGGACAAGGATGTTGATGCAATAACCGGAACTGTAAATGGAGCTTTAGTAAAAAATCCTCTGTCTATTTTAGGCGGGAAAACAAGCTCATTGACTCTTTTCAGAAAAATGGTAGAGGCCAGTGATGTTACCGTATATGCTGAAATAAAGGCAGATGGAAATAACGTTATTCAATCCATTGAGGCAAGGCCTACCGCTGCCAAAGGAAAGCTGGTTTCCTATGATGCGGATAAAAAAGAATTGGTGCTTGATTGTAATGGAAAAGAGATAACTTTCATAACTACAAGAAAGCCTAGCACCGGCACTGATGATTATACATATGAGGATTTGGAAACTTCAGGTTACATAGGTTCCATCCTTTCCTTAACCTTTAATAGTGATGGCATTGTTACAAAGATTGCTGTAAATGAAAATGCTTATGAAAAGGGGAAGGTAAGTGTAAAAGGAGTTGCTGAGTCGGCGAAAGATGGTCTGAAATTTAAAGGCAAATCCAAAGTATATTCTTGGTTGGGTCGTTCCAACACAGAAATCCATAATTACAGCTTGGAGTCATCCTCTCTGGATCGTGTAAAGGATGCCATTGATGACAAGGACATTACTGTTTATGCAGAGGTTCGTTTGACCGAAAAAGAGCAAGTTGACAGAATTAACGTTTATGTACAAGATGCAGAAGGTAAATTCGAGGAATTTGATGAAAGTAAAAATACAGTACGTATTATAACAGATTCAGGAAATAGATTTACTTTCAACGCTGTAACTAAGCCAACCATTAGCATTAGTGGTGTTGCATCGGGCAAGTGGAATGATTTGGCTGTAGGCAAATCGGTGAAATTAACCTTCAACAGTGATGGTTTATTAAAATCTGTAGAGGGCTGATACTTTACATTAAATGAATAAAGTGGGTGGCCGAAAATATTTTGGGCATCCCAAATGAAAAAACTCCCTTGATTAGTTGGAACATTGTATCAAGGGAGTTTTTGTGTTTACATGAAAAAAACAAGGGGGCAATTTGCCCCCTTGTTTTTTTGATTATCAGAGATAATCCTTCTTTTTGCTTTGTAGATTGCTGCCACAATAAAAATAAATAAAAAATGGGTGTGCCGATAAAAAATCGGTTTTATCTAAGTTTATTGGATTACAATGTAATAAGAACAATAAGACCAGCATAAAAAAACAGCCCAAAAAGCTGAATCTCCAATCGGAATCATTTAATCAAACCATTGTAAAACAAAATACAAAGACCAAAAGTACAAGGTTTATTATAGCTAAATTTGTGCCAACTGTCAATTGTAAGAAATGGGTATTGATAATTTCCGACCAATCCCTGTATAATAGATGAAATAGTAAGGAAATAGGAGTTGATGAATGATGAGATATGAAGGAACAGTATACAGACCACCCAGTGAAGCAGGCAGCTTGATTATTCAGTTTACCATTGGATGTGCCAGAAATACTTGTACGTTTTGCAACATGTATAAAGATAAAAAATTTCGCATCCGCCCGTTAGAAGAGGTTGCTCAGGATTTGGAGATGGCAAGGAATTATTACAACAGGGTGAAGGTGCGCCGCATTTTCTTAGCAGATGGAGATGCACTGATTGTTAAGACAGATGACCTGCTCTACATTATTGGAAAATGCCACGAGTATTTTCCTGAGGTGGAGCGTATTTCCGTTTATGGTGCCCCTAAGGATATTTTGAATAAAACCCCTGAGGATTTACGCCGATTGAAGGATGCAGGCTTGGATATGGTTTATATGGGTCTGGAAAGTGGTGCTGATGAGGTTTTGAAGGATGTTAAAAAGGGTGTTACCTCTGCAGAAATGATTGAAGCGGGGAAAAAAGTGAAGGAAGCGGGCATGGTTCTTTCTATGACTATCATTTCGGGCTTAGGCGGCAAGAAATATTGGAAAGAGCATGCTTTGAGTAGTGCAAGAGTGATTTCTGCAATCAAACCTGAATTTGTTGGTTTCTTGACTTTAATGGTAGAGCCAGGGACAGAAATGTATGACCAAGTGGGAAGAGGGGAGATAGACCTTTTGAATCCCCAAGAGGTTTTGGATGAAACGGAGTTGTTTATTCGTAATGTAGATGCTGAGGGTACCGTTTTTCGATCCAATCATGCCTCAAACTATACTGCATTGGCAGGCACGTTAAATGGTGACAAAGATAAAATTTTGGCGCAGATTGAAACCAGTCGCCGTCGGAGCACATTCCGTCCCGACAGCTACAGAGGAATCTGAGCTTGCAGGTAAGGAGTAGGTAATATGGCATGGCTGGGATTTGTCACCTTGATGACAATATATTGGTGTTTTTTTCTTTCCGTTGTTTCAGGCAGATGGAGATGGCTTGTAATATGTATTTGGCTGATGCCTATTTTTGCAATGACCATTCATCATGAAAACAGTGGTGCTGAAATAAATGGTCTGATGGTATTGATCTGTATTGTAATGTTTCTGGTCTGCAGACATGGCTTGTTGGATGTAAAACTATGGAATACAAGGGTTAGAAAACGGCACAATATTTTGTTCGGTTTGTTATATTGCATTTTGTTTGCCATGTTTCTATATTCTTTCGCTCAGGCACAGATTCATGGTTATATGTTGAATATTCAGGGCTGGAAAAGTGACCGTGGCATTGTATGGACGATGCTGCTTACCATAACCCCGATGCTTGCCATAAATTGGTTTTTCACCAGAATGGTATTTACCACAATTGAAAGACTTTATTGCAAAAAAAAGGAACTAACCCTTCTTTCTTGTCGATTTTATATTGCCAATGAAAGTGGCGTAGAAAAGGGAATTGGAAAAGGTTATTTTTTAGAAGGCATTCAAAATGGAGTGACCTATTATTTCAGAATGACTCGCCGTACCTATTATATGCTGAAAAATGAGGCGGTGCTTAAGCTGCAACTAAAGGTGGGGCTTTTTGGCGGACACTATGTAACAGAATTGGATTCTGCTCAATATTTAAAGCAAATAGGAAAAAATGACCGACGGGATGCAAGACTTGGCATTGCAGGATGTATTCTCGTTGCGATATGTGGCATTTGGCTTTATTGGTTTCGGATGTAAAGGGAACTGTCATATATCAACCCGTTCCATAACATAATATAAGTAAAAAATAGAAAAGCCTGAATTGTATCGGTACTTAAGTAACTTGCTGCCGTGAATTCAGGCTTTTTTTGTGGTTTATCATATCTCATGATTTTTCGTAAAGGCTAAAAAAAGATTTTTTTGCTTGTCATTCTTTCTAAGGAAAAAGCATGGATTTTCTCTCTCTTTCATATGCTGAAAGGGGAGGAAGTGAGCGTATGGCAAAGAAGCTTTTGGGAATCCTATTGGGATATATTATATTGGCAGTCATTCTTTTACCCTTGCTGATAACTTTGCTTTGGGGAGGTTTCTCTAAAGAAGAAGTGAAAGAAGCAAAAAAATTGGTTCGTATTGAAGATGTTTTTTCGCCAGAGCTTGAAGACTATATTGTAGGTGTAGTATCTGCGGAGATGCCTGCCTCCTTTCCTGAGGAGGCATTAAAGGCTCAGGCTGTGGCTGCTCGTACATATCAAGTGCGCAAGATGCAAGAAGTAGGAACCGACCGAGTGATTTATGATGTAGGACAAGCTTATAATTCTGTTGCAGAACAAAAGAAAAAATGGGGCGCAAATTATATTGAAAATGCAAATAAAATCAGAACGGCAGTAAAGGAAACCCAAGGGGAAATCATGGTATATGGTGGAGAGCCGATATTGGCTGTTTTTCATGCCCAGAGTGCAGGTAAAACGGAGGCCTCAGAAAACGTATGGACCAGTGCATTGCCTTATTTAAAAAGTGTGGATAGCGAAGAAGATAAGAAAGCGCCAAATAATGAATACACCTGTACACTTTCCGCAAAAGATGTTTGGAATAAATTGTCCGCATTTGGAAAGCTGAGTCAAAGCGAGGCAGAACTCAGCTTTAGCAATATAGAGAGATCAGACGCAGGGTATATTCAAAATGTAAGGGTTGGTGGAATGAACTTAACGGGCTTGCAGGTTCGTCAGGCTCTGGGACTGCGCAGTGCCAATTTTCAGGTGGAGCGCAAGGGAGATAGTTTTGTTTTTGTAACCCATGGTTATGGACATGGTGCAGGGATGAGCCAATATGGAGCTTCTTTTTTAGCTCAGGAAGGCATGGATTATCGGGAAATATTATGTCATTATTATCAGGGGATTTCATTTGAAAATATTGCATAAAAGCCAAAAAGGCTGGCAAGAATAGCCTTGGAGGTGCATTATTATGAAGAATAAGAATAAAAGAACAGCAATGTGGACCGCAACAATTTGTGGTTGCCTGTGCTTATTGGCGGTTGGTGCAGGAGTAGTTTGGCAAGCTATGGATTATAAAGAGGCAGTACCGCCAACCTCACAATACCAGGCAAATGCAGGCCCTGAAAATGCGTTACAACCTGTTACAATGGCACAAACCCCTACTGTAGAGGAGACCAAGAATCAGAAAAAGGCGAGCGGGACACCTGCTGATCAGCAGACACCTGCACCGAAGGCCACATCACCTTCCGCCCCTGTTTTTAGCTATCCTGTAAAAGGGGAAATTGTAATGCCTTATAGTGTAGATAGTGCAATTTATGATCCTACGCTAAATCAGTATCATACCAATGCCAGTGTAAGTATCTCAGCAGCGGCAGGTGACCCTGTGCAGGCGGCGGAAAATGGAACTGTAAAGGAAATTATCAAGGATGAAGAAAAGGGTACAAGTTTGGTTATCGAGCATGAAAACGGGTGGCTGACTACATACAGTCAGCTGGCAGAGGATATTTCCGTTAAAGTCGGTGAAGCTGTAGAAAAGGGACAAGCAATTGGCACTGTAGGTGAACCTACAAAATATACCATTGCTTTAGGTAGTCATGTTGAATTTGCGGTTGCAAAGGATGGGGAACCCGTTGACCCTGCAAAAGCGGTTCAAGACGAATGAAATTCCTAATTTGGAAAGAAAATTATGTAAAAAAACAATTTTTTACAAAAATGCCTTTACGAATATTTAGAAAACAGCTACAATGAACGGTAGGAAGCTGTTTCCAAAGATAGGGGGGTATGGATATGCAACGTTTTTCTATCTTAAAAGGAGATATCGTAAAGGCAAAAACCGATGCGATTGTGAATGCGGCTAACACGTCCCTTTTGGGGGGCGGTGGTGTAGACGGCGCAATTCATCGAGCCGCCGGTGCAGAGCTTTTAGCTGAGTGCAAAACCCTTGGCGGATGCAAAACCGGTGATGCAAAAATTACAAAGGGCTATAAACTCAAAGCGAAGTATGTGATTCATACGGCGGGGCCTATTTGGAGAGGTGGGAAATGGAACGAGGACCAGTTGCTGAAAAACTGCTATGAAAACTCGTTACAACTTGCCAAGGAGAATGGTGTGAAGACCATTGCTTTTCCATCTATCAGTACAGGGGTGTACTGTTTTCCTGTGGAGCGGGCGGCAAAAATTGCGGTAAAAACTATATGCGATTTTTTGAAGACCGACACTTTCTTTCAACAGGTGCTTATGATTTGCTTTGATGAAGATACCAAAGAGATATATTTAAATGCGCTAAAAGAATACAGCGAAAAAAGCTGATATTTTGCTTTACAGCATATTTAAACTAGATTTTTTGGCGGACAGCGATAGGGCTGTCCGTTTTTTTGTTTTTCAAACCAAAGCAATGTTTTTTATAGAGTAACAGAAAGCATTATTTATATGCAAGTTTGGGTAATGATTTTGTTATAAAACCATGAATAACTTAATGCACGAATTTATGAATCATTCGTGTAGAAAATTGCTGTTTTTTGATAATTTCAAATTTCCAAAAAATGTATGTTCTTAAAGAACATCTAAATGATTTTTGCTGAGTTGATGAGTCTTTCAGGCTCCATAGGTCACAGGATGCAAATGATGCCCGAACAGAGGAAAAAAGAGTTATGTTGAGTCGATGTTGAATCCCACAAATCTCCGATTTGTGGACAATGTGGAAATCTATATCGTTTTTTCCACAATAAAAAGCCTTTAAATCTAAGTTATACACAAAGTTATACACATTATCCACAGGCAAAACTAGGTATAACCTGTAGAAAAATCCATCTTGTGTCTGATTTTGTCAAAAGGAAAAAATCCATATTTTTTGACAATAAGTTGGAAAATTCGAAAGGTTTACAGCATAAGCACGTTTTTTTGTAAACCGAACGAGGGGATTGTGCACTATCTTTTCATAAATTGAAATAAAAGCTATGAGTGGGAAGGTAAAAAAGTAACAAGAAGTTTACTCTATTTGTTTATTATTTAGAAAATTATAGAACAAAATATTATATATTAAATAAAATTAGAAAATTTTGTTTTTTTTGGTTTTAGAAAGAGGACTTTTTCTTTTTAGGACGAATTATAATACATATAAAAGGGTAGCCTTTTATAAGCTCCTCTTTCAAAAAAGAGGAAGGAACAAAGATCCTATCTTTGGATCACGAAGGGAGTTGTTTTTTATGGTATATAACATCATCGGAAAGAACATTGACGTATGGGACAAGACAAAGGAATCAGTTGAGCGTAAGATGGATCGCATTGAAAAGCTGTTTCCCCAGGATGCAGCAGCTACGATTACCCTAAGTCTGGAAAAACTTGTTTCAACCGTAGAAGTGACGATTCCTATGAACAAAAGACTGATTCGTGCAGAGGTAAGTGATTCAGATATGTCGGCTGCAATGGACAAAGCCGTAGATATTCTGGAGTCTCAAATTGTACGTTACAAAAAACGTATGCGCACAAGGGTACGTCAGAACGGTGAGAGCCAAATGGAGGAATATCGTGCAATTCTAGTTCCTGAAACCAGTTTGGATGAAGAACCATTGTTCAAAATTGAGAAGGTAAAACATTTTGAAGTAAAACCCATGGATGCTGAAGAAGCAGTGATGGAAATGGAGTTGATTGGTCACAGTTTCTTTGTTTTCAGAAATGGAGAGACAGACGAGTTAAATGTTGTTTATAAAAGAAAAAATGGTTCTTATGGCTTGATTGAACCGGAATTTTAATAAGAAGTTTGGGTGATTTTCACCTATGGAGGGTGTCGACATTGTCGACACCCTTTCTCAAATTAAGGAGTCCGCTATGTGTTGATTTTTTATGTTATGAACCGAGAAAAAACTCGAATTAATATATGGATTATGATATGATGAAGAACGTAAGATTGGGAAACATAATGGAGGACAGATATGGCAAAATTATATTTTAAATATGGCGTGATGGGGAGCTCAAAATCAGCACAAGCTTTGATTACCAAATTCAATTATGAAGAGCAGGGCATGGGGGTATGGCTGATTAAACCCGCAAATGATACCAGAGATGGTATGGAAATCGTTCGCAGCCGCATTGGTCTGGAGGAAAAGGGAGACGCCTTTGGGCAGGAAGCTGATTTATTTCGTGTATTTCAAGAGCGGGAAAAGGAATTTTATGAGGTAATTATTGTTGACGAGGCTCAATTTTTAGCACCAAATCAAGTGGAGCAACTGCGAGATATTGTGGATATTTATAACGTTCCTGTCCTGTGTTTTGGACTTAGAACGGATTTTCGTACAAAGCTGTTTCCCGGTAGTGCAAGATTGCTGGAGCTGGCAGACTCTATTTCAGAGTTGAAAACAATTTGTGCTTGTGGCAGAAAAGCTGCTGTAAATGCCAGATTAGACCAAGAGGGTAATGTGCTTACCCAAGGGGAACAAGTTTTTTTGGGCGGAAACGAAAGCTATCGCCCCATGTGCTATCGTTGTTGGAAAAAGGCAATTCAAAAGGAGACTGAAAAATGACAGAGCAGGAGTTTTTCGATTTTATTCATACAGCGGAAAATCTAAAAAATAATACCCGTCACTCCGTTACAAGCCAAGGCAGGCCAGAGAGTGTGGCAGAGCATAGCTGGCGTGTATCGCTAATGGCTCTTTTGCTGGAGGATGAAATTGCGGGAGCAGATTTTAACAAAATTATACGGATGTGTATTCTCCATGATTTGGGAGAGGCAATTACAGGTGATATACCCTCATTTTTAAAAACCGAGGCAGATTCTGCCCATGAGGATCAGGTGGTTTTCCGCTTGATGGATACACTACCTCAACCACAAAGGAATAAATGTAAAGTTTTGTTTGAGGAAATGTTGGCGCTAGAAACAAAAGAAGCCAAAATTTATAAGGCTTTGGATAAGCTTGAGGCAGTCATTCAGCATAATGAGGCGCCCCTTAGCAGTTGGTTACCCTTGGAATACGAATTAAACCAAACATATGGGACGGAAGAGGCTCAAAGGGCAGATGAGGTTATTATGGGTTTGCGTTTGGCGGAAATAGAGCGTACCAAAAAGAAAATTGAGACAGAACGTGCATGAGCTTAAGAAAGGGGAATGTATTTATGGGAAAGGAACAAAAAATACATTTGCGCCTCTCAAATCTGCAAATTGTTGCTTTGGGATATTTTTTTGTGGCAATTGTAGGGACAGTTCTTCTTTTGCTTCCCATTTCTTCTTCTGCTGGGGAAAAAACCACTCTCCTAGAGGCGCTGTTTACAGCCGTTTCTGCATCCTGTGTAACAGGGCTTGTTTTGGTTGATACCAGCACACACTGGACGTTGTTTGGTCAACTTGTTATATTATTGCTGATTCAGGTAGGCGGAATGGGATTTATGACAATTGGCATTCAGTTTTTGCTATTGGTTAGGCATAAAGTTAGCTTGCGTGAGCGGGAAGTTATGGTAGAGAGCATCAATGCCTCCAAATTAGGTGGCATAGTAGATTTGACGAGTAAAATTTTTAAGTGGACACTTTTGTTTGAAGGGATAGGCGCAGGATTGTTGGCAATCCGTTTTATCCCAGAGTTTGGACTAAAAAAAGGACTGTTTTACAGTATTTTTCATTCTGTATCTGCTTTTTGCAATGCAGGGTTTGATTTGATTGGAATAAAGAGACCTTTTGATTCCCTAGTTTCGTATTCCAACGATTTATTAATCAATGGTACATTGATGCTATTAATTATCATTGGGGGTATTGGTTTTTTTGTATGGGACGATGTGAATACTCATGGCTTTCGTTGGAAGCGGTATAGCTTGCATACAAAAATTGTACTGACATTCACCGCTGTTTTGGTGATTGGCGGAGGATTGCTATTCTTTTTATTAGAAAGCAGAGCAACAGGGGCAGGTATGGGTGTAGAGGAACGGGTTTTAACAGCGTTGTTTCAGTCTGTCACCTGCCGAACGGCTGGGTATAATACCATTGACACAGGGGCTATGAGCGAAGGAAGCAAGATGCTCTCTATGCTTTTGATGTTCATTGGCGGCAGTCCGGGATCAACCGCGGGAGGCATTAAAACAACAACCCTGGCTGTATTCATTTTGTACACTGCATGTGGCATTAAGAGAGAAGGACGAGCAACTGTTTATGGAAGAACCCTTTCTGGGGATTCCATTGAAAAGGCGGTTTCTATTTTTACCATTAGTTTGGGGCTGGCCTTAACAGCAACTTTGTTTATCTGCGCTATGCAGCCACTGGCTGGAATTGATGTACTGTTTGAGGTGTTTTCAGCCTTGGGTACTGTGGGTCTCACTACAGGGATCACCAGAGAATTAACACCTGCCAGTGCTTACGTTATCGCAATATTGATGTTTTTAGGGCGGGTAGGCAGTGTATCCTTGGCAACAGCCTTGTTGGAGAAAAAGGCTAGGCCTCCTGTGACATCACCGGAAGAAAAAATAATGATTGGGTAGGGTGAGAGATATGAAATCATTTTTAATCATTGGCATGGGCTCCTTTGGACATCACCTATGCCGAAGCCTTGAAAAGCAAAATTGTGAAATTATGATTGTTGATGAGAAGCAGGAGTATCTTGAGGACATGCTTCCTTATGTCACCAGCGCAAAAATTGGGGACTGCACCAACCCTGAGGTTTTAAAGAGTTTTGATGTGGAGGCTTTTGATGCATGCTTTGTGAGTGTAGGAGGAAGTTTTCAAAACAGTTTACAGATTACCAGTTTATTAAAAGAGCTGGGGGCAAAAAAAGTTTACAGCAAAGCTGATGAGGATATACAAGCGAAGTTTTTGTTGCGCAACGGTGCAGATGAGGTGATTTATCCTGAAAAGGATGGAGCTGAGCGGATTGCCATCCGGGTTAGCTCGGACAATATTTTTGATTCTATTGAAATCTCCGAAGACTATTACATTATGGAGATTCAGCCTCGCCAAGAATGGTTTGGAAAAACAATTTGTGAACTCAATTTCCGCAAAAAATATCGTTTGAATATTATGGCTGTAAAAAAAGGAAAGGAACTTTTTCCAATGCCTGATTTAAATTATGAATTTACCCAAGGTGAGCACCTTATGGTGCTGGGGCATATTGATGATATCAGAAATGTAACGAAATAGTTTTCAAAAATTCCATTTTATTTTGTTCTGTAAGTATTTGAGAGGCAAGAAAGGGGCAAAATGAGGACGGATAGAGCTTGGTAGTTGGTTTTCGGCATTTTAGAAGGATTTGAATTGGATGGATATACTTGTTAATTCTGATCGTGTCTTTTAGAAAGTGTCTCTACATAGGACAGGTTTCATTCTGTTGCACTGTTGATGGGACGGTTGTTTTAACCGGGGAACCATACGCTACTCCGGTTTAGGAAAAATTAGTTAGAAAGCTTAAATCTTTGTTAAGAACCCCCGAAACAGGTAATTTATCCTTGCCTATGGGGGTATTCTGATGTTAAACTATAAAAATGTAATCGTCTGCCTATTTGGGCAGAAAAAAAGAATGAGGTGGACCATAATGGGTTTTTTTGAAAAAATATTTGGCAATTATAGCGAAAAGGAAATAAAGCGGATTACGCCGATTGTTAAGAAGATTGAAGGCTTGGCGCCTCAATATGAAACCCTCACTGATGAGGAATTGAGAGGCAAAACCCAAGAATTTAAAGACAGATTGGCGAAGGGCGAAACCTTGGATGATATATTGCCGGAAGCATATGCTGTTGTTCGTGAGGCATCTTCTCGGCCTCATGTGTTAAATATGCGCCATTTCCCTGTGCAGTTGATGGGTGGTATTGTTATGCATCAGGGACGTATTGCCGAAATGAGAACCGGTGAAGGTAAAACGTTGGTGGCGACCCTATCTGCATATTTAAATGCCTTAGAGGGCAAGGGCGTTCATGTTGTAACGGTTAATGATTATTTGGCACAGCGTGACTCTCAGTGGATGGGCGAGGTTTTTCGTTTTCTTGGCTTAACTGTAGGCTGTATTTTAAATAATATGGATAATGATGAAAGACGTGAGGCTTATGCCTGCGATATTACCTATGGAACCAACAACGAATTCGGTTTTGACTACCTGCGTGACAACATGGTGGTAAAAAAAGAGAGCATGGTGCAAAGAGAGTTGCATTTTGCAATCATCGACGAAGTTGACTCCGTTTTGATTGATGAGGCAAGAACCCCTTTGATTATTTCTGGTAGTGGTTCAAAATCAACGGATTTATATCGGGTTGCTGACTTGTTTGTGAAACAGTTGAAAAAAGGCCGTATTTTAAACGAAGATGAAGCAATGAACCCCCTGCTTAGAGAAGAGCTTCAGGAAGAAGGGGATTTTGTTTTGGATGAAAAAGCAAAATCCGTTGTATTGACGCAAGAAGGTGTGGAAAAAGCAGAAAAATTCTTTTCTGTGGATAACCTTTCTGACCCTGAAAATATGGAATTACAGCATCACATTAACAATGCGTTGAAGGCTAATTACAATATGCATCTGGATAAGGATTACGTTATTGCCGAGGGTGAAATTGTTATCGTTGATGAATTTACCGGACGTATGATGCCCGGTAGACGTTATTCTGATGGTTTGCATCAGGCTATTGAGGCAAAAGAAAACGTACAGGTTAGAAGGGAAAGCAAGACCCTTGCTACCATTACCTTCCAGAACTATTTCAATAAATATAAGAAAAAAGCAGGCATGACAGGTACTGCCAAAACTGAGGAAGATGAATTCCGTAATATTTATGGCATGGACGTTGTGGAAATCCCCACTAACAGACCTGTTCAGAGAAATGATTTGCAAGACGTTGTATATCGTACTGAGGCAGGAAAATTCCGTGCTGTAGTTAAGGATATCATGGAGGCAAATGCCAAGGGACAGCCTGTTTTGGTAGGTACCATAACCATTGATAAGTCGGAAGAGTTGAGCAAATACTTGAAAAGAGAAGGCATTAAGCATCAGGTTTTGAATGCCAAATACCACGCTCAAGAAGCGGAAATCGTTTCCCTTGCAGGTCAGATGGGCGCAGTAACCATTGCTACCAATATGGCAGGCCGTGGTACGGATATTAAGCTGGGTGAGGGTGTTGCCGAGATTGGCGGTCTGAAAATCATTGGTACGGAAAGACATGAATCCAGACGTATTGATAATCAGCTGCGCGGTCGTTCCGGTCGTCAGGGTGACCCTGGTGAATCCCGTTTTTATATCTCCCTTGAAGATGAATTGATGCGCTTATTTGGCTCTGAAAAAACTATGAAGCTTGTGGATGCCATGGGCATGAGTGAGGA
The DNA here is from genome assembly GCF_024461735.1 of Anaerotignum propionicum. GTDB lineage: Bacteria > Bacillota > Clostridia > Lachnospirales > Anaerotignaceae > Chakrabartyella. The sequence continues at coordinate 382,736 of NZ_JANGAD010000002.1, forward strand.
TGACCCTATTGAAGCAGGCATGCTGACAAAGGCCATTGAAAATGCCCAGAAGAAGGTGGAGGGTAACAACTTTGCCATTCGTAAGCATTTGCTTGAGTATGATCAGGTTATGAATGAACAGCGTGAAATCATTTATGGTGAACGCCGCCGTGTATTATACGGCGAGGATTTGCGTGACAGCATCATGGCTATGATTCATCAAGTAGTAGCACGCAGTGTCGACACCCATATGACTGATGAGCAGCTTCCCGAAGAATGGGATATGGCGGCATTTAGTGAGCATTTTGCTTCAATTATTCCTGTGGGCAAGATAAATATAAAAGAAGATGCTTTAGCCCAGATGAGTAAAGATAAGTTAAAGGAAAATTTAACGAAGCTTGGCGAGCAGTTATATGAAATGAAAGAAAAGGAGATCGGCGAAGCAGAACGTATGCGTGAGCTTGAGAGAGTTATCATGCTTCGTGTGATTGACCAGAAGTGGATGGATCATATTGATACCATGGATCATATGCGCCAAGGTATTGGTCTGCATGCTTATGCCCAGAGAGATCCTTTGATAGAATATAAATTTGCCGCTTACGATATGTTTGAGGATTTAAGCAATAACATTCAGGAGGATACACTGAGAATTTTGTATCGTATTCGTATTCAGACAGAGGTACAGCGTGAAGAAGTAGAACAGCCTATGTTCACTAACAAAGATGATTCCGCAGTAAAACAGCCTAAGAAGCGTAGTGACGAGAAGGTTGGCCGTAACGATTTATGCCCTTGCGGCAGTGGTAAGAAATATAAGCACTGCTGTGGCAGATAATGATTTGCAATTGGGGGGAGAGATATGAATAAAATCATAGAAATGCCCTTTTCCATACCCTTTTATACCCAACGGGTCACTGAGGAGAGCTGGAAGGCCGATGGTTTTTTGGATTTTGAGGAAGGCTTAAGCTGGGAAATGAGAGGGTGTGGCATTGCATCTTTGCGTATGATCGTGGATGGATTTTTACAACAAGCAGGTGAATCTTACTGTGAAAAGCAAGGCACCATGATTCATAAGGGTCTGAAAAAAGAAGCCTATAAACAGGGTGTTGGTTGGATTCATCAGGGATTGGCAGAGATGGCAGAGGAATATGGACTTTTAGGCGTAGCCTATCGAGGAAAGAATGCCTTTGATGTTGCCGCAGAAATTGAAAAGGGAAAGCCCTGCATCGTTTCTGTTTCCCCCAGATTTGCTGGGGGAAAAACCGATGAAAACGGAAATCTTTATGGCAAAGGCGGCCATTTGGTTGTTGCTTATGGCTGTGAAATGGATGAAGAGGGCAAACCTGTGGCTTTTTTGATACATCATCCATCCTGCTTCTTAGAATATAATTGGCCAAGACATTGGGTTTCTATAGGGGAATTCGATGCATCCTTTTCTGGAAATTATATTGCATTTCAAAAAGGCGAAAGCCAGAACCGTGGGTTTCACCCACACCCACTTACTTTTTGAAAAAACAAGCCGAAAACTTTTATTGAACCCCATTATTATGGGGTTTAAAAGGCAAAAGGTTAAGATGACAAAGATACAAGGTGTGGTAGTGGGTATTCGTTTGTCAATATTCATAGCAAAAATTCAATTTTTGTATGGCTTGTAGGGTTCGGGACGGCGTCCCAAGAACTTGACCATGGATTGTATTTTGCACATGATTATATATTTCATTTTTAAAGGAGTTGATTTTTAAATGTTCGAGTTAGAACAGATCCGTCTGGGGCTTACAGCTTACGACGAAAAATTAGAGGAAATGGGGGCTTCACTTTGACGTCGCAGGCGCAAAGGAGAAGATAACCGAATTAGAAGAGCTTTCTGCAGACCCCGAATTTTGGGGAGACTTGGAAAAAAGCCAGAAAACATTGCAACAATTGAAGGCGCTGAAAAATAGGGTGGGCAAGTTTGAAACACTGGTTACCACCTATGAGGATATACTCACTCTCATTGAAATGGGTATTGAGGAACAGGACGAAAGCGTTTATGAAGAAGTAAAGGCAATGCGCAATACCTTTGAAACAGAGTTCGAGGAGTTGCATATCGCTACAATGCTGGATGGGGAATATGACCGCAACAATGCCATTGTTACCCTGCATGCAGGCACCGGCGGCACAGAGGCCTGTGATTGGACCAATATGCTGTTCCGTATGTATAGCAAATGGGCGGCAAAGGCTGGTTATGAAGTGGAAATTCTGGATATGTTAGATGGAGATGAGGCTGGCATAAAATCCGTTACCATTCAGGTTAATGGTGAGAATGCTTATGGCTATTTGAAGTCGGAAAAGGGCATTCACCGTTTGGTTCGTGTATCACCTTTTGATAGCTCAGGAAGACGTCATACGTCTTTTGCATCCTGCGATGTTATGCCTGAAATTGAAAACGATAATGAAATTGAAGTAAAGCCCGATGACATCCGTATTGATACTTATCGTGCCAGTGGCGCAGGTGGTCAGCACGTTAATAAAACCTCTTCGGCAATCCGTATCACCCATTTCCCTACAGGAACTGTGGTGCAGTGTCAGGATGAAAGAAGTCAGTTCAGCAATAAGGATAGAGCCTTTAAAATGCTGAAAAGCAAGCTCCTTGCTTTGAAAATTGAGGAGCAGATGCAAAAGCTTGCTCAAATCAGAGGAGATATCAAGGAAATTGGCTGGGGCAGTCAAATTCGCTCTTATGTATTCATGCCCTATACTATGGTAAAGGATCACCGTACAGGCGAGGAAACAGGCAACGTTGGTGCAGTCATGGATGGTGAAATTGATCCATTTATCAGCGCATACCTTGCTTGGATTCATAGCTAAAGGAGAACGTATTGAAAGAGATCAGAATTACCAAAAATGAAGAAAACCAAAGGCTGGATAAATTCCTGCTAAAATATATGAATAAGGCTTCCAAAGCCTTTATTTATAAGATGCTTAGAAAAAAACGCATTAAATATAACGGAAAAAAAGCGGAAGGCAGTGAGTTACTCCGAGCGGGTGACTCCCTTTCCTTGTATCTTTCTGAGGAGACCATGTGCTCTTTCATGGAGGAAAAGGCTGTTGCCCAAGCAAAGCGCCATTTTGCTATTATTTATGAGGATGATGACGTTGTTGCGGTGGCAAAGCCCGCAGGTCTTTTGACTCACCCGGAAAAAAGTGAGGATAAGGATACCTTGATTGATCAGGTTTTGTTCTACCTCTATGAAAAAGGGCAGTATGCACCTACCATGGAAAGTACCTTTACCCCTGCGCTATGCAACCGTTTGGATCGCAATACCAGCGGTATTGTGTTGGCAGGGAAAACCTTGAAAGGGGTGCAGAGCCTGAACGAGGCCATTCGTAATAAGCAGGTGGACAAGTACTACCTTACGCTGGTTCAAGGAGAGGTAAAACAAGAAGGTGAGATTTCTGCTTTTCTTTCAAAGGAAGAGGGCAAGAATCAAGTGCGTATTTCAAAGGAAGCAGGCATTGATGGGAAAGAAAGTATTACCCGTTACCGCCCCTTAGCTTATCAAGATGGCTATACCCTTTTGGAAATTCACTTAATAACAGGAAAAACCCATCAAATTCGTGCCCATATGCAATCCATGGGGCATCCGGTTGTGGGTGACCGAAAATATGGAGATACCGCGGTAAATCAAGAATTTAGACAGAACTTTGGTCTGTCAAACCAGTTTTTACATGGGGCAAGGCTTGTATTTTCCAACACGGACGGTTCTTTAAGCTATTTGAAGGGCAAAACCCTCATTGCACCGTTGCCGAAGGTATTTCAGCAGATTGTAGAAGATATTTTTGGGGAAAGTGTAACGTTGGAGTAACGAAGGAGGCGCAAATATGAAAGCCATTATATTGGCGGCTGGCTATGCAACAAGGCTATATCCTTTAACTTTGCATAAGTCGAAGGCTTTGCTCCCGATTAATAAAAAGCCGATTATTGATTATATTATTGATGAAATGAACCATGTAGAAGGTTTGGATGAGATTTATGTGGTTACCAACAGCCGTTTTTATGAGCAGTTTTTAGACTGGGCGAAAACGGTTCATAGCAAGGTACCGGTTTTTATTTTAGATGATGGAACTACGGATGACAGCAACAAACGGGGGGCAATTGGAGATATTTCTTTTGTCATTCAAGAAATGAAAATTGACGATGAGTTGATGGTCATTGCGGGAGATAATTTCTTCACCTATTCCTTAAAGGATTATGTGGATTTTTTCCATGAAAAAAATCGGGATTGTGTTTGTGTAAAGGTTTGGGAGGACAAAGAGTCTTTATCCCAGTTTGGAATAGCCCTTTTGGATGAAAAGGGATTGGTTCTTGATATTGAAGAGAAACCGGAACAACCAAAGTCAAATACTGTTGTGTTTGCCACATACTTATATAAAAAAGAAACGGTACCTCTGTTTGCCACCTATTTGGCAGAGGGGAATAAGCCAGATGCACCGGGGAATTTCCCGGCTTGGCTGTATCGACGCAAAGAAGTGTATGCCTATACATTTACGGAGGAATGCTACGATATCGGTACGCCGGAAAGCTACCGCGAGGTATGCGAACTGTTTGAGGATTAAGTCCGAGTCCGACGCAATTGCGGCGACTGACAGCAAAAAGAGCCGCTTGATGCTCTCCCGTAAGGAAGTAAACAAATTACTTCTTTATGAGAGGACATCCCAGCGGTTTTTTATTGTACAACATTGAGAAGCTGAAAATACGCAAAAAAAGGAGAAATACCATGGAATGGATTGAAGTTTTTGTAGCTGTAAGCCAAACGGGGCTGGAGCCCATCGCAGGTTTATTATACGAGTGTGGCCTGACAGGGCTTATGATTAGTGATGAGGCGGATTTTCAGGAGTTCTTAGAGGCACCCAATAGAGATTGGGATTATGTTGCTGACGAACTGGTGGAAGAAAAACAAAAGCTGGAAACAGGGATTACCTTTTTCTTGAGAGATAACCTTTATGGCAGAGAACAGTTGGCGCAGATTAAGAGTGCTTTGACTGTGATTCAGGAGCAGGAAAAAGAACTGGATTTAGGTTCATTGGAAATGACCATGAAAAATGTGCAGGAAGAGGATTGGGCGAATAACTGGAAGAAATACTTTAAACCTTTTCCTGTTGGAGAAAAAATCATGATTAAGCCCTCTTGGGAGGAGCTGACAGAGGCAACGGATAAGGTGGTATTGAAAATTGACCCCGGCCATATCTTTGGTACTGGTACCCATGAAACCACTCAGCTTTGTATGGAACTGATCGAAACATATTTGAAGAAAGATGATGTTGTTTTAGATATCGGTTGTGGCAGTGGTATTTTATCTATTGCATCGCTTTTGCTGGAAGCAAAAGAAGCAGATGCTGTGGATATTGATCCCAATGCAATGGAAATTGCTTATGAAAACAGTGATCGGAATGATATTCCAAGAGAAAAGTATCATGTTTGTGCAGGCAATATTTTAGAGGAGGAAGCTCTTCATCAAAAGTATAGCGGCAAAAAGTATGATATGGTTGAGGCGAATATTGTTGCCGATGTGATTATTGCATTGACCAAAAAAGTGCCGGATTATATCAAGGACGGGGGGATTTTCCTCTGCAGCGGCATTATTATTGAGCGGAAAGAGGATGTACTTTCTGCTTTGATTGCTGGTGGATATTCGGTATTAGAAGTAAAAGAGAAAAAAGGTTGGGTAGCCATTGCGACTCGCTATGAGGGATAAGAGATGCCAAAATTTTTTGTAGAGCCTCATCAAATAAAAGATAACCTCATCCAAGTGATTGGAGAGGATGCGAAGCATATTAAAACTGTATTGCGCTCTCGGGAAGGGGAGGAAATTACCCTTTGTGATGGTTTAGGGACAGATTATTTTTGTCGGATTGCTTCTTTGGAAGAAGGCGTTACGGCAGAGGTACTCTCCAGTGAACCATGTCAGTCTGAGCCTAAAACAAAAATTACCCTTTATCAAGGTTTGCCTAAGGCGGATAAAATGGAGCTTATAATCCAAAAATGTGTAGAGTTAGGCGTGGATCGTATTGTTGCCGTTTCTACGGAACGCTGTATTGTCAAGCTTGATAAAAAAGAGGAAAAAAAGCTGGACAGATGGCAAAAAATTGCCGAGGCGGCGGCAAAGCAAAGCGGCAGAGGCAAGATACCTGAAATAGCACCGAAGGTTCTGCGTTTTTCGGAGGCTTTGGCAGAAGCAAAAAACTTATCCGGCGCAATCATTCCCTATGAAAAAGAAGAATACAGGGGGATACGTAGCTTTGTAGAGGGTTTTGCTGGGAATGAAGTTGGCGTTTTTATCGGCCCTGAAGGGGGCTTCACAGAAGAGGAGATTCAAGGGGCAAAGGATGCAGGGGTGTTGCCCGTTACCCTTGGTAAGCGGATTTTACGTACAGAAACAGCTGGGATGACTGCCATTGCTATTTTGCTGTACGAGTTAGGTTAAGGAGGAGTAAGATGATTTATTTGGATAATGCCGCTACCACAAGGGCTTTGCCTGCTGTGGCGGAAAAAATGACATATATGCTCACAGAACAGTATGGAAACCCCGCCTCAGTAAGCATAATGGGTTTAGAGGTGGATAAGGAAATTCGCCATGCATCCCAGATATTAGCCCGTGGGATTCATTGCAAGGAGGAAGAAGTGTTTTTCACCAGCGGTGGTACAGAAGGGGATAACTGGGCAATTTTTGGTACTGCAGAGGGTTATCAAAGGCACGGTAAACATTTCATTACAACCCAGATTGAGCATCCAGCGGTGAAAAATCCCATGAAGGCTTTGGAGGAAAAAGGATGTGAAGTAACTTGGCTTTCCGTTGATTCCAAGGGACATATTTCTCTAGAGGAATTGGCTGCTGCAATTCGACCTGATACCGTTTTGGTGAGTATCATTTTGGTGAATAATGAGACAGGGGTTGTGCAGGACGGATTGGCGATTGGTAAACTGATTAAAGAAAAAAATCCCCAAACATTATTTCATGTGGATGCAGTACAAGCCTTCGGCAAGTATCCCGTTGATGTGGAAAAGATGAAGATTGACCTCCTTACCATGAGCGGACATAAAATCCATGGCCCTAAGGGCGTAGGTATGTTGTATATGCGAAAGGGTACCAAGGTAAAGCCTTTTATTCTTGGCGGCGGTCAGCAGAAGGGGCAAAGAGCGGGTACGGAAAATGGCCCCGCTGTAGCAGCTTTAGGGGTTGCCGCAGAGGAAGCCTTTGGCCATATGCAAGAAAGCATTTCCCATGTTTCCGCTTTAAAGAAAGCTTTGGCAGAAGGAATCTTAGCCATGCCCAATACCAAAATCAATGGAGACGGGTTAGATGAGGCAAGTCCTTATGTTTTAAATGTTACCTTTGAAGGGTTGCGCAGTGAGGTTTTACTTCACGACCTGGAAAGTAAGGGGATCATTGTTTCTGCAGGCTCTGCTTGTGACAGCAAAAAGAAGGTGGGAAGCCCTGTGCTTATGGCAATGGGCATGCCTTTTTCGGAAATAGAAGGGGCTGTGCGCTTTAGCTTTTCCAGATATAATACCATGGAAGAAATTGAAACTTGCTTATTGGCATTGGAAAAGTCTGTGCCATTTTTAAGAAAATATAACAGATAAAAAGGGGAGCATTATGGCAGAAAAGGTTCTAATCATAAAATACGGTGAAATTGCAATGAGAGGCAATAACCGCTACATTTTTATAAATCGACTAATTTCCGCTATTCGCAGAAATATTGACCCATTGGGGAACTATTATGTAGTTAGAGATCCAGGTAGATTGATTGTGGAGGACAGAAGCGGAGAATTGGATTACGATTTGTTGATTCCTCGGGTGGTGCCTATTTTTGGTTTGGTGGAGGTTTGCCCTGGTGTCCGTTTGGCGGATATGACCTATGAAACCATTTTAGAGGAAGCGTATCGTCACATGAAGGAGCAGTATGGCGACCAGCAGATTTCCTTTAAGGTGAAGACCAGAAGAGCGAATCAAGGCTTTACCATACCTTCTATGGATATGAACATGAAGATTGGGGAGTATTTATTGGAGCAAATGCCAAATCTAAAGGTGGATGTGCATAAACCTGATGTGATGTTGAATATAGAAATCAGAAACAGCGTTTATATTCATTCTAAAGGGATTAAAACCTACGGTGGTTTGCCTTATGGCAGTTCAGGTAAAGGCGTTAGTCTTCTTTCCGGTGGTATTGACAGCCCTGTGGCCACTTGGATGATGGCAAAGCGTGGAGTTGAGGTGGAAGGCGTTTATTTCCATAGTCCTCCTTACACCAGCGAATGGGCAAAACAGAAGGTGATTGACTTGGCGAAAAGGATTGCCGATTTCACAGGGGAATTCCGTCTGTATGTTGTGCCTTTTACGGAGTTGCAGCTATATTTATTGGACAACGTTGCCCATGATAAGCTCACAATTCACTTGAAACGTGCTATGATGCGTGCAGGAGAGATGATTGCCAAAAAGGATGAAGCCATGGCATTGATTACAGGAGAAAGCGTGGGTCAGGTTGCCAGCCAGACCATGCAGGGTATTTATGCCATTAACGCGGTTTGCGAAATGCCTGTTTTGCGTCCCTTAGCAGGAATGGATAAACAAGAAATCATAAATCTAGCTCAGAAAATAGGTACCTTTGAGATTTCCGCCAGACCTTATGAAGATTGTTGTACAGTATTTGTGGCAAAGCATCCTGTTACAAAGCCTAGATTGAGTTTTATTGAAAAATCCGAGCGTAGGTTGACGGAATTGGATAGATTGCTGGAAGAATCTGTTCAGAATGCGGAGATTATTGATTTGTAAGAAATGATATTTATATAGAAAAAAGGTATTTGCAGTTATTACGAATATCTTTCAAAATGTTGAATAAATTCAAACCATTGAGGGTATTGCCCTCGAACAACCACAAGGTTTCGACCTTGACCTGTAATAAACCCCATGAAAATTGGGTTTATATAAAAGTTTTTGGTCTTGCTTTTTACAAAAAGCAAGCGGGTTTGGGCGGTGCCCGAGGTTTTGCAGCTACAGGGACGAGGGGCTTATGAGATTAAACGAAGCGATTAGTAAAAGATTAGAAGAGATTTTAATATCCAAAGGAATGACCCAATATGAATTATTTAAGAAAAGCGGCGTTCCTCGCTCAACGATAGGGAATGTTATAAACTGTTCCTATGATTCTGTTAAACTTCGAATAATTCATGAAATGTGTTTGGGTCTGGAAATAGGTATTGAAGAATTTTTTACATCTCCCTTATTTGATGAAAATAATCTTGAAGATTAATACACATACGTTTTATTTAGAGATAGATAAGAGAAAAAGACCAAGTCATTGACTTGGTCTTTTGTATCGTGGTTTTTTATATTTTTATTTTCTTTGATTAGGATAAAACGTAAACGGTTACGTTTTGAACACCCCAAGAAAATGCTTCATTTTTTGTTTCATAACAGACGTCAATACGGTTGCCCTTAATTGCTCCGCCTGTATCTTCAGCAGTGGCTACTCCATAGCCGGGAACATAAACCTTACTGCCTAAGGGAATTACTCTAGGGTCTACTGCAACAACGCCTTTAGTAGCCGTGGTCCCTGTTGCTGTGATACCATTACAGCCTGCGTCGAAAGGCGTATAAGCTGTTACTTTTGCACTGATTGCTTTTTGATAAGTCATGCCGTTAATGACGTTGGAAGCACCAACCTCAATGACCTTATTTACTGCATTTGTGATAACTTTTGTTTCTACAGGCTCTGTACTTACTAATTTGTCGCCATGATATACTTCTTTACTTACAATGGAGGTTTGACCTTCCTTTCCTTCCTGAACCACTCGGCGTTCGCCCGGTTTCAAATCGGAAGAAGATTTTTCCACTGTTTCATAAGGTACAACATCTGTTGTAGCAACAATTTTTTCAGTTACTGAGGTGAGAGAAATGGTCATCATATCTGTTACAGCGTCTGTTTTTTTGTAATCGCTCAAAAGATAGTCTGTGTCAATGGTAGCGGAGAGCTCCTCCAGCAGGTCACCAACGGTTTGAGCGTCTGTGGATACCATACGAGGTACGCCGTCCACATTTACGAATACAGACTGTGTATTTTGTTTGCTGTAAGCAGAGGCCGAGCCGCAGCCAATCACCAATATAAATACCACGATAGCAAATACTCTAAGATGCGTTTTCATTTTTTCCTCCTTGAACACGACCCTGCCTGCCGATTATGTGGGTAATAGCAGAGGGGTTGCTCCTCTCGTATTTATGATAGACATATAGATTCTTATGCCTTTGCCCATGCCTTTTTGAAGGGCTGAGCCGCAGTCGTATTTACATGGGGAGTCGTCACTTCCGCATGCTTTTTCTTTTCTTTTCACGAACAACTGCAAAAATAAAGATATATCGTATTGATATACCTTTACTTTACAGATAGTATATTAACATATTTGTAACATTTATGCAACGTTTTTTTAAAAAAATAAATTTTGTGCATTTCTACTAGTAATATTTGCCACGTTTTTTGGGGAAATATTCTTAATTTCAGCGATTTTTGTTACAATATATTCCAAATTCCTAGGATCATTTCGCTTTCCGCGGTTAGGTGCGGGAGCCAAATAAGGGCTGTCTGTCTCAATTAAAATCTTCTCTAGGGGTACTGCATCCACCACTTCTACCATTTTTTTCGCATTTGGAAATGTCACAACTCCCCCAATTCCGATATAAAACCCCATTTTTGCGTATTCAACCGCCATTGGCGCTGAACCCGAATAACAATGGATTACACCTTTACGAACATTGCTTGTGGACATAATGTCAAAAGTTTCCTGCGATGCATCTCGTGAATGAATTATTACAGGTTTGTTAACAGATTCTGCAAGACGAAGTTGTTGACGGAACCAAAACTGTTGTAGTTCTCTTGGGTGTGTATCATAATAATAGTCCAAACCAATTTCCCCGATTGCAACTACTTTTTTATGCTGGGAGAGGCGACGGAGTTCCTCTATGGTTTGGGATGACATATCGTACAGTTCATGAGGATGAATGCCTACGGAGGCGAAAATGTAATCATAACGTTCTGCAAGGCGAATGCTTTGCTTTGAGCTTTTCAAATCGCACCCAACGTTAACCACATAGTCTATACCGCAAGAGGGGAGAAGCCCTAAAAGCTCCTCCCGATCCTCTCTGAACCGCTTATCATCTAAATGCGCATGAGATTCAAAATACATTAACTAATTCCACTTCCGCTGGGGAAGTCTTTCTTTTCTGTAGTCAAAAGACTCAAATTGCCGTTTCCGTCATCGGCGCAAAGAATCATTCCGTAGGACATTTCGCCCATCATTTTTCTCGGTTTTAAATTATAGGCAACCACAACCCGCTTGCCTACCATTTCCTCGGGTGTGTACCATTCTTTGATACCGGAGAAAACAACTCTTTCTTCTTCGCCAATGCGAATGACATTACGCAGAAGCTTTTTCGAGTTTTCCACCACAGAGCTTGCAATCACTTCGCCAACCTTAAGCTGTACCTTGCAAAAATCATCAATGGAAATTTCTGCTGGGTATTCGGGTTCTTCATGCTTCTTTGGGGCTTCCTTTTTCTCTTCTTTCTTTTCTTCTTTACCTTGATTTGCCACAGCGGTGGACTGAGAAGCTTTAATTGCCGCTTCCAATTCTGCCAATTCCTTTTTCATATCAATACGAGGGAAGAGGGTTTCGCCTTTTTCCACTTTTAATTCAAAGGGCAGTAATCCCCATTTTTTTGCCATTTCCCATTCCACAATGTTACTTTCAATGTTGTACTGTGCCCAGATTTTCTCTGGTGTGGTGGGAATAAAGGGTTGAATCAGAATAGAGGTAATTCTGATGCTTTCGGCAACATGATACAATGCGTTTGCTAACTCACCCTGTTTTGCTTCATCTTTACAAAGAATCCAAGGTTGGGTTTCATCAATATATTTATTGGTTCTGCGGATTAAGTTCCAAATTTCAATTAATGCGTCACTAAAGAACATTTTTTCCATAGCAGTTTCAACTTTTTCTGCTGTGCCCAAAGCAACTGTCTCTAAATCCTTATCAAAAGGAGTTTCAGTACGAGCATCAGGTAATTTTCCGCCAAAGTATTTTTCAATCATACCAACGGTTCTGGAAACCAAGTTACCCAAGTCATTAGCCAGGTCGGAGTTAATACGCTGAATCAGCGCTTCATTATTGAAGTTACCGTCTTGTCCGAAAGCTACTTCTCTTAATAGGAAGTAACGGATGGCATCCACGCCATATTTCTCTACTAAAACGTTAGGGTCAACCACGTTACCAACGGATTTTGACATTTTACCGCCATTAATAACCAACCAACCGTGTCCGAAAATTTGTTTAGGCAAAGGAAGATTCAATGCCATCAGCATAGCAGGCCAGATAATGGAGTGGAAACGAACAATTTCCTTGCCAACTACATGGACATCTGCAGGCCAATATTTATGGAACAGGCTGTCGTCATCGGAACCATAGCCTAAAGCTGTGATATAGTTGGAAAGGGCATCAATCCAAACATAAACAATATGACCTGGGTCAAACTCCACAGGAACACCCCATTTGAAGGACGTACGGGACACCGCTAAATCTTCCAAGCCCGGCTTTAAGAAGTTATTAATCATTTCATTCTGACGGGTGTTTGGCTGCAAGAACTCAGAGTTCTCTTCCATATATTTTAAAATACGATCCTGATATTTGGAAAGACGGAAGAAATAGCTTTCTTCTTTTACCAATTCCACGTCACGACCGCAGTCAGGACACTTGCCATTTACCAGCTGATGCTCTGTAAAGAAGGACTCACAAGGAGTGCAATACCAGCCTTCATAGGAGCTTTTATAAATATCTCCCTGATCATAAAGCTGTTTGAAGATTTGCTGTACTGCTTTTACATGGTAATCATCGGTAGTACGAATAAATTTATCATAGGAAATGTTCAGAGTCTTCCACAGTTCTTTGATGCCTACTACAATAGTATCGATATATTCCTTGGGCTCTTTGCCTTGGCTGTTTGCAATACGTTCGATTTTCTGCCCGTGCTCGTCTGTTCCTGTAAGGAACATAACGTCATAACCCCGCAGTCTTTTGTAACGAGCCATGGTATCCGTTGCTACAGTGCAATAGGAATGGCCAATGTGAAGTTTATCACTGGGGTAGTAAATAGGGGTGGTGATATAAAACTTTTCTTTTTCCACAATTCTCTCTCCTTTTATAGTATCTAAAATGCAGAACTTGTCCGATTTTTTACTTGATTTGTAAGTTATAAACATGAATGGGCTTTTTCATTCAGAAGTAACCCGTATACATCAAAAAACCGCCCTTTATAAAACTACAAAGGACGGCTAATCACCGTGTTACCACCTTACTTCGCCTTTTTCTTACGAAAAAGACCTCATTGGGTACAACGTACCCTTACGCTTTAACGGGCGCACCCGTCGCGGCCTAAAGAAAAAATATCTTTCGGTGCGCAGCTCCAAGACCATATTCAACAACTGCTCCTGTACCTTTTTTCAGCGAAGGCAAATTATGCCTTTAAGGCTCTCTTTTACATAGCATGTTTGTTTACTCTTCTTTTCATAGCCAGTTTATAATTATATATAGGATTTTACTATAACTCAAAGAACTCTGTCAACAATAAAGCCTAGGTTTTCTACTTTTTTCCCCATTATTTCAGATTTTCGGGGTTCAAAACCTCTAGCTCGGGCAGAACAAAAATGCCGTCCTTGCGAATGAGCTTATCATCAAACCATATTTCACCGCCGCCGTATTCTGGTGTCATAATTAAAACCAAATCCCAGTGGATTGCGGAGTGGTTATCATTATAGGCATCATCATAGCAATTACCGGGTGTAAAATGAATGCTTCCGGCAATTTTTTCGTCAAACAGAATATTGTTCATAGGCTTTGTAATGTAAGGATTTACGCCGATGGCAAACTCCCCAACATATCTTGCGCCTTCATCAGTATTAAAGATTTTTTCTAGGCGCTCTTTGTCATTTCCATCACAGTCAATAATTTTACCATCCTGAAAGGTTAATTTTACATGCTCAAAAGTAAAGCTGTTATATTCCGATGGGGTATTATAGGTAATCACACCATTGATGGAGTTTTTCACGGGAGCGGTATAAACCTCGCCATCGGGAATATTGCAACGGCCTGCGCATTTTACAGCAGGGATATCTTTAATTGAGAAAGTGATATCTGTATCTTTCGTAATGAGGTGTACTTTATCGGTTTTATTCATCAGTTCAACCAAGGAATCCATAGCTTTGCTCATTTTGCTGTAATCCAGATTGCAAACGTTAAAGTAGAAATCCTCAAAATCTTCTAAGCTGGTGTGGGCTGATTGTGCCATAGAGTTTGTAGGATAGCGTAAAACCACCCACTTCGTGCGAGGAACTCGAATGCCATGATGCACAGGGTCGGTATAAAAACGATTTTGTAAGTCCAATTTTTCATTGGGCACATCCGCTTGCTCTGTAATATTATCTTCCCCTCGAACGCCGATGAAGGCATCCATCTGTTCCATTAAGCGGCTGTCTACCTCAGCCATCATCTTTTGCTGTTCTTCCGTAGCGCCTAAAAGCAGTTCTCTCTCTAAAGAGTTTGTCATGACCTGTAAAAAGGGTGTTCCACCTGCCTTATAAACTTCCTTGATGATTTGCTTTACCAAAGGCGTGGGATGAATCCCATTGCAGTTGATGAGCAATTTTTCCCCCTTTTCCAGTCGGCAGGAATAGTTTACCAGATTATATGCTAAAGTTTTTATTCTTTCATCCATATAAAATCAGCTCCTTCATTGAAATAATATATATAGGTAGTATTTTACACTTTTTTCAAGATATATGCAAAAAAAATGTACTGAAAATTGACAAATTGCCAAAAAAGCGGATACAATAACCTTGTACAAGAAAAAACGTAGGAAAGCCATCTTTATTTATGACGGAAAGGGTTAAAATATATTGAAATAAAGGGGATTTTATGGATTACTATTTTAGAGCAAAAAGAATAAATCATGAAAGCCTTTCCTTAATGAATTTTTCTGAGGTAAAAAAATAGAAAATAAATGCAGTTGGCTTTGATTGGGGGGTTTTTGGTGCGTGTAGCAATACCGACAAGGGATGGACGGATTGAAACTGTTTTTTCTAGGGCAGAGGAATTTACCATATACGACGTGGAAATTGAGCTGGTGAAATCCAAAGTGACTGTACCCTTGGGTGGACGGGAATTGGGCGGCTTCTTAATGGAGGAAGCCATCAATGTTGTAATATGCGGTAAAATTCGTTCTGGTACACGAAATATTATGCGGGTAAAGCGGGTGGAACTGCTTTACGGTGTTACCGGGGATGCAGATGATATTATGATTCGCTATTTAAGCGGGGAACGCTTGGGGAATGTAGATGAAAATGCATTTTGGAGCAACGACGGAGAAGGGTTGGAGTGAGATGATTTTAGAACGTTTTTTTCCCGATATTTTTGTAAAATCTATTTATGAATTGCCGTTGGAGGAGCTGAAAGCAAGGGGAATTAAGGGATTGGTATTTGATATTGATAACACAGTAGCGCCCTTTGATATTGCCGAACCGGAAAATGATTTGATTGAGTTATTCCTATTTTTAAGAAAGCAAGGTTTTCGTCTTTGCATTCTTTCCAATAACAATAAGGCTCGTGTTCGATTGTTTAACAAAAATTTGCGTACCTTGGCGGTGCATAAGGCAGGAAAACCGGGGGTTAGAAAGTTAAAACAAGCCATGAAAAAGCTGAAGCTTGCACCGGAGAATACCGCAATTGTGGGGGATCAAGTTTTTACGGATATGTGGTGTGGTCACAGGGCTGGACTGACCTGTATTTTAACTGCGCCCATTTGTAATCGGGATCAACTGATTACTAAGATAAAAAGAGGTGCTGAAAAACTAGTATTAAAAGAATATTTTAAGCGGGAAGGGAAATAAAAGATAGAAAATACTTTATTTTCAATAAGTTTTTATTGAAATATAAAGGCTTTTCCATTAGAATGTAAAAGGATATGCTTATTTATTAGAAAAGCAAGCATGATTGGTTAACGGACGAGGTAAGTGTAGGATAAAACGGCCTTACGGAGGAAACAGAAGGAGTATAAGCTCAAGCTGATTTCAGGGCGTGAAAGACGCTGTCTGTTATAAATACAATTTAAAAATTGTAGAAAGACTTTTGAATGAAATGATTTTGAGGAGGAAATACGAATGATTTCTGCAGGTGAATTTAGAAATGGCGTTACAATGGAATACGAAGGCGCACCTTATGTAATTTTGGAATTTCAGCATGTTAAGCCCGGTAAAGGTGCGGCGTTTGTGCGTACAAAAATCAAAAATTTGAAGACAGGGGCTGTTTTGGAAAAAACCTTCAGACCTACTGAAAAAATGCCCAGAGCACATATTGAAAGACAGGATATGGAATATCTGTACAACGATGGAGATTTGTTCCATTTTATGAATTCCGAAACTTATGAGCAGATTGCAATTAATGCTGATGAAGTTGGCGATGCTTTAGAGTTTGTAAAGGAAAATGAAGTAGTTAAGATTCTTTCTTACGATGGTCAGGTTTTCGGTATCGAGCCTCCTTTGTTTGTAGAATTAAAGATTACAGAAACAGAACCCGGTTTTGCTGGCAATACAGCACAGGGTGCAACCAAGCCTGCTATCTTGGAAACAGGTGCTCAGATTCAGGTACCTTTGTTTATCAATCAGGATGAAGTGGTTAAAATTGATACAAGAACAGGTGAATATTTAGGTAGAGCAAACTCCTAAAAACCACCTGATTTAGATATGTTATTCTTCTGTTTTCAAGGAAGAAGTAGGTTTCATGCTTACTATTTTCGGTTGAGCAGTTCTTTGAATAATCATGAATGGAAAAGGGGGCTTTTTAACATGGAATACTTTGAAAAAAAAATTACCTATCTTCGGGGTCTGTGTGATGGAAGCGGCTTTGACGAAAACAGCAAGGAAGGTAAAATTTTCCACGGCATGTTGGAAATATTAGATGATATGGCGTTTATGCTGGAAACCTTCATGGATGATGAAGAAATGGAAGACTTAGAAAAATATGAGGATGAAGATGGCGAAAATCAGCCCATTTATCTATATTCCTTTATCTGTCCCAGTTGCGGAGAAGAAATCGATGTGGACGGGGAAACCATGGAAACAGAAACAGAAATTCAGTGTCCTGTTTGCGGAAGTGATATTCCCATGGGAACTGAAAATACCGATGATCTGAAATTTTAGTTGAAAGGGTGCAGTTTTTAAAATAACTATGGAACAGTACCCTTAAAAAATTAAAATGTAACTAAAAAGCCCCGCAGATTCTGCTTGAATCTGTGGGGCTTTTTTTGTCCTTTTCCTGTTTCCTGTGTATTGGTTAAAGACCATGTATACCAATGTAATGATTTAATAAGAGGTCGTGCAAAAACGATTTTTCATTCTTTTTACGATATAGGTCTAATAGTTCAATATAAGTAAATTGCACAAACAATTGACAAATTATTACAATAAAGGTATAATATATTATATAAATTCTACAATTTTCGACAGATTGATTTATTTTATTTTGGTGTTTCGGTACAATTTTGTTTCCGTTTGGGGACAACTTGTCAAAAAGCAGTTAAACCATGGTTTAGCTCTTTTTCATTAAAATAGCACTTTAAGGGGTGTCTATATATACAAAGCATTATATCACTTAAGATGACGGAGGGAAAGGGAATGGAGAAATTAAAAAAGCAAGGGTGGATGTATCGAATGAGGAAAAAGACAGTTGGACAGAGAGGAATAAAGGCGCAGCTGGTTACATTTGTATCAGTTGCCCTTGTATTACTTATTACAGCTTTGTCTGTGAGTTCTGTTTATTTTACCAAGAAATCAACGGAGGAATCTTTACAGAAAACAATGCGGGAAACTTCAGAGTTAATCGCAAATAAAATTACAGAACAGCTTGACCAGTATGTGATTGTATCAGAATCGGCAATTTTATACAAAGAGAATTCAAGTGCTCTAAATTTATCATCCTACTTACAGACGATTTCATCAAAATATAATCTGCAAGATATGGATATTACCGATGCCAGCGGTATTTCTTATAATGGTAAAAATAACTATGCCCAAGATGCAGTTTTTCAAAAAGCCATGGGAGGACAAAGCTTTTTATCTGATGCAATTGTTGAGGGAGAAGAAGTCTACTTTGAATTTGGGCACTCCTACAAAAATTCGGTAGTCATGCTGAAAATTCCATATTCGGTTTTTGAAGAGATCATTGCAGGTGTGCAAATTGGAGAAACAGGCAGTACTTATATTTTAAATAATCAAGGGGTAAAAATGGCCCATAAAGACTTTTCTTTGGTTCAGAAGAAGCAAAATAATCTGGATGAAGTGAAAAAAGACCCCAAGCTTTATAAAGAGGTTGCGGCATTGGAGACAGAAATGACAGAAGGCAAAAGCGGCTTCGGTTTCTATGTTTGGAAGGGAGATAAGAAGTTTGGTTCCTATACACCCATTGATGGCACAAATGGGTGGTCTGTCAATGTAACCGCTCTAGAATCGGAATTTATGTCCGGTGTAAAGACATCGGCGATCTGTACAGTAGGATTAGGAATTTTTGCACTTTTGATTTCTATTTTGGCTACTATTCGAATTGCAACACAGATAACCAAGCCCATTCAAGAGGTGGTTACTGCAATTGAAAAAATGTCGGAAGGCAATCTAAACATTGACCTTTCCGTGCATCGTGAGGATGAAACAGGCCTTATCGCAATGAAAATCAATGAAATGGTAAGAGCCTTCAGGGATATTATCAGCGATATTTCACATTTCTTAAAAGAAATTGAGGATGGGAGATTAACGGCACAGGCTCAAAGTCAATATCCCGGTGAATTTGGAGCAATTAAGCAGTCTATGGAGAATATTGTGGGAAGCTTAAATCGAACAATGATGCTTATTCATGAAACTGCGGATCAGGTTAATATAGGGGCAGAGCAGGTATCTGCCGGGGCACAAGCCTTATCTTCGGGTACAACAGAGCAGGCGGCAACAGTAGAGCAGTTATCGGCATCCGTAACCAGCGTTGCCCATCAGGCAGAACGAAATGCAGTCAGCGTTCAAAAGGCCACAGAATATGTGGAACAATCTGTGAGGGGATTATCTGATAGCAATGAGTACATGCAACGTCTAAGCTCAGCAATGATGGAAATCGGAGATTCCTCCCAAGAAATTTCTAAAATCACAAAGCTGGTGGAAGACATTGCATTCCAGACAAACATCCTTGCATTAAACGCCGCAGTGGAAGCTGCACGAGCTGGAAATGCGGGTAGGGGTTTTGCTGTAGTGGCAGATGAAGTACGAAATCTTGCGGCAAAATCTGCGGAAGCAGCAAAACAGACAGCCGAGCTGATTGAAAAATCAACAGCAAAGGTATCAGAGGGTGAAAAGCTTGCAGATGAGACATTAAAATGTATTGTTGAGGTCTCCAATCAATCAGCAATGGTTGCAAGCTCTATACAAGAAATTGAAACGGCTTCCACGGAGCAGGCAACTGCCATTGCTCAGATTAATCAAGGATTAACCCAGGTGTCTGCAGTTGTACAGACAAACGCCGCAACGGCGGAAGAAAGCTCTGCCTCCAGCGAGGAATTGGCGGCTCAGGCGCAAACCTTGCAAAGTGAAGTGGGTAAATTTAAGTTAGCAGATGCACAAAATACATGGCAGGCTTCCTTTGAAAATATGGATGGGATGACAATGGAATACGCAGAAGATTCTGACAGTGAGTATCGAACTGGATTTGAAAAATACTAAAACATATTTTTCCCCCTGCGTATCAATGATAGCTAAATACAAAAGGAAGCTTAAATTGTAAAATAAGATCATCATGAGGAACGAGGATCTTCCAATGAAGAAGGGCAGATAGCAACATTTGCAGTCTGCCCTTTGCCATGGGGTAGAGCAAGTTTATGGGCAAGAAATTTCTGAGGGGTTATTCTAAGAACAAAGTCCTTTTTTGTATAAATTGATAGTGAAAAATGACCAGAAAAATTGGAATTTGAATGTCTGACGGGGGAAAACCGTAGAAAAACCTTCTTTGTATTGACAAAGATACATTTTCGTCGTAATATGAATCCAACAAACCGATGAGGGAGAAGAGTACTTTCAAAAAGAAACAACAGAGAGTTGCCGTGGGTGGAAAGGCAGCGTGGATTTTTGAAAGGAATGGACTCCTGAGGGCGCGCAGAACCTTAAGTATGCAAGCCGGAGCAGATACTCCGTTATCAACGAGGGCATATGTTTGTATGTCATTGAGTGGGTACTTTTTTTGTACCAAGCCGGGTGGCACCGCAGGAGTGAATGTTTGCTCTTGTCCCTGCAAAGAAATTTGTTGGGACAGGGCTTTTTTATTGCAGAAAAACAACTTCTCCCAACTATAAAAACCATCACCAAAATGAGAGGAGAAAACAGCATGAAAAAAAATGAGATTCCTTACAAAATTTATCTGGATGAGCAGGAGATGCCAAAGCAATGGTATAACGTGCGGGCGGATATGGAGAAAAAACCTGCACCTCTTTTAAACCCTGCAACCTTAGGACCTATGACAGCAGAAGAACTGGCACCTGTTTTCTGTAGAGAGCTGGTAGAGCAGGAATTGGATAACACCAATGCTTATATTGATATCCCTGAGGAGATTCAAGAGTATTATAAAATGTATCGTCCGTCTCCCTTGGTGCGTGCCTATCGCTTGGAGGAAAAGCTGCAAACACCGGCGAAGATTTATTATAAATTTGAAGGAAATAATACCAGCGGCAGTCATAAGCTAAACTCAGCCATTGCCCAGGCATATTATGCAAAAAAGCAGGGGCTTACTGGTGTGACAACAGAAACCGGTGCAGGACAGTGGGGGACAGCTTTATCTATGGCTTGTGCATATTTTGGTTTGGACTGTGATGTATATATGGTTAAGGTATCTTATGAGCAAAAGCCTTTTCGCAGAGAGGTAATGCGCACATATGGTGCAAAGGTAACACCTTCACCTTCCATGACTACGGAAGTAGGCAAAAAGATTTTGGCAGAGCATCCGGATACCACAGGCAGTTTAGGTTGTGCCATTTCTGAGGCAGTTGAGTCTGCAGTGACAAGGGAAGGCTATCGCTATGTTTTGGGAAGTGTATTAAATCAGGTTTTATTGCATCAGTCTGTGATTGGGCTTGAGGCAAAGGCTGCTATGGATAAATATGGTGTTGTTGCGGATATTATCATTGGCTGTGCAGGGGGTGGGTCTAACCTAGGGGGATTGATTTCTCCTTTCATGGGTGAAATGCTTAGAGGAGAGCGGGATTATCGTTTTATCGCTGTAGAGCCTGCATCGTGCCCCAGTTTAACAAGAGGAAAATATGTATATGATTTCTGTGATACAGGTATGGTAACACCCTTAGCAAAGATGTACACCTTAGGCAGTGGGTTTATCCCTTCTGCAAACCATGCAGGGGGCTTGCGTTATCATGGAATGAGCCCTGTTGTGTCGGAATTATTCCATCAAGGCCTCATGGAAGCTCGTTCTGTGGAGCAAACGGCGGTGTTTGAAGCGGCAGAGCTATTTGCCAGAGTGGAGGGCATCTTGCCTGCACCGGAGAGTGCCCATGCAATTCGTGTGGCAATGGATGAGGCGTTGCATTGTAAAGAAACCGGCGAGGAAAAAACCATACTCTTTGGTTTAACCGGCACAGGATATTTTGATATGTTAGCTTATGAAAAATTCAATGACGGCATTATGAACGACTATATTCCCTCTGATAAGGACTTGGAGCAAGGCTTTGCAGGGATTCCGAAGATCCCTCAGAATCAATAAGCATTCATTTCGTAAGTACTTCCTTTTTTGGGGTACTTACGATTTTTTTGTAACCACTGAATGAAACGTAAATTATCAAGCAGAAAACCAAATACCCAGAGGAGAACGTAGTGTTTGTATGCGCTGAGCACATTTTGGAGATTACAATAAAAAAACCTTTGTACAGAGCTTTGAAGGTATTGGCTATCCCATGCAGTGATTGTACTCAAGATGAAAGAGTTCTCTAATAGCTGTCTATAGCTATTTTAGAAACTCATATCTTCTTGTGATAATAGAAAATTTATGCTAGGCTAAAGCTATTCTAATTGTGACGAGGTGGAAAAATGAGGTTTTTACCAAACAGTATCACGGCTTCAAGAATTTTTGCTTCATTTTTGCTGCTAATAACAGAACCGTTATCAGGTTCATTTTTTCTTCTTTATCTTTTTTGTGGATTAAGTGACATCCTAGATGGTTTTTTGGCACGAAGGCTAGACTTGACCTCTCGCTTTGGGGCAACGATGGATAGTATTGCCGATTGCGTTTTTGTTTTCATCGCACTATTTACTTTGCTTCCTAAAATAGCTTTGCCCCAGTGGGTACTGTTTTGGGTTGGTGCAATTTTTATCATCAAGGGGATTACCTTTGGGATAGGAATTTTTCGGTATCGTGGGTTGGCATTTTTACATACTTATCTGAATAAGGCAACAGGAGGAGCGTTGTTTTGTTTCCCACTGATGTATGGGTATTGGGGGATAACCATGCCTGCATCCTTACTATGTGGACTTGCTACCATTGCGGCATTGGAGGAGCTGTGCATTAATATTTTTGCAAAGACTTTGCAACGAGATCGGAAAGGATTGTTATTTAAATAGACTAGGTAGTGTGATTATTATGAAAGGCTAATCTCCTTGAAGAGTGTCAAGAAACCTAAAATAGTTGCAAAAAATTTATTTTCCCTTAGTAATAATTTACTATCTTAAATGTCAATTTAAATTTGATAAGTAATAAAGTAAAAAGCCTGTTGCTTATCTAATCAACAGGCTTTTTGCTATTAATGGTTTGGATATAGGTTTATGGTTTTTAGCTTGCTTAACAGGTGCGTATCTTAAGCGGCCATTTTTCCTTTTGCACGGTTTGTCAGAAGAACTCGCTCCACGCTCCAATAGAAATTTTCCTCTCCGATGACTTCTTTTAAATCCGTTCTCTGCATCATCTTCATGGTGTGGGTAGGGAGGCCGCAAAGGGCAACATCAACTCCCTGATTGCGTAAGCTCTCAATCAGCTCTCGCAATACTTGGGCGCAGGATATATCAATATTGGAGACACCACGCATGGAGAACAGTACGGTATCTGCTCCCTTTACCTTTTCTGCAATATCTGAGATAGCCTGTGTATTGGCAAAAATCATAGGGCCTGTAATATAAACTACTTTTGCGTTGCTATAGCGTTCACATAGAACGGGGTCTGTAACGTTCATGCGGCTCATATCAACATCTTCGTAATTAATTTCTATAAAAGAAAGTCGCGTTACAAGGAATACCAAGCCAATGACTACACCAATTAAAATTGCAATGGTTAGGTCGAACACAATAGTTGCCGCCATGGTTGCCACAAACTCCAGCATTGCCCCTTTGAATTTGTGAGAGAAGATATAGTGTATCGATTCCCATTCATTCATACGCCAAGCCGTAACCATTAACACTCCGGCTAAGGCGGCAAGGGGAATTTGGGACATAACAGGTGCCAGAAGGAACATGGAAATCAAAAGCCCCACGGCATGAAAAACACCAACTAAGCGGGTTTGCGCCCCTGATTTCACAGCAACGCTGGTACGAGCTATAGCTGCTGTAGCAGGGATTCCACCGAAAAATGGCAAAAGAATATTTCCCACACCTTGGGCAATCAGCTCTTGATTACTGTTTAAGCGCACCCCTGTCATTCTGCCAGCACTGGCACCGCATAAAAGGCTTTCTATCATACCTAAAATTGCAATACTAAAGGCAGGGGTTACTAATTCGCCTAAGGTTTTTATGTTTAAAGCCGATAAGGTTAAGCGGCTTTCAGGAATTAGGGTTTTAGGAATTTCTCCAACAACGGCAACATCTAGTTCTAGGAACAAAGAGACTGCAGTGGTAAGTATAATGCTCAAAAGAGATGCAGGAATAACTGCACTCCATTTTTTTGGAAAGAAAACCATAAACAGCACTACAAAGGCGCCCAATAATACGGCGGTTAAATTTGGTGAAAAGCCTAAATAGGCATAGCTGAACAGCTTGGAAATTGCTGAAGTACCCTGAGAATGGGTGCCAAAAAAATTGTCGATTTGTCCTAAGGCAATAATAACAGCAATACCCGAGGTGAAGCCTGTAATAACAGGGGCGGGGATAAAAGCCGTTAACTTACCCAGGCGAAGAAGACCGGAAAGTAGCAATAAAATACCTGCAATGAGCGTTGCAATGTATACCCCATTTAGCCCATAAGTAGCCACCAAAGACATAAGGATTGCAGCCATGGCACCTGTAGGCCCTGAAATTTGATAATATCCCCCGGATAAGCCGCTCATAACCAGTCCTGCAATAATAGCTGTTATTAAGCCAGCCGCAGCGTCAGCACCACTGCTGACACCGAAGGCCAGAGCCAACGGCAAGGCAACTGCCGCAACGGTAAGACCCGCCATCAAATCCTGTGTTAATTTGGATGCGTTATATCCTTTGAACTCTTGTTTTAAGCTGTCCCCAAAACTGCCCAGCATGAAAATATCCCCTCTCGAATCACAAAAAAACTGTATTATTAAAATTATCTTAGAAAGTCGCACCCGCTTATCATAACAAAGCAGATTCCCTTTCTCAACAGTAAAAACAGGGATTTTAAGTAGAATTGTAGAGGTTTTTTTGTGCAAGATTATTTGTATTGTGCAGTGTTTAAAAGGAAGGGTGGAATGATATGAAAATAAGAAGTCCTTTTGTGTAAGGTGGACGAAACAGACGTTCATTATGGGACGGAGGGTGTAAAAAAACCTGCTTTCCAGGATGGAGCATCAAGGTAAGCAGGCGTATTTTTTTGATGATTAACGTTCCTCTCTGAAATAAGGATTGGTTAAATCAGCAGGAGGTAAATCTTCTTTTTTGTTTTTTCTTGTACTGATAATTACAATGATAATGGTTGCCGCATAAGGAAGCATGTCAATCAGGTATTGGGAAATCTGTATTCCCATACTCTGTAAACGGAAGCCCAAAATGGACAAACCGCCAAATAAGAATGCGCCAAACATTGCCTTAATTGGATTCCAAGAAGCAAAGATTACCAATGCAACGGCAATCCAACCACGTCCAGAAATAATATGCTCCTGCCAAACGGGAACCGTCACCAAAGACATATAAGCACCTCCTAAGCCGCACAACGCGCCGCCTAAAAGGATGTGAACGTATTTATACAGGGTTACATTAATGCCTGAGGCATCCGCAGCTGCCGCACTTTCTCCCACTGCTCGAAGGTTAAGGCCTTTTTTAGTGCGAAATAGATAGTAGGTTGCGATGATAATGGTAATGTAACCAAAGTAAACAAAAATATCTTGTTTGAACAAAATTTCTCCAATATAAGGAATAGAGGACAAACCAGGAATTGGTCTTGGGGCAAAAAAGCTTTTGATATCCCCGGGAACGATGGAGCCCATTACTCTTTGTCCTAGGAAGCTGGCAAAGCCTTCGCCGAAAATGGTCAGTGTCAAGCCGCAAACCGTTTGATTCACCCGAAGGGAAACGGTTAAAAAGGCGTAGAGCAAAGCACCGACTCCTCCTGATAAAACTGCACCCATCATAGCCAGGATAGGATTATGGGTATTCAAGCCAACAATAAATCCTACGATAGCACCCATATACATCATACCTTCTACACCAAGGTTCAGATGGCCTGCCTTTTCGGAAAAAATTTCGCCTAAGGTGGCGAAAAGAAGAGGGGTACCCGCTATGATTGCAGCGGAAAGAAAACCAACTAACATCTTATTTCGCCTCCTTTTTTACTTTTATATATTTATGGAACTGCACCTTGTATTGCAGGAAAAATTCACTGCCTAATACGAAGAACAGAATAATTGCCTGAATCATATCTGCAACAGAGGCAGGAACTTGCATGGAAATTTGAATATAATTTCCTCCCTGCACCAATATGGCAAAGGCGATACAAACAAACAGTGTGGCAATGGCATTTAAGCCTGCCAGCCAAGTGGTAATGATTGCTGTAAAGCCGTAGTTGGCGGAAAGGGAAGCTGATAGAGTTTTCTCTACCGCTGAGGCCTGAATCATACCTGTTAAACCGCAAAGACCACCGGAAAGCAGCATAGAGATAATGATAACGGAGGAGATATTCATGCCGGCATAGCGGGCAGTTTCAATGCTTTCTCCAACGACAGAAATTTCATAGCCTTTCTTAGTGTGGTTCAAAAAGATATAAACCAGAACCACCAAGATTAAGGCAATGATCCATCCCATATGCACTCCGCCAACGGATGGAAGGATGGCATCATTAGAGAAGGTTGCAATTTTGGGAAAGCCTTGAGAAGCGGGATCCTTCCAAGGGCCATATTGCAAGTAGGTGACAAATTTGATTGCCAAATAGTTCAACATTAAAGTGAAAATGGTTTCATTGGTACCCATTTTAGCCTTAAAGAATGCAGGAATGAAAGCCCAAAAGCCGCCCATTACCATTGCCGCAACACCCATGGATAAAAGCATCAATGGTCTTGGAAGGTCAAAATTCAGTGCAACGGCAGAAGCCGCAAAAGCACCTATCATAATCTGACCCTCGCCACCGATATTCCAAAACTTCATTTTAAAGGCAACCAAAATACCTAGGGAGGTTATCACCAAAGGAATTGCCTTAAGGGTAGTTTGCTGAATACGGATGGGGGTACCCAAGGCACCTTTGACCATAGAGGTGAAGATTGTAATGGGGTTATAGCCCAAAAGGGCAATAATAAAGCCTGCAAATACAATGGAAAGTGCCACCGACAGGGTGCGAATCAATATGGCTTTATTACGGGGCAAATCATCTCGTTTTGTGATTTTCAAGGGAATCATGATTTTACCTCCTTTTCCAATGCGCCGCCTGCCATTAAAAGGCCGATGTCTTCTTTCGTAATTTCTTCGGGGTTAACGATACCTGTCATTTTACCACCACAAAATACCATAATTCTATCACAAAGGGCCATCAAAACGTCTAAGTCTTCGCCGATGAACAGCACGCCGACACCCTTTTTCTTTTGCTCATTTAATAAATCATAAATTTTATAAGATGCACCAATATCCAACCCTCTGGCAGGATAAGCGGTAATTAAAACCTTTGGATTGGAGTCGATTTCTCTACCCAAAAGAACCTTTTGGATATTTCCGCCGGAAAGTTTTTTAATCGGGTGGTGTACGCCTGGAGTCAAAATTTCCAGTTGTTCTACCAATCGTTCTGCTTTTTTCGTGCTTTCTTTTCGATGCAGAAAAAAGCCGGGCTGATTGGGATAATCTCTTAAAATCATGTTATGCACCATATCCATAGAGCCTACCAAGCCCATGCCCAAACGATCCTCGGGAATAAAGCCCATGCGGATGCCTAAGCGGATAATATCTCTGGGACTTTTCCCCAGAATGTTGGCGTTTTCGAAGAAAATACGTCCCTTTTCCGCAGGAAGAAGCCCTGCGATAGTCTCACAAATTTCCTTTTGACCACTACCGGCTACACCGGCAATGCCTAAAATTTCACCTGCAAACAGGTCGAAATTAATATCTTCTAAAGCGTGCTTATTTTCTTTGGTGGAAACATAAAGACCATCTACCTTAAGCAATGGATTCTCTTGGGTACAATGAGGTTTTTCCAGCTCCAAATCTACCTTTTTACCAACCATCATTTCAATCAGACGATTTACTTCCACATCCTTGGTTTCTACGGTTTCGATAGACTGACCACGACGTAAAACAGTGATGCGGTCGGAAATTTCCATAACTTCGTTCAGCTTATGGGTAATGATAACCACGGCACAGCCTTGTTCCTTCATGTTTCTTAAAATGGCAAAAAGACGCTTGATCTCCTGAGGGGTTAGAACTGCGGTTGGCTCGTCCAAGATGAGGATTTTTGCACCACGGTACAACACCTTTATGATTTCCAGCGTCTGTTTTTCACCTACAGACATTTCGTAAACCTTTTTATCCGGCTTGATATCCAGTCCATATTGGTCGCAAATGGTTTGCATCTCTTTGGTGAGTTGCTTGCCACGCAAGGCGATGCCCTTGCTTCCCATGACCATATTTTCCTTTGCCGTCATAACCTCCACCAGCTTAAAGTGCTGATGAATCATACCAATGCCCAAAGCGATGGAGTCCTTGGGGGAGGAAAAATCCACTTCTTTGCCCAGAATAGAAATGGAGCCGCTATCGGGAGTATAGATACCGGAAAGCATACTCATAAGAGTACTTTTTCCGGCACCGTTTTCTCCTAATAGCGCATGAATCTCACCGTTATATACAGTGAGATTCACGTTTTCGTTCGCCTTAACGGACCCAAAAGCCTTGGAAATGCCTTTCATTTCGATTGCTTTTACGGGTTCCATATTTTTTTCTCCTAGTATTTTCTTAAGGAAGCACTGATTCTTAGTTTACAGCGGAAACGCCTTTTACTAAGCTCTGCATTACTGTCCAGATGCCAGCTCTGTCAAGAGTTTCGCCTTCTTTAACCAGTACATTTCCCTTTGTATCATAGATAGGTCCAACGAATACTGGGTATTCGCCAGCTTCCATTTTCGCTGCAACTTCGTTTACCTTAGCCTGAACTTCAGGGGGTACCAAATCTGTCATAGGTGCAAGGCCAACATAGCCGTCTTTCATTGTGCCATAGTAAGATTCGGGAACATAAGTGCCAGCAATGATTTTTTCAATGGTAGGTACCAGATATTTATCGTGGTGCCAAACGGGAGCTGTTAAGAAAGCACCGGGAACGATTTCGGAGTTATCCAAGTTGTAGCCGATTGCAAGCTTGCCAGCTGCTTCTGCTGCAAGCTGAGGGCCTGCGGAGTCAGCATGCTGTGTGATAATATCGCAATCCTGAGCCAACAAGGATTCAGCGGCTGCTTTTTCGCCAGCGGGATCGCCCCAGCTATTGGTGTAAACAACCTTAACCTCTGCGTTGGGGTTTACACTCTGTGCGCCCAATGCGAAGGCATCAATACCAATGTGTACTTCTGTATAAGGGAAAGCTGCAACATAGCCCAGCTTATTTGTTTTTGTCATCATACCTGCAATCATACCGGTCAGGTATCTGGGTTCTTCCATGGCACCAAAGTAGTTGCCAAAGTTTTTGTCGTTCATTTTGTTGCCGGAGAAATGCAAGAAGGTTACATCAGGATATTCTGTAGCCAATTCATCCAATGCATCCATGAAGCCGAAGCTTGTACCAATAATAATGGTAGCACCTTGGTCAATCATATTCATTGCTGTGGTTTTAACAGTTTGCTTCTCCTCGGATACGTTTTCAGCAATAATGGTTTCTACCTTATCGCCAAAATATTCCTGAACAGCCTTTGTACCGTTATGCTGTGCTTGGGAATAGCCGCCGTCATTTTGGGAGCCGATGTAGATAAAGCCTACCTTTGTTGCCTCTGCTGCTGGAGCCTCTGCGTTCTCTGCGGGTTTGGTATTACCGCCACAGCCAACCAAAGCTGTCATGGACATTGCTACTGCCAACGTCAACGCCAAAAATTTTGTTAACTTTTTCATGGTTCCTCTCCTTTTCTTTTAACATCATTTTAAAATAGTGACAGGTATGTTAAACGCCCTCCCCTTTTTATGAAGGCGAAATAACCAGAAAATAGAAAAGCTTTATTTTTGAATCACATAAAGAAGGACGTATTAATCTTTAAAATAGATTTTTCCGTCCTCAATGTTTGTAATGACAGCCAAGGAGTCAACGTAATAACCCAAATCCCTTAGCTTTTTACTCCCACCTTGAAATTCCTTCTCCACAATGGCTGCGATGCCGCATACAGTTCCACCTGCTTGCTCAACAAGGTTTGCGAGACCTGCCGCCGCTTCGCCATGGGCAAGAAAATCATCAATGATAAGAACCTTGTCATCCTTGCTCAAGTATTGCTTAGAAACCTTGGCAATGGAAACAGTGCCCTTTGTAAAGGATTTTACGGGAGCACCGTAGAAGTCCTCATTCATTGTGCTGGGTTGTGCTTTTTTTGCAAAAACAACAGGCACTAGATCGAAATAAATGGCTGCTATGGCGGCAATGCCAATACCGGAGGCTTCAATGGTGAGAATTTTGTTGATTCCCATATTCCCGAAGCGGCGATAAATTTCTTTGCCCAATGCCATAAATAAGCCAATATCCAACTGGTGATTCAAAAAAGAATCCACCTTAACGATCTCCGTGCCTATTTCTGTTCCGTCGTTGATAATTCTGCGTTTTAACAATTCCATGATTAATGGCTCCCTCTTATTACTGAAAACTCGATGCTTAAAAAGGTATTTTAATTATACGGTGGGACTCTGATGATGTAAATAGGATAAAGCCGAATTGTATAATATTTTGTTATGATGCATAGTGGTGGTAGGAAAATAAGCGAAAAAGGGACATGAAATGTATGAACCTTTGGAAAAAAGTCATGAAAGAAAACAGTTTTTTTTTATAAAGCAACTGAGCCGTGTGTATTTTTTTGTTGATATGTAAATTTTCTGTAAAGATATATTAATGTTTTTGAAAGAAATAAAATATGAAAGGCTAAAGAAAATGGAAAATTATGATATTTTTTCGTATTTTAAATACATTTCTTTGCCCAGAGAAGGGGAAGATTAGAAAAAAAGCAGTGTTTGAGTATACTATATAGAGTACGTATCTTTTCTTTGAAAAGGTGCCGACATAATCGGCACCCCAAGGAAGGCAATAAGGAAATAGATTCTATTCCTTAAAAAGCATTATTTTCTTTCACCATTTGCTTTTTCAAGCTCATGAAGAGAGTTGTGCTCGTTGATACGACCAAGAATATCTTGACGCTCTTCGGTGGTAAGGGTATAAAAGCGTTTCATATCTGAGTCGTTATGGGCAATTTCATTAGCCAGTTCAGGCTTAAGGGTTGATATATCCTGAAAAATTTTCATGCTTTCACCTCCTAAGCTCATTATGTGAAAAAATCCGAAAAAAGATGCAGGGAGAATTGATTTTTCACACATAATACCTATAATAAAAATAAAGATATACTGTGTTGAATATTGGGGAAGGAGCCAGAATTATGGACTTATTGGATAAACTGGGTGAGGCTGCCAGAAACTTGACAGAAAAAGCAGGAGACAGCCTAGAGATTAATCGTTTAAATGGTGAAATTTCCATTGAGAAGGGAAACATACAGTGCTATCAAAGGGAATTAGGAGAGCATTATTGGGCAAAATTTGCTGTTGGGGAGAAGTTAGACCAGGAGGCAATGCTGATATGTGATAAAGTTGTTACCAGTCAAGATCGAATTCGTCAGTTGATGGTGGATATTGATAAAGTGAGAAAGGAACGGGAAGCAATTTTAGATGAGCGGGCAAAAGCCAAAGCATTGCAGGATGAAAAGGCAGAACAATCTTCGGAGAAGACAACTCAGGACGAAACAGAAGCTGTTACAGATGAAAATTCTGAAAAAACAACGGAATGGCCCCAATTTTGCCCCAATTGCGGCGGTGGTGTAAAAACAGGGCAACGTTTTTGCATGTTCTGTGGCGCTGAGATAAAGGGATGATTTCGTTGACTTGCTAATTTTCCTATGATACCATCAATATAGAAGGAAGAGAATAGACTCTTATATAAAATGATTAACTGACAGAAGGAAATGCCATTATTTTTTAGGATGTATCGTATACTATGAAATAAAACAATTCTTCGGAAATGGGAGATACCATACCGGCGGTAAAAGCCCGCGAGCTAAGGTGAAGGCCAAGGCAGGATTCGTTGCAATGCGAAGCCGACAGTCAGTCTGGATGAGAGAAGAAGGTTATGGAACACTCACGGTGGTGGGCTGCCTTTTTCTGCGAAAAATTCATGAAAAAAGCATTCTACCCCAATTGGGCAGGATGCTTTATTTTTTTATAAAAATTGCAGAAAATTCAACTCAGAGGGAATTTTTAAAAATCATTTGCAAGGAATAAGATCCTAGTGAATTTGATTTCAAGCTTAGTAAGCTGTATTTAAGGGGGCGTTTGTATGGCACAGGAAAACAAACTGGGTACGGAAAGAATCGGGAAGCTTTTGGTTCAATTCTCCGTCCCTACTGCACTGACTTTAATTGTTAACAGCCTATATAATATTGTGGATCAAATTTTTATTGGGCATGCTGTGGGGATTGATGGAGTTGCGGCAACAAACGTTGCGTTTCCTTTGTTTATTCTGACTGCCGCATTGGCTTTGATGATTGGTGATGGATGTGCCGCAAATATCAGCCTGGCTTTAGGACGCAAGGAAGAAGAAAAAGTGGAAAAATATTTTGCCAACGGTCTGCTCTTGCTTTTATTAGCGGGAGTTGGAGTTTTTGTTATGGGTACGATTTTTCTAAAACCATTGCTGTTGTTTTTTGGTGCCTCTATGACCGTTCTGGATATATCAGCGGATTATACGAAAATTCTTTTATGGGGTGTGCCATTTTCCGTACTAACTATGGCTCTTACTGCTGTGATTCGAGCTGACGGGAATCCACGCTACATGATGCGCACCATGATGCTAGGGGCCGCAATTAATTTGGTTTTAGACCCCATTTTTATTTTGGGCTTTCAAATGGGGGTTAAGGGGGCGGCTTTGGCAACCATTATTGGTCAATTTGTTTCGGGAAGCCTTGCCCTGGCGTATATTCCTAGAATGGAACATATCTCCTTTCGCAAAGAAAAAATGGCATTAGATAGAAAATATGCCTTAGATATTTTTAAACTGGGTTTTCCCAGCTTCTGTATGCAGACTGCCACAGCTGCAACCCAGATTGTGATGTATAATTTAATGCGCAAATATGGTGCGCTTAGTGTTTATGGCAGTGAAATTGCTCTGTCTGCCTATGGTGTTATGACAAAGCTCTATCAGATTGCCCATGCAATGTTTGTAGGGCTTTCGGCAGGGACACAGCCTATTCATGGGTTTAATTTTGGTGCAAAGCAGTTTGACCGTGTGCATAAAACTTATCGAATTGGTTTTTTTGCTTCTCTTGTTATTTCTTTTGTTTGGTTTGGGATTTTTCGATGGGGGGGTGCGTACATTGCTCAAATTTTTGTGCAAGATGAACCGCTATTTCTGGAATTTTCAAAGCATTGTTTTCGTGCTTATATGCTTGCCTTTTTCTTATATGGTCCACCCCAGATTACAGCATCCTTCTTTCAAGCTATAGGCAAGCCTATGAAAGCCCTTTTGGTGGCATTAGCAAGACAAGTGCTGTTTTTGATTCCCATGGCTTTGCTGCTTTCACGAGAATATGGCATGGATGGTGCACTAAACGCTGCACCTATTGCGGATACCATGGCATTTTTACTGGCGATGGCATTGGTTTTTTATGAGTTTCATAGTTGGAAGAGAACCTTTGAACTATCAAAAAAAGGTGGGCATTATAACGGGTGAAGCGTAAAAGGAGGCCCATGGAGGGCTTTTCCCTGCTTCCGTTTGTCAAAATGGGGCATATTGGACAAATTTCCTGTGTATTTATAAATAACAAACGGCATAGAAAGGCTGAGGAAAATGAAAAAAAGCTGGAAAAGCGGGTTATGTTATTTATTATTATTTGCCTTTTGTTTTATGGGCGGAAGAATGACTGCAGAAAGACAGGCAGTCAGGGCGGCCAATATGACGCCAAGTGGGAAGCTTGCCATTGTGATTGATGATTTTGGATACAACGGAAACGGTACGGATAAAATGCTTGCCTTGCCCATTCCCTTCACAGCGGCAGTGATGCCTTTTTCGGAATATTCGGCAGAAAATGCAAAAAAAGCAGTTGCGGCAGGCAAAGAAGTGATTATACATATGCCCATGGAATCTACAATGGGGAAACGAGAATGGGTTGGAAATAAGGGTGTTTTTTTGGACATGAACGACGATGAAATTAAAGCTGTAGTGGAAGAGGCCTACGCTATTTTACCAGAAGCGGTTGGTATGAATAACCATATGGGTTCTGCAATTACAGAAGATTCCAAAAGGTTGGGAGATGTTTTGGATATTGTTAAGGAGAAAAACGGATTTTTTATTGATAGTGTAACCACCTGCAATAGTGTGGCAAAAGACTTGGCAGCGGAAAAAGGGGTTCCATTCTTTAAAAGAAGTGTTTTTTTAGATGGTACTAATGATGTGGAAACGGTAAAGAAAAACCTGCGTAAGGCGGCGGATATTGCCTTAAAAGAGGGAAAAGCCTTGGCAATTGGCCATGTAGGTCCTGAGGGTGGGGATGTAACTGAGCGAGCCATTGAAGAGTTAATTCCTGAATTGGAAAAAGAGGGGATTACCTTTGTTACAGCAGGAGACTTGGTGGAGTAATATTTAAAATATGCCCGAGGACTCTGTTTGAATTTATTTGAATTAATAGAAACAAATAACCCATAAACAAAAGTTTGAATTTGCCAAATATGAAGGGTTTTTGCGAGGGGTTTTGACTTTTTCTTTTTGCCAAAGATATGTTATAATGAAAGAACGAAAGGGTAGGGTTAAAACTGCTTTTAGAGAAAGATATACATATTTAGGAGGAGAAATGTCGCACTGGAATTCAAGGGGACTCAGGGGAAGTTCATTAGAAGAAAACATTAATTTTACCAACGAAAAGTATCGGCAAAGAGGGCTGGCACTTTTTCAAAAGGTGCCTACGCCCATTACGCCGGTAAAAATCAATCAAGAAAATAAGACCATTACTTTAGCTTATTTTGAAAAGCAAAGTACGGTTGATTATATTGGGGTTGCCCAAGGGGTACCTGTTTGTTTTGATGCAAAGGAAACGTCTCATAAGCATTTACCATTGCAAAATATACATCAGCACCAGATAGAATTTATGGCGGATTTTCGTGCCCAACGGGGATTGGCTTTTCTTCTGGTGAATTTTACTGCATTAGAGGCATACTTTTTACTGCCTTTTGAAATTTTGAAAAAGTTTTGGGAGGAGGCAGAAAAAGGTGGACGAAAATCCATTCCTGTTGAGGCATTTGCAGAAAAATACCGCATTCAGAAAACAGGCAATGGTTTATTGCATTATTTGGAAGCAGTAAGTCTATACTTAGAAGAAACAGAGGAAAAAGAGAGAAAGGAAGGTGGCTTATGCTAAATAAAAATGTGGTGGAAAATACGCTGTCGGCGGCATTGGGTTCAGGGGCCGATTTTGCAGAAATATATATGGAGCAGACCAAACGAAATTCCATAAGCGTGGTAAACGGTAAGGTGGAGTCTGTGCAAAGCGGTCTGGATTATGGCGCCGGAATACGGTTGTTTTTCCAAAATAAAGCGATTTACGGATTTACGAATGATACCTCGGAAAAAAATTTGATTCGCATTGCCAGAGAAGCGGCTGCTGCGGCAAGGGGAGATCGGGTTTACCCATTACAGGGGTGGCAGAGAATGGATTTGGCTTGCAGAAACCCCATTCAGATTATGCCTGATACTGTGGAGAAAAATAGGAAAGCAGAGAAACTTTATTTGGCGGCGGAAGCGGCAAAAAACTATAGCCCTTTGATTCATCAAACAAGGACAGGCTGTTTGGATATTGTAAAGGATGTGTTTATTGCAAATACAGACGGACTTTGGGCAGAAGAACAGCGGGTGCGTAGTCGTTTTACTGTAGAAGCCATTGCATCCTCAGCAACAGAGAAACAAAGTGGACATTTGGGGCCTGGTGGTTCTGTAGGGTTTGAGCTTTATGATATGATTGACGTGGAAGAGAAGGCAAGAGAGGCAGCGAGAATTGCCGTAACCATGCTAGGTGCAAAGCCTTGCCCTGCAGGAAGAATGCCGGTGGTAATTGATAATGGTTTTGGCGGTGTTATTTTTCATGAGGCCTGTGGACATAGCTTGGAGGCCACGGCAGTGGCAAGAAATGCTTCTGTTTTTGCCGGTAAGATGGGACAGCAAATTGCTTCCTCTGTTGTGACTGCCATTGATGATGGTACCATTCCCAACGGCTGGGGATCAGCCGCTATGGATGACGAAGGGACGCCCACGCAACGAAATGTTTTGATTGAAAATGGAATTCTACGTTCTTATTTGGTGGATAAATTAAATGGTAGGCGTATGGGTGCTAAGCCGACAGGTTCTTCAAGGCGGGAAAGCTATCGCTATGCTCCTACCAGCCGTATGACCAATACGTTTATTGACAATGGCAAAAGCACCACCGCTGAAATCATCGCCAATACGGAATATGGCCTGTATGCAAAGCAAATGGGTGGTGGCAGCGTGGATCCGGCCACTGGCGCTTTTAATTTTGCCGTTTTGGAGGGCTACCTGATTCGTGATGGTAAAATTGCCGAGCCTGTAAGGGGAGCAACCTTAATCGGCAAGGGCATGGAGGTTTTGATGAAGATTGACATGGTAGGGAATAATCTTGCCCGTGCCCAAGGGATGTGCGGCAGTATCAGCGGCTCTATCCCCACGGATGTAGGACAGCCTATGATACGGGTAAAAGAGATGACTGTTGGCGGAAGGGGGTAAGGGTGTTGGATAGACAGGCTTTGCAAAAACAAATGATCGTAGAAGCCCTCAAATGCGGCTTTACCGATTGTGAGGTATTTTATTTAGGCGGAGAAAGCTTTGAAGTGCTATTGATGGAGGGAGAAGTCTCAAACTACGAGAACAGTAGTGAAGCAGGAATCGCGTTTCGTGGAACCTACTGTGGACGTACAGGCTATGCTTTTTCGGAACGCTTAGAGGAAGACTGTATTCCTTTTTTGATAGACTCAGCCAGAGAAAACGCTATGCTTATGAGTGAAGATGAGCATGAGGATTTATTTGCAGGAGAGGCTTATCTTGAATTTAGCGGATACTACCCAGAATTGGAGCGGGTTTGCGTGGAAAAACGGATACAGCTTGCAAAACGCATGGAGGAAGCGGCGTTAAACGGTGCTGAATCTATTGCTTCCCTTGATTATTGTGTATTGGGTATTGGAAAAAGAGAAGTTTCTATTGTTAACAGCCTTGGATTGGATATTTCCTATACGAAAAACTTTGCCTCCAGCTACGTCAGTGCCATTGCTAGGGCGAAAGATGAAACCAAGAAAGGCTCTGCCTTTTGGAAGGGCACCGATTGGGCAGAGTTTAACCCTGAGGAAACAGGCAGAAGGGCGGCAAAGCGGGGGGCTGAGCTTTTAGGAGCCAGCTCCGTTAACAGCGGCACCTATCAGGTGGTTTTGGACGGAAAAGCAATGACCTCTCTTCTTTCCTCATTTAGCGGTATTTTCTTTGGGGAAAACGTGCAAAAGGGCTTTTCCTTACTTAAGGATAGAGTGGGTGAGCAGATTGCATCTTCTTGTGTTACCTTACGGGATGATGCTTTGTTAGAGGGCGGATATGCCTCTGTGCCTTTTGACAGTGAAGGCGTTGCAGGAAAAAATAAAGCCCTGATAGAAAAAGGATACTTGAAAACGTTGCTTTATAATCGCAAATCAGCAAAAAAAGATGGTGTTGCCTCCACCGGTAACGGCTTTAAGGCGGGTTTGACAGCTCCTGTGAAAACGGCGTGCACCAATTTTTATATCCAAAAGGGAGAAAAGACGTTGGAGCAACTTTTCTTGCAAATGGAAAATGGCCTTTTTATCACTGATTTTATGGGACTTCATGCGGGAACAAATGGGGTTTCAGGAGATTTTTCTCTTTCAGCAGAAGGGTTTCTGGTTGAAAAAGGAAATATCATAAGGCCCGTGGAGCAGATTACTGTAGCAGGAAATTTTTATACTCTTTTAAAAGATATTCTGGCAGTGGGAGAGGATTTATATTTTTCAGCAGGTGGAAAGGGTTCCCCTTCGGTTTTGATCAAAGGAATAGTAGTTGCAGGAAATTAGAATCTGAATTTATTTTATATTCCTCCAATATCAGGTTGCTTACAAAAAGTCATAGTATCTTGGTTAATCCCCAAAACTATGGATAGCTGTAATTGTCCTTTTGTTGGAGGAATTTTTTCCAGTTTCTTCTTATGGGAATACTTTGAAAACTTCCTAAAGATAAAACAACACAAATAAGGGGTTTTGAATAAAAATAGAACGATGGCAAATCTAATTGATGTCTTTTGCTCTCATTTTTTCTAACTCTGCTTGTTGTATTTTTTTATATTTATCTCTTCCAGTAGCCCAATCCCCAAAAAATAAAATATTTAGAATCAAAAAAGGGAGAAGATTCCTTGGTTCAAGAGGTATTATACCGCTTGCAAAAACATAAGTTGAGCCGATGAATATGAGTATTGGAAGGATACCGCCCCACAATGGGCTTTTTAATTTCGTACAGAGAAGATATTCCGCAAACATCAGGACACCCGCAATAAAAAAACCATTCGTAAAAAACATTTTCATTTCTCCTTTTCTTTTTTATATTTTTCGATAATTATTTTTGCAGTTTCTAAATCAATTCGAGAATCAACGGCCAATCCCTTAATAAAAGTTTGAAAGGGTTCTTCCTCCTGTTGATCGCTCATTTCTATTTTTTGAATAAGTTTGTCTAGCCTCAATCGGACTGTCGGGTAAGAAACCTCATACAGCTTTGCAATTTCTTTTAGAGATCCGGATTTTAGCACAAAATTCTTAAGAAAGGCTGCGTCCTCCTGACTTAAGGCAAGTACCCATTGGGGAATTTTATCAAGTTCCAAATGTATGTCTCCTTTCACTATAACTTTAATTTAATTTATTATAACATTAATAATATTAAAGTCAATAGGAAAGTGAAATTGAATATATGGTTTTTCTTGCTAAAACAAACGGGCACTTGGAACTGCAAGAAGCTATGATTTCATTTTAAAATATGTTGAGATGGATTCATAAAGTTTTGGGTACTTAAAATCAATTAACCGCGTTAAGGGAATTTGATTTAAACATAATTTGGTTTTAGTAAGCAATATTTGCCTCGGTTACTTAAAGATGTTATACTGGAAAAATAAGGATGTCTAGCATGGGATAAGGAGGTTCAGCGATGGAGGCCATAAACTCTTTTGCAGCGTCGAGCGTAATTTTTTCGGTGTATATGGTTGTTTTAGCTGTTTTTCGCTTAGGGCTGGGGGTTACACTGGCAGTTTTGGCTATTAAGTGTATGTTGAAATACCTGAAGAAAGACGAGTCGTAATATCAAATAATCACAACCAAAGAAAGGGCATCTTCCTACTATTTGCAAGGATGGCCTTTTTTGGTGTTCAAAAAGGGGATTCCCCTTTGACATGGGCCTCTCACCCAAGGCTTCAGCAAGGTGGCGGAGGAGAAATGAGGCATACCTTATGGATAAAAGGTTTTTAAATATTCCAGCTTGCTGGGATGAGTAAAGCCTTCCGGGGTAAAAACTCTGTTTTCCAAGTGCTTTCCTTATAAAAAGCTGGTTTTTCCTAAGAGGAAAGGCACCCTTATTTGAATTAAGGATGCCTTAAATTATGGGATAGCAGGGTTACTGCTCCAGCTTATCTGCAAAATCTTCCAGTTGCTTTAACAGTTGTTCCATATCTTTATTTGCGCCGCCTTTGTTTTGATTGATAATGCGGGTTAGGCGTTGGTTTGCCAAGTCAAGCCGATTTGCCAAATACATTGCACGTTTTCCACCGGAGGATACCCCTTTCTGCTGAGGATATTCCTTTGGTTTTACAGGGATTTTAACACCCTCTGACAGTAGTATTCCCGTTGCCAAGTCGTAGCAGGCGCCACTATAGGGTGCAGCGGACTGAAGTTGATAGTCTTCTTTTAAACAGCGGGCAAATTCGTCCGCAACAAGGTCATCTCCGTGAACAACAAATACTCTTTCGGGTTTGGGCTCAAAATGGTTAATCCAGTTGAGCAAGCCCTTTTTGTCAGCATGACCACTGACCCCAGCCAACTGTTCAATATGGGCATTCACCGTAATGGTTTCGCCGAACAGGCGAACCTCCGTTGCACCTTCTACGATGATTCTGCCTAGGGTTCCCATGGCTTGATAGCCTACGAACAGGATGGTGCTTTCTTTTCGCCATAAGTTATGCTTTAAATGATGACGAATGCGTCCGGCTTCACACATACCCGAAGCGGAAATGATTACCTTGGGGGCTTTATCGAAGTTAATCGCCTGAGAATCTTCAGGGGTTACTGCGGTAACCAGTCCGTTAAATTCCAGAGGGTTGATTCCGCTTTTCACCAGCTCCATGGCCTTGGTATCATAACAGTCCATTCTGTTCTCTGTGAAAATTTTCGTTGCTTCTATGGCAAGGGGACTGTCTACATAGACCTTAAAATTCTCATGGTTTTTAATCAGACCCCTCTCTTTAATTTCTCGAATAAAATAAAGCATTTCTTGGGTTCGACCAACGGCAAATGCGGGAATCACTAAGTTTCCGCCACGGTCAAAGGTTTCTTGAATATGCCTTGCCAATTCCAAAACATAGTCAGGTGGAGGATTATGCAGTCGGTCGCCATAAGTGCTTTCCATAATGACATAGTCAGCTTCCGTGGTATAGCGAGGGTCGTGAATAATAGGCTGATTCAGATTACCGATATCACCTGAGAAGACTATTTTTTTAGTAATTTCCCCTTCTGTAAGCCAAATTTCAATGCTTGAGGAACCCAAAAGGTGACCCACATCGGTAAAACGGATTGTAATTCCTTCGGTTACAGGAACATCTATTTCATAATCCCAGGCATGAAACAAAGAGGCAACGGCAGAGGCTTCCTCTGTGGTGTAGAGGGGTTCAAAGGGTGCAGTTCCTGCCCTTTTTGCCTTTCGGTTTCGCCATTGGGCCTCAAATTCCTGAATATGGGCGCTATCTAATAGCATAATACGGCAAAGGTCTGTGGTTGCCTCCGTTGCATGAATTTCACCGCGAAACCCGTTTTTGTAGAGAAGGGGCAAAAGCCCCGAATGGTCAATATGAGCATGGGAAAGAAAAACGTAATCAATTGCAGAGGCGGGCACGGGAATTTCTTGATTTTCATAAGTATCTCGTCCCTGCTCCATACCGCAATCCAAAAGAATGCTTTTGCCGCAGGCTTCGATATAATGGCAACTGCCGGTTACTTCATGGGCGGCGCCTAAAAACATTAATTTCATGTGATTCCTCCTTAAGCGTACAAGTTTTTGCATTACTTTTTTTCTTTTTTAGTATATCCCCATTTATTCACAATGACAAGACGGTTCTTTTTTGTCAGATTTCTATTGGGGGTGTCGAAAACGCCTGCATTTTTGTATGGAAACAAATGGACAAGTGGTATATAATAAAGTGGACTAATTGGGTGGATAAAATGACGGTGCACAGAAAGAAGGGGGCTGATTTTATGGAAATAACTGAGCTATATGATATATTTCAAATCGTGAATGGCGAACATTACGACCCTCATAGAGTGCTGGGGATGCACGTAATTGAACTTGACGGGGAGACTGCCGTTGGCGTAAGAGCCTTTTTACCTGATGCACAGAAAATTACCGTTATTGATATGAAAAATAAGAAGAAACAGTACCCAATGACAAAAATTCATGAGGATGGATTCTTCGAGGTGTTGCTTTGGGATCGCAAGGAATGGTTTCGCTATATGCTGGAGTATACCAATAACAGCGGCATTACATGGCAAAGCTATGACCCCTATTCCTTTTTGCCCACCATTTCTGAATATGACAGGTACTTATTTGGAGCGGGAAGTCATTATGAAATTTATGATAAAATGGGGGGGCGGCTCATCACCCACGGTGGGACAAGGGGCGCCGCCTTCACGGTTTGGGCGCCCAGTGCAAAAAGTGTAAGTGTCATTGGCAATTTTAATCAATGGGATAGTCGTCGCCACCCCATGCGTCGTTTGGGGGTTTCAGGGGTTTGGGAGCTTTTTATACCCGGGCTGATGGAAAATGACCAGTATAAGTTTCATGTTATACAATGCGATGGAACCCCTGTGGATAAGGCTGACCCCTATGGCAGATACGCTCAGGTTCGACCCGAAACAGCATCTATCCTTTTTAACCCCAAAAAATATAAATGGCGTGATAAACGGTGGCTGACTGCCAGAAGCAAGAAAAACCTTTATGCCATTCCCATGAATGTGTATGAGGTGCATTTGGGCTCATGGATGAGAGTACCGGAGGAAGGCGACCGGTTTCTTAGCTATACGGAACTTGCAGATAAACTAATCAGCTATGTGAAGGACATGGGCTACACTCATATTGAGCTTTTACCTGTGCAGGAGCATCCCTTTGATGGAAGCTGGGGCTATCAGGTTACAGGATATTTCGCGCCCACCAGCCGCTTTGGAACCCCAGATGAATTTAAGTATTTTGTGGATGCTTGCCATAGCAACGGAATAGGGGTGCTGTTAGACTGGGTACCTGCCCATTTCCCCAAGGATTCCTTTGGTTTGGGACGTTTTGATGGAACGGCACTGTATGAACATGCAGACCCCCGTCGAGGAGAGCATAGGCAATGGGGAACCTATATGTTCAACTATGGCAGAAAAGAGGTCAGTAACTTTCTAATCAGCAATGCCTTGTTTTGGCTGAAGGAATATCATATTGATGGATTAAGGGTGGATGCTGTGGCTTCTATGCTTTACCTTGATTTTGGCAAGGAAGCGGGGGAATGGACGCCAAATCAATATGGCGGGACTGAAAATTTGGAGGCCATTGAATTTATTAAGCACATGAATTCCATCATTAAGGAAAAAGAGCCCAGCGCACTTATGATTGCAGAGGAGTCTACTTCATGGCCCGGCGTTACTAAGGATCCTAGAGAGGGCGGTTTGGGCTTTACACTAAAGTGGAATATGGGCTGGATGAATGATTTTCTGTTTTATATTAAAAATGACCCATTATTTCGTAAAAATCATCATAATCGACTGACCTTTGGCATGGCTTACCATTATTCTGAAAATTTCATGCTGGTACTTTCCCATGATGAGGTTGTTCATGAGAAAAGCTCCATGGTTGGAAAAATGCCAGGGGATGATTGGCAGAGGTTTGCAAATCTCCGTCTTGCCTATGGTTTTATGTACGGGCATCCCGGGAAGAAGCTACTATTTATGGGCGGGGAATTCGGTCAGTATCATGAATGGTGCGAAGCAAAAAGCTTGGATTGGCATTTATTGCAATTTGCAGACCATCAGCATATGCAGACCTATGTACGTGAGCTGAATCAGTTTTATTTAGAGAATGAGGTTTTTTGGAAAGAGGATTTTGACCCCCATGGGTTTAAATGGATTGATTGTGATGACAAAGATGCTTCTGTTGTATCTTTCATACGTCGCAGTGAGGACAAAGAGGTTTATTGCATTTGCAATTTCACCCCCAATCTGCATAACCAGTTCCGTTTGGGTGTACCGAATAAGGGCAAGGTTCAAGAAGTTTTCAACAGTGACAAGCTTGCGTTTGGAGGCAGTGGTGTAGTAAATGATGGGGAAATTCTTTCTGAGGATGTACCATGGAATCATTACAGCCAAAGTGTCTCAATTCAGATACCTCCTTTGGGAATTGTTATTTTAGCACCTTTGGAGGCGGAAAAGGAAAAAACAGCAAATAAAGTAAAAAAATAGCTTCGGATATCAATATATAGTAGGTTTCCCTAAAACCGTTGCAGAAGATATAGAGGGCTTGTATATTTTCTTAGAAAAATAAAGGTCTTTATATTGACGGGTGTTGCTTTTTTGTGTATAATTCTAAAATGTATGGTAGAAAGGCGAATCTGGCGCCCATTTATCATAGGCAACAACCGAATCTCGCATCTGGAGGGAGGGAAATTCATGTCGGAGGTAAAAGTTAAAGAAAATGAATCCTTAGACAGCGCACTGCGTCGTTTTAAGAGAACGTGTGCCAGAGATGGCATCATGGGCGAAGTTCGCAAAAGAGAGCATTATGACAAG
The DNA here is from genome assembly GCF_024461735.1 of Anaerotignum propionicum. Classification (GTDB taxonomy): domain Bacteria; phylum Bacillota; class Clostridia; order Lachnospirales; family Anaerotignaceae; genus Chakrabartyella. The sequence continues at coordinate 426,578 of NZ_JANGAD010000002.1, forward strand.
CCCAGCGTTAAGCGCAAAAAGAAATCCGAAGCCGCAAGAAAACGTAAATTCAAATAATTCTATACGGCGAAGAGGGATGATGATATGTCATTAAAAGAGCAACTTTTTGCAGATTTAAAAACTGCGATGAAAGAAAAGGATTCTGTGCGAAAGGATACAGTTCAGCTGATCCGTTCGGGCATCCTTCAGATCGAAAAGGACAATAAAGTCGAGTTGGATGATGACGGCGTGATTGAAGTAATCACTAAGCAGCTGAAAAGTAGAAGAGATTCCCTTCCCGAATTCGAGAAGAGCGGAAGAACAGATCTACTTGAAAAACTCAATCAAGAGATTGACATTTTGTTGGGTTACCTTCCAGAGCAATTGAGCGAAACCGAAATCCAGACGATCGTTGAAGAAGCCATAAAAGAAACCGGTGCCTCCTCCATTAAAGAAATGGGTAAGGTTATGTCGGTGATTACACCGAAGATAATTGGGCGGGCCGATAACAAAATCGTTGGCAGTTTTGTAAAGAAAATGCTCCAGGGCAATCAATAATCAAGGCATAATTTGAAAGACCTGTTGGTTTATACCGACAGGTCTTTTTCTTTTTGTCAAAAATGTTTTAGAAATAACCAGTTTTTTGTACGAAAAATAATACGTTTTTACTTGACTTTGAACCTAAGCGTGTTATAATTGCTTTAATTAATTAATGCATAACCGCATATGTGTATTAAAGCAAGCGGTTCATTTTCTGGGGGAGTGGTATAATGAAAAAGAATAAAATGCGTTTGGTTGCTGCGACTGCAATGGCCGCAATGGTAATCTCTATGACAGGCTGTAGTGGCGGAAATAAAGCTGAAAAGCCTGCAGAAGAAAGTGCAGAAGGAAAAACCTATAAAGTGGGAATTATGCAGTTGGTGGAGCACCCTGCGCTGGATGCGGCTACCCAAGGCTTTCAGGATAAGCTGAAAGAGCTGTTAGGGGACTCCGTAACCTTTGATGTGCAAAATGCCCAGGGAGAGAGCACAAACTGTACTACCATTGCAACAAAGTTTGTTTCTGATGATGTTGATTTGATTATGGCAAATGCAACAGGCGCAGTTCAGGCTGCAGCAGCGGCTACATCAGAGATTCCCATTGTGGGTACCTCTGTTACAGACTTTAAAACAGCTGGGGTTGTTGATTCCAATGATGCACCTGGTAGAAATGTTACAGGTGTTTCTGATCTGACACCCATTGATGAACAGATCAAATTATTGCAAAAGGTTTGCCCCGATGCAAAGAAGGTTGCAATTGTGTATTGCAGTGCGGAGCCAAACTCTATTTTCCAATCGGAATTGGCACAAAAGGCATTGACAGAAGCGGGTATTGCATTTAAAGAATATACAGCGGCAGATTCCAATGAAATTCAGGCTGTTATCACAAATGCAGTCGGCGAATGTGATACTGTATTTATTCCTACAGACAATACCATGGCTAGCAATATGGAAATCGTTAAAAACGTGACGGTACCTGCCGGAATTCCTGTTTTTGCAGGAGAAGAAGGCATGTGTAAATCTGGCGGCTTGGCAACATTGAGCATTAGCTTCTATGAGTTGGGTCAGAAGGCTGGTCAAATGGCATATGATATTTTGGTAAATGGTGGAGACCCTGCAACAACACCTATCGGATTTGTATCCGATAATATTGTTCCAAAATATAATGCAGAAATTGCAAAAGCTTTGAACATCACAATGCCTGAAGGTTTTGAGGCAATTCAGTAATAGAATATTTGAAATTATAAAAGGCAGAGCGGGGCAGATTACTGACCGCTCCCTTTTTTCTACTAAAGCATGCCAAAGAGAAAAAAAGGAATGGGGGAATTGAGATGAATGTGATGGCTTTGATGAAGGCATTGCCCGGTTCAGTGGCACAAGGGCTTATTTGGGGGCTTTTGGCCATAGGGGTTTATATTACATATAAAGTTTTGGATTATGCAGATTTGACTGTGGATGGAAGTCTTTGTACCGGTGGTGCTGTGGCGGTAATGATGATGCTTGGAGGATATAATCCTTATATAGCGTTAATCTGTGCGGCGGTGGCCGGTATGCTGGCAGGATTGGTGACAGGGGTTTTCCATGTGGCGTTCGGCATTCCTGCTATTTTATCGGGTATTTTAACCCAACTGGGTCTATATTCTGTGAACATGCGCATTATGGGGAAGTCAAATCAGGCAATCAGTGTAGATAAATATAACCTGATTTTGAGCTTGCGGGATATTCCCAAGGCAGTTATGGTATCAGCTATTTGTTGTGCCGTTGTAATCATAATCTTATATTGGTTTTTTGGAACAGAGCTGGGGCGAGGCATTCGTGCTACTGGAAATAATGAAAACATGTCCAGAGCCCAGGGTATTAATACAAAAGTAATGAAGGTAATCGGGCTGATGATTTCCAACGGCTTAGTGGGCGTTGCAGGTGCATTATATGCCCAGTATCAAGGCAATGCTGACGTTAACATGGGCCGTGGTGCCATTGTAATCGGTTTGGCGGCGGTAATTATTGGTGGTGTCTTATTCGGTAAGATTTTTCATAACTTTGCATTCCGTTTGGTGGGAGTTATTTTTGGCGCAATTCTATATTTTGTTGTTATCACCATTGTGCTACAGCTTGGTTTGGAAACAACGGATTTAAAATTAGTGAGCGCTTTGATTGTAGCGGCATTCTTGGCAGTGCCATATCTAAAAGGACAGCATTTTGTGAAGAACGGAAAAAAGGGAGGGAAGGCAAATGCTTGAATTAAAGGAAATTTATAAAACCTTCAATCCCAATTCGCCCAGCGAGAAAAAAGCCTTAAATGGTCTGAATCTTACACTGGAACAAGGGGATTTTGTGACAATTATCGGTGGCAATGGTGCGGGGAAGTCCACTATGCTAAATGCGATTTCCGGTGTGTGGCCAATTGACAGTGGTGAAATTATTATTGATGGTGTGAATGTGACAAAGCTTCCCGAGCATAAGCGGGCGTTGTATTTAGGTCGTGTATTTCAAGACCCCATGACGGGAACAGCGGCAGATATGGAAATTGAAGAGAACCTTGCTTTAGCTTACCGCAGAGGTCAATCCAGAGGTTTGCGTTGGGGGATTACCCAAAAGGAGAGAGGCGAATACAAGGAGCTTTTAAAAACCTTGGATTTGGGCTTGGAAACACGCCTCAGAGCAAAGGTTGGTCTGCTTTCCGGCGGGCAAAGACAGGCGCTTACGTTATTGATGGCAACGCTGAAAAAACCCAAGCTGCTTTTATTGGATGAGCATACAGCGGCTTTGGACCCCAAAACAGCGGCAAAGGTTTTAGAGCTTTCTGACCGTATTATTGCGGAGCATGGTTTAACTGCCTTAATGGTTACCCATAACATGAAGGATGCCATTGCCCATGGCAATCGTTTGATTATGATGAGTGATGGACGTATTATTCTGGATATTAAAGGTGAGGAAAAGAAAAAGCTGACGGTGGAGGATTTATTGCAGAAATTCTCTGCGGCAAGCGGCAGTGAATTTGTTAGTGATAGAGCACTGTTAGGCTAATTATATAAAATGGTTGAATACATGGATTTTGCCCAATCTCACTTTTTTTGAAAAAGCAAGAGCAAAAGCTTTTGTGAATCATTCGTGGGATGGAGGGAAGCTATAGAGACAATGGTTTATGCTTCAAAACGTCTTAGTCAAAGGCAAGCAAGGGTTATTTATAAAGTACGATTTCTTTCCCAAAGAGGTCGTGCTTTTTTATTTTTTTGTGTTAATAATTTAGTAAAATTTTATAATTGTGGAGTCGTTATCTATATCCAGGAATATAACGAAAGCCTTGCAACATTGGCAGACAAGGTATTTCTTTGGGTTTTTAAGCATAATGTAAACAAACGGTTTTTCGGATGGTGATAAGTTATGGATTTACGAAGGGGCGTGTCTGAGGCTTTAGACTTGCCAAAGGAAATCATGCTGGATTTACCGTTGATTTCCTTAATGGGTCGAGAGGAAATCACGATTGAAAATCATAAAGGGATTTTAACTTACGGGGAGGAAAGCATCCGCATTGGTACAAAGGCGGGCACTTTATGTATCCGTGGGGAGGATTTGGGCCTAAAGCAGCTAACCACAGATGTATTGGTGATTACGGGGAAGGTGGTTGCTTTGGAATTTTTGACCTGATGGGGTGAGGATTTTGTTTCTGGCATTATGGTATTATTTCCGTGGATATGTTATCATAAAAGTAAACGGTTTTGCCGCAGAGCGGTTTATGAATATGCTTTCTTATCGTGGAGTATATTTATGGGATGTGGAAACCAAAGGCGCTGGGGTGCGTTTAAAAGCACCTATGGGAAGTATGGATACTCTTTCCATGTGTGCGGAAAAAACCGGTTGCAGGCTTGAGGTGCAAGGATACGGCGGGTTTCCTGCAAAAATCCGACGCTTTCATGGTCGACAGGTTTTGACAGCAGGGATACTGCTATTTGCCATTGGGTTATATTTTCTTTCATCCTTTATTTGGGTTATTAAAGTGGAAGGAAATGAAAGAGTGGCGAAGGAAGATATTTTGACCTATTGTCAGGAGTTGGGTTTGAAGCCTGCTGCGTGGAAGAGAGGCATTAATACTGAGAAAATCACAAAAGACATTTTAATTCAGTTTCCGGATATTTCTTGGGTCAGTGTGGGAATAAAGGGCACAGATGTGACCATTAAGGTGGCAGAAACCATTCAGAAAGCAGAAGTGGTGGATAAGGAAACACCTTGCGATATCATTGCAAACACCGATGGTGTTATACTGAAAATTACAGCAGAAAGAGGAACACCTAAAGTGAAAGAGGGCGATGTGGTTAAAAAAGGGGATGTTTTAATCTCCTCTGAGGTTTTAATTGGGCTGGAAGGTGAGGCACAGCATACGGAATATGTGGCTGCGGAAGGCGTGGTTATGGCCAAAATTTGGCAGCAATTGACGGAAGAGCTTCCTCTTTCTTATGATGAGAAGGTTTACACCGGAGCCATTAAAACCAACCATGTTTTAAGCTTTTTTGGTCAAGATGCAGATTTTATTCGTCCAACTTTGGGAGATAGCGAAGCTGATGTGGATGTGCTTTTTGAAAAAGATTTAGCATTAGGTGATTTTAAAATACCTATTTCTTTAAAAAAAGAGCAATATAATCTATACACCCTTGAAAAAAGAAGCCGCACTGTTGATGAAGCAAAGGCGGAGCTCGAGGATATACTAAGAAAAAAGACGGAGCAAAGCGTCAGTGTATATGGTAAAATAGAAAAAATAAGTGCGCAGTACGATGAGTATACCGATTGCGTTCGGGCAACGGGGCAAGCGGAGCTGACAGAGAGAATTGATGAAAAACGAAAAGCAGAGAAAGGGCGGGATGCCGTAGATGGCACAGACGGAACGAACGATACAAATGGACAATAGGGTGATGCTGCCTGTTTTTGGGCAGTTTGATGCAAATATAAGAAAAATAGAGAAAGAGTGGGACGTTAAAATCGTAAACCGTGGAGATGATATTAAAATCAGCGGGGAAGAAGGCAGCGTCCATAAAGCTTGGAGTGTAATGAATTCCATTGCGGCCTTGGCAAGAAAAGGGGAAGAGATTACTGAACAAAATTTGAATTATTTTATTTCTGCCGCTGAGGAAATGAACTTGGAAGAGGTGGAAAAGGTTTACAACGATTTGGTTTGTATTACTGCAAATGGAAGGCCTTTAAAACCAAAAACCTTGGGACAGAAAAAATATGTAGATTTGATTAAAAATAATACTGTTGTGTTTGGCGTGGGTCCTGCAGGAACAGGCAAGACATATCTTGCTATGGCCATGGCGATTACCGCATTCAAAAACAATGAAGTTAACAGGATTATTTTGACCCGTCCTGCCATTGAAGCAGGGGAGAAGCTAGGCTTTTTGCCCGGAGATTTACAGCAGAAGGTAGACCCCTATTTAAGACCCCTTTATGATGCTCTTTATGAAATCATGGGTTCAGAAAATTTTTTGAAAAATATGGAGCGAGGCCTCATTGAGGTTGCCCCCTTGGCTTATATGCGTGGCCGTACGTTGGACAATGCTTTTATTGTTTTGGATGAGGCTCAAAATACTACTCCGGAGCAAATGAAGATGTTTTTAACCCGTATTGGATATGGCTCAAAAGCGGTTATCACAGGGGATTTGACACAGATAGATCTAACCGAAGGGAAGCGTTCGGGGCTGATGGAAGCAACCAAAATTCTAACGGGTATTGATGGAATTGGTATGATAACATTGACCAATAAAGACGTTGTGCGGCATCCGTTGGTACAAAAAATCATTCTGGCATATGAGAAATTAGAGACCAAGAAGCGGAGTGATCTGGATGGCAAAAAGGACAAAAGAGGTAGATATTAAGCGATATCCCCAGTGGGTTTTGCTGGGGCTTGCTTTTGTATTGACTGTGCTTTGCATTGGCATGAGTCCCTATGGGAAATACGAAGAAATTGTTCAGGTTGGGGATGTGGCGACAAAGCGCTACGTTGCACCCAGGGATACGGTGGATGAGGTAACGACAAAAAAACTGCAAACTGCGGCGGCAAATAGTGTCGGCCCAATTTACAAAAATGACATTACAGTTGAGGCGAATAGCACAAAACAAGTCAATGATGTTTTTCAAGAGCTAAACGAAGTAATATTGGACATGAAGGATGGGGATGACTTTTATCATAAGGTAAAGGATGCATCCCTAAAGTTGCCTGTGGTGTTAAGCAATCGTCAATTGTCTGCCTATCAGATAATGCCTTTATCAAACCGTATTTTATTTGCAGAGGACTGCGTTGGAGTGCTAAACCAAATTTATAGTGGTGGGCTTTCCGCGGATGAGCTGGAGCAGGCAAAGGAACAGGTAAGAGAAGGGGTTGGTGCAACCCCCTGGAGTGAAGATTTAAAGGGCATGGCATATGCCATTGTCTCCACTGCATTGGATCCAAACTTGGTTTTGGATGAAGAGGCAATGGAGGCAATTAAGGATGAAAAGCGCAAAGAGGTAAATGAGGTTCGCATTCGTAAAAATCAGAAGATTGTTGATGAAGGTGAAATTATTACCCAAGACATTTACGACAGATTGGTTGCTTTAAAGCTCATTGGACATTCACAAAATGGTGGAAGGCTTCTTCCTTTTTTAGGCAGCAGTGCCATTGTTGCATTGCTTTTTGGCGCAGTGGGGCTATTTTTCCTATGGCATAAGGGTACTGTTATTTTAAAGAAGAATGAAATTAGAATGCTATTTTGTGTATATGTGATTATGATTCTTCTAAGCAAGGCTATGGCGTTACTTCCCTACTATTCTTTAATTCCATTATCTTTGTTTGCTATGCTTGTCAGTATTTTAATCGGACGGCGCATGGCTCTTTTGATGAATTGCTTTTTTTCTATCGTCGCCTGCATGATTGTGAGTGGCGATGTGGAATTTTTATCCTATGCTTTAATCAGTGGTTCCTTCGGTGCATTGCTGATTCAAAAAACAGAGAAGCGCACTTTTGTTGTGCCCGTTGCTGTGGGTATGGCAGTGGTGAACCTGGTAACAATGTTTGCCGTTGGTCTTTTTTTCAGAGATGGGTATACAACACAGCTTATCATAGCTTGCGGTTTTGGTGCTTTGGTAGGGTTGATATCTGTTGTGGTTGCTGTGGGCAGTTTACCCTTTTGGGAGAGTGTGTTTGAAGCAAACACCCCCTTACGACTTTTGGAATTGACCAATCCCAACAATGAGCTTTTGCGTAAGCTAATGATTGAAGCGCCGGGTACATATCACCATAGTCTGATTGTGGCGAACTTGGCGGAGACGGCGGTTTATGAAATTGGTGGAAATACGGCTTTAGCCAGAGCTGGGGCATACTATCATGATGTGGGAAAACTGAAATATCCCATGTTTTTTGCGGAAAATCAGACGGGACATAATCCCCATGATGATATTGAACCAAAATCCAGTGCCCGCATCATCACCCAGCATACAAAGGCAGGCGTGGAGATGGGAATGGAATTTGGTCTGCCTAAGGTTATTTTAGATATTATGAAGGAACACCATGGTACCACGGTGGTAAAATATTTTTATTTTAAGGCTTTAAAGGTTTATGGGTCAGAAAATGTAAACGAAGCAGATTATCGCTATGATGGGCCTATTCCTACAAGCAGAGAATCTGCAGTGGTAATGCTTGCGGATACGGTGGAAGCGGCTGTTCGTGCTATGTTGGGCAGTGGAAAGACCTTAGAGGAAGTAGAAGGGGCTATTTATGGTCTGATTAAGGACAAGCTGGATGATGGACAATTAAACCGCAGTGGTTTAGCCATTCATGAATTGGCTAAAATACAAAAAGCTTTTTTGAAGGTGTTCCATGGGATGTATCATGAGAGGGTCAGCTACCCGAAAAAAGAAGAAATCGAAGCGGCTTCCCGCAAGGCGGATTTGGAAAAAGAGGAGAAAGATCGTGACAATACTGATTGATAATCGAACAGAGGAGGCTTTTTCCTTAGAGCTTTCTCAAACTATAGAAAAAATAATTATAGATTCTTTGGCTTATGAAGGGTTTCAAATGCCTTGCGAGGTCAGTGTATCCATAGTGGATAATGAAGAAATTCATCAGATTAACAGGCAGTTTCGGGACATTGACCGTGCCACTGACGTTCTGAGTTTCCCTCTTTTGACATTTGAAGAGGGAGAAACACCAGATATGAATGAAAAGGAAGAGGTGCTTTTGGGGGATATTATTATATCCTTAGAGCGTGCCCGTGAACAGGCAGAGGAATACGGTCATTCTTTAAAAAGAGAGATTGCTTTTTTGACCGCCCATAGTATGCTCCATCTATTGGGTTACGACCATATGGAGGAAGAAGAAGAGAAGGAAATGTTTGCAAAGCAGAGGGAAATACTGAATCAGGCAGGAATACCAAGAGAATAAGGAGATGATTTTTATGGAAAATCGGGAACTGGTTTTATTGGCAAAGGAAGCAATGGAAAAGGCTTATGCGCCTTATTCGAAATTTAAAGTCGGAGCGGCATTATTGGCGAAAAACGGCGAGGTTTTTCTGGGATGTAATGTGGAGAATGCATCCTATGGTGCTACCATTTGTGCAGAAAGAACAGCCATAACAAAAGCGATTTCTGAAGGTGTGAAGGAATTCCAGAAAATAGCTATAGTCGCCAGCTCGGGAGACTATGCGGCGCCTTGCGGCATTTGCAGACAAGTACTATATGAATTTTTGCCTGATGGAGAAGTAATTTTGGATAGTGACCATGAGGGAATGAAGGTAATGAGCCTTAAGGAATTATTGCCTATGGGTTTTCGTGGTGAGGACATAAAGTAAGCGGGGGAGAGTTATGGCTCAAAAGAGCTGGGAGACATTAGAGGGTGCTTGTTATAATTGCAAAAAATGCAGACTGTGGGAACTGCGCAGTCATGTGGTGATTGGCAAGGGTAACCCAAAGGCGGATATTATGTTCATCGGGGAGGGCCCGGGTCAACAGGAGGATTTACAAGGTCAGCCCTTTGTTGGCCCTGCGGGACAGCTTTTGGATAAAATGCTGTCAAGCGTTGGGCTTTCCTTGGAGGATGTGTATATCACCAATATTGTGAAATGCCGCCCACCGGGGAACCGAGACCCCTATGATGACGAAAAAGAAGCTTGTTTAAATTATTTGAGGTATCAGCTTAAATTAATTGAGCCGAAAATTGTTGTTTGCCTAGGTAGAATTGCGGCAACAACAATCATTGACCCTGCTTTTCGCATTACACGCCAAAGGGGAATATGGATCCCTAAAATGGGCTACGAGTTTATTGCCACCTATCATCCCTCAGCACTTTTGCGGGATGAAGAGAAGAAACGCCCAGCTTGGGAGGATATGAAGGCAATCCGAAAAAGATGGGACGAGCTGAGGAATTGTTAGAAGTAAGTGATGTGATTCACCTTAGGGTGCAAGCCGTCTTCTTTTGTTTGCTTGTGGAAAATGGGTAATCCGTATATAATAGAAACGAAAAAAGTAGAAGCATAAGCTATCATTACACCTTTTATCAATTTAGTATGTGGGGAAATGCACTTTTTCAAGGAGCTGGAAACTTGTCCGCTTGTGTTGCGCAAGAGTTATTTTGCTAGCAGGGCATGAGACTGCGTGTTCAAGCCCTAGATATTTTGAGGATTTTGAGGGATATTACCCGTTAATTTTAAGCAATCGATTTATTTAGAAAATAGGAGGAAGCAAAATGGATACATTAAAAGATAAATTTGCCCATGTGGCATTAAAACCAAACGCAAAAACCATGGAAGAAGTGGTGGCGTATATTGAGGAAAATTGGAAGGCACAGCGTGTTAAAATCAAGGAAAGCGAATATATGATTCATTATAAAAATGCACTGGAGTTTATGCGCCAAATGGGTAAAAGCACAGAGGGAGTGCAGGAAGAAATCAGAAGATATGCACTGCCCAACAAAATTTGTGTTGTGCTGGGTATGCAATCCGAGTATATGACTGCAGAAGCAGGCATGAAATATTATCAGGCATTAACATTGATTAAGGGCTTAACCCAAGAAGATATTGACACCAAAAATGACCGTTGGCTGCAATATATGATTTTATTGGATATGCAGAAGGATTGGGATGTGAAGGAAGCAGATTATAAAGCTTACATTGCAGCAGAAAATGCGGAGGGACAAGCATGAAAAAATTTCATTCCGGCTTTGTTACTTTGATTGGCAGACCCAATGTTGGAAAATCCACATTGATGAATTGCCTTATCGGGGAAAAAATTGCCATTACTTCCCATAAACCTCAAACAACACGAAATAAAATAACCAGTATATTGACTAAGGAAGATTTCCAATGTGTATTTTTGGATACACCTGGCATTCATAAGCCCAAGCATAAGCTAGGTGAATTTATGGTGCGTTCTGCGGAGAATACCTTTAATGAAGTGGACTTGGTTTTAATGCTCATCGAGCCCACGGAAAAGGTTGTGGAAATGGATCAATATGTAATCGACCGACTGGAAAACGTAAAGACGCCGGTGGTTTTGGTCATTAATAAAATTGATACCATTGAACGGGAGAAGCTTTTGCAGGTGATTGAGGCGTATCGTAAGCTATATACTTTTGCGGAGGTTGTTCCCATCTCCGCAATGAAGGGAAGTAATACAGACGCGTTGATGGATGTAATTAAAAAATATTTGCCTGAGGGTCCTCAGTATTTTCCTGAGGATATGGTTACCGATCAGCCTGAGCGCCAAATTGCATCAGAAATTGTCCGTGAAAAGGCTCTTTATCTTCTTCAAGATGAAATACCCCATGGTATCGCAGTGGAAATTATGTCTATGAAAAAGCGTGAAGGGCAAAATATGGTTGATGTAGAAGCAACCATTTATTGTGAAAAAGATTCCCATAAAGGGATTATTATTGGCAAGCAAGGAGCTATGTTGAAAAAAATTGGCTCTTTGGCCAGAAGAGATATGGAGAGGTTGTTGGGTTCACCAATTTATTTAGAGCTATGGGTAAAGGTGAAAAAGGATTGGCGAGACAGTGACTTTTTGCTGAAAAATTTTGGATATGATAGACGCAATGTATGATAAAATCAAGAACCCTTTCTGTTTTAGGCGACATTGGTATTAATTTACCTGTATGCTTTCGTTATTGCTCCATAACATAATGAAAGAAAGGGGACGGTTTTATGGACGAGCAGAATAAAAAGGCATACTGGCAAAAGTTTTTACAAACAGGTCAGGTTGAAGATTATTTGCGTTACAAATCCGATTTGGGAGATAGACCAAATCCCCGACGGAGGATTGCCGATAGTTCAAAAAATAAAAATTTTTATTAAGTATATAAGACCTTAAGACCGTGGGTATCACCCACACCCACTTGCTTTTTGAAAAAAGCGAGAGCAAAACTTTCGTCATCCCCCCTGCTTGGGGGGAATTAACATTATAGCAAGAAATGTAATTTTGTGTTATAGAAGTTTAGATCAAGCCTTTTCAGAACTGCACAGTCCCAAGTTAGGGCAGGGGGCGAAGCCACTTTTGCGAAGGAAAGGTGCTTAAACAGCTTGCACCGGCAACCTCCAGAGGTTTTAAAAGCTTGCAGGGTCTGGGACAGCATCCTGAGGTCTTATTAGAAAAAGAGGGAAAAAAGTGGGCGTTGTTCATTTTAGAGGTGTTGTAATTCAGGAGAATCAAGTGGGTGAGAGCGGTAAACGGATTTTGGTTTTGGCCAAGGGCATCGGTCGGGTTATGCTCAATGCTCGTGGTGCAAAAAACACCAAAAGTAAGCTTCTTTCTGGTACACAGCTGTTTGCCTATTGCGATTTTATGGCTTATGAGGGAAAAGGCTTTTATTCTTTAACTCAAGCGGACTTGATTGAAAGCTTTTATGGTATACGAATGGATATGGATCGTCTTGCGGAAGCCGTTTATTTGACGGAGCTGGTGGAGCGAACTTGCCCTGTGGGAATGGAGCAGGACGAAACCTTAAAACTCTTACTTTATTCCTTGACTATGCTGGAGAAAAGTCAAGTGCCGCCAAGACTTATTTCCCGTATTTTTGAGGTGAAATATGCCCAGCTATCCGGGGTATTGTCCAATGAAGGTTGTATGGTCTGCAGTAAGGACGATGCTCCTCTTTTCTTTAATGCGACAGCAGGGGAGTTCCTTTGTAAAGATCATTGCTTCGGTGGAGAGATCCCTCTTCTAGGGGCTGTGCAAAAGGCCATCGCTTTCATTACAGAAAGGGAAGGGAAGCAAATTTTTGCGTTTACCCTTTCTGAGGAGGCAACGAACCAATTGGACGTTATTTTACGGCGCTATTTGGAGGTACATATGGGGGTACGGCTAAAAAGCCGGGAATTTAGCAAAGAATTATAGTTTATGAAAATAGGTATTGACAGAAATACGTGAAAGTGTTAGCATAATGGCTAAATTGAATAACTGCAATGAAAAAGAGGAGTATCCGTAGTATGTTTTCAGAGAGTCTTCGGTGGGTGAAAAGAAGACAGCAGAGTACGGTGAAGGGCACTTTGGAGCAGGACTTCACAAGAGTGGATTTACGCTTTGCGTAGATCAATAAGGGTGGAACCGCGGAAGATATACTTTCGTCCCTTGCTTTTACAGCGAGGGAGGGGAGTTTTTTTATTGCCTTTCCTCGGTAAAAAACTTATTAACTTTTTTGAAGGAGGAATGCTTTATGACAGAGAAAAGTATGGAAAAAGTAGTTGCATTGGCAAAAAATAGAGGTTTCGTTTACCCCGGATCTGAAATTTACGGCGGTTTAGCGAACACATGGGACTACGGCCCTATTGGTGTTGAGTTGAAAAACAACGTAAAAAAAGCTTGGTGGAAGAAATTTATTCAAGAAAGCCCTTATAATGTTGGTGTGGATTGCGCAATCTTGATGAACCCTCAGACTTGGGTGGCATCCGGTCACGTTGGTGGTTTTAGTGACCCGTTGATGGATTGTAAGGAATGCAAAGAGCGTTTCCGTGCAGATAAATTAATTGAGGATTATATTGCACAGCACAATATGCCCGAGGCGGCAGTTGATGGCTGGAGCAATGATGAAATGAAGCAATTTATCGATGAGCATCAGGTTGCCTGCCCTTCCTGTGGCAGTCATAACTTTACAGATATTCGTCAGTTTAACTTGATGTTTAAAACCTTTCAGGGTGTGACTGAGGATGCGAAAAACGTAGTTTATCTTCGTCCTGAAACAGCCCAGGGTATTTTCGTAAACTTTAAAAATGTTCAGCGTACCAGCAGAAAGAAGCTGCCTTTTGGTATTGGACAGATTGGTAAGTCTTTCCGTAACGAAATTACACCAGGTAACTTTACTTTCCGTACCAGAGAATTTGAACAGATGGAATTAGAGTTTTTCTGCGAACCCGGATCAGACTTACAGTGGTTTGAATATTGGAGAAGCTTTTGCAGGGATTGGTTATTAAAGCTTAATATGGATGCAGAAAGCATCAGACTGCGTGACCATGAGCAAGAGGAACTAAGCCATTATAGCAACGCAACCACAGACATTGAGTTTAAATTTCCCTTTGGCTGGGGTGAGCTTTGGGGTATTGCCGATAGAACCAATTTTGATTTAAGATGCCATCAAGAGGTTAGTGGTCAGGATATGACCTATTATGATCAGGATAAGAACGAGAAATATATTCCTTTCTGCATTGAGCCTTCTTTAGGTGCTGACCGTGTTACTTTGGCGTTTTTATGTGAGGCGTATGACGAAGAAGAGGTTAGCGAAGGCGACGTAAGAACAGTATTGCGTTTCCATCCTGCCCTTGCGCCGGTTAAGGCGGCGGTTTTCCCTCTTTCCAAAAAGTTGAGTGAAAAGGCTACAGAAGTATTTGCTATGCTTTCTAAAGAGTTTAACTGTGAATTTGATGAATCTGGCTCTATCGGTAAACGTTACCGCAGACAGGATGAAATTGGTACACCCTTCTGCATCACTTATGATTTTGAATCCGAAGAAGATCAGAGTGTTACCGTGCGTGACAGAGATACTATGGAGCAGGTTAGAATGCCCATTTCACAGTTGAGTGCTTATTTGAAAGAAAAAATGGAGTTTTAAGATGCAAAGCCTTTCCGGAGTATCCTCTTAGAAAGATATGGAACAATAATCTAAATTGAATGAGGTCATTCATTCGTTTATATATTTCTGATGATTACAATGGTAAAGAAGGTGCGTGAACATGGTAAATACCAGCAATGACGCCTCTTAAAATTTATTACTATTATTTTTTAGGAGGCTAATACAATGAACTTTATTGAAATACAAATGGAGCAATGGTCAAGAAAAGCTCACTATGAACATTATAAAAATAACATTCCATGCTCCTATAGCATAACGGTAGACATTGATATTTCCAATTTGCTGACTGGGCTAAAAGAGCGTGGAATGAAATCCTACGCTGCGCAAGTCTATATGCTTTCATCGGTGGTGAATCAGTTACCAGAGTTTCGAATGACAATGAGTGACGACCATCGCTTGGGATATTGGGAGGTCATGGACCCCATGTATACTGTTTTTGATTCTATTACGGAAACGTTTTCAGCCGTATGGACTAAGTATGATAGCTGTTATAGTACATTCTACAGCGCATTTTTGCAAGATACGGCACGGTATGGTGATGGAAGTCTGTTTCCCCAGGAGCATATACCGCCCAATACTTTTAATATCTCCAGTGTTCCTTGGCTAGATTTTACAGCGTTTAATATTAATGTTTTTTCAGATGGAAATTATCTTTTGCCAATTTTCACCATCGGAAAATATAGAAAAAAAGACGACAAAATCATGATGCCTCTTGCTATCCAATGCCATCATGCGGTTTGTGATGGCTATCATGTTGGAAAATTCGTAGAAGCATTGCGGGAGATGGCAATCAATTGCGATAAGTGGTTATTATAGATATTTGCTATTAAAAAAGAGAAATAAAACTTTTATTGTATTCCGTATGCTTTCATGGAGATAGAAGCACTATGAAACCAGTAGTTATGTGGAAAAGACGAGAGGGGTTTCTAATTTTGCTCCATTGGGATTGTCTTTCCATTTTATAACTATTTATAAAAACACAGCTAATTCAATAAAAGGTACAACTTTCTTTTCCATTTGACTCACTTTTTTAACCATAATTTTTTATCATAGATAATGATATCCTACAAAAATGACTGAACTTTTTTGTTGCACAATGAGTAAAAGTGCTGTATACTTATCACTTGTACATTAAAGTGCTTATGAGATAAGTTCTAAGAGCAAAAATTTTATTGGGACATAATACGTCCCATAATGCAATATGCTGACCAGCTTCCTTGGTCAGCATATTTTTTTTGGCAACATGAAGTAAAAATTGCAATAAAACTTCAAAAATTATTGCATAATCACAAGGGGTTGGTTTTATTTAGGTGCAATAGCGTAGAATGCGTAGCTGCCTCCTCGGAATAGCGTTGTGATTTTTCAGGGGAAATGGTATAATTCTGTTAAGATCAGTTTTTCAAAAAATTCCAGATATAAAATTCCACGTCTGACATCCAGATGGAAAACAGGAGGTAATGTGTATGAGCAAGAAGTATGTTTACATGTTCAGCGAAGGCAACGCATCCATGAAAAACCTTTTAGGTGGAAAAGGTGCAAACCTCGCAGAAATGACAATGTTAGGTCTGCCGATTCCCCAAGGCTTTACCATTTCAACAGAAGCCTGCACAGATTATAACGAAGGTGGTAAGAAACTGACTGAAGAAATGATTGCCCAGATTGATGTGGCACTGAGCAAGCTTGAAGAGATTGCCGGCAAAAAGCTGGGTGATCCTGAGAACCCCCTTCTGGTTTCCGTACGTTCCGGTGCGAGAGCATCTATGCCGGGTATGATGGATACGGTTTTGAACCTTGGTTTAAACGATGTTTCCGTTGAAAGCTTGGCTAAGAAAACAGGCAATCCCAGATTTGCTTATGATTCTTACAGAAGATTTATCATGATGTTTGCAGACGTTGTAATTGGCGTTTCCAAATCTAAGTTCGAAAGAAAGCTGGATGAATATAAAGAAGAAGCAGGCGTGCGTTACGATACAGAATTGACAGCAGAAGATCTGAAAAAGGTGACTGCAATGTTCAAGCAGATTTATTTGGATGATCAGGGTAAGGAGTTCCCTCAAAATCCAAAAGAGCAGTTGCTTGAGGCAGCAATGGCAGTATTCCGCAGTTGGGATAACCCCCGTGCCTTTGTATATAGAAGAATGAACGATATTCCTTATAGCTGGGGCACAGCGGTAAACGTACAGATGATGGTATTCGGCAATATGGGTGATACCTCCGGTACAGGTGTTGCTTTTACAAGAAATGCCGCAACAGGGGAAAAAGCTATGCTTGGCGAATATTTGGTAAACGCTCAGGGCGAGGACGTTGTTGCTGGTGTTCGTACACCAAACCCCATTGCAAAGCTGGCAGAGGATATGCCGGAAGTTTACAAGGAGTTTATGGAAATTGCAAATAAATTAGAAAATCACTATAAAGATATGCAGGATATGGAGTTTACCGTGGAAGAGGGCAAGCTATACTTCTTGCAAACAAGAAACGGCAAGAGAACTGCCAATGCGGCACTCCGTATTGCTGTTGATATGGTACAGGAAGGCCTTATTACAAAAGAAGAAGCATTGATGAAGGTTGATCCTAAGCAGTTGGATCAGATTTTGCATCCGGCTTTTGATCAAAAGGCATTAAAAGCGGCAAAGCCCCTTGGTAAAGGTCTGCCTGCTTCCCCCGGTGCAGCAGCAGGTAAGGTTTGCTTTACCGCAGAAGATGCAAAGAACCAGGCAGAAGGCGGCGACAGAGTAATTCTGGTTCGTTTGGAAACCTCTCCTGAGGATATTGAAGGTATGGCAGCAGCTCAGGGTATCTTAACAGTACGTGGTGGTATGACTTCCCATGCGGCAGTAGTAGCCCGTGGTATGGGTACATGTTGTGTATCCGGCTGTGAAGAAATTAAAATGAATGAAGAAGCAAAGACCTTCTCTTTGGGTGGTAGAACATTCAAGGAAGGTGACTATATTTCATTGGATGGTTCCACCGGTAATATTTATGGTGAGGATATTCCTACAGTTGACCCTGAAATCAGCGGTGATTTCTCAACCTTCATGGCTTGGGCAGATGAGAAGAGAACTCTTAAGGTTAGAACCAATGCAGATACACCCCATGATGCTCAAACAGCCATTGATTTTGGTGCAGAAGGCATTGGCTTAACAAGAACAGAGCACATGTTCTTTGAAGGCGACAGAATCATGAAATTTAGAAAGATGATCCTTTCTGACACCGTTGAAGAAAGAGTAGCGGCATTAAAGGGAATTGAACCTTTCCAGAAAGAGGATTTTAAGGGCATTTATAAGGCGATGCAGGAAAGACCTGTTACAATCCGTCTGCTGGATCCTCCTCTCCATGAGTTCATGCCAAACACAGAAGAGGAATTTGCAATTCTTTCGAAAGAAACAGGTAAAACTGTGGAAGAGTTGAAGGTAAAGGCAAAAGGTCTGCACGAATTGAACCCTATGATGGGTCATAGAGGCTGCCGTTTGGCAGTAAGCTACCCTGAAATCGCTGAGATGCAGACAAGAGCAATCATTGAGGCTGCAATTGAGGTTTCTGTAGAATTGGGCATCAAAATTAAGCCTGAAATTATGATTCCTTTGATTGGCGAAATTAAGGAATTGAAATATGTAAAGAATATTGTTGTTGAAACTGCAAAAGCAGTTATGGATGCAAAGGGCAAGGAGCTGGATTATCTGGTTGGTACCATGATTGAAATCCCCAGAGCGGCTTTGACAGCGGATGAAATTGCTACAGAGGCTGAGTTCTTCTCCTTTGGTACCAATGACTTGACACAGATGACCTATGGTTTATCTCGTGACGATGCAGGTAAAATCTTGGCGGATTACATTGATAAAAATATTTATGAATGTGACCCTACTGCAAGATTGGATAGAACCGGTGTTGGTATGTTGATGAAATGGGCAGTTGAAAAGGCATTGCCTGTTCGCCCTGACATCCATTTGGGAATCTGTGGTGAGCACGGTGGTGACCCTTCCTCCGTTGAATTCTGCCATTTGATTGGTTTGGATTATGTATCCTGCTCTCCTTTCCGTGTGCCTATCGCAAGATTGGCGGCGGCACAGGCGGCGATTAATTACCCACGCCAACCGAGATAAGTGTAAATCTTAATAGAAGGTTTCAGATATAGAAACTAAAATAAATGCAAGGTGCTATTTCTTAAAAGCGAAATAGCACCTTGTTTTTTGTAGTGGAGCTTAGATACTCATTTATAGCATTTAATGAAGGAGTAATCTATATTGAGTATATCTAAATGGGGCTGTCGGCTTTTTTATAAGCCTCCAGCCCAATCATTTGTAATATAAGATTTATTTCTTCCCCAATTTAATTGATTATTTGTTAAGGTTTTTAAGACATTCACTTCATGAATCTAAAGATTTGTAGCTCCATATCATAGTCATATTTGTTTTTCGCTGTCAAGTCAACTGCTTTTGACACCAGCAATCCATAATCATCCAAGCAAAAATTTTGTTGTTTTGCCGAATCAAGAAGATCCTCTAATGCACAGACACAATTTTCTTCAGAATACTTAAATCGTTGCACTAGGTATCTCCCTTCTTCAAACTTCTTCATCTGAAGTCCGTTAAGTCGTTGCTCAGAAAACAAACCAAATCCCATTAGCATTAGTTTTCCTGTTTTTTCAAAATCTGACTTAGAAAACATTAAGCAAATGGTATCGTTGTCAATATTTTTGGTATGAATAAGCTGAGAGAGACTGCGGTTGACATACTTATCAATCTCTTCCAATGGCGCATTAATTTCAAGATAATAAAAATTACGTGGCATCATATATAGCTCATATTGTTTTTCGTAACTAATCATGGTGTCACGATAAACCATGTCTGCAACCATATTGTCAATTAGTTGAATGGAATATTCATACTTTGCGATTTGCTGACGCAAATATAGACGTTGTGATGCAAGAATTTTACGTAATTCAGTAGAGTCACCCGAAGCCTGTAAGAGTTGTTTAATATCCTCCAGTGGAATATTCAAGATTTTATTCATATAACGAATGATGTCGATTGTGAAGCATTGGTTATAGGTATAGTACCGATAATTTGTGATTGGATCTTGATAGGATGGATTAAGCAAATCTATTCGCTCATAATTACGCAATGCTTTAACAGAAATATTCATGATTTTTGCCATTTCGCCAATTGTATAATGTTTTTTCAAAAAACCAGAACCTCCCTATTGACCTTGCCCTAAGGGCAAGCCTTATCGTTATTATAATAACACAATTACAAAAAGGAGGAAAGACAATGAACAAAGTTCATATAACAATTGATGGAATTGCTTTGGCAGTTGACGAAGGGAAAACACTTATGCAGGCTGCGGAAGAAGCGGACATTTATATACCTCACCTTTGTCACCATCCACTTTTGCCGGATATTGGCGCTTGTCGTTTATGCATCGTTGAAATTGATGGTAAGGACGGTGTGCATACCTCTTGTACAACAAAGGCTGAGAACGGCATGGTGATTCGATCCAAGACAGAAAAGTTAAATAAAATGCGTCGCTTAAACATGGAGCTAATGCTTTCAAATCACATAGAGGACTGTACAACTTGTCCCAAATATAGCAACTGTGAATTACAATCACTATATCAATACCTAGGTGTTACAGTGGGTAGATTGAAACCTACGTTGCATAGTGTACCTGTGAACACAGAAAATCCGTTGTTTGTAAGGGATTTAAACCGTTGTGTGTCCTGTGGGCGTTGTGTACGTGTGTGCAAAGACGTTCGTGGTGTTGGTGCATTGGATTATGAGAAGACAGAGTCCGGTCGTGTACAGGTTGATGTTAAGAAGCACGATTTGTTAAAAGATGCGGATTGTCGTTTTTGCGGTGCCTGCGTAGAAGTTTGTCCAACTGGTGCATTGCAGGACAAGGAAGGTGTATTCCGAAAAGACTTGAAACGTGATTTGAGCATGGTTCCTTGTCAAGCAGAATGTCCAGCGAATATTGATGTTCCCAGATATGTTCGTTATATCAAAGAAGAAAAATATCAAGATGCAGTAGCGGTTATTCGTGAAAAAGCACCGTTCCCACATTCCTTAGGACATATTTGCATGGCGTTTTGTGAAAAGGGATGTCGTAGGGGTGGCGTTAACGAAGCGTTATCTATTCGTGAGTTAAAACGTTTTGCTTCAAGCCAAGACGAAGGCCTATGGAGAGAGAAATCTCTGCAAAAGCAAGATACTGGTAAACGTATTGCAATCGTAGGCGCAGGTCCAGCGGGACTGACTTCTGCTTTTTATTTGAGAAAAGCTGGTCATGATGTAACCGTTTTTGAAAAGCTACCCACCCCGGGAGGGATGTTGGCTTACGGTATTCCTGAATATCGTTTGCCAAGAGAGGTTGTGGCAAGGGAAGTAGGGGAGATTGAACGTATTGGTGTAAAAATCAAAACCAATGTGACAGTAAACTCCGTTAACGAACTAAAGGCACAAGGTTTTGATGCTGTTCTGTTTGCAATCGGTACAGGTATGGGTGTGCGTTTGCCCATTGATGGTGCTGAAGCGGAAAATGTGTATACAAATATTGACTTCCTACAAAAAGCAGCTTTAGGCACACCCCTGCCAATTGGCGATAAGGTCGTTGTCTTGGGTGGCGGAAATGTAGCGTTTGATTGTGCGTTAACTGCACTGAATCTTGGTGCAAAAGAAGTAAGTCTGGCTTGCTTGGAAAGTCGAGAGAAAATGACAGCCAGCAAAGATGAAATTGAGGAAGGGGAACAGAGAGGTGTTCAAATCTTCAATTCTAGAACATTCCTTGCTGTTACAACAGAAGAGAATAAAGCAACTGGGGTAAAATGCCAGATTGTTGATTCTTTTTCCTTTGATGAAAATAAAAGATTGCAATTACAAATACAACCTGATTCGGAACATATCGTTGCGGCAGATACTGTGATTTTTGCAGCAGGACAGCGTCCGGAAATTCAAGAGGGATTTGATATGCCTTTGGGTCGTGGAAACACCATTATGACCGTTGACGGTGTAAGGGTAAATGCCGAGCATGTTTATGCTGTGGGTGATGCCACTTATGGAACACATTCGGTGATAAAGGCAATTGCTGAGGCAAGAAAAGCCGCCCATTTGATAGACATTGATTTAGGCGGAGATGGGAACATAGAGGAAAAACTTGCGGAAGCTTCCAATCCCAGTCCCTTCATTGGTGTAAGCAAAGGCTTCGCTGATATGGAGCGCATTTACGATTGCAGTGAAAGTCAAAATGCCTGTCAGGAATCCAGCCGTTGCCTACAATGTGATTTAAGATTGCAAATAGAAAAACCAAGACTTTGGGCAAGCTATGCAGTGAAATAAAGGAGGTGTGGATATGCAAGAGAGAATTCGATGGAAAGAGAAAAGTGAAACAGAGATTTGTCAATGGGTATCAGATGTATTTGAGCAAAGTCAATCAAACAGCTGTCCGGTGAACCGACTTTCTGTTTTTAGCGAAGAAGCAATGAAAGGCAGTTGTGGTGAGTGTGTAATCTGTCGAGAAGGAACATATCAGATTATGATACAGGCACAGAGTATGACAAACGGTAAAGGAAACGATGACGACTTCCTTATTGTGAATGATATTGTTGAGGATATGATCCTTGGTTCATGCTGTAGTTATGGCAAGGAAGTTGGAAAACGCTTTTATGAATTAATAGAGTCTAATGCTGAGATTTTTGCAAAGCACTATAAGAGAAAACGCTGTGATGCGGGAGTCTGCGAAAAACTGATTGTAAATACACCAACAGTGGAAATCAATGAGGGTGGTTTGCTTGGTGGTAAACAACGTCGAAGAAGAAGTTCTTAAAATAATATACAACAAATATTAAGGAGGATTTTAAAATGAGAGAGTTAGAAACAGACGTAGTAGTAATCGGTGGTGGCGCATCAGGCTTGGCAGCAGCAATTTCTGCGGCAGAGGGCGGAGCGAAGGTTATTGTTTTAGAGAAAGCAAACACAACAGGTGGTTGCGCAAACATGGCAATGGGTCTTTTGGGTGTAGAAACTAAGCCACAAAAAGAATTGCTTGTTGACATCACAAGAGAAAAGGCATTCGCAAAATTTATGGACTATACACACTGGAGAGCTGATGCAAAGCTTGTAAAGAAATATATCGATCTTTCAGCATCTACAATTGATTGGTTGATGGATATGGGTGTAGAAATTGCGGTGCCATCCAAATATTTCCCCGGATCTGAAGCAACATGGCATATTATTAAGCCTCAGACAGGAAAGATTGGTTTGCGTGCAGCAGCGACAATGATTAAATTTATGACAGAACGTGCACAAGAGTTAGGTGTTGAAATTAAATTAGAGACACCAGTGAAAGAGCTGATTAAGGACAACGGCGAAATTATAGGTGTTGTTGCATCAGACAAAGATGGCGAGATGGAAATTTATAGTGGTGCTGTAATTGTTGCAACAGGAGGATTTGGCGACAGTCCTGAATTTATCAACAAATATACACCTTATACATGGGGAGAGGACTTATATTCCTATCGTATTCCCGGTTTGACAGGCGATGGCATTCAAATGGCTTGGGATGCAGGCGCACAAAAAGACTTTATGGATATGGAGCTTGTGTTTTTTGCACCAAATACTGGGGGATATGCACCGATTGAGCTTCCTTTCCGTCAGCCCAATCTTTTTGTAAACCTTGGAGGCAAGCGTTTTTATGATGAGTCTGTTGTAGAAAATCCTGTTTTCTCAGTAAACGCAATTGCACGGCAGAAAGACAGAGTGGCATTTTCTATTATTGACCAGAAAATGCTGGATAGATATAACGAGGAAGGTCTCGACTTAGTGAATGTTGTTACATCCTCCATGGATATGTCTTATTTCATGAAAGAGATGGAAGAAGCGCAAAAGAACGGAAGCGATGTGTTTTTTGAAGCAGAATCCTTAGAAGAGCTTGCAGAAAAATCGGGAATCGATGCAGAGGGTCTTGCACAAACCATCAAAGAATACAATGCAATGTGTGAAAAAGGGATGGACACAGATTTTAATAAACAGGCAAAATATCTTGTACCATTTACCGGCGGCAAATACTATGCATTGAAATTTATGCCAAGCGCATATGGTTCTCTGGGTGGCATTAAAATCAATGATATGACACAGGTTCTTGATACACAGGCTAAGGTTATTCCTGGTCTTTATGCATGTGGTACAGATGCAAATTCTATTTGCAACCCTGATTATGTGTTTATTCTTCCTGGTAATACACTGGGCTTTGCTGTTAATTCCGGTCGTATGGCTGGCAAGAATGCAGTTACATTTATCAAAGAGGGCATGGAAGCGTAAGAGGTGCTTGGGAAAAGAGTAGCGTATTAAAGGAATAAAATATGAAAAGGGCAAAAGTGTTGGTGGCTTTTGCTCTTTTTTATTTTAGATTATTAGATTCATTATGAGGAAAAAAAATCAATGGATTATAATGCAAAGTTTAGATTTCATGTATAAATGATTAGTTGGTGAAGATTATGTGTCACAGAAGTAATGTGAAGAATTTTAAATTTCTTATAAAAACAACACAAATCATGAACAAAATGCATAAATAGTTTTGTCTCAAAATTCCTTTTTGTAACTTTGTAATAAAATACATTTTATTGGTATAATTTGCTGGTGTGAAGATTAAATTTTGTCATTTAATATAAAAATTGGGTGATAATTGTTGATTTTTACGAAGGACTTCTCTATAATAAAATATATGAAAATTTAAGATGTTATAGTTTAAGTACGAATCTAATACCTAGAAATAATGCTTTTCTCAAAAGGTATAAATTTGTACTTTTGTATTATTTTTACTTTTGTAAATATTGATGTATAAAATTCAGTGCTCTAAAGTGCATTTTTGTTCTGGCACAGATTGAAATGTAACTGGTTTTAAGATTGTAAAGTACTATTTTCAAAAAATGAGAATTGTCCAAAGGTCAAAGAAACAGGCTCATTCGAAAAGGATTATGTAAAACAGTAGAGATATTTTTGTTTATTAAATCGGTAAGAAAATGACACAAAGAGAGGTGTGCAACATTGTTTAATAATTCAGTATTAATGTCGCAAAAAATGGCTGATTATTTATGGCAGAAACAGCAGGTTACTTTAAATAACATTGCAAATGTTTCTACTCCCGGCTATAAAGCACAATATGTTACGTTTCAAGACGAATTAAAAAGTAAATTGGATTTTTATAATCAGGCAGGTGCAAGTAAGAAGAAGGCTGCTATTGAAGGGACTTCCTATCGTGTGCATACAAAGGCAGAAGAATCCAGCCGATTAGATGGTAATAATGTGAATATGGACGTTGAACAAGTGGAGCTTGCCAGTTCTTATATCCAATTCCAGATGGCAATTAATGATATCAACGGTGAATTTAATAGACTTCGCAGCGCGATGAAGTAAGAATTAGGAGGAATTTAGGTGGCTTTCTTAAATGCTATGAATATTAGTGCATCAGGCTTAACGGCTCAGCGAGCGAGGCTGGATGTAATTTCTGAGAATATTTCCAACGTGAGTACAACAAGAACAGAAGGTGGAGAGCCCTACCGCAGAAGGACGGTGGTTTTTGAACCAAGGGGCAAAAGCAGCTTTCAAGAAATTTTCAGCAAAACTTCCCGTGGGGTAGCTTCCAATCAGGGGGGAGTTATTGTGAGTGAAATTAAAGAAGATGAAAGTCCTCTGAAATCCGTTTATGACCCAACCCATCCTGATGCAGATGAGAGTGGGTATGTTATGATGCCTAATGTAGACCTTTTAAAGGAAACCCTTGATGGCATGGAAGCATCAAGAGTATATGATGCAAATGTTACAGCTTTCAATGCAATAAAAGCAATGGCGTCTAAGGGACTTGAGGTTGGCAAGTAAAAAGTGGAGGTTAATTTATGTCTATAACACCGATTAATAGATTGGAACCAATGCAATTTTTGGACCAATTAAATACTGATAATAAAACAAAGAGCACCCAATCTGATTTCAGAAGTATATTTTCAGAAGCGGTATCCAATGTGGTTGATAGCGAAACGGATTTGGCAAGGGAACAGTATTTATTTGCCACAGGGCAGTCTGAGGATACCCATACTTTGGGAATTGCATCCACCAAGGCACAAATTTCTGTGGATTTATTGGTAACCTTGAGAAATAAAGCGTTGGAATCTTATAATGAACTCATGAGAATTAATCTTTGATATTATGGTACAGGGGCAAGGAAGATGTTGCCTTGAGGGGAAGAATATAGAATAGTAAGAGGGGTACAGTTTTGAATGAAAAAGTGAAAGAATTGCTTGAAAAGGGCAAGTATTTTTTGGGAAAAATAAACCCCAAAATCAGAAAATGGATACTGATCGGGGGAGTTTTGGTAATACTTTTTTCTGTGGGAATTGCTTTATTTCTGAATAATAAGCCTTATGAGACTCTTTTTAGCGGGTTAAACCAGCAGGAAGCCAGCGAAATTATGGAGAAGTTACAAGGCTTGGGCGTTGATTACAAATATGGTAATGATGGCGTGATTTATGTGCCAAAGGATCAAGAGGAAAAACTAAAGGCACAACTTGTATACGAAGGCTATCCTAAAAGTGGTTTTACATATGATATATTTAAAAATAATATCAGTATGACAACCACTGATTTTGAAAAAAACAGCTATTTATTGTTTGAGCTGCAAAACAGAATGGGCGCTACCATTCGTCTGTTCCAAGGGGTGAAAGATGCCAAAGTAACCATTGCTTTAGCTGAGGATCAGAAGTATGTTTTGAATGAAAATAGTGTGAAAAAAGCACAGGCATCGGTTGTTGTAATTATGAACGATGGCGGTTCTCCCACCAGTGAACAGGTGAAGGGCATTCAAAGATTAGTCGCGAAGAGTATTCCTTCCATGGAACTGGCAGACGTGGTAGTATTAGACGGCAACGGCAATGATGTGTCACCAACGGGAGACAGTATTGACGGCGGTGCAAACAAGCTGAAGCTTGAATTTGAAAAGCATATGGACGATTCCATTCGTGCCAAAATACTGAACGTTTTGGCACCGATTTATGGTTCGGATAACGTGAAGGTTTCCGTAAGAACAACCGTTGATGTGGATAAAAAGATACAGGAAATTATAAATCATGCTACACCAACAGAGGGTGCCGAAAAAGGCATTCCAGGTAAGGAATCCACCGGAGTTGAAATGGTGAAGGATGGAACAGCCGCAGGAGGGGTTCCCGGAACAGATTCCAATGCGGAAGTACCCACTTATTCACAAGCAAAGGCAGATGGCTCCGAAACCTATTATAAACAGGAAAACAACATTGATTATTTAGTAAATCAGCTGAAAGAGCAGGTACAAATTGACTCGGGAAGCATTAAAGATATTTCTGTTTCCATAACCATTAACAGTGAATCTTTGGGGAACATCTCTCAAAGAGAGTTAAAGGGTCTGATTGGTAATGCAGCAGGTATCGAAAAAGCAAATCAGGATGATAAAATAGCCATTGTTGCTGCACCATTTTTTGGCAGCAAGGAAGCTCCGGTAACCCCTGATACTTTGGGACGGAATAACTGGATTATTATTGGAGCAATAGCATCAGGTGTATTTTTAATCATTTTGGTTACGATTCTTGTAATCATGAGCAAGAGAAGAAAGAAGAAGAAATTGATGGGCGCTGCAGATATACCTTTAACGCCTAGCATTTCTCCTGATGCATATTTGAAACAAATGAAACAGAAGCAACAAGAAGATGCTGAAAACAAAATACTGAATCTGTCCAATGAGAAAGGTTTGGAACTGAAAAATAAGGTGCGGGAGCTTGCCGGAGAAAATCCGGAAATTTCGGCTCAACTTATTAGAAACTGGTTAAAAGGGGGAGAATAAGGTGGCGAAGGATAATGCAATAACTCCGGAACAAAAGGCTGCTGCGGTTGTTATCTCCCTTGGAGCAGAAAAAGCGGCGCAGGTTTATAAATATTTAACAGAGGATGAAGTGCAAAGATTAACCATTGAAGTGGCGAAATTAGGCTTTTTGCCGGCAGAAACCACGGAAGGGATTTTGGATGAATTTTATAAAAACTGCATGCTTCACAAGGTGGTTACAGAGGGTGGTATTGATTATGCCAGAAGTGTTTTAGAGAAAGCCTTTGGTGAGGATGTAGCCCATGCATTATTGGGTAAGGTGGAGAAGACCTTGAAAAGCAAGGTTTTCTCTTTCCTAAGTAAATATGATGATTTATCCATTTTTTCAATACTGAACAATGAAAGACCACAAACCATTGCTTTGGTACTTTCCTATATGGATTCGGGCAGAGCGGCAAATATCATTGCAGGCTTGCCTGAGCAAAGAAAAATCAGCGTAGTAGAGGCTATTGCAAAAATGGACAGCGCGGCCCCTGAGGCCATGAAAATTGTTGAACAAGAAATTGAGAAAAAACTATCATCCGTAATGACCACAGACTATACCAAAATTGGTGGTATTGATTATATTGCAGAAGTTATGAATTATGTGGACAGAGGCGATGAAAAATATATCTTTGATGAGCTGAGCAAGAAAGATGTTGAACTTGTTGAGGAAATTCGCAAGAAAATGTTCGTATTCGAAGATATCGTTGGTATGGACAACCTCTCTATTCAAAGAGTTATTCGTGAGGTTGATCAGAAAGACCTTGTTTATGCACTTAAGGGTGCTCAAGGCGAGGTTGCAAATGTTATGTTTGCGAATATGTCTGCTCGTATGACAGAAACCATTAAATCTGAACTTGAAATTACAACCAATGTGCGTGTGAAGGATGTTGAAGATGCACAGCAGAGAATTGTTGCTGTGGTCAGAAAACTTGAAGATGCAGGCCAGATTGTAATTTCTAAGGGCGGAAAGGATGATATTATTGCATAATGAGAAATCAATAAACTCCTTTCAATTTGACCAGTTTGGAAATGATACCCAAGAAGTAAAGCCTTCAAACAAAGCTGGAGCTGAGATTGTATTACCAAATTTTGAAAAAGAGCTCGTAGAGCATACAATGAACGTCGGAGGAATGCAAGATGGGGAAGGCGAGAACAACGACAAATCAGAAGAAAACGCACTTCTTTTAAAAGAACTTCAAAAGAGAGAGGCCCAGCTTCTGGAAAAAGAAAATAAAATCATCAAAGAGGCCAACCAACAGGCAGAGGAAATCATAGGACAAGCTCAGATTGAGGCAGAAAGAATCAAAGAAGATGTTTTTGAGCAAGCCTCTCAGGAGGGCTATCAAGAGGGCTATGAAAAGGCATATCAAGAGCATAAGGAAAAAATGGATGAGGAAGCGGCAGTTTTTCTTCTTCAACTAAGAGATCTGATTCAGACCTTTGAAATGGAAAAAAATCAGCTGATTTCCCAAAATATTGATGAGCTGAAAGAGTTGGCAATTTCCATTGCAGAAAAGGTAATACAAATTAGTTTAAAAACCAGCGGGGAGATTATTAAAAAGATGATTATAACCGCAACAAATAAAATGAAACTGAAAGAATGGGCGAAGATTTATATTTCTAAAAATGATTCGGCATTAATTATTGAGTCAAACGCGGACTTGCTAGAAGCCATATCCCATTTGTCAGAGCATATTAAAATTGTGGTAATGGAAGACTCTGCCCCAGGTACTTGTATTATTGAACTGCCGGATCAAATTATTGATGCCAGTGCAAGTACCCAAATTGAGAATATCAGGGCGATTATGAAGAGTGCCGGAAAGCTCGGAGGGAATGATATTGTTTAACGAATTGGTGGATGTCATAAAACGCTCTAATACCATAAGCCATATTGGGAAAATTGAAAATATTGTGGGTATGGCAATTGAGGCCTCCGGCAGAAAAGCCAGCATTGGTGAAATCAGTATGATTTATAACGAAAGCGAGAAAAGACAGATTATGGCTGAAACCGTTGGCTTTCGGGATGATCGTATTTTGCTGATGCCCTACGAAAGCATGAAAGGAGTTTCTGCGGGAACCTTTGTTAAAAATACAAATGAGTGTTTAAAAATACCCGTAGGGGAGTTTTTGCAGGGGCGGATTATAGATGCCTTGGGAAGACCCATGGATGACTTAGGTGAAATTAAAACAAATCAGTATTTCCCTGTGGACAGCATCGCAACGAATCCGTTGACCAGACCCCCTATTCAGGAAAAGATGGAGTTTGGAGTACGGGCCATTGACGGACTGCTTACCATCGGCAAGGGGCAAAGAATGGGTATCTTTGCAGGAAGTGGCGTAGGTAAAAGTACCCTTTTGGGTATGCTTGCAAAAAATGTAAAGACAGATATAAACGTAATTGCATTAGTGGGAGAGCGTGGAAGAGAAGTTCGAGAATTCATCGAAAGAGACTTAGGAGAAGAGGGACTGAAACGCTCTGTTTTGGTTGTTGCTACCTCAGACCAATCTGCTATGCTTCGTATGAAGTGCCCAATGGTTGCCACTGCAATTGCAGAATACTTCAAAAATCAAGGTAAAGATGTATTGCTTATGATGGACTCCCTTACTCGTTTTGCTATGGCACAAAGAGAAATAGGTTTGGCCATTGGAGAACCACCCATTGCCAGAGGATATACTCCTTCCATCTATGCAGAAATGCCAAAGCTGCTGGAGCGAACAGGCAACTTCAAGGAAGGCTCCATCACAGGAATTTATACGGTACTGGTGGAAGGGGATGACACTAATGACCCCATCGCCGATACGGTAAGAGGTATTATTGATGGTCATATTGTTCTGTCAAGAAAATTGGCAAACGGAAATCATTTCCCAGCTATTGATGTGAATGCAAGCATTTCAAGACTTATGAGTGCCATAGCCGATCAGGGTCATTTAGAACTGGCTTCAAAACTAAGAGATATTCTTAGTATTTATGAGAAGAACAGTGACTTAATTTCTATTGGTGCTTATAAGCATGGAACAAACCATAAGCTGGATTTTGCTATTTCGAAGATTGATAAAATCAATGCATTTTTGAAACAGGGAGTAAATGAGAAATTTACCCTAGAGGATACGGTAAAACAAATGGAAGATATTTTAAAATAAACCTAGGCTGTTTTTTGATATGGAGGATTAAAATGAAAAAGTTTAGTTTTCAGCTTGAGTCTGTTATGAATTTTAAAAACCAGCGGCTGGAAAACAAGAAAGCAGAACATGCCAATATCATTGCAATGGTGAATGAGCAAACTGTAAAAATCGATTCACTTTTGGGTAAATTTCAGGGTATAAATCTAGAGTTTAATCAAAAAAAGATGGCGGGAATTTCTATTATTGAGGCCATGGAATATTCGGGGTTTTTGTACAAGCTTGAGGTGGAAATACAAAAGGAAAAGAGGCACCTTGAGGTTTTACAGAGAAGAGAAGAGGAAAAAAGGGCAGAGGTAGTTGAAGTGAAGATAGAGACCTCTACTTTAGAGAAATTGAAAGAAAAAAAGCTGGAACAATATAACAAAGAAGTGCAAAAAAGTGAAGAGTTATTTATTGAAGAATTTGTATCTAGAAATTTATAAAAGATAAAAAGACTATCCCCTAAAATGCGAAAGCTGATTTATGGGGATTTTTTTATGGAAATAGAAGGCTGTTGCATCTTTTGTTTGCCAAGCTTTCCATCTTGTCGAGATTGGAGAATCAGGGGCGAAGCTAATCCATATTTCTAAGGACAATTGATACAAAGGAAAACAAGAAAACTGTAAGGATAAAAATATGGCCTGCTACCGGTTTATCGTCCTTTATTTGTCTTAGCATGTGAACATATATGGGGAAAACGAAAATGGACAGAATGACACAAAGTATATGTAGAAATGTCAAATGACGAACCTCCTAATTATCTGTTTTGTAAGCTGAATGAGGATGAAGCTAAGTTCATACTTCTTTCTCAAAAGCCCTTATCTTGTTATCTTATACGTTCTATCTTATTCTTAATTTATAGAGTCTTTTCATATTAGATTATCAGCCAAGCAAGGATGCGTCAATGAATTTTGAAATAATTTACATATTTTAAAGAAAACATAAAAAAATCAATGCAAAAAAACACCCCTAGAACCTTGCATTCTAGGGGGTTATCATTGCGGAGGCCAGATTTGAACTGACGACCTTCGGGTTATGAGCCCGACGAGCTACCGGACTGCTCCACTCCGCGGCAAAATATGGATTTGAAACCATCTCGTTCATTATATGCCTATTGAAAGAGTTTGTCAACAAAACCTTTCAAACAAATTTCACACATAATCTTTATATTTCGACTCCAGTGCTTTTTTTCTGTCTTTCCAATCGGGCATTAAGGTACTTAACATAGCATAAAAATCATTTCCATGATTGCGATAAAGGAAATGTATCAGCTCATGGAGGATAACCTGTTCAATGCATTCTTCCGGTGCTTTCATCAATTGTAAATTCAGGCGAATGGTTTTTCCCGTTGTGGTGCAACTTCCCCAAAGTGTCTTCATATTTCTAATTTGAATCACAGGGCGAGAAATGCCATAGGGCTCTACCAAAGGATAAATGCGAGACATAATTTCCTCAAATTTAACTTTTGCTTGTTCCTTCAACCAATGCAGATACTCCTCCCACAAAGCATTTTCTGTGATGTGCTGGGAAGTCATAGAAATGGTCTCCCCAAGTAACTCTATTTTTGCAGGACCTTCTGCTAATTCCAAGCTATAGGCCTTACCAAGATAATAAAGGGTTTTTCCCTCATAAAAACCGATAGGGGGTATACTTTGACGTAGTTTTTCTATTTCTGCAAGATGGGTGATGATCCAGTCTGATTTTGATTCAACAAATTCTTTTATAATTGCAAGGGGGACATTTTTTGCAGCAGAAACAACAACCTTTCCATGCTTGTTTACACGAAGGTTAATATATCTGACTTCCTTACGAATTAGCTCAAATTCTATTTTTATGCTTCCATATTGCACTGTGTGTGTATACATTGGAATTCTCCTTTTGTTTAAGCGATGTTACATATCTATTTTACACACATAGAATCAGATTGTCCATACCTGGAAAATGAAGGTATATATACGAATTGTTCTTATATATACACCTTTTCATTAAAAAATTATAAAAATTCATTAAAACGATAGAAAAAGATAATAAATTAGAAGAAAGGAAGCACATGGGTAAGTATTGAAATTAAGTATAATTAATTAAGTTTTGTATGAAAATTAATAAATTATATGAATGGAATACTATGTTTTTTTATAGAAAATATTAAAAAAATTAATTGAATGCCAGAAATATAAAGGAAAACTATGAATTTTGCATTGAAGTATATATCTATATATGATAAAATGTAAATTGTATATAAATGAAAAATATTGCATAAAGCGAAAAAAGGGATAAGGAGATGGGTAAATGAAAAAAAGATTGGCAACTTTAACAGCTTTGGCTGTAACTGCAATGATGGCATTCACAGGCTGTGGCGGCGGCAATAATAAGCCTGCTGAGGAGACCGGTACTGACAAGCCCGCAGGCGGTGCAGTTGAATTGACATTAGGCACTGGTGGTACTACCGGCACTTATTATGCAGTTGGCGGAACAATGTCTACTGTATTGAATAATGCCATGGAAAACGTTAATCTGAAGGTTGTTTCCACAGGTGCATCCAAAGCCAATATTTTAGATATCGACGATAAGGTTTCTGATGTTGCAATCGTTCAGAATGATGTAATGTACTATGCCTTCAATGGTACAGATCTTTTTGCAGCAGAAGGAAAATTCGAAACATTTTCTGCAGTTGCAGGTATTTATGATGAGACTTGCCAAATTATCGCAGGTTCCAATATTACCAGCATTGCTGATTTAAAGGGAAAAACAGTAAACGTTGGTGACGCAGGCAGCGGTGTTGAGTTTAATGCAACACAGATTTTAGCAGCTTATGGCCTTGACATTAACAAGGACATCAATAAAGTAAACGGCAGCTTTGGTGATGCCGCTGACTCTATTAAAGATGGTAAAATTGATGCGGCATTCATTACAGCAGGTGCACCTACCACAGCTGTAGTTGATTTGGCAATTTCTAAGAGCATCAACTTATTAACCATTGATGATGAGCACGCTACGGCATTAATTGAACAATATCCTTTCTATACAAAAACAGTTATTCCAGGTGGAACTTATAATGGTGTAAAAGACGATGTTCAGACATTAAGTGTTCGTGCAACCTTGATTGCTTCAAATGATACATCTGAAGATACCATTTATGAACTGACAAAAGCGCTCTTTGAAAATAAAGATGCACTGGCAAGCAGCAATGCTAAATTTGCAGAATTGGATCCAGCTTTAGCAGTACAGGGCATTTCCGTTCCTTTCCATCCCGGTGCTGAGAAATACTTTAAAGAAATTGGTGTTAAAAACTAATTGTTAAAGGGCTGCAAATTCAGTTTCAAGCAGATTGTTGGTATAGTGGTTGCAATAATAGCTGTTATTATTGCAACTGCTATTTTTCATGTGAACCATACAGAAGATTGCCTGATATTGCGGAACGGGAAAACAGGCAAAATTCTCGCAAGTTACCCCATGGAAGAAGGCGGGGAATTTTCTGTGCGATTCAAACATTCTGTGAATAAGTCGCCGGTAGAGGATCGGTATCGTATTGAGAATGGCGGAATTGTTGTATTTGAAACGGTATACTATAATTTCGGTGCAGGGGTACAAACAGAGTTGGAAGAAGGGCAGTCATTAACATATGGAAAAGATGGCTCTATGATTATTTCTGGGATTGATAAGCCCATCGCCGATCTTTCCTATAACGTTAGCCCTGTGTATGACCACATTTTACTGATAAATGGGGAGGAAATCAGTCTACGTCGGCTCTGTGGCAAAGATAGAACAGTTTCTTTTATCTATGAAAGAGGAACAAAAAAGCAAATTGCAAAGAACTGATTATTATTATGGCAACGGCTAATGATTGAGCAGTGCCAAAGAGCCTTATATCGGTTGCTTAAGCATGCTGAAATAAAAGAGGAGGTAAAAAAGTGTTTAAGAAGAAAGAGAAAATATCTTTGGAAGAAATAGCTGCGTTCCACGAGGAAGTCAAAGGTGCCGACCTGGAAGCTGTTATGAAAAAATATGATAGAGAAGCGAATACCCGCCATTTTGAGGGTATCCCTAAGATAATTGTTAGATGCATGCTCATTGGATTTGCATTATTTATGGTATATATGAACTTATTTGTAAACTGGGGTGAACAGATTCGCCGTTGTTTATTTTTAGGAATGGTAATTTTACTGATATTTACGATTTTTCCACGAGTAAAGGGCTCAAAGCAAAAGGTGAATTATATTCCTTGGTATGATTGGATTTTAGGAATTGCAGGTTCAGGGAGCTTCTTTTACTATGTTGTAAATTTCAATGAAATCTTACAAAAGGCAACTAGAATTGGTCAGCTTGAGGTTATTCTTGGTATCATCGGTATTTTGGTACTGACTGAGGCTTGTCGCCGTGTAACAGGTATTCCTATTATTCTTGTAGCTACAGGGTTTGTAATTTATGCTTTTTCCAGTGGCCTGCCACTGAGAAGAATTATTTATAATTTGTTTTATACAACGACAGGTGTAATTGGTGTGCCTATTGGTGTATGCTCTACATTCATTGTTTTATTTATTATTTTTGGTGCATTTTTGGAGGCAACAGGTATATCGAATTTCTTCATTCAATGTGCAAATTCAGTCGCCGGAGCAAGCTCAGGTGGTCCTGCAAAGGTTGCAGTTATTTCCAGTGCTTTGTGTGGTATGGTATCCGGTAGTTCTGTAGGAAATACGGTTACAACAGGTAGTGTTACAATTCCTATGATGAAAAAAACAGGCTATCCTCCTGAATTTGCAGGAGCAGTTGAGGCGGCAGCATCTACCGGTGGACAGATTATGCCTCCAATTATGGGTGCGGCAGCGTTTTTGATGGCTGAAATGTGTGGTGTGGAATATGCTAGCATTATTCAGAAGGCTATATTACCCGCTTTCTTATATTTTTCAGGCATTTTCTTAATGGTTCATTTTAAAGCAAAGAAACTGAAATTAATGGGAATACCCAAGAATGAATTGCCAAAGTTTGGTCAATTGGTGAAAAATATCTATTTACTTCTACCTTTACTTGTATTGGTATATATGATTATTGATGGATATACCATGTCTCGTTCTGCAATTTTTGCAACCTTGGTTGCAATTGCCGTTAGTATGTTTAATAAAGAGCATCGTATGACTGTAGGTGGGTTTTTCAATGCCTTAGAGAGTGGCGGTAAAGGTACGTTATCCGTGGCGGCGGCTTGCGGTATGGCTGGAATTATTGCCGGCGTTGTAAGTATGACTGGTTTGGGACAAATTTTCATTTCTGGAATTGTATCTATCGCCGGGAATAATTTACTCATCGCACTGATGTTGACGATGGTTTGTTGTATTATTTTGGGCATGGGTGTTCCAACCACAGCAAATTACATTATTATGGCTACAACTTG
Organism: Anaerotignum propionicum; assembly: GCF_024461735.1. Taxonomy (GTDB): domain Bacteria; phylum Bacillota; class Clostridia; order Lachnospirales; family Anaerotignaceae; genus Chakrabartyella. The sequence goes on from NZ_JANGAD010000002.1 coordinate 462,606, forward strand.
TGCGCCGATTTTAATTACGGGCATGAATATGGATATCATTGCTGCAAATATGTTTGTGTTCTATTTTGGTATTGTTGCAGATATTACACCACCGGTTGCCTTAGCGGCATATGCAGGTGCGGCAATTGCCGGCGCGAACCCTATGAAAACGGCGTTTAATGCAACCATGCTTGCCATTGCAGCTTTTATCATTCCATATGTGTTTGCCTATAACCAAGCTTTATTGTTTATAGATACAACGCCTTTACAGGTTGTTCAGGTTGTCATCACTTCCTTTGTTGGTATGTTTGCTATTGCAGCTGGTATGATTGGATATATGTTTAAAGATTTAAAGCTTATTATCCGTGTGCTTTGTATCGCATGTGGGTTGTTACTGATTCACCCAGGTGCTCTTACAGACGTGATTGGGATTTCGGCAATAGGTGCTATTGTTGTAATGCAGTTGATTGAAAATAAAAAGAGTCTTAATACAGCGGTTTAAAATATTGTAACTTTTAACGGGTGGCTTTTTGCCACTCGTTTTTAGTTGAAAAAAGGTTATATCTAAGGAAACCATATTGTTAAATGGATTTTGGAAATAATATATCAAAAGACAGCATTACTGTTTTTCAGATGTTATGCTTTCTGCATGGAATTACCAGTGGGAAATTTAAATATATTTTCAAATTGTTATTGACTTTGACGTTGCGTCAAGAGGTATTCTATTTTTACAAAAGGAGGTGGTCTTATGGAATACAGCATAAAAGAATTATCAGAAATGGCAGGAGTTAGTGCACGCACTCTGCGATACTATGATGAAATTGGTTTATTATTACCTTTGCGTTCCAACCAGGCGGGATATCGCTTTTATGGAGAAAAGGAAATTGAATTATTGCAACAAATTCTTTTTTATAAGGAAAGAGGCTTTGGATTAGAGGAAATTAAGAACATTGTATATGAAAGAGATTTTGATATCCTTATTGCCTTGCACAACCATTTAGAAGAGCTTGAAAATCAGAAACAAAGGTTAGAAGGCCTAATCTCCATTGTGAAAAAAACAATTGCAGCGAAAAAAGGAGAGAGCAGAATGAGTGATCAGGAACGTTTTGAAATCTGGAAAGAAAGAGTAATACTGGAAAATGAGGAGAAATACGGACAGGAGGTACGTGAGAAGTACGGAGATGCCTCTATGGAAGAATCTGTGCAGAAGATGAAGGGCATGACGGAGAAAGATTATGAAAAATTTAAAGCATTGGAGGAAGAAATTCTTGCAAGCTTAAAGGCAGCCGTAACCAAAGGGATTACCCCTGAAAGTCAAGAGGGGAAACAAATTGTGCTTTTGCATAAAGATTGGTTGAGTATGACATGTAAAAGCTATTCTAAGGAAAGGCATCTGGGCATTATCGATTTGTATGTAATGGATGAGCGCTTTACTGCCTATTATGACAGTGAGGTAAAGGGCTGCGCTGAGTTTTTAAATAAAGCAGGGGTATACTGGATTGAAAAACTGTAATGCCTTATACATTCGTTCAACATGGAATGAAGTAATTTCCAAAGCATTATCTATATTGCTTTGGATAAGAAATTTGAGGAGTTATTCTATTTTATGTAAATGAATTTGATGCCTTTATTTAGATTCTTCTTAGAATTCTAAATTAGAATCTGTTAGTGGTTAGACACCAAAAAAGCCCAATGCAATGACGTGAAGAAAATCTTCTACGATGCAAGGGCTTTTTTTCTTTGAAAATAATACAAGGGAAAGAGCAAAATGAAATCTTTTTTTCCTATATGTGCAGGCTGGGGGAATTCTAAAGAATTAATTACTTTCCTCCCAGTGCCAATTTGACTGGATATGGGCTTTTGCTCTATCAAAATCCTTCTTACGGACATAAAAAATATAATCAATAGTCTGTGTGAATAAAAGCTCCGGCGAAATAGCTGGATAAAAACCTTTGGGTGCATTGGCATCCACTGCAGACACAGAATAATCAATGCCGGCCTGCTCTAAGAATTGGCGCATCAGCCCTTGCTCATCCAAAGAATGGGCAGAATATATGACAAGACTATTAAAAGACGTAAACATGTTAATCACCTCCATTTTAATGAGTATATCATGATTTGGGGGAGATGAAAACATGGGTATTTCAATGGTAACTCTTTTGAGATAAATTCCTTTGGAGAACAAAAATTATATAAGCCGTAGGATTGCAATGAAAATAAGAATCCCTCCGGAAATTGTAGTCCAAAGATTTTCTCGAATCTTTTCAGTATTTGTTAGCTTTTTGCCACAAAAAGCCCCTAAAGAGAGAAAAACAACTTGGAATATTGCGGCGAATACTGGAAGCTTACCGATCTCCATACCGGAAGCCGCTGCACTAATACCAACACCCAAGGAATCCAAAGAAAGAATAAAACCAAGGAGGAGGGTTTCCTTTGGGTCTAAAGTTTGGGATGCATCTTTATCGCAAACAGAAGGCTGATGAACAGATGCCAAGGGTGATGGCGGTTCTTTCGCCTTCCGAAACCCTTGTAAGCAAAGCCATAGACCGAATAGAAGTAAGAAGCAGGGCGCTAAGGTCTCACCCGTGGCGGAGGGAAGTAACAGTGCAAGCCCGCGTCCCACCATAATAAATACTTCCATCATCAAAAAAGTTTCTAATGCTAATAAAAATTTGGATGCGGCTGGGAATGTGATACGACGCAATCCATAAGAGATGCCAATGCCCAAAGCATCTATACTAAGAGAAAAGGCAAGGAGCAAACTAAAAAACATAAGGAAACACCTCCTGATTTACATAGTATGCAGGAGGAATTTTTTTGGGCATGACCACATAAATATGAAAAAGAGGACAAACCGATAAAAATACAAAGGACGGGTGTGAGCATATGGATTGGTGGAATAAAGAATCAAAGGAAGTAGGTCAGTCTTTGGGGACATCCTTGGGAAATGGACTTTCCTTAGAGGAGGCAAAAAAAAGGCTGATGGAGAACGGTAAGAATCTTCTTCATCAGGAGGGAACAAATGCAGGCATTGTCAGAAGGTTTTTTGCCCAGTTTAATGACTTTATGATAATGCTGCTGTTGGTTGCAGCGGCTGTTTCCTTTGGGGTATCTTATCTAAATGGGGAAAAGGAATTTATTGACTCCATAATCATTATTGCAATTGTTGTATTAAATGCTCTTTTAGGTGTGATTCAAGAGAGCAAAGCACAGAAGGCGTTGGAGGCTTTAAAGAAAATGTCTGCGCCAAAAGCAGTGGTGCTTCGGGGCGGAACGCGCATGGAAATCCCTGCAGAAGAAGTTGTAATTGGAGATATTATGCTTCTTGAGACAGGTGGATACATATGTGCAGATGGCAGAGTGATTGAAAGCCGTGGTTTAAAAACAGAGGAGAGTGCCATTACAGGGGAATCCTTAGCGGTGGAAAAGGAGACATGTATTTTTCCCAAGGAAACTGCATTGGGTGATCGCAAAAACATGGTACTCTCGGGAAGCTTTGTTTTAGGAGGGAGCGGACGAGCCGTTGCAGTTGCAACAGGTATGGATACAGAAATCGGTAGAATTGCAAACCTTTTGGCAGAGCAAGAGGATCAGGAAACGCCGCTACAGAAAAAACTGGGAGAAACGGGAAAAACCTTAGGCATGGGGGCACTGGTGATTTGTGCTGTTATTTTCGCCATGGGCTTATTACGTCAAGAACCTGCATTTAGTATGTTTATGACCTCTGTCAGCTTAGCGGTTGCCGCAATTCCCGAGGGTTTACCTGCAATCGTAACCATTGTATTAGCCATTGGGATGCAACGGATGTCTAAGAAAAACACAATCATTCGTCGATTGCCAGCAGTGGAAACCTTAGGCAGTGCATCAGTGATTTGTTCGGATAAAACCGGAACATTAACTCAAAACAAAATGAAGGTTGTAAAGCTTGCCGATTATGGCAAGAAAAAAGATGATGAGAAAAGGCAATTAATTCTCACTTTGTTCTCACTTTGCAATGACTGTCGAAGTGAAAAGGGAAAGCTTGTGGGAGAACCCACAGAACGAGCATTGGCTGAGGCGGCGGAGGAAGGAGGTATCGCCATTGAAGATGTGCAGAGGGAGATGCCCAGAGAAGGGGAAATTCCTTTTTCATCGGAACGTAAAATGATGACCACACTCCATGCCATGGGAGATGGAACTTGGATGACTGTGACCAAAGGGGCGCCAGATATTTTGTTTGAACGTTGTGATAAATGTTTAGATGGGCATAATCAGGTGCATTTCGACAGTAACAAAAAAAGCAAAGCCCGCATGCAAAATGGGGAGATGGCGGCAGGTGCCTTAAGGGTTGTTGCTGTGGCATTTAGAGAATGGAAGAAGAAGCCGGATTTATCAAAGGTGGATAGCATTGAGTGTGACATGGTTTTTGTGGGTATGGCAGGAATGATTGACCCACCGCGACCGGAGGTAGCAGGAGCAGTTCTTCTTTGCAAAAAAGCGGGTATCCGTCCTGTTATGATTACGGGAGACCATGCATTAACGGCGCAAGCCATTGCAACCCAGTTGGGTATTTATGAAAAAGGAGATACCTGCATTACCGGGCAGGAATTAAGCAAGCTTTCCGATGAGGAATTAGAAAAAGCTGCAGCACATTGTACGGTTTTTGCTAGGGTTGCGCCAGAGCATAAGGTGCGCATTGTAAAAGCATACCAAAAAGATGGCAGTGTGGTTGCTATGACAGGAGATGGTGTAAACGATGCACCGGCATTAAAGGCTGCGGATATTGGATGTGCCATGGGCAAAAGTGGCACGGAAGTGGCAAAGGGTGCGGCAGACATGATTTTGACTGACGATAATTTTGCCACTATTGTAGAGGCAGTACGAGAAGGGCGGGGTATTTACGATAATATTCGTAAAGCCGTACATTTTCTGTTATCCAGCAATATAGGTGAAATTATAACCATTTTCGCCGCAATGTGCTTTGGCTGGGCAACACCTTTGCTTCCCATTCAGTTGTTATGGGTAAACTTAGTAACTGATTCTTTGCCAGCTATTGCTTTAGGCATGGATCCGGTGGAAGGAGATTGCATGGAGCGTCCCCCCAGACAGCGGGAGAGTACCTTGTTTGGTGGTGGATTGGGCGGAAAAATTATGGTTGAGGGTATGATGATTGGTATGCTGGCATTATTGGCCTTTGCCATAGGACATATCTATTTTGATGATGAAAAAATGTATGTTACGGGAAGAACCATGGCTTTTGCAGTTCTTTCCATTTCTCAGTTAATTCATGCATTTAACATGCGCTCGGAGCATTCTTTGCTTTCCATTCGCCCCTTCGAAAACACTTGGCTGGTTGGAGCCTTTCTCATTGGCATCGTGCTCCAGGTGGGTGTCATTATGGTACAGCCCTTGGCCACAGTGTTTAAGGTTGCTCCCTTGGGTATTTGGGAATGGCTCATTGTTGCAGGGTTAGCATGCTTACCTTTGCCTATTGTGGAATTGGAGAAGTGGAAGGACAGGAAGCTGGAACGAAGAAGACAGAAAAAAGAATTTGTTATATTGTAATTATTAAAAGGCAGGCTTGGGAATGATTCTCAAGCTTGTTTTTTTGCTCAGTAAGTGTTTATAGGTGGAAATGATCATCATTTTTTGTCTTTGTTGTTTCCTAAAGTTGGATTTGGTATAATAATAAAATAGATATCTTTATGAAGGAAATCATGATTTTAGTGATACAAATGAAAAAGAAAGGAGAAATAATATGTACAGAACGGTAAACAGTCCCCAAGGGGCACGCATTCAATTGGATGGACGAGAAGTGATTAACATGGCATCCAATAATTATTTAGGTCTTGCCAGCCATCCTCAAGCAATACTGGCAGCAAAGAATGCCTTAGATCAATATGGAGTAGGTCCTACTGCCAGCAGAAATATTGTGGGTAATTTTCCTGTTCACGATGCTTTGGAAAAGGCATTGGCAGAGTTTAAGGAAGTGGAGGCAATACTGGTTTTTAATTGTGGAGTTTCTGCAAATACGGGGGTAATTCCTTTTTTGGCAGGCAAAGGGGATGTTATTTACAGCGATGCACTGAATCATGGCAGTATTATAGATGGTTGCAGACTTTCCGGCGCCCAGATTAAGGTGTATGAACATAAAAATATGGGTTCCTTAGAGGGTATTTTAAAAGAGCCTGTAACAGGAAAAAAGCTGATTGTGACTGATGGCGTATTTAGTATGGATGGCGATTTGGCACCGCTTCCTGAAATTGCTGATTTGGCTGAAAGATATGGAGCAATGCTTATGGTAGATGATGCCCATGGTGATGGTGTGATGGGACCTAGGGGAAAAGGGACTGTGGATCATTTTGGACTGCGAAGCCGTGTGAACGTAGAAACGGGCTCTTTGTCTAAGGCTTTTGGTTCGGCAGGGGGCTTTGTAGCAGGATCAAGGGAGCTGATTGAGGCGCTGCGTCCAAAGGCTAGAAGTTTTATTTTTACCGCTTCCCCTATGGCTCCTTGTCTTGCGGCGGCGGCACTAAAGGCTGTGGAAATGATTTCACAGGATGGGTCATATGTAGCTAAACTATGGGAAAACAGAGAGTATTTTGCAAACCGCATAACCAAGCTTGGATTGAATATAGGAACAACGGTAACCCCTATTATCCCTGTCATTGTGGGAGATGAAGAATTGGCTCAGAAAATGAGTGAGGATTTATTTGAAAAGGGCGTTTTTGCCCAAGCCATTAAATTTCCTATGGTGCCTAAGAAAAAAGCACGATTGCGTTTTATTATTTCTGCGGGACATAGCAAAGAGGATTTGGATTTGGTGGTAGAAGCCATTGAAGACAGTGCCAGAGCAAATGGATTGATATGTTAAAGAAGGAACAAAAATCCGTTTTCGTTGAAATTTTTCATGAGGAAATATGCCAATGCAAGATGAAGGATTTCCGTGCTTTGGAAGCACATGGTAAAAGTAAAGCTAGAATGGTTTTTGACACAAGGTTTGGAAAAAATGAAATATAGCTATTTCGCATATTTCAAAATAACTTGGTAATGGAAGGGTTGTGGCATTAGAAAAGGATATGCTTAAAGGGATATCCTTTTTTTATTTATAAATTTTTACAGGAATTTTCAGTATGTTCCTGTTTTTCTCTGGAAATACTGAGAAAAAAGGAGGCGAGAAAAATGTTAAAGGATGGATTATTTGAATTGCTGGAGAAGGCTAGAACAGACAGCGATTTGAGAAAAAGAATATTAGAAACAAGAAATGCAAAGGATCCAGAGCTGGCTCTTTGTGAATTATCCACAGAATTAGGCTGTGGTGTAACAGTAGGGGAGATTTATCAGCAAGGGGCAAGGTATTTATCTGACTTGGAGGACGGCTGTATTGGTGCCACGGAACCTCGGAAAAAATGGGGAGATACCTATGAACAATTCTTTGCATCGATAGAGGGAATGGAAAAAAAATAATAATAAAGATTACCCCATATGATTTGTTATTCTAACAATTATATGGGGTTTTTTGTTTAATACTGTTTTTATACAGCAAATTTTCAAGGTTAGAAAATGTTTTTTCGATATTTCTGAAGTTTAGAATTATTTTTGACAAAAAATAAACGAAAATGTAGCTTTTTTATAAAAAAAACTACCAATGTTTTGACTTTTATGACAAAATAAGACATTATTTCTAAAGTAAAGATGTTTGGAAATTGGTGTATTACCACATTGACAGGTAGAAATGGCAGTGATACCATAGAATTGGATAGGTATAAAAATGCAAACAGTAATTGTTGTTTAATGCAATTTTAGGGGGCTTGGGTATGGTAGAAATGGTAAATGGGATAGTTAGTTTGGACAGGCTTGAAGTAACAGATATTATTGATATTAATATTTTGCAGAATTTTTTAGACAATTTTGCATTGGGTATGAACTGTGCTGCAGTTGCGGTGGATAGAGAGGGAAGAGAGATTACATCCCCAAGTCACTACCGAGATTTTTGCAGTAATTATGTACATATGTCTTCCGTTGGTGATGCCAGATGTGCCAAGTGTCACGATGAAATGGGGATGAAAGCGGTAAAACTAGGTAGACCTTATGTTGGTTCTTGCCATGCGAACTTAATCGACTTTGCTTGTCCAATTGTAGTCAAAGGACGGCATATTGGTACTGTTTTGGGTGGACAAATTTTAGATAATCCACCAAAAGAAGAGATTATAAAGAAAACAGCTAGAGAATTAAACTTAAGTGAGCAGGAATTATGGTCCGCATCCCATAGAATCGATGTGGTCCCTATGAAAAATATTCAGGCGGCAGCGGAAGTTTTATATATTGTTGTCAATGCTTTGGCAGATAACGGTTACAATAGATTGGAAATAGAAGTTTTGACCAAGGAACTAGCCGTTAATTTTATGGAGATATCAAAAACCATTGAAACATTGACGAATGCTGCACAGGAAATGTCCGTAAATCAAAATGAACTTTCCTCAAAAATAACTGAGGTGAGTGAGGTTACCCGGGAGGTTTCCGATGTTTTGAAGTCTATTGCCAAGATTATTAGTCAAACAAAGCTGTTAGGCCTAAATGCGTCTATTGAGGCAGCTAGATTAGGCAATGATGGAAAGACGTTTGCGGTGGTTGCAAAGGAAATTCATACCCTTTCCGAAAGCTCCAATGAAACGGTTGTTAAGATTGATGTTTTAAACGGGTTAATTCGAGAGAAAATCAATCACACCATCCAAGATGCTGATATGAGCCTGCAAAATTCTGAACGACAAAGCACGGATATGGTGAATCTAGAAAAAATGGTTCAAAGATCTGTAGTGATTGCAAAGAATTTAGAAGGGCTGTTTAAATAATTACAAAGATTTAAGTCGAAATGAGAAGTTGAAAAGGTTCATCCACCGGGTTTTTTCGAAAATCCGGTGGATTTATCATGTGTAACATAACCCCTCGCCTGCTTTGGCGATGGGTGTTTTTGTGCGTTTGTTACCAGCTATGATGATGAAGCTGGCCTTGGGTAAGCATTCCTTTAAAGCCTTGCTGGCGTAAGGCTTCATAAATAATGATTGCTACGGAATTTGATAGGTTTAGGCTTCTTGCCACCTCCAGCATGGGGATGCGAATGGTACCTGCTTCGTGAGCCATAAGAATTTCTTCCGGAATTCCCGCACTTTCTTTTCCAAACATGAAATAATCATTTTCTTGATATTGAACCTCGGTATAGACATGTCTGGCTTTTGTGGTCGCCATCCAGAGACGGATTCCTTGATTCTTATCAATGAAATCTTGAAAATTTTCATAATAACGAATATCAAGAAGTTCCCAATAATCCAGACCGGCTCTTTTTAAATATTTATCATCAACAGAAAACCCTAAGGGTTTAATTAGGTGTAAAACTGAATTGGTTACTGCACAGGTTCTTGCGATGTTTCCTGCATTTTGAGGTATTTCAGGTTCTAATAGTACGATGTGCATACTTTGTTCCTCCTTTCACATATGTTTCAAATTGTAGCATAAAGAAAAACTGAAAACAATAGAAGGTAAGACGGAATTTTAGATTTGAGAAATATTTCTATTGACTAATTCCTTCTTGTATATTACTATTAAATAAAAATAGTTATCGCTTAGGGGTTTTGATTATGAAAGAGACTGCACAAATTTTAAGAGAAAAAGGTTTAAAAGTAACGCCTCAGCGTATTGCAGTATATAATATGCTGTTAAATTCCACAGAGCATCCTAATGCGGAAACCATCTACAGAGCTTTGGAGCCTACAAATCCTACCATGAGCTTGGCTACGGTTTACAAAACCTTAGATTATTTTAAGCAACTTGGTTTGGTTCAGGAGCTAAATGTTGGAGAGGGTAGCTCTCGTTATGATGCGGTTGTAAAATGCCATCCTCATACTGTTTGCACACAGTGCGGAAAAGTACAAGATTTATTCTTAGACGAATTGACTGAAATTCATAAAAGGGTTGAAGATGAACTAGATTTTCAGGTGAATTGTGAGCAATTAATTCTATACGGTATATGTGGGGATTGCAGAAAAAATAAGATTGAAGCTTAAGTTCTAAATGGAACTGTGGGAAGATGCCGAAAGGTATAAAGCCTTGAAAAAGCCCATTCTTTAAGTTTAATTCAAATAATGCAGATGAACTCCAATGACTATAAAGTCTTGGGGTTTATCTGCATTTTTAGATTGTTTCTATGAGGAATCAGGATAGACTAAAATATGATTGTTTGACAAAATTTGGATATATTTGTTATAGTATAAATGAAATATTTTGGCTTTCGTAACACTAAGGAGGATCTCATGGAAAAACGATTGATACCAGTTAATATGTATGATATAACAGCAATGGAACAATGGTTTACTCAGATGGGGGAGGAAGGCCTGGTCTTGAAATCCTTTTCAGGAAGAAAAGCAGTATTTCAGGATGATTATTGCCAAAAAATAAAATATAAAATAATACCAACTGTGTATGATGAGGATGCACCTCCACGGGAGATGAAAGAGCTTTTTGAAGAGGAGGGGTGGCATTATGTCGGCACTTATCAAAAATTGCTTTTCGTTTTTTCAAATGAATCTGAATATCCTAAGCCAATACCTTTCTCTAGAGAGGAAGAACGGGCTATTTATGAAGAGTTAAGGAGAAAGAAACAAAGAAGTGTTATTTTTTCTATGTTGGCAGTGCTTACTTTGATGGGGATGCAGCTATTTTTTTTGTATTTAAAGTGGGATGATTATGCCTTGGGAAAGACTTATGATTCTGGAGTTGTTTATTTATTTGCGTTTTTAATCAATCTCATAGGAGCGAGGCGAGAATATCACTCTAATATATTATTAAAAAGAAAATTGGAAAGCTTTAATTTGCCTGAAGAAATGGATTCCCCATTTATGCCTACAACAAAATGGTTTCGTGTGGAATTTTTACTTACTGGGCTTATGTTTGCTTTTATGTTTGCTCCAGTCATAACAATGATAAGGAATAGCGAAAGTGATGTTTTAATTGATCAAAGTGATATTCCGTTTTCTTATGTATCCCTAGAGGAGCTGGAAACGGCAGAACCAAACAGAGAATACTATAACGATTTTACATATGTAGATACCAAAACATCGATTTTAGTGCCTGTTCAGTATGAACTGGAGCAGGATGGTAACGCCATTTATGAAAGTGATGGGGTTCGGGAAAGAGATGAAGTACATTTAAGTTTGTCATATTATGAAACGAAATATAGATTTTTAGGAAATCAATTGTTGCAAAAATTAATGGAACCTAAAGATGTTATCAAAATAGAACAAGAAGGATTAGATCAAGCTTGGCTTGAAGAAAATAGCGATTACAAAAAAATATTTTTGCTCAAAGATAACCGCATTTTAATCATTAAATATAGGGGGCATGCTGATATATCTTCCCATTTAAAGGGCTTTTCCAAGACCCTGCAATCTCCTAGTATTTCGTTCTATTAAATATAAAAGGATGACAACATCGTTGCCATCCTAAACGGCAGACTTGTTATCTGCCGTTTTTTTATGTTAAGCTGTGGGGATAGTATCTTTACTTTTTCCATTGTGTTGAATTTCTTTCCAACTTTTTGTTTCTCGGAACAAGCTGATAACCTGTAATGGAATCCATGATGCCATAAAAATAGGGAATAATAAAATTGCGGAGCGCATTTCTTTTGGAAATACTATTTTTTCCTGATACAGGGTAAGCATTGTTGCCATAAGACACATCAACGTATAGTAGAGTAGGAAGTAGATTCCCATTGCCTGAATGAAATTGAAAATCCCTTCTTTCCCATCAAATATTGCTGCGAAAAGGGTAAGCCCCAAGGGAAGTACGGAAAGGGCTTGTGCAAAGGCTCCCATTAAAAACATGGTGAAGTCTGCAGCATAAACACCATTGGGTTTGACAACACGCTGCAGAAGATGCTTAAAATGCAACTTTCCTACCTGCATGATGCCACTGCACCAGCGACGACGCTGTAACAAGGATACCCGAAAGGATTCAGGCTGTTCATCATAGGTAACAGCATCGGGAACCCACCAAACCCGCTCACCCAAGAGGGCACACTGGGCAGAAAATTCTGCATCCTCAGCGATGGTAGTGGTATTCCATCCCCCTAAGCTTTCCAATACATCTTTATGTACTGCGAAGCCCGTACCTACCAGTTTGGCAGAAAGGCCGCAGGCACCTCTTGCCTTATTAAAAAACAGGTGGAAGAGGTTAAAGTAAATATTATAGCAGCCGGAAACCCAAGAAGCATGGGGGTTGCTGGCCAGCAACCGTCCCTTTGCTACCTTTGCACCTGCATCGAAGGCATCATTTATTTTGGACAAAAAGTCGGGGCTAACAATATTATCAGAATCAAAGACGCAAAAGGCGTCATAGCCCTTTTTTCTTAACTGCATCAATGCTTGCTGGAGAGCGTCACCTTTACAGGATACAGGGAAGGAACAGTGTATGATTTCTGCGCCGTAAGCTTTTGCCATGAGTTCAGTATTATCCGTACAATTATTAGGAATTACGAATACATCAAACAATTCAATGGGATAGTTTTGCTTTTGAATGCTTTCTATGAAGTTTCCAATCACTGCTTCCTCATTTCTTGCCGCGGTAAGGACTGCAAATCGTCGCAGTTTTTTTGCAGAAGGATACTGTACTTCTTTTTTAAAGGCAAAGCAGGCAATCCCACCAAAATATAAGCTGATTAGTTTCAGCACTGCACCAAGGGCCAACGCGACCCAAAATAATTCGTCCACTTTATGTACCACCTTTCAGGATTTTCAACTTCTTATTGTCTTATACTAATATAGGGTATATATTTTAAGAAGAACTTAATAAAAATCTTAATAAAAGCGAAATATCTAATCTTAAAGGAAAATTAAATGATTTCCTGTTTGATTCTTAAGGGCTTTTTTATACAATGAATTTACAGAATGACGGAGGTGTACGGCATGTACAATATTTTAATTTGTGATGATGAGAAAGACATCGTTTCTGCGTTATCAATATATCTTTCCACAGAAAATTATAAGATTTTTACTGCTTATACAGGGAAAGAAGCTTTAAAGGTGGTAGAAAACAACGATATCCATTTGATTCTGATGGACATTATGATGCCTCAGATGGATGGCATTTCAGCTACGGCAAAGCTTCGGGAATCTTCAAATATACCTATCATTTTGCTTACCGCAAAAAGTGAGGACAGCGATAAGATTCTTGGATTGAATATTGGAGCAGACGATTATATCACAAAGCCGTTTAACCCCATAGAAGTGATGGCAAGGGTACGTTCTCAGCTAAGAAGATATACTTCCTTAGGAGGAATGGCAAAAAAAGCATCCCATTTGGTCATTGGAGGAATTGATTTAGATGATGAGTCCAAAACAGTTACCGTTGACGGGGAGCCTGTTTCCCTAACCCCTAGTGAATATAATATTCTAAAGCTTCTGATGGAAAACCCCGGACGAGTATTCTCCTCTACACAGATTTATGAACAAATCTGGAATGAGGATGCATATGGTTCTGGTAGTGTTGTTGCAGTTCACATTCGTCATCTGCGAGAAAAAATCGAAATCAATCCCTCGGAACCCCGCTATTTAAAGGTGGTTTGGGGGCTTGGCTACAAAATTGAAAAGGAGGCTAAAGAATGACAAAGGTCACCCACAATCTTGGGTTTAAAGTGTTGGCCTTGTTTCTTGTGGTTATTTCCGGGATGTTGAGTTTCATCAGCTCAGCCGCAGTTTTTGTTGGGGGAGAAAGCGGTTTTTACAGCGGAAACCCACGTTCTTACTATGACACACCTTGGTGTAAATGGATTACCAATCAATATGCCGATGAAATTATGGATTTATATCGGTATAGTCCAACGGATTTAAAAAGTTGGGCGGAAAATAAGAGTACCAACTTTGGATTTGAAATTTATACCCCAAGCGGTGAAAAGATATCAGAAGGAAATATCTCTGGGGAATCTGGTTATAAAGAAACCTATAACTTTTATGTTTATGATGAATATACCGTGGACGGAGAGTGGATCTCATACGATGAACCTATGGATGCCAAGCTGGAGGCCTATGTGAAAACGCCCATCACGGCTTCGGATAATTATACCCTGACGTACAGGCTTTACAACTTGACATATAAATTCCGCATGGGGCTTCTTGTTTTAGCACTAGCAAGTATATTGACATTTTTAGCCACGTTGATTTATTTAATGTGTGCAGCAGGCCATAGAGGGAAAACCGATGAAGTTACATCAAACCTCCAGGATCGCATCCCTTTGGAAATTTATTTCGGAATGATTTTGCTGTTGTCGGCAATGCCTATTATGGCGGGTCAAGCTATCTATCCCTTTGATCAATTCAGAGATATTATGCTAATGTTAGGGGCTTTGGTTTATCTTCTTGTTTTGGGAATTGCGGCGTTAATGACCATTGCCACACGGTTAAAAATGGGGAAATGGTGGAGAAACTCTATTACTTATTGGTTTTTCCACATTGGTTGGAAATTTACCGGGGCTGTATTTGTTACATTCAAAGATACCATTACCGCTTTGCCTATGACGTGGAAATATGCCGCTGCGTGGATATTCATTTCCCTTATTTATTTATCAAACTCAAATAGTAGCGGGACAGTATTTATTGTGAACTGCATTATTCTGGTTTTGGTGCTATCTGTTTCGAATCAGTTGCAGAAACTAAAAAAGGCAGGGGAACAGTTGGCTAACGGTAATCTTGATTATAAAGTTGATACCTCTAGAATGTTTCGTGTTTTCCGCAGACATGGGAACAATTTAAACAGCCTATCTAAAGGAGCGGCAATTGCAATAGAACAAAAAATAAAAAGTGAACGTCTAAAAACAGAGCTGATTACCAATGTATCCCATGACATTAAAACCCCCTTAACATCTATTATCAACTATGTGGGTTTATTGAAAAAGGAAGAGATTTCGGGGCAGGCACAGGAATACTTAGAGGTTCTTGATCGTCAGTCAAGAAGGCTGAAGAAGCTCACAGAGGATTTGGTGGAGGCTTCCAAAGCATCAACCGGGAATATTTCAGCCCAATTGCTGCCTACTGACCTTTGTGAATTGGTGCATCAGGCAGTGGCGGAATATGAAGAAAAGCTGGAGAAGGCCAACTTAGAAGTAGTAATTACTGCAAAAGAACCTATATATGGTCTTGTAGATGGGAACTTGACTTGGCGTATATTAAGCAATCTTTTGAGCAATGCATGTAAATATTCTCAAACAGGAACAAGGGTTTATGTGGAGATTTCTAAAAAAGGAAAATTTGCTTTGATTTCTATGAAGAATACTTCCAGAGATCAGTTGAATGTCGCCCCTGACGAATTAATGGAGCGCTTTGTGCGGGGAGACAGCTCCCGTTCTACAGAGGGAAGTGGTTTGGGGTTAAATATTGCAAGAAGTTTGGTGGATTTACAAAAAGGGAAGTTTACCCTTTCCATTGATGGTGATCTATTCAAGGCTTATGTGCAGTACCCCTTAGCAAAAGCCCCTGAACAACAAGGGCAGGTGGAAGAAGAAACGCAACAAGCAGAAGAAACTGCAACCAATGAAACAACAGAAAAGGAAAATTAATTTAAAATATAAAAAAAGCCCTCTTTAGCCAATGTATAAAGAGGGCTTTTTTATGGAAAATTTCTTGTATTGAAGATATAAGGGAAGAGGGGGAACAAGCTGTGTCTCATATCATTATGTAAACGGTTTATGTTTCGTTTTAGATTGTAGGAATGTGTATTGATTTTGAATAATCATAAGAGGGCATGTATGAGGAGGCTCACCAAATTAATCTGCGTGATTAACACAGAACAAGGGAAAACCCTGAGGATTATCCCTTGTCTATTATTTTATTTATACTCTTTTTCCCAAAGAACGATATGCTTTGTTTTTAGGGATTTTTTAACGTCGATAATACGCTGGTTTTTACTGCCGCAAAACAAAAGCTCCAAAGACCGCTGGTTCGTTTGGAAGGGTCCGTCAACGAGTATATCGATTTGCTCTAAAAGCTCAAGGATTTTTGAGTCTCCCTTTTTTATAATATCCTCCCAGAGGTAGCCTGTATATGCCCAAACATTCAACCTCAGATTTTTTGCCCCGTGGGCGATATGCTTACAGGCAAGAGGCTGATCTAGGGGTTCACCCCCAGACAGGGTAACGCCATCTAACAAGGGATTTTCTGCTAGGGCTGATAGAATCAGGTCGGTATCGCCAATATATCCCCCTTGATAATCATGGGTTTGCAAATTATGACAACCGGGGCAGCCATGGGGACAGCCTTGGGTAAAGACTGTTAAGCGTATTCCCGGGCCATCTACAATAGAATCGTTTACCACACCGCTCAATCTAATTTCCATATTACAAACCCTTCTTTGCACTCATTTTCACATCAGTAACCAAGGAGTGCTTTACTCTATCTGAAACCTCGGCACGTTTTGCATTGTTAAAGCGATCTAAAGTGCCCACCAGATAGCCAGTAATACGGCGGATACGCTGGAACCCCATAGCACCCTCTTCTTCTTTTCTGCCACATTTGGGGCAGGTATCCCCTATAATACCCGTATAACCACAGAGGGGATCACGGTCAATGGGATGATTGATGGAGCCATAACCAATGTTTTGTGATTTCATGTAGCGGATTACCTTTTCAAAGGCATCAGTATTTTTGCTGGGGTCACCATCCAATTCCACATAAGTAATGTGCCCTGCGTTGGTGAGGTCGTGATAAGGTGCTTCCAACTGAATTTTTTTAAAGGCACTGATGGGATAGTAAACAGGAATGTGGAAGCTGTTTGTGTAATATTCCTTATCTGTAATACCTTCAATGGAACCAAATCTCTCCCGATCCATACGGATAAATCTACCGGAAAGACCTTCTGCAGGAGTTGCCAGCAGGGAGAAGTTCATGCCTGTTTTTTCTACATACTCATCCAATCGTTGACGCATATGGCTGACGATATCAAGACCTAGATTTTGCGCAACTTCGCTTTCCCCATGGTGTACGCCAATGAGCGCTTTTAAGGTTTCTGCTAAGCCGATGAACCCTAAGGAGAGGGTTCCGTGTTTCAATACTTCGCGCACTTCATCATTGGGGTTCAGCTTATCACTGCCAATCCAAACGCCTTCTCCCATAAGGAAGGGGTAATTATGTACCTTTTTCTTTGCCTGTATTTCAAAACGCTCCAGAAGCTGAGCGGCAACCAAATCAATTTTTCTATCCAGTTCTTTGAAAAACCAATCGATGTTTTTATTGGCAAGTAAAGCAATACGGGGCAGGTTGATACTGGTGAAGCTTAAATTGCCTCGGCCCGGTGTTACCTCCTGGGTAGGGTCATAGGCGTTACCCATTACTCGAGTTCTGCAGCCCATATAAGAGATTTCTGTTTCGGGATGCCCCTCTTTATAGTATTTCAGGTTAAACGGTGCATCCTGAAAAGAAAAGTTAGGGAATAAACGCTTTGCACTGACACGGCAGGCAAGCTGGAATAAATCGTAATTAGGCTCTCCGGGATTAAAGTTAATGCCATCCTTCACACGGAAAATTTGAATGGGGAAGATGGCGGTTTCTCCGTTTCCAAGGCCGGCTTCTGTTACCAAAAGCATATTTTTCATAACCATTCGTGCCTCAGTAGAGGTATCCATGCCATAGTTTACAGAGGAAAACGGTGTTTGGGCACCTGCACGGCTGTGCATGGTATTCAGGTTATGCAACAAGGACTCCATGGCTTGATAGGTAGCTTTATCCGTTTCTTCTGTCCCTTTTCTTGCGGCGAATTCTTTAACTTTATGATAGATTTCAGGGGTAATTCCTGCTTTTAGAAGCAATGCCTCTTCTGCGGCATCAAATTGCGCATTTTCATCCAATGTGGGATACAGACCTTTTTCATCTAGTTGGGCGAAAGCTTCCGCTGCTGCCTTACTTAATTCGGGGCCTGCCAAAATTTCCACAAAGGAGGTGAAGTTGGAGCGGTAGCGTTTTTTATAGGTTTTAGCTACACCGGGAGCAAGACCACGGTCGAAATTGGGAATAGACTGACCGCCGTGCTGATCGTTTTGGTTGGATTGAATAGCGATGCATGCCAAGGAGGCATAGCTGGCAATGTCGTTGGGCTCTCTTAAAACGCCGTGCCCAGTGGAGAAACCTCCCTCAAACAGCTTAATCAAATCAATTTGACAGCAGGTTGTGGTCAGAGTATAAAAGTCCAGATCATGAATATGAATATCTCCGTTTCTATGAGCCTCAGAATGGGCGGGGTTCAAAACATAGCATTCATAAAAGTGTTTTGCTCCCTCAGAACCATACTTCAACATAGAACCCATGGCGGTATTTCCATCAATATTGGCATTTTCCCTTTTAATATCACTGTCATTTGCCTCTTTATAAGTAATATCCTCAAAGGTTTTCATTAATCTATCGTTCATATTGCGCACCCGGGTACGTTCCGCACGATACAAAATATAAGCTTTAGCAGTGAGTGCATAGCCATGTTCAATCAAAATTTTTTCTGCCATATCCTGAATTTGCTCAACGGATGGAGAAGTAATGCCGTTTTGTTCAAAAGTATCTGATACTTCCTGAGCAAGAGCCAAGCAAGTATTAGAGTCTTTTGTTCCCACTGATGCCTGAAAAGATTTTTCTAAGGCATTGGCAATTTTGTTAATGTCAAAATAGGCAGTTCTGCCATCACGTTTTTTAATGGTTGTTATCATAAGGAATACCCCTTTCAAAGTTCTATTGCATTTATTCATATTCCCTGAATTGCTTGAATCCGTTTTTGGATTGCAAAAAACACAATATATAGATTTTATAATATTATTAGTCGTACATATTGTAGACCTTTCTGAAATCACCGTCAAGGGTTTTTTGAAAAATGAATTTTGGTGAATTTCATGAAGTCGAGGCATAAACTGATATTAAACAGGTGAAAAGGGGAGAAAAAATACATGAAATGGGAACGTTTTTCGTGTCTGCGGGAAAAAGAGGTCATTAATATTTGTGATGGGAAGCGCCTGGGCTTTGTCTGTGATTTAGAGTTTGATGCATATAATGGGAAAATCTGTACATTAATTATTCCAGAGGATGCGGGAAAATGGAATTTTTTTTGCAAGGAGCGTGCGTATTTCGTACCTTGGAGGTGCATTAAGCGCATTGGGGATGATATCATTTTGGTAGAGGTGGATGCGTGTGAAGTTTTGATTGTTGACGAATGAAGCCTTGACCCCACAGTATTTCTTGCGTATAATTGAAAGAAGTGGCAAGAATCTTGGAAAAGGGGGGGACCATTTTGAAATGTCCTTTTTGCAGCTATGCAGATACGAAGGTGATTGATTCCAGAGCGCAGGATGACAATGCCGTCATTCGTCGTCGTCGTCTTTGTGAAAATTGTGGGAAACGCTTTACCACCTACGAAAGAATAGATATGATCCCCATTACTGTGATTAAACGGGATGGTACAAGGGAGATATTTGATAAGACAAAACTAATGGGCGGCATTATGAAATCCTGTAACAAGCGTCCGGTTACGGCAAAGCAGATTGAGAATTTGGTTGATGATGTGGAAAATACTTTGATTGGCAGTGGCGAAAGAGAAGTGGACAGCAAGGTGATTGGTGGTATGGTTATGGATCGCCTAAAGGAATTAGATGAGGTAGCCTATGTTCGTTTTGCATCCGTTTATCGTCAGTTTAAGGATATTAATACATTTATCGATGAGCTTGAAAAAATGCTTAGTGAAAAGCGGGGAGAATAAGAGCTTCCCAATTAAGATTTGTGCAGTTGAGGCCCCTTTGAGTATATGCTCAGAGGGTACTTTTTTGTAATTCTTCGAGTAGAATTTTTGGAGGTTTGTTATGACACAAAGAATAAAAGCTTTGTTTGCGTGGACTGCCCAGGGAGAAGCATCAGCCAAGATGATTGGCGGCAGATATTTAGAGAAGGGTCTAGCAATCACATTTCATGGAGAAGCCGAAAGAGATGAGTTGATCTTTCTTGGACAGAAGAAGGACATGACCCATGTTCTATACTTTTTAGACGATGAAAGACTGCTATTGGTTAGCCTTGCAGATGAAATGGGAGGCTTTACGGTGGAGGTTTTGGTGAAGGATTTAATACTTCCTTGCTAAAGCTTGTTTTAGATTTCCCGAATTATGGGGGATTAAGAAAGAAAAAAGATTAAATATAGACAGGCAATATTTTACAAAATACCTCATAGGATAAAAATGTAAGCAAAACATATTTACTTAAGGAGGTATTATAGTATGAATGGATTTGGTTGTGGCGGCGATAGTTGTTTGTGGATCTTAATTTTGTTGTGCTGCTGTGGTGGCAACGGTTTTGGTGGCAGTAGTTGTGGCGGCGGCTGTGGCGGCGGCTGTGGCGGCGAGTCCTCCTGGTTATGGATCCTGATTCTTCTTTTCTGCTGTGGCGGCGGCAATAGTTGTGGCTGTGGAAATCAGATTGGGAACAACTGCGGATGCTAATTTAGTCTGCGCATAAGATCTACAGGAAGTATGGAAAACTGAATCAAACTATTAAAGATGCAGCGGAGTCATTAGCAGTAAGTTGGTATTAAGAAATATGTAATTGCTTTTCAGAATCTAATCACTTGTTGATTCCGCTGTAATCACCATGAAGCTTTATGTAGTCAATTCTTTATAAGGTTTCAGAAAATATCTATACCTTTGGCTTTCCCGATTTTTGGGGAAGCCTTTCTTTATTTGCGAACGAAAAGGAAGGCATCTCGGCTATCAATCCTTTACAATAGAAATATGAAATCGTGCTTTTTGAAAGGGGTTATGGTTGTGCTGGAGCGAAATACAAAAAAAGATGAACGTTGTAAGAAGTTAATTGAAGAGTGTAAATCATATTTTATAGAGCGTGCCTATCAATTGGAAAACCAATTTTACAGTGCTTTTTACGTACAATGTGCAGAGAGTACCGCTGCTGATGGATATGAGGTCTTTTTGGAGACACCAATGGAACATAATTATTTCAGGGAAAACCTTGCAAAGTTAGACGAAACAGCAATGATGCGTTTTTACAAGCTTGCTGCCATACATCACACCATTCGTATCGTTAGAAGGCGGAAAAAGGAGATGTTATGGGAAAATATCAAGGAAGGGTTGTTTGAAGTATACGACTTGACGGAAAATGAGAAGGAAATGGTAGACATTTTGCAAAGGTGTGCCTTTCTTTATCAGACGGGTTTTCAGGAATTATTTATAAAAACAACGGCTAGATATATTTTCGGCCACAAGGTTCTTTCTGCATTTTCGTTCGCTTTTATCGGGAACTTCTGGTATAATTCCTATAGTAGCTTTATGGGCTCGTTTGTTGGGTATGTACCATTTCGTGTGCGTATGGAGCGAGCCATGGGAGAATGATTTTGGGAGGATGAAGGCCCATGGGGGAAAGCAGATGGACGAAGGAACAATTACAGGCCATTGAAGCAAGGGGGTGTGACTTATTGGTTTCAGCGGCGGCAGGCAGCGGCAAAACCGCAGTTCTGGTTGAACGCATTATCCGGTGGATTACCACAGAAAAACCACCGATGGACATAGACCGATTATTGGTAGTAACCTTTACAAAGGCCGCAGCGTCGGAAATGAGTCAAAGGATTGGAGGAGCCATTGCAAAAAAGCTGGAGCAAGAGCCTCAAAATCAGCATTTGCAAAATCAGCTAACCTTGCTTGCTCGTGCCGATATTAAGACGATCCACGCCTTCTGCCTGCAAACCATTCGTGAGTATTATCATCTTTTGGATATTGACCCTGGGGTTAGGACAGCAGACCCCGGGGAAATTAAATTATTACAGCAAGAAGTTCTGGAGGATTACTTTGAAGAGCTTTATGAAAAGCAGGATGAAGTTTTTTTTCAACTGCTGGAAACCTTTGGTGAAGAGACCAAGGACAGCAGGTTAAAAGATTTACTATTACAGCTTTACAATTTTGCCCAAGGGTACCCTTACCCTGTGAAGCTTCTTTTTGAGATGGCGGAGCAATATCATCTTAAAGATGGAGAAACAGTGGATGCCTGCAGTTGGATGCCCATCATTCGGGAAAGCATTGAAGGCAGTTTGGCTTTTGCCAGAGAACTATTGGAGCGGGCAATGCACCTTGCGGCTTCAACATCTGGATTTGAGGCTTATTTGGAATGTATGGAAAAAGAAGCGATAGGATTGGAGCAAATGGAAGAAGCTTTGCCATTTGGCTACAGCAAGTGGCGTATGGCTTTTCTGCAAACAGAATTTCAAAGACTACCCAGTTACCGAGGAGAAGAGAAGGAGCTAGCTGAGGATATCAAAAATTTGCGTAATGAAGCAAAGGATATTCGAAATAAGCTGGGGGAGATTTATTTTTCCTTTAGCGAAGAAATGCAAGGGGAGCTTCTGCGCTCTTTATACCCTGTGGCAAGGGGATTGGCGGTGCTGGTTGAGGGATTCTTACAGCGGTTTTTAGATGCAAAGAAAGAGAAGCTCATGATCGATTTTCATGATTATGAGCATTTTTGTCTGCAGATATTAGTGGAAAAAGACAGCACAGTGGGGCAGGTTATTCCCACAGCGGCGGCTTTGGAAATACAAAAGCGCTATGATGAAATTATGATAGACGAATATCAAGACAGCAATATGGTTCAGGAAATGATATTGGCTGCAGTTTCTGGAGAAAGTACGGGGAAAAACAATCGATTTATGGTAGGAGATGTGAAACAAAGTATTTATCGTTTTCGATTGGCTATGCCCCAGCTGTTTAATGAAAAATATCAAACTTATCCGTTAGAAGAAGGGGGCAAATGTAGAAAGATTATTCTTTCTAAGAACTTTAGGAGCCGAAAAAACATATTGGACGGCGCCAATTTTCTGTTTCGCCAGCTAATGTCTATGGATTTTGGTGATGTGGAATATAACGATGAAGCGGCCTTATATGCGGGAGCGATTTTTCCGGATGCCCAAACTTCTCATGGAGGAGAAAACGAAGTGATTTTGGTGGAGAGCCAAAATGTTTTGGAAGAAGAGGGCATGGAGGAATTAGAGGAACTAAACCGACGCCAACTGGAAGCAATGGCAATTGCCGATAAAATCAAGGCAATGATGGCAGAGGGCTTTTGTGTTGTGGATAAGGAAAGGGGAGACTATCGTCCTTTAGAGTTTAGAGATATTTCCATATTGCTTAGAAGCATGAAAAACTGGGGAAGCGTGCTTGACGATGTTTTTGGACAAGCAGGGCTTCCTTATTATGCAGAAACAGCTGAAGGCTATTATGAAGTACCTGAGGTGGATATGGTTTTGAATCTCCTTCGCCTGTTGGATAATCCAAGGCAGGATATACCCCTGATTTCTGTGCTTCATTCCCCATTATATGGTCTTACAGGGGATGAATTGATGCAAATGCGCCTGAATGGCGGAAATGGGTTGTTTTTTGATTGCATCCAGGGATATTTGCATCAAGGTGACGATATTGCATTAAAAGAAAAGCTGCAAGATTTCATTGGGGATTTAGAAAAATGGCGTAGGCAGGTGAAGGAGTTGACCCTTCATGAGCTTTTGCATTATCTATATGAAGAGAGTGGCTACTATGATTATGTGGGAATGACAGCGGGGGGCAGTCTGCGTCAGGCAAATCTTCGGTTGCTATTGGAAAAGGCGGAGCAATTCGAGCAGGGAAGCCGTAAAGGGTTATTTTTCTTTATCCGATATGTGGAGGATATGAAAACGGCAGAAGCGGAATCGGCATCGGCAAAGCTTCAAAGTGAAGGGGAAAACCTGATTCGTGTTATGACCATTCATAAGAGCAAGGGGTTGGAATTTCCTGTTGTTTTTGTGGCGGATTGTGGTAAGCAATTTAATGAGATGGACGTTAGGGCGGCGGTGCTTACCCATCAGGAGTGGGGTTTTGGCATGGATTATAAGGATTTGGAGCACAGAGCGGTTTACCGCACCCTTTCTAAAACAGCATTGGCAGAGGTCATACGTTTGGAAAACCTAGCGGAAGAACTTCGGGTGCTTTATGTTGCCCTAACCAGAGCCAAAGAGAAGCTCATCTTGACGGGAACGGTGAAGGACTTGGAGAGAGCTGTAAAAAAGTGGGCTGAAGGGGCAGAAGGCAAGAAAGACCGCCTATCTGTATTTCGATTAAGACGAAGCAAAAGCTATTTGGATTGGATGATGCCTGCTTTGCTACGCCATCCTGATGCAAAATGGATGCGAGAAGCATTTGGTGTCTCCCATGGAGTAAAGGTTTTTCTGGAGGAGCCTTCTGTATGGTCTTTTCAACGTAAAACCAGAGGGGATATTCTTTTGCAAGTGGTGGAGGAAAAAGCTCAGGCAGAAGAACAGGAAAACTATTTTGCCTTTTGGGATACAGAGGCGGATTTTAGTGGCAGGCGGGAAGAAATATTTTCTTTGCTTCAGTGGCAATATCCTTATCTTAGAGCAACGTCCCTTCCGTCTAAGCTTTCTATATCTGAGGTGAAGAGAAGAAATCTGGAGGAGATTACGGGAGAACCTATTTATGCTGCTGTGGAAATAAAACTTCCTCAAATGATAGAGAGGGAGGGTGCCCTAACCCCCACGGAAATTGGAACTGCAATGCATGCGGTGATGGAATATGCTGATTTTTATAAGGAATATGATGCAGATGGATTGGAACGTTTGTTGAAAGAAATGATGAAGAATGGCAGGCTATCCGAAAAAGAGTTTGCAGCATTAAGAAAGAACGAATTGCTGGGTTTTTTCTCATCCCCTTTGGCGAAGCGCATCAGAGGTTGCGATGCAGTAGAAAAGGAAAGACCCTTTGCCATGCTTATGGCGGCGAAAGAGCTTTTTTTAGGAGCAGAATATGCGGATGTTGAGGACATGGTGCTGTTAAACGGTATTATAGACTGTTACTTTATGGAGGGGGATAATCTGATTCTTCTGGACTATAAAAGTGACAGAATGTATGATGAGGAAGCCTTGCGCCAGCGCTATGAAATTCAATTGAAGCTGTATCGACGGGCATTGGAGCAGTCTTTGGGAAAACAGGTGACGGAGGTTTATATTTATTCCTTTGCCATGAGACGGGGAATTTTGATATAAGAAGGGGTTTCATTATGGCTTATGTGTGGATATTGATTGCGGGTATATGCTGGGGTTTAATCGGTCTTTTTACAAAGGCAATTACTCGTTTTGGCTTAACAGAGTTAGAAATTCTATTTGTCAAAGGCGTCGTTAGTGTACTATTTTTAACCATAGTTCTTATGATTCGGGATAAAAAAAGCTTTCGACTGAAAAAGAAAGGGGACATCCTATACTTTGTTGGCACAGGAATTGTTAGTTTTACTTTTTTCAGCTGGTGTTATATGAAAGCCATTAATTTGACCAGTGTTGGTATTGCCGCAGTGATGTTGTATACAGCCCCTACCATAGTGATGTTGTTCTCCATTGTTTTATTTCAAGAAAAGATGACAAGGAAAAAGGCACTGGTGTTGTTCATGACACTTTGTGGCTGTGGGATGATAACCGGGCTTTTCAACGGAAAGCTGATGCTGTCTCCCATGGGACTTTTAGCGGGCCTTGGATCTGGAATTGGGTATGCATTGTATAGCATTTTTGGCACCTTCGCATTACGCAGGGGCTATCAATCCTTAACGATATCCTTTTATACGTTTTTACTGGCCTCTGTATTTATGGCTTTTTGTGTAAATCCCATTCATGTTGTGCAGGAAATTACGGAGGCAGGGCAATGGCCACTTTCCATTCTGTTTGCTGTGATGACAACAGTGATACCTTATTTATGTTATACAAAAGGCTTGAGTTGTCTACCAGCGAGCAAGGCATCGGTGACAGCAACCATTGAGCCGGTGGTGGCGGCGGTTCTGGGGATTTTGGTATTTAAAGAAAGTATCACGTTGGCTAAAATAGGTGGCATTTTACTGGTGGTGGGTGCTGTGGTATTGATGAATATAGGGAAACCATCCCAGAGCGTTGAAATTGCAGAGAAAATTGAATCGCAAAACGATGAGAATAAAAAACAGGATGAGAAATCAGCCTTATCATAAGGAGCTTTTAAGTTTGCAAGAGATTGATGGGAAGGAAATACTTAAAGGATTTTATTGATTCAAGTTGTGAGTGTGATATGATTAATTATAAAAAAAGGATGGCTAAGCCATCCTTTTTGATTACTGAAAATCCATGGGATCTTGAAAAATTCCGTTTAAGATTACTTCATAGTGGCAGTGAATGCCAGTGGATTGACCTGTGGAACCAGTTGTTGCAATGGTGTCACCTTTTTTAACTACATCGCCTGGAGAAACAAGGTTTTCGGTGTTATGTGCATAGCGTGTAACAAAGCCGTTTCCGTGGTCTATTAATACGTAATTTCCATATTCGCTATGGTATTCAGATTCAATAACCGTTCCTGCCGCCGTTGCTACGATAGGTAGAATTTTACTGCGGGTGGATAAGTCAAGACCGTAATGCACCCTGCCATCGCTGATAGTGGATAACCCCTCGGGATTAAATTCAGTTGAAATAATCCCCTTTGCTACCGGCATACCGCAAGGAATATCGCTATAAGCGGATAGGGTCTCTGTAACATTTGTCGCCACTTGCGTAAAGGATGTTTCTGTCTCGTTCAAGCGAGAGTTGATACGATCCAATTGGACAGCCAAGGCTGTAACTTTATTGAAGGAAGTGGTTACAATAGGTGTAAAGTCTTGTGTTGCTACAACTTGGGGCTTTTCCTGCACAAGGCAGCTGGCAACGGCGTTACGAAGTTCCGTTGATGCGCTATCGCTTGAGTTGATACTATTCAACTGGTCATTCAAGTTATTTTTCACATTTTCCAATTCATTGATTTTTTGCTCAAGCTCCACGGCTTTATTCTGCAAATTCTCAATATTTTGGGTATATTCTGTATTTTCGTTTTCCAATGCCTTTGAGTTTTGAGCAAGTTTTCGGTTTGTACGCTCAATTTGCAACAATTGCTGTTCATAGGTCATTAGCTCATTTTTTGTATTGTAATAGGAGCCTAAGGTAACTGCTGAACCGCCAACAAGCAAGCATGCCGCAACACAAAATGCCAGTGCATGTGTTTTTTTAACATGAAGTGATTTTTCTTTGCCTTTATGGGCAATATGAAGAGATAAAAAGTGATGCTCTGATTGATTATTTAAAGGTAAATTCTCACGGGATTCCATCAAATGTTCCTTTCTGTTCAAAAGATATGTTAGTATTATAGTGTAAATTTCTGTAATTGTAAATAAAAATTTCATTAAAAGTTCAAAGTTGTTAATAATTAGTTAATAATTATGGATTTCCTTTCACTATGTAACAAAATATGGTATGATGTGAAAGGTCGACGGGGCAATTTTACCGTGAAATATTCTTGCAATAATCCTGATGAAATCAAGTGTTTCATAAGAATATTTACTTCGGTTTTGATATGCTTATCCGTTTTCATGAAATAAAGGAAACGCTGTTTTTCTATGAACACAACCAATCAAATTCTCTATTGGATGGTGTTAAAAGATTTGGCAATAGCACAGCTATTGCTGTATTTTTTCTTATCAATAGAAAAATTGTATCTGAACACGCCTCAGCAGCGCTTTCTTAGAAGACTGAAACAAGGATTTTGTCCTTATTGCGGTGGAAGGGAATGATTTTATGAATTTGGAGCTGAAAAAAGTAATGCGTAACACAGAATTGGGACTGTTTTGTCTAAAAGCAGGTAAAGGTGTTGTGGCATTTCTTTGGCGACGACTTTTTCGGAATAATAAAATTCAAAAAACACAAATGAAGAAAAATAGAATCGAGAAAATTAAGAATCAGAGCCGGGGGAATTTTGCTTTTGCAAATAGAAAGATTTGCAGGCGGGGAAAAATAGGCTTTAGGGCGTACAGAATCATAAAGGATCGGTATTTTTAACAAAATTTCAAGGAGGCTATTACATTGGACGATCAGAAAAAGGAAGAGCAGGAGTACCAAGGTATTGCTGTGGATAAAGATGTGAATCAAGTGGAAAACAATGTGGATGAACAGGGTAAGACTGTAGAGAACATGGGGACAGATGATGGATTTTCAGAGGAATTTGCGAAAAATGTGAGCAAATCTGTGGAAACACCGGAGGATTCTGTGAATAACTCTGTGGATAGCGATAAAGAAGTTGTGCAGAACTTTGTGGAAAAGGAAGCAGACAAGGATGACATTGTGGAAGAAACTGTGGATAATGTGGATAACACGGCTTTGGATGT
This sequence comes from Anaerotignum propionicum, assembly GCF_024461735.1. Lineage (GTDB taxonomy): Bacteria > Bacillota > Clostridia > Lachnospirales > Anaerotignaceae > Chakrabartyella. The sequence continues at coordinate 490,814 of NZ_JANGAD010000002.1, forward strand.
GGAAAATGAAACAAGTGTTAGTGGGAAAGACAATGGTGTTTGGTGGAAAGTCATTTTAGGTATTCTTGCTTTTTTAGGTGTAATGGGATACTGCTGGTTTGCAACAGGGGGTGGCCTTTGGAAAACGGCAGATATTGCAATTGCGTACTTAAAGGATAACGGATTATATGTGTATGATCTGAAAAATGATCCTTATGTGGTAAATGACAGTGTAACCAAGGGTGGCGTTAGCAACTATTATTACTCCGCTTGGGGTGCAAATGTTTCTGAGGACAACGAAGACATTTATTATATGGCAGGGGTAAATGAGGCCAGTATTGGTGATCTATATTATAAGGACATCAAAAATAAGGATGCAAAGCCTATTCTGATTGGGGAAAAGGTGTATCATTTTATTAGAAGTGCCGATGGCAATGAATGTGCATATCTGGTGAAAAACGGGGATAAAATGGATCTGTATGTATTTGCCAATGGTCAAAGCCAAAAGATAGACGACGATATCTTACTGCAAAATGGTGCTTATGAATTAAGCGATGATGGTTCGTATCTATTATACAAAAAAAATATTGGCGAAAAGATAGCTCTGTTCTCCCGTACCATTGGCGAGAAGGAATCTGTAAAATTAGCCGATTCCTCTGTTTTGAGTTTTATTTCAAAGAAAACAAATATTGCTTATTATTTAGGACAAAAAGAAGATTCATATCAGCTTTTTCAATTTTCTCCAGGAAAACAGCCCAAGTTGATAGCCGAGCAGGTTACTTACGCAGAGCTGATGCCCAACGATCAGGATGTTCTGTATTGTGCTATGAGAACGGAAAATGCTTCCTTTAGCCAGATGATAGAAGATGACATTACAGATCTTTCATCCTATGATGAGAAGCGTCAGGCTCAAATTAAAGAGATTAGAGAGAAGATGAATGGCAAAGAAGGCATGGATCCTATTTTCCAGGATTGCTATTTGCTAAATGCCGGGGGTAATAAAATGAAACTGGGTGAAACTGTGATTTCTGCTGTATCCCTTCAGGGAAAAGGCAGTTATGTGGGCGGTTTCTACATGCAGGCACCGGAGCCTGTGAAGCTGTCAAAGATCACCTCTTTTGATGAAGCAATGTATACCTATTATGCAGCATTGATGTATGGACAAAGAGAAGTATTTATTGCAGATAAAACAGGCAAAAATTATCTTCTGCAAGACAAAAAAGCAGTGCCCAATACAATTCAGGTTTCTCCTGATGGGAAAACTGCCGCTTATTTTGTGCAGGATGAAACCACCGGTGGTAATGTGTTAATGGTGGAAGCTCTTGATGGCAAGAGTGCACCTGTTCAGGTTCAAAAAGCAGTTGAACAAATGACCTTTTTGGGTGACAGCAACACATTGGTGTATTATTATAATTATAACGGTGGAATGGGCAGTTTAGGCATGTATAAAGACGGAGCTCCCCAGGAGATAGAGAAAAATGCTGTTGGTGTATATTTCCCTGAAGATAAGGGAGAGGTATACTATATGGCAAATACCGATACAAAAACAGGCAACAGTGCCCTGATGAAGTTTGACGGAAAGGGAAAAACAGAAATTGATCGAGATGTTTTTGTGTTCCAATATAAAGAAAATGGTAAATTTGCTTATTTGAAAAACTATAATATTTCAACAGGAATAGGCGATTTATACTATTATAATGGGAAAACTTCTCGTATGGTAGATACAGGTGTGACAGCAATTTATATTTACTGAAAATGAGGTAGGATTTATGAAGAAACAATGGGAGACATTTTCTTCCGAAGAAACTGAGGCGATTGGTGTGAAAATGGGGCAGGCTGCTAAGCCTGCCCAGGTATATTCTTTGGATGGGGATTTGGGTGTGGGGAAAACTGTTTTTACAAAGGGATTTGCCAGAGGACTTGGGATAACAGAGCATGTTACAAGCCCGACCTTTACAATTATCAATGAATACTTGGGCAGAATTCCCCTATATCATTTTGACGTGTACCGCATTTCTTCTGAGGAGGAAATGGATGATATTGGCTACGAGGATTACTTTTATGGTCATGGGGTCTCCTTGGTGGAATGGGCTACGCTGATCCCCAATTTAATACCCAAGGATGCCATTCATATCACCATAGAGAAGGATTTTGAAAAAGGCGACGATTATCGACGAATTACCGTTTGTCAGGGGGAAGAAGCATGAAGATTTTAGCCATTGATACAACAGGGCAAACAGCCAGTGCTGCTATTGTGGAGGAGGACAAGCTGATTGCGGAGTTTACCTTAAATTATAAATTAACACATAGTCAGACAATCATGCCGATGATTGCTGAAATTTGTGAAAAATCGGAAACCAAGGCAGATGAAGCCGACTATATTGCTTGTGCCAGTGGGCCGGGATCTTTTACGGGCCTGCGCATTGGTGCTGCTACAGCAAAAGGGTTGGCCTTAGCCCTTGGGAAGGAGCTCGTTCCCGTTCCCACATTGGATGCTCTGGCATATAATGTGTTTGAAACAGATAAAATAATTTGTCCGATAATGGATGCTAGACGTAGTCAGGTTTATACAGCTTTTTACCGTTGGATCAACGGAAAATTAAGCCGTTTGACGGAAATGATGGCAATCAGCATTGATGAAGTGATACAAATGGCAAGGGACTATGAACAAAAGGTTATATTTTTAGGAGACGGAGTGCCGGTTCATCAAAAAAATTTATCTCTTTTCCCTGATTTTATTTTTGCTCCTGCCCATTGCTCTTTGCAAAGGGCGGCCTCTGTGGCATCATTAGCCATGGAACTTGTAAAAGAAGGTGGAGCGGTGGAAGGCGATACTTTTGAGCTAATTTATTTAAGAAAATCTCAGGCAGAACGAGAGCGGGAAGAACGCCTGCAAGGAGAGGGGAAACAGAATGATTAAAGTTGTACCAATGCAGGAGGAGCATATTGACGGAGTTCTGGCGGTTGAGGAAGCTTCTTTTTCGGTACCTTGGAGCAGAAAGGATTTCGAGAGAGAAATCAAGGAAAACAAAATGGCAATCTATTTCGTTGCCATGGATGGAGATAAGATTGTAGGTTACGCAGGAATGTGGCACGTAGTTACAGAAGGGCATATTACCAATGTGGCGGTTTTGCATGAATATCGCAGGCAGGGCATTGGTGAGTTGTTTATGCAAAACTTGGAATTGGTAGCAAAAGAAAGAGAAATGATTGGGATTACGTTGGAGGTTCGTATCAATAACGAACCGGCACAGAGATTGTATCATAAATACGGTTTTCGCCCAGAAGGGATTCGGAAAAATTATTACTCCGATACCCATGAGGATGCCGTAATCATGTGGAAATATTATCCTGTTTTTGAGGGCTATGAGGAACATTGCAAGAAAGGATAAGAAAATGCGGGCAGAGAAATGGTTCAAATATTGAGCTGCAAGTGTCTGCATTTTTGGAAGGAGGAGAGTAAAGATGGCGCAAGAATTAAAGTATACACAGCTGAGAAATGGCTGTTTTCCTGAAGATTTTTCCTTTCGTACAACAGGCGAAATTCCTCCATTGGAAGGAATCATCGGGCAGGAGCGTGCAGTAAGGGCGTTTGACTTTGGTTTAATGGTGAAAATGAAGGGATATAACATTTATATGTCGGGGCCTTCAGGTACAGGAAAAACCACCTATGCCAAAGCCAGCACGGAAAAGTTGGCGGCAACTGAACCTGTCCCCAGAGACTGGTGTTATGTCTATAATTTTCAAAATCCAAGAAATCCTTTGGCTCTTCGGTTTGAAAAGGGCATGGGGAAGCAATTTAAAGAAGATATGAGCGAACTTGTTCAGCTTCTGAAAACAGAAATACAGAAGGTATTTCGTGCAGAGGAATATGAGAAGCAGAAAAGTGATTTGATGCGTACTTTTGATGAAAAAAGAAGCAGTTTGATGGAAGATATGAGCAAAATGGCTGCAGAATTCGACTTCCAGATAAAAACCACCAACTCCGGCATTTATTTTATGCCTATTGTAAACGGGAATGCCATTGGTGAAGAAGAATATGATGCTTTAGACGAAGATGTTAAAAATGAAATTGAAAAAAATTCGCAGGTTGTTCAGGAGAAAGCTGGAGCAATCATGCGTGACATAAGAGAGCTGGATAAGGCCTCTAAAAAAGAATTGGAACAGCTTGAGTATCAAGTAGGTATGTTTGCCATTGGACACCATATCAGTGGGATTCAGGAGAAATATCAGGATTGCAAGCGGGTAATCGAATATATCAATGAGGTACGTGAAGATGTTTTAGAAAACCTGGGGCAGTTTTATGAGGATGAAGAGGACAGTGACGAGGGAATCTCCTCTTTATTGCCTATGCTTGGGAAAAAACCCGCTGAAGATGTTACCTTGAAATATAAGGTGAATTTGATTGTAGATCATTCCAAAAGCGAAGGGGCTCCTGTAGTGGTATCCTTCAACCCCACCTATAACAACTTGATGGGGGAAGTGGAGTATGATAGTGAGTTCGGCAATTTAACCACAGATTTTATGAAAATCAAAGGGGGCTTGCTCCATAAAGCAAACGGGGGATATTTCATTGTGCAGGCACAGGATATTCTTTCTATGCCTCAGGCTTGGGAGGCATTGCGTCGTGTTATAAAAACCAAAGAAATCAACATGGACAGCAGTAGAGACCAATTGGGGGCGACAGTGGCACCCACATTAAAGCCGGAGCCTATTCCTGCCGATATTAAGGTAATTATGATAGGCAGCAATTACTACTATGAGCTGTTAAGCGAATATGATGAGGAATTTGATAAGTTTTTCAAAATTAAGGCTGATTTCGATTATGAAATGCCTAGGAATCCTGAAAACATGTGGAAATTGGCTGGATTCATTAAACGTTTCGTGGAGCAAGAAAAGACCATGGAGTTTGATGCAAGCGCAGTTTGTGCCGTATTGGAATACTCATCAAGATTGGTTGAGAGGCAAAATAAATTATCAACACGCTTTAATCAGCTTGCAGAAATTCTTTGTGAGGCGGTAACTTGGGCGAAAATGGAGAATGCCCAGGTGGTTACAGCGGCCCATGTTAAAAAGACGGTCTATGAGAAAGAGCAAAGAATGAAGCTTTATGAAGAAAAGCTTGGTGAGATGTTGGATGAACATGTTATCATGATTGATACTGAGGGGCGTGTCATTGGGCAGATTAATGGTTTAGCTGTATTAGATATGGGAAGTTATGCTTTTGGCAACCCTAGCCGTATCACAGCCACCACTTATGTTGGAAAGTCCGGGCTTATTAACATTGAAAAAGAAGCAAGGCTGAGTGGTCAGACCCATGACAAAGGGGTTCAAATCATCAATGGATTTTTAGGGCAGACTTATGCACAAGAATTCCCACTATCTCTTTCTTGTAGAATTTGTTTTGAGCAAAATTACAATGGGATTGATGGGGACAGTGCTTCCAGTACAGAACTTTACTGCATTCTTTCTTCTCTTTCTGAGGTGCCCATTCGCCAAGATTTGGCGGTAACTGGATCAGTCAATCAGAAAGGGGAAATTCAGGCCATTGGTGGTGTTACCCACAAGATTGAGGGATTTTATGACCTTTGCAAAAAGCGGGGCTTAACAGGAACCCAAGGGGTTGTAATTCCCGCATCCAATATTAAGGATTTGGTGTTAAAGGATGAGGTTGTAGAATCTGTGAGAAATGGGGAATTCCACATTTATCCTATCAGTCAGATTGGGGAAGGAATTGCTCTTTTGATGGGGATGTCTGCAGGAGAGAAGGACGCTGAAGGCAATTACCCTGAAAACAGCATTCATGGCTTGGTAATGAAGAAATTAAAGAAATTTGATGTCTTGGCACGTAAAAAAGTATAATAGCGGTTTTGTATCTACTTTAAGATATAGGAGTTTATCATGTGGTCTTTTCAAATAAGGAATGTTTTGCCACCCAAAATGTATATAAAGGCGATGCTTTGGGCGAATGGATTTCTTCTGGCGATATATGCATGTTATTTATTAGTCAACAAAGAAATTTTTTCTCCGACTGTAGTGTTGGGACTTTCCGTTGCCATTGTAAGTTGCTATCTCATGGGGTTATATAAACTTCCTCAAGTGAATGAAGCAACAAAAAGCAGTGTCTGGTGGTGGGAATATCCGTTGTTTGTTTTAGGATTGATTTTTGCAGCTACAAGAGGAAGTGCCGCTGTATGTATATTTTTGTGGGGTTTTCTTTATGGGAATGGAGTTATGTTATTGAAATTTAATATTGCCAAAACTCAGAATATGAAGCTGTAATAAATGGCTCTGGAAAGTTTTTTATTCCACCTTTCTTTAAATCAAACTCGACGTAAGTCTTTTAAAGCCAAAAGCCCGTATTGCACTAGATGAGAGGAACCCTCATCATGCAATCGGGCTTTTTTGTATGAAAGCATTCATTTGAAGTTTATATCAGTTTTATTCAGTCCCTTTGCCTTCTTTAAATTTGAAGAAAAAGCATATCTCTATTTATTAAAATTATATTTCAATTGGGACATTTCCCTTTCAATTGCGACAAAATTTGATATACTAAAGATAATTGTGTAAATAATGAAGGCGTCTGCCTTTTTGATGGGATATGCTTTAGGAGGTAACTATGAAGGTTGGGATTAAGCGGCTGTTTCTTTCAGCTTTTGCCATAGGGATGATGATGACAAATGTGGCATATGCAAAAAAAATTAATATGAATCTATTTTATGATGGGAAGAATCACGCATACAATGCGTCCGAGGTTAAAATAAACATTGATGGGAAGGAATTGCAACCTGAGGATATGCCTCCTGTGATTATTGATGGCAGAACGGTGCTTCCCATGCGTTTGATTGCCAAGGCTCTGGGGTGTGAGGTTCTTTGGAATGAGGATACTAAGCAGGCATTTGTAATGAATAACGATTCCACTGTTGCATTCACATTGGGAAGTAAAAAAGGTATTAAAAATGGTAAAGAATTTACCATGGATGTTCCGGCTATGGTTGTTAATGACAGAACGATGCTCCCTGTGAGGGCATTGGCTCAGGCTTTGGATTTGGATATTACTTGGGATGATCCCAATAGAACAGTAAACATTGGCGCAGGGAGCTCATCCACAACGCCAACAACGCCAACAACGCCAACAACGCCAACAACCCCAACAACGCCAACAACCCAGGCGGTCAAAGTTTTTCAGGCTTCTGTACCCACCAGTACAACGGCATCACAGGTATTTACCATTGAGGCAGATCGGGCAATATACAGCTATGATGAGGTTTATGTGGATGACGGAAGGGTTGTTATTGACATTCAAAACGCGACGAGCAGTTTATCAGAAAAAATTACTGCAACAAATAGCAATATTGTAACGGCCATACGAACGGCTCAGCATGATAGTAATGGCACACCTGTAACTAGAATTGTTTTTGATTTATCCGGTAAAAAAAGTAAGACCATAACCCAAAGTGCAGATAAGAAAAAAATTGTTATCACCTTTGAACAATCTGTGATTGATGAAATTTCCCTTACCAACCGTGGAGATGTGGACAAATTGGTGGTAGGAGCCAGCGGCTCTTTAGGGGCGAAAGTTTCCACATTATCAAACCCTCAGAGGATTGTGGTGGACATTCCAAATGTTCAATCCAAAGTGGAAAATGAATTGAGCACCAAGGGACTATCCTATATCAATGCTGCCAGAACGGGTATGTATGATGCAAATACATTTCGTATCGTATTAGAGATTGGGCAGTTAACAGATTTTAGCTGGAAAGAGGAGAATGGAGAATTAACCGTTGAGGTAACAAAATCTACTCTTGAAAATCTCTCTTATGATTCTTCGTCTAATATTCTAACGCTAGAGAATGTAAAATCTATAGATGTGGATAGAATTGTAAAAAATGACCGCCATACCGAGGGCTATTATGAGCTAACATTGCCAGGTAACTATGAAAGTGTGTATGGATATGGTACATTGAAAATCGGAAATGATGTGATGAACAATATTTCAGTTTCCACCAAGGGCGGTGACACTGTAATGCGGTTTAACCAAAATCGCTACAGTGAATATGTGGTAAAGGAAACAAAGAATGGATATGAGATAGCTGCAAAAAATCCAAAGGAAGTTTATAATAAGGTTGTTCTGCTGGATGCAGGCCATGGGGGAAAAGATCCTGGAACCAATGGAAATGGTTTAGTAGAAAAAAATATTGCCTTATCAGTGGCGCTAAAGGTACAAAAATATTTAGAAAATTCTGATATAAAGGTATATATGACCCGAGATAGTGATAACTATCCGGAAAATAACTTGCGAGCGAAAACGGCAAACCAAATTGCCGATTTAATGGTTTCTATTCATATGAATTCTGCAGGAACGAATACTACTGCCAATGGTACGGAGACCCTGTATCAGGTACATAGCAATGACAACGGCAGTAAGTTGACCAGCTTGAAGGCGGCAGAAATTATGCAGAGTAACTTGATTCAAGCCTTTGGCACCACCAATCGTGGTGTGAAGCGCAGAACGGATTTGTTGATTTTAAACGGTACCACAGTCCCTGCAATTTTGGTGGAGACCTGTTTCTTATCAAACCCCGGTGATGCCATTAAAATTTCGTCATCTACAAATCAGGATATTGTTGCAATGGCAATGGCCAAGGCAATAACTGAAATGATGGATGATTACACAATTCGTTAATAGAAATAGAAAATAGAAAAAAGGCATGAAAAGTAAGTAGTTACTTTTCATGCCTTTTTTGTTTTACATAGAGATTGGGCCTGTTTAAGTTTGTAGATACCACAATGAACTGAGGTATTCCTCTAAGGGTGGATTTTTTTATTTAGAACTTCTTTGCGTTTTAAGAAATTTAACATGCCAAACATCAATTTATTCACTACCTTTTCATGCAGAAGTCTTGTTAGGAAGCCAATGGGAATACAAAGTATCAACCAGATTATGCTAAAAGACAGACAAATTTGCCCCAGTATGTTGCAGGGTAGCTTTGAATAGTCCCAAATGTGCCAACCCAGCCATCTATTTACCACAATTCCAATGGAAAATTCTATGGCGGTTATAATCAGTGCACCAATACAACAGCATGCCCAATAGGGCAAAGAAAAGCTAGTGTTGAACAAAGTATAAAGGCATAAAAATGCCAGTCCTCCTGCCAAAAACATTGTCCAATGGGAATAGCCACGGTAAAGCACCTCAATACTATAATAACCAAAGGCTCCAATGAAAAAAATCATTGTTCTGCGAATAAAAGTATCCATAGAAAGCCTCCTTTCAATCAATCATAAAAATAGTATGATTATATTTTTACAAAATATTTGGATTTATTGTTGGTAATTTTTTAATTAGAAATTGGAGATTCATTTTATATGGTAAAAAAATAGAAAGAGAAACATAGATTTATCTGTTTATCATTAGTGATAAGGTAAATCTTTTTGAAATTTCAGAGTTTCTGAATAGACAAGAGATGGAAAATTTTCTGTTCAAAGCAGGTTAGACAGGATATAATGGAGAATAGATTGCACAAAGGAGGAAAGTAAAAAAATGAGTAGATTTGACAACAGAGAGAATGATGAATTAAGACCAATCAAAATAACGAAAAATTTTACCCGCTATGCAGAGGGATCTATTTTGATAGAATGGGGCAATACAAAAGTGATTTGTAATGCCACGGTAGAAGAAAGTGTACCTTCTTTTAAGAAGGGGGGCGGTGAAGGCTGGGTTACAGCGGAATATTCCATGCTACCTCGTGCCACACAATCAAGGAATAAACGAGATATCCATAAATTAAAAATGAACCCAAGGGCTACAGAGATTCAAAGGCTCATTGGCAGATCCCTCAGAGGTGCCGTTGATATGAAGGCTCTGGGGGAAAGAAGCATTACCGTAGATTGCGACGTGATTCAGGCGGACGGCGGCACAAGAACAGCTTCCATCACCGGGGGATTTATTGCACTGGCGTTGGCTTGCAAAGGGCTTGTAGAGCGGGGACTTCTGGCAAAAATGCCTCTCACCAGTTATATTACTGCTGTCAGTGTTGGTGTTGTGGAGGGAGAAAGTCTTTTGGATCTATGCTATGAGGAAGATTCCTCCGCTGAGGTAGATATGAATATTATTATGAGCAATGCATCAGGTTTTATTGAATTGCAGGGTACAGGGGAAAATGGTACTTTTTCTCAGGAACAATTGGAAGAGATGCTTTCCCTTGGCAAAAAAGGAATTCAGGATTTGATGAAGATTCAGAAGGAAGCATTGGATGGTATGGAATTGAATTAAGAAGGGAGAGAGAAATTTGGAAACAATTATTTTTGCTACGAAAAATAAGGGGAAAATAAAAGAAATCAATGCAATCTTAGCAGATATGGATGTGGAAGTTGTCTCTATGGAAGATGCTGGAATTACCTTTGATGTGGTTGAGGATGGTACATCTTTCGAAGAGAATGCAATGAAAAAAGCGGTTCAAATCATGGAAATTGGCAATAAAATAACCTTATCCGACGATTCTGGTTTGGAGATTGATTATATGGACAAGGCTCCGGGGATATATTCCGCCAGATTTATGGGAGAGGAAACTCCTTATTCCCAGAGATTTCAGGCGATTTTTGAAAAGCTTGAACATGTTCCCAAGGAAAAAAGGACAGCCAGATTTGTGAGTTGTATCGCTGCGGCATTTCCTGATGGAAGAAGGCTGGTGAGCTATGATACTGTTGAAGGAATCATCGGCTGGGAGGTCAAGGGCGAAAATGGGTTTGGATATGACCCCATTTTCTTTGTTCCTGAAAAGGACAAATATATGGCGGAGCTTTCCCCAGAGGAGAAGAATGCCATCAGTCATAGAGGTAAGGCTTTGCGAAAAATGAAGGAGATACTGAAGAAGGAATTGGAGAAATGAAAATTTTGGTCTTAAGTGATAGTCATGGGCGAATCGAAAATGCAAAGGCAGTGCTGCAAAGGCTGGAGCAGCAGGTGGACATGGTTTTCCATTTAGGTGATTATGACGAGGATGCCAAAGCGCTTCAATCAATATTCTCCGGGTTGCCTTTTCATTATGTGAAAGGAAATAATGAATATGGATGGGATACGCCTACCCATAAGCTGGTAACTGCTCAAGGGAAACGTTTTTTGTTGACCCATGGACATAAAGAGCGGGTACATTATCATTTGAACACCATAGCCTATTGGGGGGAAGAACAGGGGGCTGATGCTGTGATTTTCGGGCATACCCATGTACCTTACAATGATGGTGGTGGTCGGGTATATTTGTTTAATCCAGGAAGCATTTCTCTACCTAGGGAGGGCTTCACACCCACCTTTGGTATCATTTCCATTGAAAATGGAAAAATAGAAGGCGCTATCATGGATTATGACCAAGGGATAATCACACGGAGAAAACGTGTATTTTAGGTGGAGAAATTCAGAAGAGGTCTTCCCTTGTGACCTTGTTGCAGTATTATAAAAGAGAGTTTAGGACAAATTGATAACTTTGCATTATTAAAGTTTCCAAGCAATAGGAGGTACTTTATTGAGATCAAAGTACCTCCTAAGCTAAAAATAGGTAGACTTTTGTTTCTATCAGAATAGAAAGTAGGATATTATACAGCACCTTCACCTTAAAATGATGTAATAAAATTGCATTCTACTGTTTTGAAATAAAGAAAGGATCAACGGAGATTTTCCTCTCTGATTTCTCTTTAAAAGAAGGAAAAAGAATAAAAAACAGCATTTTTTAAAAAAAGTGTTGACGAAGCATGAAAGTTGTGGCATAATAATTTTTGCGTAATCGCTTTGAATCAGTAGCTCAGTTGGATAGAGCAACGGCCTTCTAAGCCGTGGGTCGGGGGT
>NZ_JANGAD010000020.1 GCF_024461735.1 Anaerotignum propionicum
AAAACCGTAGTATCGCTACTACGAAACATTCCAAAGAACAAGCTATTGTTTTGAATTCATTCAAAGCAAAAAACTGGTCAAGCAAGAAAGAGCACAAGGAGAATGCCTTGGCACTAGGAGCCGATGAAAGACGTGATAAGCTGCGATAAGCTTCGGGGAGGCGCAAATAGCCATCGATCCGGAGATTTCTGAATGGGGAAACCTACTTGAGCAAACCTCAAGTATCCATACGTGAATACATAGCGTATGGAAGGGAACGCTGTGAACTGAAACATCTAAGTAGCAGCAGGAGGAGAAAGAAAACTCGATTTCCTAAGTAGCGGCGAGCGAAAGGGAAAGAGGCCAAACCGAAGGACCTAGTTCTTCGGGGTTGCGGACTGTATAAGGTATTGGCAAGAGATAGTCGAACTGTTTTGGGAAAGCAGACCAAAGACGGTGAAAGTCCGGTAGACGAAATTTTGAGCCAGCTGACAGAATCCAGAGTACCACGGGACACGAGAAACCCTGTGGGAAGCCGGGGGGACCACCCCCCAAGCCTAAATACTCCCTAGTGACCGATAGTGAAGCAGTACTGTGAAGGAAAGGTGAAAAGAACCCCGGGAGGGGAGTGAAAGAGAACCTGAAACCTTGTGCTTACAAACAGTCAGAGGGCTTTGTGCCTGATGGCGTACTTTTTGTAGAACGGTCCGGCGAGTTACTAATGCTAGCGAGGTTAAGTGGTCAGAAGCCACGGAGCCGAAGGGAAACCAAGTCTGAATAGGGCGTATAGTTAGTATTAGTAGACCCGAAACCGGGTGACCTATCCATGTCCAGGTTGAAGGAGCCGTAAAAGGCTTTGGAGGACCGAACACACATCTGTTGAAAAAGGTGGTGATGAGGTGTGGATAGCGGAGAAATTCCAATCGAACTCGGAGATAGCTGGTTCTCCTCGAAATAGCTTTAGGGCTAGCCTCGAGAGGAGTCTAACGGAGGTAAAGCACTGAACTGACGCGGGGCCCAAAAAGGTTACCAACTCATATCAAACTAAGAATGCCGTAGAGATACCCTCGGGAGTCAGTCTACGTGAGATAAGTCGCGTGGACAAAAGGGAAAGAGCCCAGACCGACAGCTAAGGTCCCAAAGTACGTGTTAAGTGGAAAAGGATGTGGGATTTCATAGACAACTAGGATGTTGGCTTAGAAGCAGCCACTCATTTAAAGAGTGCGTAATAGCTCACTAGTCGAGAAAACCTGCGCCGAAAATGTAACGGGGCTAAAACACGTCACCGAAGCTACGGATTTCCTACGAAGAGTAGGAAGTGGTAGAGGAGCATCCTGCAAGGACGAAGCCAAAGTGCAAACAATGGTGGACGAAACAGGAGAGAGAATGCCGGAATGAGTAGCGAGATACATGTGAGAAACATGTAGGCCGAATATCTAAGGTTTCCTGAGTAAAGCTAATCTTCTCAGGGTTAGTCGGGGCCTAAGGCGAGGACGAAAGTCGTAGTCGATGGACAACAGGTTGATATTCCTGTACTACGTATAATCAGAACTGTGGGGACGCAGGAGGATAGGAAAACCGGGGAATGGAAATACCCGGCTAAGCACAAAGTCAAGGAAGATAGGCAAATCCGTCTTTTGATGATGAAGTGCGATGGGGACTGAAAAAAAGTAGGGAAGTTTCCGAATCCACACTGCCAAGAAAAGCCGCTATTGTATTATGCGTACCCGTACCGTAAACCGACACAGGTAGATGAGGAGAAAATCCACAGGCCGACGGGAGAAGTGTTGTTAAGGAACTCGGCAAAATAACCCCGTAACTTAGGGATAAGGGGAGCCACGAAAGTGGCCGCAGAAAAGAGGCTCAAGCGACTGTTTAGCAAAAACATAGGTCTATGCGAAACCGTAAGGTGATGTATATGGGCTGACACCTGCCCGGTGCTGGAAGGTTAAGAGGAGAGGTTAGCGCAAGCGAAGCTTTGAATTCAAGCCCCAGTAAACGGCGGCCGTAACTATAACGGTCCTAAGGTAGCGAAATTCCTTGTCAGGTAAGTTCTGACCCGCACGAAAGGTGTAACGATTTGAGCACTGTCTCGACAACACGCCCGGTGAAATTGAAGAACCAGTGAAGATACTGGTTACCCGCAACAGGACGGAAAGACCCCATGGAGCTTTACTGCAGCCTGATACTGGGATTCGATGATATATGTACAGGATAGGAGGGAGGCTATGAAGCCAGGACGCTAGTCTTGGTGGAGCCGCCGGTGGGATACCTCTCTTATGTCATTGGATTTCTAACCCATGTCCATTATCTGGATAGGGGACAATGTCAGGCGGGCAGTTTGACTGGGGCGGTCGCCTCCTAAAAGGTAACGGAGGCGCTCGAAGGTCACCTCAGAATGATTGGAAACCATTCAAAGAGTGTAAAGGCAAAAGGTGGCTTGACTGCGACAGCGACGGCTGGAGCAGGTACGAAAGTAGGACTTAGTGATCCGGTGGTAATAAGTGGGAATGCCATCGCTCAACGGATAAAAGCTACCCTGGGGATAACAGGCTTATCTCCCCCAAGAGTTCACATCGACGGGGAGGTTTGGCACCTCGATGTCGGCTCATCGCATCCTGGGGCTGAAGTAGGTCCCAAGGGTTGGGCTGTTCGCCCATTAAAGCGGTACGCGAGCTGGGTTCAGAACGTCGTGAGACAGTTCGGTCCCTATCCGTTGTGGGCGCTGGAAATTTGAGAGGAGCTGTCCTTAGTACGAGAGGACCGGGATGGACGTACCTCTGGTGTACCGGTTGCAGACCAACTGCACAGCCGGGTAGCTATGTATGGAACGGATAAACGCTGAAGGCATCTAAGCGTGAAGCCGCCCTCAAGATAAGATTTCCCATTCTTCGGAAGTAAGGTCCCTTGAAGATAACGAGGTAGATAGGTTGGAGGTGTAAGCACGGCAACGTGTTCAGCTGACCAATACTAATAGACCGAGGGCTTGACCAA
>NZ_JANGAD010000021.1 GCF_024461735.1 Anaerotignum propionicum
GGAGAGCTTCGGCAGGAAGATTTCATATTTTAGCGGCGGACGGGTGAGTAACGTGTGGGCAACCTGCCCTGTACTGTGGAATAATCACTGGAAACGGTGACTAATACCGCATGTCATTGCGAGAGGGCATCCTCTTGCAAGAAAAGGATTTATTCGGTACAGGATGGGCCCGCATCTGATTAGCTAGTTGGTGAGATAACAGCCCACCAAGGCAACGATCAGTAGCCGACCTGAGAGGGTGATCGGCCACATTGGGACTGAGACACGGCCCAAACTCCTACGGGAGGCAGCAGTGGGGAATATTGCACAATGGGCGAAAGCCTGATGCAGCAACGCCGCGTGAAGGAAGAAGGGTTTCGGCTCGTAAACTTCTATCAACAGGGACGAAAAAAATGACGGTACCTGAATAAGAAGCCCCGGCTAACTACGTGCCAGCAGCCGCGGTAATACGTAGGGGGCAAGCGTTATCCGGAATTACTGGGTGTAAAGGGAGAGTAGGCGGCATGGTAAGTTAGATGTGAAAGCCCGAGGCTTAACCTCGGGATTGCATTTAAAACTATCAAGCTAGAGTACAGGAGAGGTAAGTGGAATTCCTAGTGTAGCGGTGAAATGCGTAGATATTAGGAAGAACACCAGTGGCGAAGGCGACTTACTGGACTGAAACTGACGCTGAGGCTCGAAAGCGTGGGGAGCGAACAGGATTAGATACCCTGGTAGTCCACGCCGTAAACGATGAGTGCTAGGTGTCGGGGGGGAACCCTCGGTGCCGCAGCTAACGCAATAAGCACTCCACCTGGGGAGTACGATCGCAAGATTGAAACTCAAAGGAATTGACGGGGGCCCGCACAAGCGGTGGAGCATGTGGTTTAATTCGAAGCAACGCGAAGAACCTTACCAAGGCTTGACATCCCTCTGACCGGTGTAGAGATACACCTTCTCTTCGGAGCAGAGGTGACAGGTGGTGCATGGTTGTCGTCAGCTCGTGTCGTGAGATGTTGGGTTAAGTCCCGCAACGAGCGCAACCCCTATTCTTAGTAGCCATCATTCAGTTGGGCACTCTAGGGAGACTGCCGTGGATAACACGGAGGAAGGTGGGGATGACGTCAAATCATCATGCCCCTTATGTCTTGGGCTACACACGTGCTACAATGGCTGGTAACAAAGTGACGCAAAACGGCGACGTCGAGCAAATCACAAAAACCCAGTCCCAGTTCGGATTGTAGTCTGCAACTCGACTACATGAAGCTGGAATCGCTAGTAATCGCGAATCAGAATGTCGCGGTGAATACGTTCCCGGGCCTTGTACACACCGCCCGTCACACCATGGGAGTTGGAAGCACCCGAAGTCGGTGACCTGACCGTAAGGAAGGAGCCGCCGAAGGTGAAGCCAGCGACTGGGGTGAAGTCGTAACAAGGTAGCCGTATCGGAAGGTGCGGCTGGATCACCTCCTTTCTATGGAGTATTGGTTGT
>NZ_JANGAD010000022.1 GCF_024461735.1 Anaerotignum propionicum
TATGGGAGCACTGTAAGTGTGGAAAATTGCTTTGTAACGGGAAATCTTTCAATAACATCCAGTGAAAGTGGCGGTTTAATCGGACGAAACTATGCAATGGTTACCGGATGCAAGGTGGATGCTATAGGCTGGGTGAAAGGAAAAGAGGCCACAGGTGGTTTGATTGGGCGTAACCAAGGAACTATTCAGAAGAACACCACAAATGTAGATGTAGAGTCTTCCAATAAGGTAGGGGGACTGATTGGCATTAATGAAGGAAAAGTATCCCTTTGTGTAGGCGAAGGAAAAGTATTAAGTGATATGGGAAATGCGGGAGGCTTGATTGGAACAAATACAAGCACAGTAGAGAGGTGCTACGCAACAGGTGCTGTAGAAAGTAATGGAGTAAATAGCCAATATACAGGTGGTTTGATTGGTCTCAATAATGGGTCGAAAGCCGTAATAGAGAATTGTTTTGCCACAGGTAATGTAGCGGGAGCGAAGAGTGTGGCACGTCTGTTAAATATTATAGAAAATAGCAACAGCTATAAGACTACTGTACTTAACTGTTATTCCATAGGAGAGGCAAAGGGCTTGGAAATTAAGGAACTTCCTCGTAATGTTAGAAACACATTTTTGACTGTAACTGAATGTTATGAAGGGGCTACAAAAGAACTGAAAGATAAAATGAAGTATCAATCCAACTTTACCAATTGGGATTTTAATACCATATGGAGCATAAAAGAAATGGCCAGTTATCCATACTTAAAGGATATGGAGATGCCCAGGAGTGCACAGGTTGGTAAAGAACAATATCAGGGTTCTGGTACAGAGGGAAATCCCTATTTAATAGAGACTAAAGAGCAGCTTTTAGATTTAGGAAATCATGAGGACGCTTACTATGCTTTAGCGCAGGATATAAACTTTGAGGGGGCTAAAGTAGAACCGATTCAGAGAAAGTTTGGAGGAACCTTGGACGGAAAAGGATATACAATCAAAAATGCCTATATTCAAGGAGCTGACTACTATGTTGGATTCTTTAGTAATATTCAGAACGGAACTATTAAAAATTTAGAAATGGAGAATATCAAAATATCCGGAGTGACTTATGGAGGCGCTGCAGGTACAATTGCAGGTATGGCTACCAATACGGTTATAAAGAACTGTAGCGTAATCGGTGGTGAAGTGTCTGGGGTGACGGCAGGTGGGCTTGTAGGAAACATGAGTGGAACGATAGAAGGCTGTAGTTTTAAGGGTAGTGTTCTGGGTAGCCAATATAGCGGGGGTTTTGTAGGTGACTTTCAAACAAATGGGATAATAAAAGACAGTAGTATCTCTGGAACCGTAAAAGCCACAGGCAGTGGACATGCAGGAGGCTTTATAGGCCGAAGTTTATCGGGAGGATATATCGAGAATTGTGGTGC
>NZ_JANGAD010000023.1 GCF_024461735.1 Anaerotignum propionicum
AATCATCACCACCAGCTCAGCTGGTGGTTTGCTCTGCCCCTAGAAGGGGCTTTTACCAACTTGCATCTAAAGATGCATTGAACGGTTTGCCAACCGTTTCTTATTCTCTGGCTACTGCTAAAGCAGTTTACTTCTTGCCTGTGCTCACTTGCTCACCCGTAAACGGGTCAATGTATTCTTTTAGCATTATTTGGTCTGCCGTTAAGTCCTCTTGTATCTGATTTCTTATGTATTCTTCTATCTTTTTTGCATTTTTTCCAACTGTATCAACATAATATCCCCTGCACCAGAAATTTCGATTTCCATACTTATATTTTAAGTTAGCGTGCCTATCAAATATCATTAATGAACTTTTTCCTTTTAAATACCCCATAATTTCAGACACACTGTGCTTTGGTGGTATCCTTATTAGCATATGTACATGATCTTTGCACATTTCTGCCTCAATTATCTCTATTCCCTTACGGTCACAAAGTTCTCTTAGCATTTTCCCTATATCAGCCTTCAATTTCCCATATATTACTTGTCTCCTATATTTCGGCGCAAAGACTACATGATATTTACATTCCCATGTTGTATGTGCTAAACTATTATTAGTCATTTTGAATCCTCCTTTTGGTCTTTAATGTGGTTGGCAAACCTACATTTATTCTACCAAAGGAGGATTCGTGCTTACATCTAAAGAACAAACCTTTCCTACCACCGGCATAGCCGGTGGTTTTGTCAAGCTAAAGCGAACAA
>NZ_JANGAD010000024.1 GCF_024461735.1 Anaerotignum propionicum
GAGATTCGAACTCGCGACCCTCGCCTTGGCAAGGCGATGCTCTACCACTGAGCCATTCGCGCAAATCATGCAGTCGAGGGGACTTGAACCCCTACCCAGAAACCCGGACTAGATCCTTAGTCTAGCGCGTATGCCAATTCCGCCACGACTGCAAAAACATGAGTCACTCGGGGCTCGAACCCGAGACACCTGGATTAAAAGTCCAGTGCTCTACCAACTGAGCTAGTGACCCGAAAAAATAAAGGGTGGATAGTGGGACTCGAACCCACGGCCTCCAGAGCCACAATCTGGCGCGCTAACCACCTGCGCCATACCCACCATAAGAAATAATTTTCCACTGATACGAGGCTCGGGGTGACAGGATTTGAACCTGCGACCTCCTGATCCCAAATCAGGCGCGCTAGCCAAGCTACGCTACACCCCGAAAGCAAAAAATTGAAATCTGGCAACCATCTACTTTCCCAGGCAGCTTCCCACCAAGT
>NZ_JANGAD010000025.1 GCF_024461735.1 Anaerotignum propionicum
AGAAACTTCCTGTGCCTTTTGTATCCAAATTTCTAATCACATATCCATCTCCATCCAGCGTTCCTGAAAATTGAGAAATAGACATCCATGTTTCGTTATTTAAATCAATATCACTGCCTAGTTTATAACATGCCGTTATATCTTTACGTATAGAATCCAATTGCTCTTTCGTTTCTATGATGTATGGATTTACTTCCGTTCCTTCACCACTTAATTCTAACCCGGCTGTATCTTCCACACTTCGTAGTTTAGGATACTCTCCATCTTTCAAGCTCCAAGCCCCATCGAAATCCCAATTTACATATGTACCCTGATTTTTCATTTCTTCTGTTGTTTTCCCTTGATCCGCCGGTGTTGTTATTCCCGACACATCACGATCGAAGTAACTATTTACTACTCTGCTTACTCTGCTCCGTGAATCCCCGATCAGGCCTCCCATATAGCTCTGGCGTCTTGTATTTAAAACACTT
>NZ_JANGAD010000026.1 GCF_024461735.1 Anaerotignum propionicum
CAAACCTTTCCTACCACCGGCATAGCCGGTGGTTTTGTCAAGCTAAAGCGAACAATAAAAAAGCCTGTATTCATACAGGCTTTTAAACTAGGGTAGCAGGATTTGAACCTGCGAATGACGGAATCAGAATCCGTTGCCTTACCGCTTGGCGATACCCCAATAAACAAATAAAGTTTAGCATTTATTTGAAACCTGGGCTAGCTGGATTCGAACCAGCGAATGCAGGAGTCAAAGTCCTGTGCCTTACCGCTTGGCGATAGCCCACTATACGATAATGCAAAAGCTAAAAGCGCGAAACGAGATTCGAACTCGCGACCCTCGCCTTGGCAAGGCGATGCTCTACCACTGAGC
>NZ_JANGAD010000027.1 GCF_024461735.1 Anaerotignum propionicum
GAGCGGTCGATGATACTTGGTGGGAAGCTGCCTGGGAAAGTAGATGGTTGCCGAAGTCCTATGGGCTCATAGCTCAGCCGGTTAGAGCGCACGCCTGATAAGCGTGAGGTCGGTGGTTCGAGTCCACTTGAGCCCATTTTGAGTGTGTTTATAGTTGAATAAGGGGAATTAGCTCAGCTGGGAGAGCACCTGCCTTGCAAGCAGGGGGTCACGAGTTCGAATCTCGTATTCTCCATTTACCGGCTCTAGTGAGTCGGGATGCACCTTGAAAACTGAATACAAGAAAAAAGAGTCAATCGAGAAAAAATAAATTT
>NZ_JANGAD010000028.1 GCF_024461735.1 Anaerotignum propionicum
CAGGAGGCTTTATAGGCCGAAGTTTATCGGGAGGATATATCGAGAATTGTGGTGCCAATGTAACTGTACAAGGAGCAGAAAGTGCAGGTGGATTTATAGGTGTTGCAGTTGGTGACGTTGCAGAGAAATTGATAAAAAATTGCTATGTTATGGGTAAAGTACAAAGTACGAGTGCAAGCGGAACTTATGCAGCCGCAGGAGGGCTCATAGGGGTAATTTCCGAGTATTCAAAATTTGCTATTGAAAACAGTTATAGTGTTGTGACTGCA
>NZ_JANGAD010000029.1 GCF_024461735.1 Anaerotignum propionicum
CTGTCCATTTTATAAAGAAAAACAACCGGTTTCATATTACAAAAATACGGCTGTCATTAAAACGCGCCGCTGATATTTGTTTCCTGGGAGTTTCCTCTCTTGTACTGGAGCTTTCCTCTGGAATCGTTATTATCGTATTCAATTTCCTGATCCTTAAGTTGAACGGAAATACAGGTGTTGCCGCCTACGGAATCCTTGCAAATATCGCCCTTGTCCTCACTTCTGTTTTTACAGGGATCGCGCAGGGCATACAGCCTATCGTCAGCAG
>NZ_JANGAD010000003.1 GCF_024461735.1 Anaerotignum propionicum
GAGCAGCTGACTTGTAATCAGCAGGTTATCGGTTCGAGTCCGATCATCGGCTTAAATTTTTTAACTGAGCACAGTATTTGGGTCTTTAGCTCAGTTGGTTAGAGCATCCGGCTCATAACCGGACGGTCCCGGGTTCAAGTCCCTGAAGACCCATTTTACAATTAAATATGGCTTAGTAGCTCAGTTGGTTAGAGCGCCGGCCTGTCACGCCGGAGGTCGAGGGTTCGAGCCCCTTCTGAGTCGTTTATGGGAGTTTAGCTCAGCTGGGAGAGCATCTGCCTTACAAGCAGAGGGTCACAGGTTCGAGCCCTGTAACTCCCATTTTTCTACTAAATTAATATGTGGCGGAGTAGCTCAGTTGGCTAGAGCATGCGGTTCATACCCGCAGTGTCGGGGGTTCAAATCCCTCCTCCGCTATGTCTTATTTGCATCCTGAAAGAAGGATGTTTTTTTATATTTATACTTTCAGCAATGAATCAAACTTAAGGTTATTATATAACCATGTATTTTAATAGTATAATAAGAAATTATAATTCAGCTTTTATATGTAACAATGGTAATGATATGAAAATTGGTGTCATA
Organism: Anaerotignum propionicum; assembly: GCF_024461735.1. Taxonomy (GTDB): domain Bacteria; phylum Bacillota; class Clostridia; order Lachnospirales; family Anaerotignaceae; genus Chakrabartyella. Next base: position 583 of record NZ_JANGAD010000003.1, read on the forward strand.
AGTAATTATTTATGTTAGAAACAATACAATGAAATAAGGAGGCTTGAAGCATGAAGGTATTAATGGTTAACGGAAGCTCAAACTTAAAAGGTTGTACATTTACAGCATTGACTGAGGTGGGCATGGCTTTGGAGAAACAAGGAATTGACTATGAAATTTTTCAACTGGGCCCAAAACCTATTAGAGATTGTATTGGATGTGGCAAGTGCCACGAAGGAAAATGTATTTTTAACGATGATGACGTAAATAGATTTGTAGAGATGGCTCAAGAGGCAGATGGCTTTATTTTTGGTTCTCCTGTATACTATGCTCATCCCAGTGGTCGTGTGCTCTCTTTTTTAGATAGAGTATTTTACTGTTCAACCACTGCCGCAAAACATCCATTTAACTTTAAACCAGCAGCCGCAGTTGTTTCTGCCAGAAGAGGTGGAACTACAGCATCATTTGACGTAATTAATAAATATTTTACCATAGCAATGATGCCAATAGTAGCTTCAAGTTATTGGAATATGGTGCATGGTAATTCTCCCGATGAAGTTAAGCAAGACGCAGAGGGACTGCAGACAATGAGAAATATTGGCGTAAATATGGCATGGATGTTAAAGAATATTGAGGCTGGTAAGAATAGTGGAATTCCAATGCCTGAGGTTGAACGGACACAGAGAACAAATTTCATTCGATAATGAAGGCTAATCCAAATAATTTTTTCATATTGTTGACAGAATGATAAGGTCAGGGTATAGTAGGGGTGCATAGAATAAAAAAATACGTGGGATAGTAGAATTTTTTACATCCAAGCATATATTAAAAGAGAGGTAAGAAAATGCGGATTGGCTCTGGATATGATGTGCACAAATTGGTTGAGAATCGCAAACTGATTCTTGGTGGAGTTGAAATTCCTTTTGAAAAAGGTCTTTTAGGGCATTCAGATGCCGACGTTTTAGTGCATGCTATTATGGATGCACTGCTGGGGGCGGCAGCACTGGGGGATATTGGAAGACATTTTCCCGATACGAAGGAAGAGTATAAAGGTGCTGATAGCTTAAAGTTGCTTTCCAGAGTTTTATACTTGATTTCTGAAAAAGGATATTGTATAATTAACATCGATGCAACAATTATAGCTCAGAAGCCTAAGTTGGCACCATTTATACCTGAAATGTGCCAGATGATTGCAAAAACTCTGGATATTAAGGGTAGTCAAGTAAATGTGAAAGCAACAACAGAAGAAGGCTTGGGTTTTACAGGTGCAGGCGAGGGCATTGCCGCTACAGCAGTTTGCCTTTTACAGGAAAATTGAATAAGAAAAAGGTTATGATGGAAAAGAGTAATTCTTTTCTTGCCTAACAGAGAATGGCGACCTTGGTGAAAGGTGGTGAGATTTGAAATCATGTTTACATGGTTTTATCTGTCAACATCTTGAGATACTTGGGTGGGAGTCGCTTATAGGTGGGGGAGAATGAAGTGCGTTCCTGAACTGAACAGGCGAAATTTTAGTAGTCTGTATCCGGTGACAACGTTACAGTCTAAAAGAGGGATGGTGTTGGCCATCTAATTAAAGTGGAACCGCGGAGAATATATAGCTTCGTCTTTATTTGTATAAAGACGAAGCTTTTTTATTTAAGGATAATTCCACCGAACAAATGGAATTATTAGATGCAAGATTGCTATGTGAATGAGGTTATCTTAAAAATAGGAGGAATGATTATGTTAAAGGATGCAATCAGAGTTATTAAAGAAAAAGACCCTGCAATTAAAAGCAGTATTGAGGTTTTTTTATATCCCAGTTTCTGGGCTGTAATTAATCACCGTATTGCCCATAAACTTTACAAGAAAAATAAATTCTTCTTAGCAAGATTGGTTTCGCAATTCTCCCGTTTCATAACGGGAATTGAAATTCATCCTGGTGCAACCATTGGCAAGAATTTTTTTATTGACCATGGTATGGGCATTGTTATTGGCGAAACAGCAGAAATTGGGGATAATGTAATGCTGTATCATGGAGTGACTTTGGGTGGTACAGGAAAAGATAAAAATAAGCGTCATCCTACTGTGGAAGACAATGTTATGATTGGAGCTGGTACCATTGTTTTGGGTCCTGTTACAATTGGCAAAAATTCAAAAATTGGTGCAGGATCTGTGGTGATTCAAGATATCCCCGAAAATGTAACAGCAGTTGGATCACCAGTTATGGTGGTTAGAAAAGACGGCATGCGCATTTCACCCGTTGCTCCTGAGGAGTTAACAGGATGCAAAAGAAGAGCGGTATAAATCTTTATATTCCGGTGGAAAATATAAGTATTTTTTAAGAATATATGATATAATTGCAAATAGAGTTAATCTTTTCATGGAATCTTTTCTGTAATCGTTTTTCATGGAAGAGAGCTTAAAGAGAAGTGCTTTGTAAAGAAAATGTTCTTAAAGATATTTATATTTCGAAATAAATGACTAGAAAGGATGAATCACATATGAAGGTTTATAATACCCTAACCAGACAAAAGGAAGAATTTGTCCCCATGGAGGAAGGCAAAGTAAAAATGTATGTTTGTGGTCCTACAGTGTATGATTATATTCATATCGGCAATGCACGTCCTTATGTTGTTTTTGACACCGTAAGACGTTATTTGGAGTATAAGGGCTATGAAGTAACATATGTACAGAACTTTACGGATGTAGATGATAAAATCATTAACCGTGCAAATAAAGAAAACAGTACTATGCAGGAAATATCCAATCGATATATTCAAGAAGCTTTTCATGATGCTGATGGTTTGAATGTAAAGAGAGCTACTGTGCACCCTCGTGTAACAGAGGAAATGGACTTAATTATCGAAATGGTCAAAGACCTAATAGATAAGGGCTTTGCTTATGAAGATAAGGGAACTGTTTACTATGATACAAAGAAATTTCCTGAATACGGAAAATTGTCCCGTAAAAATTTGGATGAACTGATTGCTGGTGGCAGCGAACGTGTTTCAGTTGATGATGCCAAGAAAAATCCTACAGATTTTGTTCTTTGGAAACCTAAAAAAGAAGGTGAGCCCAGTTGGAACTCTCCTTGGGGAGAAGGCAGACCGGGTTGGCACATTGAATGCTCTGTTATGGCAAAGCATCATTTAGGAGAGCACATTGATATTCATGCTGGTGGTGAGGATTTGGTTTTCCCTCATCATGAAAATGAAATCGCCCAGAGTGAAGCATGCAATGGTTGCCAATTTGCAAAATATTGGCTGCATAATGGCTTTATCACTGTAGACAACGAGAAAATGTCTAAGTCATTAGGTAACTTTTTTACAGTAAGAGATATCGCTGCACAGTTCCCTTATGAAGTAATCCGTTTCTTTATTTTAAATGGCCATTATAGAAGCCCTATCAACTTCAGCCGTGATTTAATGCAGGCCTGCCAGAATGGTCTGGAACGCATTAAAAACGCCAGAAAAGAGCTTGCCTTCTTTATCGAAAATGCCCCTATGGGAGCCATGAGCCAAGAGGAAAAGAGCCAAGTGAAGGATTTAGAAAGCTATAAAGAGCAATTTGAAGCTGCCATGGATGATGACTTTAATACTGCCGATGCCATTTCTGTAATTTATGAATTGGTTCGTTTTAGCAATATTGCTGTAAAAGCAGGTGCTTCCAAAGAATATGCTTCAAAAATCCAGAATATGCTTGATCACTTATGTGGTGTATTGGGAGTTGCTGAGTTAAGTGAAGATAGCATTTCAGATGAAGAAACAGAGAAGATTGAAGCATTGATTGCAAAAAGAAATGATGCCAAGAAAGCGAAAGACTTTGCTGCAGCCGATGCAATTAGAGAAGAATTAACAGCTATGGGAATTACCATAAAGGATACTCGTCAGGGTGTGCAGTGGTTTAGAGGTTAAATATGGATTTACAAGAACTTGATTTAATTATAGATGGTACAGGGAAGGTTGACCCCAAAGGAATGTCTCCGCTGGGTCTAGCCTATATAGGGGATGCAGTTTATGAGATGTTTGTAAGATTGACGGTATTGACAGACGGCAATGCACCGGTTAACCGTTTACACAAAAAAGCAAAAGACTTAGTCAATGCCAAGGCACAAGCCCACATGTATTTCCGCATTGCTGAGGAATTAACAGAGGAGGAAGCTTCTGTTTTTCGCCGGGGACGTAATGCAAAGTCTTTCACCACACCCAAAAATGCAGATTTAATGGATTATCGTCATGCCACAGGTCTTGAGGCATTATTCGGATATTTGTATTTAAAAGGTGAAAAACAACGGGCAATAAGCTTGTTTTCTTTGGGCATGGCGGATATAATAGAAAAATAGGACGAAAGATGAGCCGAAGGAGGGAGAGAAACCTGTTCCTTCGGCTTTCTATAACATTGTGATGTGGTTTGTGGGTTGACTAGGAATTCCCATGTGTTGTAAAAATAGTTTGTCTTTTACAATTAATATAGGTAATTGGCTAATTGGCTTAGAAAAAATGGAGGCATTTTTGTGGATAAAAAAGAAAGAGAAATTAACGAAAACCAAGTAGAAGGCAGAAATGCTGTGCTAGAAGTATTAAAAAGCGGCAGAGATATGGAAAAGCTTCTAGTATTAAAGGGAAATCTAGAAGGTACCGTAAAGCGTATTATTGCTATGGCAACAGAAAAAGGCGTAGTGATTCAGGAGGTAAGCCGTCAGAAGCTGGACGAGCTTTCTCAAACCAAAAATCATCAAGGTATTATTGCATTGGTTTCAGCTCATGAATATGTTGAGGTTGAGGATATTTTGGCGGTTGCCAGAAAGAAACAGGAGGATCCTTTTATTTTGTTATTGGATGGTATTACAGATCCACACAATTTAGGGGCAATTTTGCGTACGGCAGAATGTGCAGGAGTACATGGTGTAATTATTCCAAAACGCCGTTCCGTAGGGTTAAATGCTACAGTAGGTAAGACCTCCGCAGGTGCCATGGAATACATCCCTGTAGCCAGAGTAACCAATATTGTCAAGACTATGGAAAAGCTGAAAAAAGAAGGCCTGTGGATTGCCTGTGCCGACATGAAAGGCTTAGATCATTATGATACCAATATGAAGGGGCCTTTAGCTTTGGTAATTGGTAGTGAGGGGGAAGGCGTAAGTCGTCTGGTTCGGGAAAATTGCGATTTTACTGCCTCTATTCCCATGTATGGGCAGATTTCCTCGTTAAATGCATCTGTTGCAGCAGGTCTTTTAATGTATGAAGTTGTACGACAAAGAAAATTTACTAAGGAATAAAGATAGATATTCTTATTTTCAAATAAAAAAAATAAAGTGCAAATAGTGGTTTTGCAAATTGCGACAAAATATGTTACTCTATTGTGTATATCACTACAGAATGGAGGGGGCGCTTTTGCATAAGGAATTTTTATTGGTTGATGGCTACAATATTATTCATGCTTGGGATGATCTAAAAGAGTTAGCTCGAGATGTAAGCTTAGAAAGCGCGAGGCAAAAGCTTATGGACATCCTCTCGAATTATAAAGGTGTAAAAAACACAACCATTATCTTAGTTTTTGATGGTTATTTAGTGAAAGGGAATATTGGGTCTGTGAATCCATATCAGAATATATTTGTTGTTTATACCAAAGAGGCGGAAACGGCAGATCATTATATCGAAAGAGTAGTTACAGCCATGCCAAAGCATTATAGAGTTCGGGTGGCCACTGGAGATGGACTTGAGCAGCTCATTATCTACGGGCAAGGTGCCACAAGAATGACGGCAAAAGAGCTAAGAAAGGAAATACAAGCAGAAACAGATTATTTAAGGGAGCGGTTTATTGAAAATAGACCGCCCAAAAATAATTTGCTAGCAGATCATCTTGACCGGGAGGCGTTGGAATGGATAGAAGCGTTGCGGAGAACAAAGTAGAAGAAGGGAAAGGCGCGGATCAAGCCCCGGAGACGAGCAAGATTAGATTTGGGGCATTTAAAGATGAAGATGTTGTAACAATGGCGCAACAAGGGAATTCACAAGCAGAAGAATATTTAATGGACAAATTCAAGCCTTTAGTGAAAGCAAGGTCAAGGGCATATTTTTTGATTGGAGCAGATAGTGAGGATATTATTCAAGAAGGGATGATTGGCCTATATAAAGCCGTTCGTGATTTTAATGTGGAACGCAATACGTCCTTCTGTGGCTTTGCTGAATTATGCGTGAATCGCCAGATGATTACGGCAATTAAGGCTGCAACGAGATTCAAGCATCAACCTCTGAATTCTTATATATCTTTGAATAAACCAGTTTTTGACGATGATTCAGATCAGACCTATATTGATTTATTGCAAGAAGGGGAATTGTTAAATCCTGAAGCATTATTTATTGGCCAAGAAAATAAGGATTTTATTGAATCGCAAATGGTGAAAAATTTAAGTGGTTTTGAAACTAAGGTATTAGCCCTCTATTTGCAAGGCAGAAGTTATTTCGAAATTGCTAAAAGCTTGAAGAAGAATGAGAAATCAATTGATAATGCACTGCAAAGGGTAAAAAAGAAAATGGAGCGTTTTTTGGAACAAAATAGTCTTGACGAAACAAAGACTATGTGATAATATATACAGGCTGACGAAATATTTTTCGTGGCTATGCTGATATGGCTCAGTAGGTAGAGCGTCGCCTTGGTAAGGCGGAGGTCACGGGTTCGAATCCCGTTATCAGCTGTCTAGAACCCCCGTAAATCGGGGGTTATTTTTTTGCGTGCGGAATTCTTTAAACCTTCATTTATACACTTTGTAGTAATAGAAATTGAGTTGCCTATTTTTTCAATCATAGGGGTATATTGAAATCGCATAATATTTTGAAAAAGAAATTGCTTTCTTATGTGTAGTGAACTGTTATAATAAATGAGGTATTTTACATTGAATAAGTAATGTCTTTTGACTTAAACATTGAGACATCAAAAAACAGCCTATGTCTGGATGGCTCTATTAAATTAATCTTTTGATAAAGGGTATAATAATTATTTATTTATAAGAAGTTATGAGGTGAAATTTTGAAAAAGAAATATACAATTGGAGAAACTGCGGCCTTATTGGGAATTTCCACACAAACATTACGTTATTATGATAAAATTGGTCTGCTTTCTCCGGGATTTACCGATGAAAACACAGGGTATCGCTATTATTATTACCAACAATTTCACTTTCTTGATCGAATAAGATATCTTCAAAGTTTTGGGATGCCCCTGGAGGATATAAGAAAAATTATTCACAGTGGCAGTGTTGATTTACTGCTGCCTTATTTGAGGAAAAAGAAAGAGGATGCCTTACAGGAGCTAAAAGAAATGGAAGAGCGAATTAAGGACATCGAATGGTATATCGACTATTTTACTTATATGAACAAAGGTGAAAACCTGGATAATTTATATAAAATTCAAAAGGAGGAACGTTATATTTTAAGTGTTCCTTGCTATTATAAAGAGCAATTGGCTCAAATGGAAATACGCTTGGCGGCGGCAAAGAGCAAAAACGAATACACTCAAACAAAGTTTAGGAGGCAATATGGATATAAGATAGATTTGGATGCGCTATTTAAGAAAGAGTTTTATCCCAGAGAATATTTTGTTTATTTTAGAGGAAAGCCAGATTTAGAGCAAACAATGTATGATGTAATTCCTGCAGGAGAATATTTATGTTTTCAAACACAAGCATTGTCTGAAAATTGGGATATTGATATGCTTACCAAATATTTTGAAAATAAGCCAAAACCCAAGCTGGTTCTTGCTATGGAGTTTGAAGATAACTTAGTGGATTATGCTGATGCTCAATATGAAATCCAGATACTTCTTTAGTAATAAGTAATAATTGACCTTATAGTAGGTATAAGAATTACGATTTTATTAATGATTATTTAAGAAAGTGGTGGATAACTTGTTCAAAGAAAATACAGAAATCCTTTATAAAGGTACGGAGGATAGAGAAGGGGCGCTTCATCCTGAAACGCCGGCGATATATCCTTCCTCGGCATATATCATTGAAGATACTAGGGATTACGATTTTGCAAATAATGGCGGAAAATATTTTTATAATAGAACCGCTAACCCCAATCGAGATGGATTAGCAGAAGCCATTTCCTATTTGGAAAATGGCGAAAGCACATTAGTATGCTCCTCAGGGATGGGTGCAATTTCCACAACCCTGTTAGGTTTGTTAAAATGTGGAGACCATGCCGTTTTCAATAAAAGCATTTATGGTGAAACAATCGAATTAATTGAGATTTTGGAAGGCTTTGGCGTTCATGTATCTTTAGTGGATTTTACAAATATTGATGAATTTGAAAATGCCATGAAAGATGATACTAAAATAGTCTATACAGAAATTATTGCAAATCCACTGACTCTGGTTGTTGATATTGAAAAGATCAGCAAAATTTCCCATTCCTTTGGTGCAATGGTAGTTGTGGATAGTACCTTTACTACACCTTTTGTAATTAAACCCCTTGATTTTGGAGCAGACATTGTTATTCATAGTTTAACAAAATTCTTTGGTGGGCACAGTGATGTTACTGGTGGGTCAATTACTGCCAGCAATGACATTATAAAGAAATTGAAACAAAGTTACTTATTGCTGGGAGCATCTTTGGATGCAAACTCAGCTTGGCTTTTACAAAGAAGTATTAAAACCATGGGATTAAGAATGAGAGCACAATTGGATAATGCTGTTCTTGTGGCTGAAGCATTAAGCAAAAATCCTCACATTCAGTGTGTTTATCATCCCAGCTTGGAAAATCATCCTCAACATGCATTAGCAAGCCAAATTTTTTCCTATGGATATGGTGCCATGATAAGCTTTTCTGTAGAGGACAACAGAGAAAAAGTGGATGAATTCATTCGTCGACTGAAAGTGATTAAGTATTTAGGTACCCTAGGTGGAATTAGAACAACATTAGCTCACCCTGCAACAGCCTTTCGGAATGAGTTTACAGAGGAGGAGTTGAGAAAAATGGGCATTCATGAAGGACTCATTCGTATTTCAACAGGAGCAGAAGATGTGGGGGATCTAATAGAGGATTTAAACCAAGCTCTAGAGGTATTTAACAAGGCACTATAAGGCATAATTTAGTTTTATAAAATCGGAGGGGATTTTACAAGATGGACAGTATCTTGCAAGTTTTATGGGCAATTTCAGATTTTCTATGGGGCACACCCATGACCGTTGCATTGGTTGGGACGGGGCTTTATCTTACAATTAAGTTTAGATTTGCGTACATTTTTAGAATCAAATTTCATTTTAAAAATACATTTGGGAAAATGTTCAAAGCGGGGGAAGGCGAAGGAACAGTTTCAGGTTTTGCAGCAGCTTGTACCGCTATGGCCAATACCATAGGTGTAGGGAATATTGGTGGTGTAGCAACAGCGATTACCATGGGTGGACCCGGAGCAATATTCTGGATGTGGATGTCCGGTCTTTTGGGAATGAGTACAAAGGCATGTGAAATTATTTTAGGACAAAGATACAGAGTTAAATATAACAAATCCATGGATGAATATCTTTGCGATAGATCCTTTGTTATGAAGAATGCCCTTGGATGGAAAAAGGGCTCCATTATCTTAGCGGTATTTGTATTTATTTTTGGACCTTGGACCAATGCTGTTCAAACTGAATCTGTAACAAGCTCTTTGTATGAAGCATTTCAGATTCCTCCTATTATCTCTGTAGTAGTAATTGGAATAACATGCTTTGTGACAATTGCTGGCGGTTTAAAGAGAATTTCCAGTGTTATGGAAAAAGTAGTTCCTTTTATGGCATTGGCTTACATAATATCCGGCATTGGAATTTTACTTATGAATTTTGATGCAGTACCCGGTTGTGTAGCTTTGATTTTTAAAAGTGCTTTTACACCCATGGCTGGTGTTGGTGGTTTCGCTGGTGCTTCTGTTAGAGATGCTATCAGATATGGTATTGCTCGTGGGCTTTACTCCAATGATGCTGGTACCGGTTATGGCATTGTTGCCCATGCATCAGCTCAGACAGACCACCCTGTTCGTCAGTCCTCTTGGGGTTGGGGCGAAGTATTCTTGGATACGATTGTTGTTTGTTCTGTAACTGCATTGTCAATCATTTTAACCAATTCCTATATTGACTACCCTGATATCACCAGTGCGCAATTGACCACGGTAGCATTCAAAGTAGCATATGGTAGATTTGGTGGATATTTCATGGCATGTGCGATTTCAGTTTTTGCTTGGACAACCATTATCGGTATGTATTACAGCTGTGCTAAGTCTGTAAACTATGCCCTTGGTGATACTGATTTGAATAAAAAGTTTTCTCCTATTTACATGGTATATTTCTTAATCCCTGCTCTTGTATTTTATAATATTAAGGCGGACATGCTTTGGGCTTTTACAGATATTTTAAGTGCAATGTATGTAATTATTACATTAACCTTCATTTATGCGAAGCGGAAAGAAATTTACAGATTATACAATGACTTCTGGAACCGTTTTATTCCTGAACTGAAAGCAGGAAAAAATCCTGAAAGAGTTTCTTACGAAACCATTGAAAATGAAGTATCAAAATAATATTATTTTAAAATGCCTTAAGAGGTTATCTTAAGGCATTTTTTATGGGAGGTCATTATGGACTTTATAAAACGTGCGTGGGTTGAAATATCTATTGAGAACTTAAAATATAATTTTTATAAGATTAAAGAGTTACTAAACAAAAATGTAAAAATAATGGCTGTCTTAAAAGCCAATGGGTATAATTGTGGTGATGTAAGACTTGCTAAGGAATTAGCAGCATTAGACGATGAAATCCAATTTGCAGTATCAAACGTAGAGGAAGCAATTCAAATCAGAAAAGGAGGAGTTCTAAATCCCATTTTAATTTTGGGGTACACCCCTCCTGAATATGCAAATTTATTGTTGGAATACAATATCACCCAAACCCTAGTATCCTACGATTATGCGTTGGAACTGGAGAAAGTTCTGCAGAAAGAAGAACAAAGGCTGAAAATACATGTAAAACTTGATACAGGTATGGGCAGGATTGGAATCCGCTGCTATGATGACAATTTAGATGATGCCATTGAGAAGGTTACGAGAATTTGCAAAAATGAATCATTTGAGGTAACAGGATGCTTTACTCACATTGCAACTTTCTATGAAAATGACCAAGAGTCTTTGGAATACTCTCAACTTCAGTTTGCAAGATTTAACAAGATTACAGATGAACTGTTATCAAAAGATAATTATCTGGGAATTTTACATTGTTTGAATTCTGCCGGTACCGTAAATATGCCGGAAATGCAAATGGATATGGTGCGAGTAGGAACGTTGATTTACGGGGCATTACCCAAGATTAACAACCATAAAGGCATTGCCTTTAAACCAATTATAACGATCAAATGCCGTATTGGAAAAGTAAGTGATGTAAAAAAAGGGGATTATATTGGCTACAGTAGAGCATTTTGTGCGGATAAAGATTTAAGGGTCGCTGTATTAACCATAGGTTATTCCGATATTTTGCGCATGGGGTCAGGCAAAGGTTTTGTTTTGGTTAATGATATACCATGCCCTGTGATTGGGGGCGTTTGTATGGATCAAATGGTGGTTGATATATCCAAAGCCGGTGAAGTGAAGGCAGGAGATATTGCTGTGGTATTGGGGCAATATCAGGAAAGGGAAATCGATTTTGCTGCAATGGCAGAATTTTTAAAGTGTGGGGAAGAAGAGGTTTATTGCCACATTACCTATCGTCCAACAAAAGTATATATATAATTTATAAGCCATGAAGTGATTCTCATGGCTTATTTTAAAGAACAGATAAATTTCACAAGCAGGTGCATCTTATTTTTGGTTGCTAAGAGGGATGCATAAAGTTCTGGCCATTAACTTATTAGAGAGCATTTTCTAGTTGGAATAGAAATAGTAAAAAAGAAAGGGTTAATAACCTCGCTTTTTAAGTAATGACATCAAACTTAATGTCCCTTATGTTTCTCCTTGCGCTTTTTTTGCCGCAATTCGAATTTTCTCTCACTTTCAGCCTCTTTATTCTTTCGGGAGCAGGTCCTTCGCTCTTGTTTCCCTTGCTCCTGTTGAAGTTTAAGTGCTTGCTGTGCCTTTGTTCCCACTCCCTTGCTTTGCAGTTGGTGTTTAATTTCACGCTGCATACGCTTAGGATTTACGGGTTTTTCTGTAATACATTGGGCATCCTTAGATGCATAAAACCGCAGATAGGTCCATTTTTTGAGAAGCAAGTCATAAACCTCATAATCCTTTGGCTCTGCACCAAACGTAATTTTACAGACTTGGTACTCTCCTTGGGCTTCACGCTCATAAACGCCCACCCAAAAGGGATCCTCAAAAAATACAGTAAATTTCCATACGGTTTTTAACATAGCTTTCCCTCCTTTTAGTTTAAAAAATACAAAGAAGGGACAACCAAGGAGGCAGGTTACTGACAGGCTATTCTGCGTCCGGACTACCAACCGAACCGTGTTTTTATCTTTGCAGTTTGAGTATAACATAATGACGAGCGTTTTTAAATAATAACCATATTGATTCACCTTTAGAATCCCTCGAAATTAGATTACTGGTTTATTCTTGTGTACCAATATATTTAAACGATAAGAATAAAATTTTCATTTTGCCATTCACACAGTCAGGTAAAAATGGGAAAATCCAATCCTGTAGAATTTAAGTATTAATACAAGCATTAGGGGTGAAGAATTGGTGCCCTGAGTTTTGTTTTGAAATATTCGGTAAAGTATGGAAACTGGAAGGTTGTGAAAGTGGGCAAATTATTGGAATCAGAATTTGACTCAGCATATTGGGAATATGGAGATCTTTATATGAAATAAATTAAATGTTTAGTTACAAAAATGCAAATTACACTTTGGTATGATAAAATGTAATTTGCATTTTTTGTTGATATTTGTTAAAATAGATGAAAAGAAAAAACTTTTTTCATTGGAAAATATAATTTTATTTATCGAGTTATAGTTACAAATATAATTTTGTAACTTAGAAAAGTAAAAGATTTCGTCTAAGAAGTTATTAGTTATTCAGAGCTAGGAAGATAAAATCAAGATAATATAAAAAATATTATTAAAATTCTATTAAAATAATGTTTATATTATAATTTTATATTATTATATAATAATGTTTTATATTTTATCATATTTTAAATTTACTGTGATTATGATTTTATGAAATCTTAAAGAGTTATCAAAGAAAAGTCTAAGATGAGAAAGTAAATGGGTGGAAATCAATGCGATATTTACCAATAAATAAAGTGAAAGAAAATTCAATATTGGCCATCCCTGTATATAGCGACAGTGGAAGCATTCTTTTAAACGCAAATACCATATTAAAGCAGTCTTATCTAAAAAAGCTTGAATTGCTTGGGTATGTGGGCTTATATATTTATGATGATATTTCCAACGGAATTGTTGTAAAAGAATTGCTGTCTGAGCAAACCAAAAGAGATACAGTTGCCGCACTGAAATTATTAAATTTGGATTCTTGCCGATTGATGGCCCACTCTATTGTGGATGAATTATTGGAAAAATCAGATGTCTCATATGATATGGTGAATATTGCGGCCTTTGATAATTATACCTACATCCATTGTATTAATGTGTCAGTCTTATCTGTTATTGTTGGCATAGGCATGGGGTTAAATTATTCCCAATTAAAATATCTTTCAGAAGCGGCACTGCTTCACGATATTGGAAAAGTATCTATTAGTTTGGACATTTTGAATAAAAAGGGCAAGCTCACAGAGGAAGAAATGAATATCATGCGTTGTCATTCTGAAGAAGGTTATAATATGCTGAAGGATAATTGTATGATTTCTGGTTTAGTAAAAAACGCAGTACTATCTCATCATGAAAATGAAGATGGAAGCGGTTATCCTCGCCAATTATCAGACAAGCATATCCATATTTATGCAAAGATTATCCATGTTTGTGATGTATATGATGCGCTGGTGTCCAATCGTGTGTATAGAAGGGCCATGAATCCGGCGGATGCCCTAGAGTACTTGATGTCAAATTGTTATATCATGTTTGATATCGATTGTGTTAAAAAGGTTTTAGAATATGTATCTCCCTATCCTACGGGAATTTCTGTTGAGCTTTCCAATGGGCAAGAGGCAATCGTGGTGCAACAAAATCCCAAGCACTACCTAAGGCCTAAAGTTATGATTACTGCAACAAAGGAAGAAATTGATTTAATGGAAGTTTTCAATTTAACGATATTAAAAATTTTAACATAAAACAAAGCTCCCTGTTTCTCGAATCAGTATTATGCTGAAATGAGGAAAAGGGAGTTTTTTGATACGGCTATTTAACTTTTTGAGTAATAAATGTGCAACCTAAACAATACTGAAAAGAAGCTTATCAAGTTTGAAATCTATTTTTATTGAGCTTGCTCTGTTACTGCTTTGGCAAAGCATTGGAAGGTATCACCCTCTCTTTTTTCTGCATTAGGTATCAAGTTAAAAAAGCAACTGGGGATTTCCTTTAGCTTGAGATTTTTAGCAATGCAGGGTGTACAACCTTTATCGTGTTTACTTGGATGTAAAGGACATGAAAGGTTCTGGCAAGTGCAGATTTTATTAAAAGTATCCATGATATCAACTCCTATTGTTTTCTCATTCTTATAGCATTTATGATACATATTTTCGCCCAGACTGTCCAGAAAAAAAGCGCTGGAAATGGTACTAAAAAAGGGTCGTTTTACCGAACCCTTTTTGTTTTATCTATATTCAATGATCTCAATGCCGTTCTTCTTAAAAATTTCATAGGCATGTTGAATTTGGGATGCTGTAGGCGTAGTGAAATCAATAAACTTTTCTTCTATTCCCAAGGAAATATATTTGGCTTTGCCCAACCCATGGTAAGGAAGAAGCTCCACATTGGCTTTCGGTAAATTTTCCTTTATGAATTGAGCTGTTTTTTCCAGATTATCATCACTTAAGTTTACTTCAACAATTGTAGGAATTCTAATTGTCATTGGAACTCCTGTTTGATAGACTTTTATTGCATTTTCTAAAATGATTTCATTGCCACAACCTGTGAATTCTTTATGTTTTTCGCTATCTAGATGCTTAAGGTCGAAAAAAATGTGGCTGAATTTAGGTAATAGATCTTCCACTGCTTCGAAATCAAAATGCCCGCAGGTCTCCACCCAGCTGTCAATTCCCAATTCCTCAAATTGATTTAATAAGACCCGCATAAATTTATGCTGTAAAAAGGGTTCTCCTCCTGAAAAAGTAACCCCTCCGCCT
The DNA here is from genome assembly GCF_024461735.1 of Anaerotignum propionicum. Classification (GTDB taxonomy): domain Bacteria; phylum Bacillota; class Clostridia; order Lachnospirales; family Anaerotignaceae; genus Chakrabartyella. The sequence goes on from NZ_JANGAD010000003.1 coordinate 15,821, forward strand.
GAATAGCGGAAAAATAGTGCATCTCTCTCTATCTTTTTCACTAGTGTATCTACACTTTTCTCCGTGCAAGCAATGTCCAAGGCTTTTTGTGCACAAATCGCAACACATTTTCCGCAAGCATTGCAGATATCATTAGGCCGTTCCATTTTGCAGGGAACAAGGTCCATGGGACAGACATTGGCGCATTTCATACACCCAATGCATTTATGCCGATAAAAAACCAATTTGCTTTTTGTTGTCCAAGATTCGGGGTTGGCACACCACTGACACCGCAGATTGCAGCCGGCAAGAAAAATAGTGGTTCTTACGCCATCGCCATCATGTATAGAATAGTCCTGCATTTGAATGACAATACCACTGTTTGTACATTCCACCATAACGACCTCCTACTGTAGACGCCTGCCCCTAAGAAGGAGCAGGCGAGTTATTGTTGCATTACATAGTTTCGTGTGCTGTTCTTGCAATAATTGCTTCTTGCATTTCTGGAGAAAGGTTCACAAATTGAGTACTATAGCCTGCCACACGTACCAAGAGGTCTTTATAATCCTGAGGATTTTTCTGTGCCTTACGAAGTACCTCTGTGGAGAGGGTATTAAATTGTACATGGAAGGCACCAAGAGAGAAATAAGCACGAATGATATTGCCAAGGTCTCTTCTGCCTTTAGGTGTTTTAACCATTTCTTCACTTAAACGCAGGTTTAAAAGTGTACCTCCAGTATGAACATCATGATTCATTTTTGCACTGGAACGCATTGCCGCCAAGGGGCTGGTAACGTCACTTCCTGCATAAGGGGATACACCCTCTGTGATTGGCTTTGTGGCTTCTCTGCCGCAAGGGGTGGCGCCAACAATTCTTCCCGTTGGGATGTAGTTAGAAATTCCCATGAATGCTGAATTAAAATTGGAACCAAAGATATCTTTATGGGCTCTGGTTTCCAGATAATAATAGTTGGCAATCTCTCTTGCGATATCGTCTACATAATCATCGTCGTTACCGTATTTTGGCACACTTAATGCCTTTGCCCTTAATTCTTCATATCCTACCCAGTTTGCATCCATAGCATTATTGAGCTCTTCCATGGTGGTTACTTTATCCTCAAACACAAGCTTTTTTATCACGGCAAGGGAGTTTGCCACTACTGCAAGGCCGATACCCGTTAGAACAGGACCAACGTTATAGTGAGCTCCGCCACAGGATAAGTCTTTACCATTTTTGATACAATCCTCAACACAGGTGGAAAGGAAAGGGCGGGGAACAAGCTGTGTATGTAGCTTTTGTGCCACAACAGTTGCAACAACACTATGATAAATTAAGTTTTTCATCTGTTCCAAAGTTGCATCTTTTACTTCTTCAAAGGATGAATAATTTGCAATGGGCTTTGCATCCAGACCCATTTTTTCCCCTGTAAGTCTGCTTTTTCCTTCGTTCAGTGCATATTCCATAGCAGCGGCAAAGTTGATATTTACAGCAGCAGTCCATTGCCCTGTTTTGCGGAAATGGGGAACTACACAACCACAATTGCTCCAATCTCTTGCATCCTCAGGTTCATAACCTGCTTGCAGAAGCATTTGCGCTCCCGCCTGATCATTATGGATTGCAGGGAAGCCTGTGCCTTTGCTGACAAGTTCAGTTACAGCATCCAGGAATTTCTGCGGGCAGTCGGAATGGATCCTAACGCTTAGCCCCGGCTGATGGGTTTTTACTTTATCTGTGGCTTCCAAGCAGATATAAGAAAGCTCATTGGTAGCGTCAGAACCATCTCTTTTGCGTCCACCAACAGTGAGGTTTTGGAATTGGTTATAACCTGCAAAATAACCTGTTGTATTTGCAGAAATTGTCCAAACCCACTCGGAGAATTTCAACCAAAGAGCCTGAACCAACTCTTCCCCATCTTCCTTGGTAATTATGCCTGCTTTAACATCAGCGTCATAATAGGGGAACATGTATTGATCGAATCTGCCTGGGTTAAGTGCCAATGGATTTTCGGAAATAATTGCCCCAAGCTGCACAAACCATACAAATTGCACTGCCTCATGGAAGGAGGTTGGAGGATTTGCTGGAACGTTTCGGCAAACTTTTGAAATTTTTAGAAGTTCAGCTTTTCTTTCCTCATTCTTTTCTTGATTAGCCATTTGTTCCGCCATATCAGCAAATCTTTCCGCAAAACGCATAATACCTTTGCTGGTTAATATGGTTGATTTATAAAATGCGATCTTATCAAAGTCATCAGGATTTGCAAAATCTAATTCAGCTAATTGTTCCTCCGCTTGCTTCAAAATACCTTGAAAGCCCAAAGGGAAAAGAACATCTTGATAATCTGGAGTTACTTCTCCAACAGCTTGGCGCCATTTTGAGTCATTATCAACAATACCTGTATCCACTGCGATTCTGGCAGTTTCTTCAGGAAGGATAGAGAGAAAATGCTCTTCAAGGGATTTTCCTTTCCAGTAAGGGAAGATATTCTCGCGAACGTATGCTCTTTGTTCATCGGTCATTTCATAAGGATCTTGAGGACGTTTATCAAACATGTCCATTTCCTTGTCCACCCATTTCCAAGAGAACTCGGGTGTCAAAATGCCGCTTCTTCTAAACTTACCAGCTGTACCCACAATTAACTCATCTTCAAAGATTTGAATATCAAATTCGTTGCAAAAATCATAAAAAGCTTGTGCTCTGCGAATAGGGGTGGGCATACCCTCAGTACGCATATGAGATTCTGTAAAAATTCTAGCTCTTTCAATACAAACAGATGGTTTTGAATTTACATAGTTTTGTCTTAATCGTTCAATTCTAGCAGTAGTATTCATATTGACCCTCCTTAATGGATTATATAAACCGTCAGATGATTGTGCGGGATAACAGTCAATTTCTTAATTGGGAAAAGATGTGATAATAAAAAAACCAACGTATGTTATAGCGCACAGATTATAGTCTTAATATTGCATTTTTTTTCGTTTTTGTCAATATCATATTTGCCCAATCATTTTGTATAAAATTGGTGTGCACGTTTTTGTATTTATATAAAAAAAGACAAAAATCATAGGATTTTTGCCTTTTTTATTTTACTTATATCGAATCACATTATGAAAAATAACATCCTCATTTGAAGGGTTTGTATAAACATGGTTTGAATCACCTTGGAAGGAAAGAGCATCATCTTTTTGCAAAATATAGACCTTATCGTTAATAGTCATTTGCAGCTGTCCTTGAATGATGACGATGTATTCATTTAAAACATTGGTGTGGGGGAAGGATTCATGCCGACAATGGGGCTTCATGTGTATCTGCAAAAAATCTAAGCCTGAAATCGGATCAAAAGGGAAGATATTATATAGCAACATATCTCCATTTTCTTCCTTTATGGGATAGATATCATCAATGCTTAAAATATTATTTTCAGTTATATTTTGTGAAATAAAATTGGAAAAGGTGACTTTATAGCCTGTGGATATTTTCCAAAGGGTAGAAATGGTAGGAATGGATTCACCTCGTTCAATTTGCCCAAGCATTGCCTTGGAAACCCCAGTAAGGCGGGCCGCAGTGTCAAGGCTGATTCTCATTTCTGTTCGGATTCTTCGCATTTCCTTTCCAATATCAGGGGGTATACTATACATTTCTATCTCCTCTATTTTTTAATTTAACAATATCATTTGACTATGAATTATTTCTATTATAACAAAAACAATTTTTTAAGGCAACTTTTTTACTGTTGACATACATGTTGCGCCAAAAACTTCTATGAATTGGAAGTAGGTTTGTGACAATTATGTTACAAATTGAAAATATCCATTTACCTTGTAATAAAGCTATAGTATACTTGCGGTGGTAAAATTTGTAAAAATGTGTAGATAAGGAATTAAAATTATATTATTTTAAGGGGGGCTTATTATGAGTAAAAAAGTTATCAGTTTTTTATTAAGTATTTGTATTTTGATTTCTGCAACTTCAACGGTTTTTGGAGAGAATACTTTTTCATTTGAAAAGATAGATGACGCTAATGCTGTACTTGTAGGAAAAGTTACAAAAATTTCAAAGGATACAATCAAGCTGTCAAAAATAAGTGATGAGCTTTGGAGTGATATTAAACTAGATGAAGCTTTTGACTATAATATTAAAGACACGAATCCTAATTATTTCATTCTCAACACAGGCAAGTTTGATGAAGGACAGTTTCATGACGGTGATGTGATAAAGGCATACTTCCTGTACTATTTTCATGTAGATAGAAAAAGTGCAAACGGCGAAGAACATCCCTATAAACTTGTGACGTTTCAGAAGTATGAAAAACAAGTTTCTATAGAAGATAAGGCGAAATTTTTATGTGATTTGGGTATATTGAATGGGTATGACGATGGGCAGTTACACTTGGAACGAAATATAACTAGAGGGGAATTTACTTCCCTTATTATGAAGATATATTTTGATTATGAATGTAATTATTTTTCAGAAGTGCAATTGAAAAAACCTTTTCCGTATCAAGATGTCCCTAAAGACTATTGGGCAAGAAAATATATTGAACTTGCGTATTGGAAAAACATTATTAATGGGAAAAATAAAGATACCTTTTCTCCAAATGAAAGTATCACCATAAAAGATTGTGTTACTGTTTTGATAAAAGCTAGCGCAATCAGCATGTCGAAAGAAAACGCACTTTCTGTCTCGGTAAATAGGTTAGGGGGATATCCTGAAGGATATTTAAGTATTGCTAAGGAAAGTAAGTTGATTTCAGACCAGTTAGCTGGCAAGGTCGCCACAAGAGAAGATGCAATTGAAATTTTATATAATGCATACAATCATGAGCCCGATGTTACCTATACTTTTCAGGCTAGAAAACCTGTGATTTATCTATATCCTGAAAAAGAAACTAATGTAAATGTAAAGGTATCTTTTGATGGAGTGTTTACCTTTACCTATCCTGAATACAACAAAGGATGGTCTGTTACTGCAAAAACTGACGGCACCCTGGTAAGTGGAGCTACAGAATATCCATACCTTTTTTGGGAAGGTGATGTAGAAAAGTATACACCCGTTTTTGACGAGGGCTTTTTGGTGAGTAAGAAAGAAACGGTGTCTTTCTTAGAAGAAAAATTAAGTTTATTGGGTTTGAATGCTAAAGAACGGGCAGACTTTATAACTTACTGGGGGCCCCAATTGATGAAGAACGAATTCAATATCATTAAGTTTGATACTAAGGAATATGCTTCCAAAGTATCTCTAAACATTGAACCCAATCCTGACAGCTTGATTCGGGTATTTATGGTGTATAAGGCTGCAAACGGAAGTGAAAAGGTTAAGGAACAAGTATTGAGTAAGGCTGAAAGAAAAGGCTTTGTAGCTGTTGAGTGGGGTGGAACAACAGATGAATCATGAATTCCTCGTTGTTTAACTTTGAAAATCTAAAGGTAGAAAGTAAGGCTATTTTAAGTAGGCTTAATGATTATAAGGCTATTTAATGAGGTGAAAAATGAAAAATACAGTTAAAAAGTTCATATCTTTTCGTATGAATCACTACAAGGACATTGAATTAAAACTGGAGAAGATGGCTGAAAAGGGGCTTTTTCTCGAAAAGATAGGTGCGTATTTATGGACATTTCGTAAGGCAGAGCCTAAAAAAATAAAGTATGTCGTAACTTATTTTTCGGAAGCATCTCTATTTAATCCTTCTTTAACCGAAAATCAAAGAAACTATCATAATCATGCTAGTGCGTCTGGATGGAATTTTGTTACTGAATTTAATCAAATGCAAATTTTTTGTAATGAAGATGAAAATCCCACTCCATTTGAGACAGATGAAAGAGTAAAGTTTGAAAATATTAAAAAATGTATGAAGAAGAGTTTTATCCCTTCACACATAATACTGATTTTATTGTTTTTATATAATATTTTCGCGGAGTACAAATCTTTCAAAGAAAGTTCTCTTTATTATCTTTCTAAAACTAGTAATTTATATACCGTGGCAATTATGCTTCCCGCCCTGATTTATCTATGCTATATTTTGCTAGATTATTTCATTTGGTGCCAACAGTGTGAACGTTCTGTTTCTAAGGGCGGGGGATGTATTGAAAAGATACATAAATATCAACAATTAGTTGATGTTATAATTGTTTCTTATGTTTCTATATTAGTAATCTTGATTTTAAAAGATTTGTTCGTAAAGGTAAATTTCTTGGCAGTTATTCTTACGGTGCTCTATGTCCCTATTCTTATCTTTGTATATCGGTTTACTATTTATTTCTTGAAAAAGAAAAATGTAGCGGCAATGACGAATCGGGTGGTTTCAATTATATTGCTGTTGATAGCTAGTTTTGTATATATGTTTTCAATCACAAATATCATTATAAAATTTAATGTACCAAAGCATGAGGCACATCCATATCGTATTGTGACTTTTCAATACTCTCCTACGGATATAGAGGAATATAAAGTATATAGCGATGATATTCCGCTAAGATTTGAGGATCTATACGAAAATATAAACTATGAGAACTATTCTTATGAAGAATATAAGTATAACTCAATTTTTCTAATCAGAAATCAATACAGACAAGATGCTTTACCGGAGTTAAATCCTCCTCCTGAAATTGAGTATGATATCATAGAACCCAAATATCCCTTTGTAAGGGATATTGTGATAGACGATATGAAAAAACTACGGTGGGGGTCACAGAAAGCTATAAAAGAAATTGATAACGTAATCTTCAATACAGAGCAAGCTTATTTAAAATATTATGACTACAAAAGAGGGGAATTTGATTACGATATAGAGTACGAATTTGATAAAAAAATCTATGATGACTGTGAATACTTATTGATATATAAAGACAAAATTGTGCAACTGTATCTAGAAGAACCTGTGAAAGATGAGCAGGTTGAAACCATCATGGAGAAATTAAAGCCTAATCAACTCTAATAGGTGAAAAGGATAAATATTTTTAGGAGGTTATGTAATGGAATCAATTAATTCTGTTTTAATTTTTCTTCCTACATTCATTGAATATGGACTGGGAGTTACCTTGCAATACTGGCCATTAAATGCATGTTAAAGTATTTGAGAGATGATAGAAATCATTAAGCTTACATTCTGGAGTCTAATTCTAATACTTAAGTAGCAAAGAGACCCAAATAAATTTGGGTCTCTTCTTATGATATTTTACAGGGAAATACTTTTAGATTCACCTTGAAGAGAATAGAAATTTCCAACTGCATTTTCAAGATAGAAGATTTCAAAAATAGTGTCATCTGGGGAGTACATATGTTTTAGCATTGGCATTACCTCAAGAGCATTTGTTTTGGATTCCTTTGAAGTGCAAAATACAGCTTTTCCGCTTAGGCGCAACCATCTTGCATCCTTTGAAGATGCAGAAATTTCAACATTTGGATTCTTTATTAACTGTGCATACACTGGTTTTTGATTGCTTGTCGCAAAACAAAGTTTGCCATCGTACTCCATGGCGAAACTAAAGGGGCGGACTCTGGGCTGATTGCCATCAACGGTGGAAACAAAAAACACACCGCATTCTTTAAAAAATTCTAATACTTCATTCATAATAAACCTCCGTTTGTGTTTGATTTTTTAACTTTCTTTAGTATAATCATAAAATAAAGTATTATATCATGCAAGTATGCAGTTTTTTATGACTAGGTATGATTATTCTGAGTATAGGAGAAATTTATGAAAGATATGATTATTTTTATGGGCGATAATAATGTTTTTTGTCCCGTAACATATTCCTTAAGTTTGATTGGAGGCAAATGGAAGTTGCCAATCATTTGGGTATTATCTCAATGTGGTACCCTTCGATTCAATGAGTTAAAAAAGAAGATCGTAGGAATCACCAATATGATGCTGACAAGTTCTCTTAAGGAACTGGAACAGGATGGATTAATTGAAAGAGTACAGTATAATGTAATGCCCTCTCATGTTGAGTATTCGTTAGCAGAAGCGGGGAGGAAACTTCTGCCGGCGCTTGATGAATTGGCAAAATGGGGTGCGGAGGTGGCACAAGATAAAATGGATTGATGAAGCAGTATTCAGTTCGGTATTTAAAGCTCAACAATTGATACAAAAATGCTTTACGGAGGTATGCTTTTGGTAGCCTATCATGTCTTCCTGTCAAGAGGGGTATCTGACTATTCAAGGCAAGGCATACGGAAGCATTAGCATTATGTATTCAGTAGAGGGTCATATAAGAAAATGACTGTTAAAATAAATAAAGACATGCAGCAAAGGAGAAAAAGCAAATGATTTATTATCATGTAGATGTATTTAGCTCTAAAATTCTTTCAGGGAATGGGTTGACCGTTATATTTCATGAAGAAGATATGGACAAGCAGTATATGCAGGCAATTGCCCAGGAGTTCAAGCAGTTTGAAACTATTTTTCTCAGACAAATTGAGGAGAAGCATTTTCGCGCTAGAATCTTCACTGTGGAAGAAGAATTGGATTTTGCTGGACATCCAATACTAGGAGCCATAGCAGTAATCCATGAAAAACTATATGCAGAAGAACAAAATATAACCGCAATTTTTGAGTTGAACAATAAAACATTGCAAGCAGAATCCGTAAAAATGGAAGGCTATTTTCAGGCTACAATGAATCAGGGTACACCTGAATTCTTGGGAACTGTTGAGGGGGAATTGGGCAATGTATTTTTGCAGGCACTAAACCTTACAACAGATCAACTTCATCCGACGCTTCCAATGGAGGTCGTTTCAACTGGATTACCCTATTTGATAGTTCCTCTTTCGTCAGGGTTAGAAAAGGCAAAAATTAGTGTTGGAGACTTCGAGGAACAATTAGAAAAAATTCGAGCAAAATTTGTTTATTTGTTTGATGTAGATAGAATGGAAGGTCGTACTTGGGACAACTTGGGGGCTATCGAGGATGTAGCAACCGGCAGTGCAGCTGGTCCTACCGGAGCTTATCTGTATAAAAGAAATATTTGCAATGTAACAGACGATATATTAATGAATCAAGGAGGTTTCGTAGGAAGACCCAGCAAAATAAAAGTTTTTGCTGATCAATCCACAGGTCACATCAAAGTCGCTGGAGATGTTAAGATAATTGCAAAAGGGCAACTCTTAATTTAGACAAAAAAACCGATAATGGTAACAGACATCATACAATATGCATCTATGGTGGAAACACTGCACCAAATAAAACGTAAGGTACTATTGTAGTTGTATACTGACTCAGATGATTCAAGAATCCAATTGAATTTAATTTTAAAAGAAACTCATTATTTGATAATGAGTTTTTTTTAATCAACTTTCAATAAATATAGTTTTAAGGCGCTCGGCTAATTTTTTTATACGTATTTATATTAAAAAAATATATACCTGCAAATTTTGTAAAAAAAAGAGTTATTTTTGCAATTTTTTTAAAACCTCATGAAAATATGGTATTATTTGTTAGTATTAAAAATAAACTATTTTACAACTCAGATCCTCTTGTTGAACAGTCTAATGAATTATATTGGGAAGGTATTACTGTTGAAAAAAATGGGCTGTTTATTCTTGAATGGGGGAAGTAAGATAGAAGATTGCAAAGAGCAGTCAATAATATGGAGCACATTTTATGATAGATAATCCGAAAAATATTGCATACACACAAGATTATAAAATATATATAGAATCTTTTGATTGGCTATATATGCTGGATCCATCGAGAACGACTCAATATATTATAGAAAATAAGTACATCTTAGAGATATTTTCGTATGAAAAATCCAAAGCAGGTAAAAAATTTCCAATTCAACATACCGTGTCAAAAGGTATACTTAAAAGTTTAGATGGAATTATTATTGCTGAGTTTAAGTGCATTACTGGGTTTATATTTGCAAAATTAATTCACCATATGGATGGCAGAGAATATCTGATATTTAACATTGATTTGTATGGTTATTCAATTATGGACATGTCAAACCTATCGGTAGTGTCTTATGTTCCCGAGACTGTTCTTAATAAGGAAGAGTCTTTTATTTGGCAAGAAAAGTATTATTGTAAAAAAAATAATATTTTGGTGGTTAGTGGGTGTTATTGGGCACACCCATCAGGCCTTCAATTTTACGACTTCTCTTGTCCAATGAGTGTGCCTCTCCCAATGTACACTGCCTATAATGAAAATAATTTCATAAATGATATATCACTTGACTATGATGTCGACTTTGTGACATTCTCAAAACTAGGAGAGTGTGTCGTGCGTTATAAAGATAAAAATGAGCAGACGAAAGAAACAACTGTAAAAATTCTTTAATGACTTTTTTAATTCAGGATTATTATAGATAAACTAAAAACTTAAGTGAAATACAAAAACTCTAAATGCATACAATACAATGAAATATGCAGATATAAGATACTTAAGAAATACCTAGAAAGGAAGAGCATCATGTCCGAATATTCATTACAAAAAGAGAATTTTAAAACAGTACTTAGAAAAGCACTTCTATTCTCTTTTATGTCGTTGTTATTGCCTTTAATCTTATATTTTATTTTAAAATCATCAGTGGATGATTATATGATTCAAGGTGTTTTTAAATTGTTTTGCGGTTTATTTCTTGTTTATACTTTAATAAAGGAGAGCTTAAGAATATACCGAATTAGAAGAGACTGGTTTAGTTTTAAAATATCAATTACAGAAGATACCATTCATAAAAAACAATATAAAACTAAGGATACTATCATTCCAATAAATCAAATAGTAAAAATAGTTCAAATTGCAGATGGTGTTTCTATTCAGTCTGAAGAAGCAAATAAATTTCTTTACATTCCAAATGATATTGAAAACTATGAAGAAGTGCTTAGCAAATTAAATTGTTTAAGACCCATAGAAGTAAGTTCGCTGATGTCTATAAGAATTCCTTCTGAATATACTATCCGACAACAGATTGTACCTGGAAGTGCTCTAAAACGCCTATCTCTAGTAATAGGCGCTGGATTTGGAATTCTTATATTTCTTTTTCTATTAATAGTAATAATATTATCTTAGAGGAGCATCATGAGAACATGTTTTAATAAACAAGGAAAGAACGTACAGTATGTTTAAAATACGGATTATTAAGAAAATCGTAGCTGCATCCTTTGCACTGTCTCTTCTGCTTTCAGGCTGTGTCGGCAATGTTGGAAAAAGCGAACAAGAAAATAAAAATAGTTCGGAAGGTGTACAAACCGGAGATACAAGAATGTTTACCACTGTAAACGGAGAGGTTGAAATTCCTGTTCACCCCCAACGGGTGATTACGGATTGTGGTTTGCTTGGAAATGTTTTAGCCCTTGGAGTAGCCCCTGCCGCAATTGAGGATTACACCGCCACAGATGTGTCATATAAAGATTTGATTCAGGATATTAAGGTGTTGGAAAAGTGGGAGCCTGAATACCTTATGGCTGAAAACCCTGATTTAATTGTCACTCAGTATAAAGACAATTATGAGCAGTTTTCTAAAATTGCACCAACGGTTTATGTACCGATTTATGAGCTTGAAACCGAAGAAATGCTTTCTTTTTTGGCGGATGCCTTAGGATTGGGCAGGGAGAAAGGGAAGGCAGTACTAGATACATATGATGCAAAGGTGCAGGATGCAAAAGAGAAATTAAAAGATACAGGACTGTATCAAAAAACCTTTAGTGTTATAAGAGTGCAAGGAGAAAATGAAATCGGTGTGCGTTGGAGCAATAACCTTGGAGGACAGATTTTATTTGGTGCGTTAGAATTGCCACAGACAGACGCGGCGTTAAGAGAGGTAAAGGCTGGTGTGGATTGGGGTGCGACACTTTCTTTTGAGGCTGTACCTGAATATATGGGGGACTACATACTTGTGACGGAGTCGGACAATTATCAGCTGACTGAAAATAATCCTGTATGGCGGTCTCTTCCTGCAGTACAGAAGGGAAATATTATTGTGCTTTCCGAACCATTCATGTATTTGAATGATGTGTATTCTTGGTCGGCTCAATTGGATTTGGTTACTGAAGAGCTTCTAACATTGGTTGAAAAAAATGGTGTGTAAGGAAAGTCTGCGGAACGTGATTTTTGCTACACCTTAGAAATGTAGTAAAGCATAAAATAGGCAGAAAGAATACAGGATAATTTGTATTTCTTTCTGCTTTATTTATTTGAGTGAATGGGATTCTATGACTGTAATTAGACTGATAAAAAGATGCCAAATTTTTATGAAGGTTCTTTTCTTTCCCTCAAGATGAAGAGTTAGAAAAGATTTATTGAAGTTTGTTACTGGTATCGCAAGTGTTGCGGATATTATGTAAATCATGGCTCAGTCTGAATTAATTATTAAGGAAATTTTGCGTACTTATTCTGTGTTATTGTGGTTAGGGATTGACAACTAAGGTAATTTATTTTACAATATTAAGGTTAGGATACAAATAATGAGGATACAAACAATTGGAGGAAATATGAATCAGAGTTTTCATTACTTGCTTATGATTAATCAGGCATTATTTCAGAAAAAAGTATTTTACGGGTTAGTTGAAACAGGTTTAACATCTGGACAGCCAAAAGTATTAGATTACCTTAGTTTGCATGATGGAAGTATACAAAAGGATATCGCTTTTGGATGTCAGATAGATCCAGCTACACTAACAGGAATATTAAAAATTATGGAAGAAAAGGGGTTAGTAGAGCGACGTACGTTAAACGGCAATCAGCGCTCAAGCTATGTATATTTGACAGATTTGGGAAAGGAAAAGGCGGAAAAGGTTGCAGAGACCTTTCGTGCCATAGAAACAGAAGTGTTTCATGGGATTGAAAAAAATGAGAAGGAAAAGTTTATGAATATTTTTTATAAAATATGCAGTAATATGATTGATATGGAGAAACTACAATGAGTAAAAAAGAGATATTAAAACGATACGTTTTATTTAGTATAGGATTATTATTAAATTCATTTGGTGTAAGTTTTATTACAAAAGCAAATCTTGGCACATCACCAATTTCCAGTATCCCATATACATTCAGTTTAGCATTTAAACCCACACTTGGTATGTTCACTCTATATATGAGTATTCTTCTAATTATAATTCAAATCATGTTACTGCGAAAGAGTTTTTCAAGACAATATTTATTGCAAATACCGGTGTCTTTGGCTTTTTCATGGTTTATTGATCTCACTATGAAAGTACTGTCTTTTATGGAACCAGATAAGTATTACATGAAAGTTCTCTCTCTGGTTGTTGGCTGCATAATATTAGGAGTAGGTGTTTATATGGAGATGGCTGCAGATGTTGTAATGCTGCCGGGAGAAGCATTTGTGAAAGCAGTGTCGGTTACATTTCATAAAGATTTTGGTAAGACAAAGGTTATATTTGATTCATCAATCACAATTATAGCTGGTGTAATAGGATTTCTTATTTTCCATAAACTTGCTGGTGTGCGTGAAGGAACAATTGTTGCTGCACTGTTTGTAGGAATGATAGCGCGATTTTTGAAAAGAAAGTTGAGCTTTGTTGAGAACCTCCTGTCGGGAAATGTAATAGAGGATAAAAAAGTGGTTGCAGCAGAATTAAGATAAGGTTGTTTTTCTGAGGTTGACTTTGATGAGGATAGTTATTTAGCTGTATATGAAAGTGAGAGCACCTATGCTGATGGCAAGGGCCATATTGCCTGCTTTATAAACTGAATGAAGAATGTGAATATGCTGATTATTTTTCTGATTTGGAAGAATGATGTAATGAAATAATAGAAATTACTTAATTCACAAGTAATCCATTTGATGACGAATTAGACACTTAAAAGAGAAATAAATTAAAACAAGTCCAACTTTGTTCTATTCCTGTATTTGAAACATAATAATATATTGTATGGATACAGTTAGAAATCAAAGGAGGAAATTGTCGTGGAGAAATTTGATATTTATAAGGATATTGCTGAAAGAACAGGCGGAGATATTTACATTGGAGTGGTTGGCCCCGTGCGTACAGGAAAATCCACGTTTATCAAGCGGTTTATGGACTTGTTGGTGCTTCCTAATATTCAAAATGTTCATTCCAGAGAGCGGGCTAAAGATGAATTGCCTCAATCTGCTTCAGGAAGAACAATTATGACAACGGAGCCTAAATTTGTGCCCAATGAAGCTGTTCAAATTACCCTTGGCGATAATACGGATATGCGTGTTCGCATGATCGATTGCGTGGGCTATTTGGTTCCCGAAGCGGAGGGGCATATGGATGGGGAAATTCCCCGTATGGTACATACACCTTGGTCGGAAAATGCCATGCCGTTTATAGAAGCGGCAGAAATGGGCACAAAGAAAGTAATTACCGACCATTCTACCATTGGCATTGTGGTGACAACAGATGGCTCTGTAACGGAATTATCCAGAGAGAACTATATTGATGCTGAGGAAAGAGTTATTGAGGAACTTAAGGAAATGGGAAAACCTTTCGTAATTCTTCTGAATACAGCTTCACCTTATGGAGAATCTACAGCCATCTTGGTTCGAGAGATGGAGGAAAAATATGGGGTTCCCGTTATTCCTGTAAACGTTGCCCAGCTAAAAGCGGAAGACATTAAAACCATTTTGGAGCGAGTATTATATCAATTTCCAATGCGTGAAATCCGTTTTTATTTCCCCGGATGGGTGGAGACGCTGGAGGATGACCATTGGCTGAAAGACTCTCTGATTGAGGGATTGAAGGAGGTCATGGATAAGGCTGACCGTTTAGCCGATGTTTCCGGTGCCATTGTAGCCTTAGAAAGTAAAGATTTCCTTAAAAAGGCCTTTTCAGATCGTATGTTACCGGGAGAAGGCGCTGTGGATGTTGCGCTAACCTTTGAGGATGGCTTATTCTATCGTATTTTAAGTGAAACCGTTGATTTACCCATTGAAAATGACTATGCCCTTATTTCCACCATTAAGATGCTTTCGGAAACCAAGAAAGAATATGATAAGATTGCCACGGCATTGAACGATGTGAAGCGCAAAGGCTATGGCGTGGTTACCCCTGTGTTTGAGGAGATTTCCTTGGAGAAGCCAGAGGTATTCAAACAGGGAAGCCGCTATGGCATTAAGCTGAAAGCAAAAGGTGAATCTATCCATTTAATCAAAGCGGATGTGGAAACAGAAGTTTCACCCATTATCGGGAATGAAGACCAGTCTCGTGAGTTTATTGATAATTTGATTGCAGACTATGAATCTGAGCCTGAAAAAATTTGGGACTTGAATATTTTTGGACGCACGTTAAGTGCAATGGTGAGCGAAGGCATGCAAAACAAGATTTATCGTATGCCGGAGGATGCACAATTTAAAATGGCAGAAACCCTGCAAAAGATTGTAAACGAAGGAAGCGGCGGTTTGATTTGCATTATTCTTTAATGCGCAAAACGGTTGTTGTCGAAAGACAACAGCCGTTTTGTTTTGGAGTGTTTTGATGCGTGATTAAGATACGGCTCAACTAATTAGAACACAAGAATGAAATGGAATTGTGTGTAATTAGAACAAAAGATTGTTATATTTATTGGTAATCTTACATAGTTGTGAGAAATGTAATTCTCCTGTACAATAGAGATAAGACTTTTGAGACAAAATGAGTTTTAAAGGGGGATAAAATGATGGAAATTGAGATTTTGCAAGAAATATGGGATCATTTTGTCAAAACAGGTGAGACAGATGAAAGAATGAATCCAATTGTAGAAAAGTCATGGAAGAAATGCCAGCACAATGGCTTAGACCCCATGAAGGGCAGAGGGCGTTGTGCCGATGATAAAGTATTTCAAAGTATTCGGGCAGCAAATAAGGAGCTTTTGGAAATTGCTTTGCCCGTTATGCAAAGTGTATACGAAATTGTGAAGCAATCCCACTTTTTATTGGTTTTGACAGATAGTGTTGGTTACATACTGGAAACCATAGGGGATATGGCGGTTGAAAAAATGTCTAAGGAGCTGGAGTTTGTCAAAGGCTCCCTTTGGAGCGATTTAGAGGTTGGCACCAATGCCATCGGCATTGCCTTGGACTATGATACGTCTATTCAAATGGTAGGGCCGGAGCATTACGGTTTGCCCCATCATCAATGGACATGCTCCGCTGCACCCATACATGGTGCCAATGGCGAAATCATTGGTTGCTTGGATATATCGGGGGACTTTCACTATGCCCAGCCCCATACCCATACATTAGGGCTTGTGGTTGCAGCGGCCTTTAGCATAGAAACCATGATAAAACAGCAGCAAAGTGCAAGGCTTATGAGAAAAACCCTAGATAGCAGTGAAAATGGAATTGTTCTGTTAAACGATGCATTTTGCCCAATATGGATTAATCAAGCCGCAGAAAAAAGCTTTGGATTGACCATGAATCTTTTGGAAAATTCAGATTTTCGAGAGTATATGCCTGATGTGGATTGGACCCAATTACAGCATTGGGAGCAGGAACGACAATATATTACCAATGACACTCGCCTTTTGGTGGGACGGCATATTTACGATTGCAGTGCAACCATGTCCCCCACCCTAGATGGGGATATTAGAACCTTTACAGTTACATTAAAACGACAAGAATATCTGATAGATTCTGTAAACAAAGTTTCGGGAAATCGGGCGAATTACACCTTTGAGCACATTTATGCCCAAGACCCTTTGATGAGAAAAACCATACAATTGGCGCAAAAATTTGCTTGCTATGATGGAGTGGTTTTGATTGAAGGTGAAAGCGGAACAGGGAAAGAGCTGTTTGCGCAAGCAATACATAACGAGAGCAGTCGGGCAAAGGGACCTTTTGTAGCAGTGAATTGTGCTTCTTTGCCAAGGGATTTAATTGAAAGTGAATTGTTTGGGTATGAAAAGGGTGCTTTCACTGGCGCCTTAAAGGAAGGAAACCCTGGAAAATTTGAACTTGCCAATTCAGGAACGCTGTTTTTGGATGAAATTGGAGAGATGCCTTTGGAGTTTCAGGCAAAACTTTTGCGGGCGGTGGAATCCCTGCGCATTCGCCGATTGGGCGGAACCCAGGAAAGAAAGCTTGATGTGCGGGTGATTGCCGCAACAAACCGAAACTTGCGTACCGAGTCGGAGCAGGGACGTTTTCGCCAAGATTTGTTTTATCGCCTAAACGTATTGAAACTGGATATACCCCCCTTGCGGGATCGTCCGTTGGACATCAAAGGCTGTGCTGAGATATTTTTGGATCGCTTTAACAAACGTTATCCAAAGCAGCAAAAAAACATGTCCGAGGGATATTTGGATGCGCTGATGCAATATGATTGGCCCGGAAATGTGCGTGAATTACAAAACAGCATAGAAAGAACTTTTTATGCATGCAATGAAGACACCTTGACTACGGAGGACTTTTGTTATGTCATTGGCAATTCAAAATTACAATCAAAAACTGTTCCCCAAACAGATACCATGTATCATGAAGTATTAAAAGCTTTGCAAGGTGCAAAAGGAAATATTGATGATGCTGCTAAGAGCTTACAGGTAAGTCGGGCAACTTTCTATCGCATATGTAAAAAGTGTGGCATTCAACCGAAAAAAGTAAAAGTCATAGATTGAGATTTCTCATTGTATCATGAGAAATTATCGAGACCGTGAGATATTTGAGAGAAATTTTTTCTCAAAAATCTTACGGTTTTTTTGCGTTTTAGACAAAATAAACAAAAAATTTTATCAAAGTCTCATGATGCTCCATTGTATTTGTGCAAGTGCACAAAATTGTGGTAACCGCCAAATGTGGCACAAACCTTGCTTTATAAATAGTACAGAAACAAGGCAGAGGGAGGTGAAGTATGAAGCGTTATATCATTGAATTTGGAATGGGCACGGATTTTCATGGTCAGGATGCAGGTAAAGCGGCAGTAAAGGCGGTGAAGGATGCAGTTTCACGCAGTTGTCTGTGTGGTTTAACAGAAGTTTTGGGCCTAGAGGACTTAAATCAGTCGGTACAAATTCAAGTGACAGTGGCAGTTTCAAGGCCGGAGGAGGTAAATCCTGTTGAGATTGCAAACTGTTTACCCATTGGTCAAGTGGAGGTAAAGGCGGTTAAAGGAGGCTTGCATGTACCAGGGCTTTTTATACCAAGGTTTGGAGATAAAGACGACAGTATAGAAGTTGCCATTGCGGCGGTAGAGGTTAGGATTCTGGAACCATAAGGCGTTCTTGAACAATATTTCAAAGGAGGTTTATGAAATGAAAGTACCTAAGGAAGTCATGAAAGACATGTATCTGCGGATGTTACGTATCCGTGAATTTGAAAGCAAGGCACAATCTTTGTTTGCAGATGGGAGAATTCCTGGTTTTGTTCACCTGTACTTAGGGGAAGAAGCAGTTGCAACAGGTGTTTGCGCTTGCTTAAGCGATGAGGATTATATCACCAGTACCCATAGAGGCCACGGCCACATTGTGGCAAAGGGCGGCGATTTAAAATTTATGATGGCTGAGCTATATGGTAAAGCTACAGGGTATGGCAAAGGAAAAGGCGGTTCAATGCACATTGCAGATCGCGATAAGGGTATTTTGGGTGCAAACGGCATCGTAGGTGCAGGTCATAATATCGCCGTAGGTGCAGGTCTATCTGCCCAATTGAGAGAAACAGATCAAGTTTGTGTTTGCTTCTTTGGTGATGCTTCCACAAATCAAGGTACCTTCCATGAATCTATGAACTTGGCGGCAGTTTGGAATTTGCCTGTTATCTTTGTATGTGAAAACAATAATTACGGTATCTCCATGAGTCAGGCTCGTCATCAGAAAATTAAAGACGTTGCCGATCGTGGTGCGGCATATGGTATCCCCGGCGTTGTTGTAGATGGCAATGATGTGCTTGCTGTTTATGAAGCGGCAACGGAAGCGGTAGCCAGAGCAAGAAAAGGTCAAGGGCCTACTTTGGTTGAGTGCAAAACATACCGTTGGAGAGGCCACTTTGAAGGAGATCCCGGTAACTATAAACCTAAGGAAGAGCAGGAAGCATGGTTAAAGAAGGACCCTATTCCTAGATTTGAGGCTTTCTTGAAGGAAAACAATGTATTAAGCGAAAAAGAACTTGCGGCTTGCGTGGAACAAGTAATGGGTGAAATAAAAGATGCCATTCAATTTGCAGAAGAGAGTCCTGAACCTGATGTTGCATCCGTTGTACAGGATATCTATTCCGATATTGTAGAGGAGGTACGGGTAAGATGAAAAAGATGAGTTATGCAGAGGCAATCCGAGAAGGCATGAGCATCCGGATGAGAGAAAATCCCAATGTAGTATTATTTGGTGAAGATGTTGGCGAGTTTGGCGGTTGTTTCGGCGTTTCCGCAGGAATGTTTCAGGAATTCGGCGAAAAACGCGTGCGTGACACACCTATCTCTGAAGGCGTAATCATTGGTACTGCTGTTGGTGCGGCGGCAACAGGCATTCGCCCTATTGCAGAGTTAATGTTTTGTGATTTCTTAACCGTTGGTATGGATCAGTTAGTGAACCAAGCGGCAAAAATGCGTTATATGTTTGGTGGGAAAATTTCTATGCCAATGGTAGTGCGTCTGCCAAATGGTGCAGGGGTAAGTGCGGCGGCACAGCATTCCCAATCCCTAGAGGCATGGTTAACCCATGTGCCGGGGCTAAAGGTGGTTTATCCATCCACTCCTCAGGATGCATTGGGGATGATGCTTTCAGCAATTGATGATGACAACCCTGTTATGTTTTTGGAGCACAAGGCAATGTATGCCATGAAGGGCGAAGTGGAAAGCTTTGAGCCCATTCCCCTTGGTAAGGGTGACATCAAGCATGCTGGAAATGATGTTACAGTCATTGCCACAGGTAAAATGGTACAGGAAGCTCTGTCTGCAGCGAAACAATTGGAGGCTGAGGGCGTTTCTGTTGAGGTTTTGGACCCTCGTTCCTTATATCCTTTGGATAAAGAACTGATTTTCCAATCCTTAAAGAAAACACATAAAGTGGTCATTGCTACAGAAGAAAATAAGCGTGGCGGTTATGGCGGCGAAATTTCTGCAATCATTGCAGAAGATATGTTTGATTTGTTGGATGCTCCAGTGGTGCGTATTGGTGCATTGGATACGCCAGTACCCTTTGCCCCTGTGTTGGAGCAGGCATGTATTCCCAATGCAATTGATATTGTAAGTGCCATTCGTACATTGGTATAAGGAAATAGGGAAGGAGGGTGTTTATGTCCAGCATTGGTATTATTGCAAATCCTGCTTCGGGCAAAGATATTCGCAGGCTGGTTTCCTATGCCACAACCATTGACAATCAGGAAAAGGTAAATATTGTAAAGCGGATCATATTAGCGGCGCAAGCCCTTGGCATTGATAAGATTTGGATTATGCCGGATACGTTTCAAATTGGCTACGCCGTTATTTCCGATTTATCAAAGGAAGAGAAGCTGCATATGGATTGTCAGGTGATGGATATACCTTTAACGGCTTCCGCAGAGGATACCACCACAGCGGCAGTGGAAATGGAGAAACTGGGGGTAGGCTGTGTCATTGTTCTGGGAGGAGATGGTACCAGTCGTGCCGTTGCAAAGGGACTGAAGGATACCCCCCTCCTTCCTCTTTCCACGGGAACAAATAACGTTTACCCAACCATGGTGGAAGGGACTGTGGCGGGAATGGCGGCGGCAGTGATTGCCCGTATGGTTAACCCTGAGGAATGCTGTATAAAAGATAAGCGGATTGAGGTTTATAAAAACGGTGTCTTTTCCGATATTGCCTTAATTGATGCGGTAATTACCGACGACCTTTGGATAGGGGCAAAAGCCATATGGGATGCTGAGAAATTGAAGCATATTTTTGTGACTCGCTGTCATCCGGCAAGCATCGGCTTCTCCGCGGCGACGGGATGTATTCAAATTGTAAAAGACAGCGACCCCCATGGTTTAGCCCTAACCCTTGAGGCGGCTGGAGAAAAAATCATTGCCCCTATCGCCGCAGGTATTTTAGCCCCTCTAAGCTATTCCAAGGCAGAACGGATGCCCTTAGGCATGCCAATGGAGATGGTGATGGAATGGGATTGTATGGTGGCGTTAGATGGAGAACGGGAGCTGCGAGGCAAAAAAGGAGACCGTCTGGCGTTTACCATTACACAAAATGGCCCTTGGCGGGTAGAAATTAAGAAAACCCTTGAAAAAGCTGTGGAAATGGGTCTGTACAAAAGATTCTAACAAAATGATATGATTTGGAGGTGAAGTTATGGCACAGGAAGTTTTATTACCCAAATTGGGACTGACCATGACAGAAGGAACCATCGATGAATGGAAATTCAAAGAGGGTGAGCATGTAAAAAAGGGAGACATTTTATATAGTGTTTCTACAGATAAATTAACAAATGATGTGGAAGCGGACACAGAAGGTGTGCTTTTAAAGATTTTAGTGCCTGCTGGAGAAACTGCGGCATGTAAAGCTGTGGTAGCTTATCTTGGTGAGGCAGGAGAAATCATTACAGGGGCCTCTGCTCAGACAAAAACAGAAGAAAAACCCCAAGAACAAATGGGGAAAGTTACTACGGAATCATCTGCCGCACCGATCCGAGAGGGAATTTTGGCTTCTCCTGCGGCAAAAAAATTAGCTAAAGAAAAGAACATTGAAATTGGTTTGGTGGTGGGAACTGGCCCTAATGGCCGTATTACTTTGCAGGATGTGGAAGATTATATCGCCAATCCACAACCGGATAATAGTACAGAAAAAACCAAAACCAGCCCTATGGCGGCGAAACTGGCAGAGGAATTGGGCGTGGATATTGAGACAATTACCACTGATGGCAGAGTCATGAAAAAAGACGTTTTGGCGGCGGCAAATGCAGAGACAACAATTGCACCAGCGATGAGCAATAACGACCAGCAACCGGTAAAAGTAAATGCTTTGCGACGGAGCATTGCCGCAAATATGACGTTGTCTTGGCAGACCTCTCCCCGTGTGACCTATACCCACCCTGTGGATACAACGGCAATGAAAGAAATGCGGGATAAATTGAAGATTGCTTGCAAAGAGGACAATGTGAAGCTGACCTTTAACCATATTATTATGAAGATGACAGCTAAGGTTTTAATGGAATTCCCTGATGTAAATGCAAGCTTTGCAGATAACATGCTCACAAGACATACCCATGCTAATGTGGGCTTGGCGGTGGCAAAGGGCGACGGGCTGATTGTACCCAACGTGAAGGGGGTAGACACAAAATCCTTAATAGAGGTTGCTAAGGAAACAGAGGCATTGATTGAAGCTGCCCGTAGTGGAAAAATTTCTATGGAAGATATGACGGGGGGTACCTTTACCATATCTAATTTAGGCCCTTATGGCATAACCAATTTTTCACCCATCATCAATCAGCCAGAGCTGGCAATTTTGGGTGTTTGCGATATGGTGGAAACACCTGTGGTACGAAACGGACAAATTGAAATCCGCCCTATGATGAACCTTTGCTTAACGGCAGATCATCGGGTGGTAGACGGGGTTATGGCGGCGAAATTCTTAAAACGTCTTTGCGACCTTTTGGAAAACCCATATCTTTTGTTTACATAAGAAGCAAAAAACGGATAGGGGCTATGACCTTTGTCCGTTTTTTCAATATAGATAATGTTGAGATTTTGGAAATTAACGATAGAATAGAAAGGACTTGAGCATATGGCAATTGAAATTTTAATGCCCAAATTGGGGCTGACCATGACAGAAGGCACTATTGAAGAATGGAAGAAAAAAGAAGGCGACACGGTAAAGTCGGGAGATGTACTTTTTTCTGTAGCTACCGATAAATTAAGTAGTGATGTGGAATGTGATAAAGAAGGTGTATTGCTGAAAATTGTATGCCCCGCTGGTGAAACAGCACCTTGCAAAAGCGTTGTAGCATACATTGGTCAGGCGGGGGAAAGCGTTGGGGAACGGGTTGCAAGTGAAAAAGAAAAAACTCCCATTAAAGAATCTTTACCTGCTGAACCTTCTCAGAAATCTGATAAAAAATCCATCATTATTGTTGGTGGAGGCCCCGGGGGTTATGTAGCGGCAATCAGGGCGGCGCAGTTAGGCGCAGAGGTAACGGTAGTAGAAAAAGAATATTTGGGGGGCACTTGCTTGAATATTGGCTGTATTCCCACAAAAAGCTTGCTTCATAGCGCAGAGTTATATGAGCAAATCAAACACCAAGGCAAAGAATTGGGCATCAATGCAACAGGGCTTAGTGTGAATTTTTCTCAGGTCATTGCCCATAAGGATGCAATTTCAAAACAATTAACTTCAGGCGTTGCGGGCTTGTTTAAGTTAAATAAAATTAAAAAAATTGATGGAGAAGCAAGCTTTATTGCACCAAAAACGTTGTTGGTGAAAAAAGCGGATGGGAAAGAGGAGCAATTAAAGGGAGATGCCATTATTTTAGCCACAGGCTCTATCAATTTTGCCCCTCCTATACCAGGATTAAAGGAAAATCCCCATTGCATTGATTCCACAGGTGCCCTCAGTCTGGAAGCATTGCCAAAATCTATGGTAGTGATTGGTGGCGGTGTTATTGGTTTGGAATTGGCTTGTGCTTATGCTGCTTTCGGTACTAAAATTACGGTGATTGAAGCTGTTGCACATATGCTGCCTATGATGGATCGAGAGATTACAGAGGTAAGTGTGGCCCATATGAAAAACATGGGGATTGAGTTCCATTTGGAATGCCCCGTACAGGCTATTGAAACCTCATCTGTTGGTGCAAAGGTTATTTGCAAGAATAAAGAGGGCAATACTTTGGCTTTCGAAGCTGAAAAGGTATTGGTGGCAATTGGCCGTCGCCCCAATACAGGAGGATTACAATTAGAATTGGGTGGGGTTCACCATGACAATGGTCGGATCCTTGTAAATACAAAAATGGAGACCAATGTACCTGGGGTTTATGCCATTGGGGATTGCGTAAAGGGCTATGCACAGCTTGCCCATACAGCTTCCGCAATGGGAGAAGTGGCGGCGGAAAATATATGTGGACACACTTCTGTTTATGAGGAGGGCACAAGCCCAACTTGTGTATATATGATGCCCGAAGCCGCAGGTGTTGGTCTCACAGAGGAGGCATGCAAGGCAAAGGGAATGGAATATAAGGTTGGAAAGTTCCCGATGTCCGCCAATGGCAAGGCACTTATTTTAAATGGAGGAGAGGGTCTTGTAAAAATCATCACGGATGTAAAGCATGAAGAAATATTGGGCATGCATATTGTTGGACCAAGAGCCACAGATTTAATTGCAGAAGGCGCATTAGCTATTCGTTTAGAAGCAACGGCAGAAGAATTGATTTCTACCATTCATTCTCACCCCACTGTGACAGAAACCATGAGAGAAGCGGCCTTAAACGTAGAAAAAAGGGCGATTCACATGAAAAACTAATGAGAACAACTATTTAAATAAATAATTAATTAGGGTACTTATTTTGAATCGGAATCTTGACATGATAACTGAAGAACCGATTCTCAAGCTAAGAGAAAATGGGCTCCGGTACATAGGAGCACTTTCCTATACCAATTGAAACCACGCATGCTATTGCGTGGTTTTTTACTATAAATATTCTAATAATTGAGTTGTGGCAGGGTGTAGAGTTCACTTTAGAGGGTGTTTTGTCTAAGAATAGGGAACACTGGTACATCATGGATTATTTTTTGTTTACCTTCTATGAAATATATTATATAATGTTATGATAGAATTTCTTTGATAACGTTGATAAGGAGGATTTCAATGCAAAAAGATTCCTCAAAGAATAGAAAAAAAAGGCACCCCCAGAGGGGAGGCCAAAGTCCACATAGGCAGACACCTCACCCTAAAAAAGTACATCCTCCCAAAGAGAATGTCTATAGAATGGATTCTGCCAAAGGACAAGGAAGTTATGCAAGAGTAAGAACGAAAGTTTCGCCCAAAAGAGAAGTACCTAAAACGAGAAAAAGGACACGCCATCTTCGGGTTAGTCGGGTTTTGCCCATGTTTGTATTTGGGGTAATTGCCATCTATCTTTTTGGACAAATGCTGGCTATGTCTGCCAAAAGATCAGAGATAAATATGGAAACGGTTGATTACGGTGGGCTTGATACTCCCGCACGTTATACAGGATTGATTGTGCGGGATGAATATGTAATTCAAAGCAATCGCCCGGGACAACCTTTTTACCAGTTTTCAGAAGGGGAATATATCTCGAGAAATGCTGTGGTTTGTACGGTAAAGGATACAAATTCTACAGAAGAAATAGAGAGTAAATTGGAAAAGCTTGATAAAAATATCTTGAAAAATCAGAAAAGTCGCTCAGATTTATCGGCTTTTTCAGAAGATATTTCCAGAATTGAAGAAAACATACAGCGTGTGATTATCTCCTATGCAGGAAAATCAATGAAATCTGATGCAAGCTATCTGTACAATATGAAAGATCAAGTACAATCCTTTATGACACAACGAAATGAAATTTGGCTGACTGAAAATGTTGACAGTCTTTCTCAATTGACTCAAGAAAAATCTCAGTATGAACAGAAATTGGCACAGAATATGAGTGCTTTGCGGGCGGAGCAAAGCGGTATCTTAGCCCTAAGTTATGATGGCTTGGAGGAAACCCTTACCTCAAAAACCTTGGAAGGGATTACGAAAAAACAAATCGGCGAGAGTAAAACCAAATATATTTCCAAGGCGAAAGCTGTTTCCAAGGGAGATTCTTTATTTAAAATTGTGACAAGCAATCAATGGTTTATCGTTGCTTATCTCCCCAATTCTGCAACTGTAAATTGGTCAAAGGGTGACGGAAAAACATTAAATCTACTTTTGGATGATGAGGTAATTCCGGTTAATGCCAAAATTGAGTCCACAGAAGTAGGTGAAAAAGAAACAAAGGTGGTTTTTTCCACGTATGAGCAGATGGAAAGTTTCATCAACAGAAGGGTTTTAGAGTTTTATTTGGCAGGGTCAATTGTGCAAGGGCTCAAGGTACCCAACGACGCCATTGTCGAGAAATCACTCATCAGTATACCGAAGGAATGCATGCAGGAAAGCATGGGAAATACAGGGGTGCTTTTGGTAAATGGCAGCAATGCTAAATTTATAGCTATTTCAGTCATTTCTTATGATGATTCAAACGTTTATATCGATCAAAGTGGTGAACTTAAACTTGGTGATATTATTTTGCAGGGAACTGGCGAGAAGGCAACCCATTATACGGTTTCCGGTTTATCTCCACGAACGGGCGTTTATGTTGCAAACAGTTCCATGGCAAAATTTGTGACCATAGATATTTTAGAACAAAATCAAGAATATGCAATCATACGCTCGGGAACCACCTATGGTTTGCAGGCCTATGATTTGATTGTATCCGATGCAAAAAATATTAAAGAGGGTCAAAACCTTTATTAATAAGAAAGGAACGACAAATATGAGCTATATTGCAGATAATATCAAAGAGGTAGAAGCTAAGATAGCAGCTGCTGCCCAAAGAAGCGGCAGAATACGGGAGGATATCCTCCTGTTGGCAGTGAGCAAAACACAGACAGTGGAAACCATTCAGCAGGCAGTGGCATGTGGTTTGACCTCTCTTGGCGAAAATAAAGTTCAGGAGATTATGGATAAGTATGAGCCCATGGGTGACGGGGTTCATTGGCATTTAATTGGACATTTGCAAACAAATAAGGTAAAATACATCATTGATAAAGTTGACATGATTCATTCTGTGGAAAGTTTGAAGCTTGCAGAGGAAATTGAAAAGCGCGCAGCTGCCAAAGGTATTTTGATGGACATTTTGGTGGAATTGAACATGGCTGACGAGGAAAGTAAGTTTGGCATTACTCCCGATAATACGTTAGAGTTCGTCAAAATCCTTGCAAAGATGGAACATTTGCGCGTGAGAGGCCTGATGACAGTGGCACCTTTTGTAGAAAATCAGGAAGATAACAGGGAATATTTCCGTAAGATGAGACAATTACAGGTTGACATCAATGCAAAAAAAATTGATAATATAAAAATGGACGTGCTTTCCATGGGAATGACCGGTGACTATGAGGTTGCCATCGAAGAAGGTGCAACCATTGTTCGTGTAGGTACGGGTATTTTTGGTGCAAGAGATTACTCCAAATAAAGAAAAATAAAGAATGTAGCGATTAGGAGGAAGCAGACAAGTGGCTAGATTATTAGATAAAATGAAGGATTTAATGTTTGGTGAATATGATGATGATGAGTATTATGAAGAAGAGGAATATGATGTTCCTGTAAGGGAAGCGGTTTCCAGTGGTTATGGCTTACGTGAAGTTCCCAGAGAAATGGATTATTCTGCTCAGGCAGCTCGCAAACCTATGCCAAAGGGAAGTCCTCAGGTTTATAGCATAAACACAAATGTGCAGATGCAGGTTGTAATCATTAAGCCCAGCTGTTATGAGGATGCGCAAGAAATCTGTGATCAAATTAAAACAAAAAGACCTGTTGTTGTAAACCTTGAAAAGGTTGAGTATCCCATTGCCCAGCGCATTATGGACTTTTTGAGCGGTACTTGCTATTCCTTGGAAGGTTCCATTCAAAGAGTTGCTAATAATATATTCATTATTGCGCCGGCAAATGTGGATATCTCGGGGGATTTCAAAGAAGAGCTGAAGACAAAGGGCGTAATTCTCCCGTGGGTGAATAGTGCTAGATAAGGTGGTATAATATTTTGGAAAATATACAATTTTTACTAATGAAAGCCGTTGACATGTTTTTTTATGTGATGGAGCTTTTAATATTTGGGCGGATTATTCTTTCTTGGCTGCCCATGGGGTTTCACAATCCAATTGGAGCGTTTCTTTACAACATGACAGAGCCGATTTTGGGACCATGCCGCAAAATGCTGGATAAATCCCCCCTTGGCGGTGGAATGATGTTGGATTTTTCCCCTATCATTGCTTTGATATTAATGATGCTTGTAAAGCAGTTAATTTTAAGCTTGATAACTATGCTGTAAGAAACGGGTGATACTGTGAATAAGCAGCAGATGATGAAAGGCATTCAAGATCAAGAGGAGCGTCTGCTTTTTGCCAATGCCTTGGATCAGGCATCTTTTTCTTTAAAGCGTCACGAGGTGCAGTTTACTGATTTTATGGATAGGGCAAAGTGTGAGAGGTTTCTGGAGCGGTTAAAAAGCGTTGGAACGCTTGAGATGCTTTCCTTTGGTGGGGTGGAAGATGCGGAGCGGATGATGCTTGGTTTTGCACCTAGTGAGGGTATTCTTTCCCACGAAATTTTTCCTATTAAAGTAATAAAAATTGCCCCAAAAAGCAATAAGTTTGGACAAAAGGATTTAAGTCATCGTGATTATCTTGGCTCTATTCTTGGGCTTGGGATTGAACGAGGAAAAATCGGAGATATTTTGGTCTCTGAGGATGGCGGGATATGTTTTGCTGAGACAGAAATGGCAGAATATATACTGACCAATTTGGACAAGGTTTCAAAAACACCGGTAACGGTAACAAAGATGGATAAAGCTCAAGTTTTGTCACCAAAGCGTACGGAAATGCGCCGTATTACTGTGGCGTCTATGCGACTGGATGCAATATTAGCAGATGCTTTGCATCTCTCAAGAGGAAAGGCCCAGACCTTAATTGCAGGAGAAAAAGTAAATGTAAATTGGTCTGCTGTGACAAATACATCTTACATATTAAAAACAGGAGATATGGTTTCTGCCCGAGGATTCGGCCGCTTTCGTGTAGGGGAAGTGGGCGGAAGGACAAAAAAAGACAGAATCGGTCTGGAATTAGAAGTGTACGTTTAGATGAGGAGGATTTTGCGTGATTACACCGAATGACATTGCTACCAAGGATTTTAAGAAGGTTGCCGTTGGGTATTCTCCGGAAGAGGTAGACACCTTTTTGGATGACCTTTATGAGGATTATGAGAGGCTTTATGCCGAAACAAAAAAAGAAAAGGTTCAGGTAGATGAAACAGCTACCCCAACAGAGCAAATTACAAATTTACAAAAAACCTTGGAACGCACCTTAACTTTAGCAGAAGCTGCAGCAGAGGAAACAAAGGCAGCAGCAAAGGCAGAGAGTGAAGCAATGATACAAAACGCAAAGCTTCAAGCAGAGGAAATTTTACAAAGTGCAAGAACAAAAACCTACGAATTGGAGCAGGAGATGGCTGCTTTGCAAAATCGTTATGAATTGATGCGAACCAGAGTGAAGCTTTTACTATATGCAGAAATTGAATTGCTGGATAAAAACGAAATCCTTGCAGAAAAGGATGAAGTGAGAAAAGCAAGTGAATAATAAGCCAAAAAGCGGTGGACAACGTATGATTGCCGGAAGCCGCTTTTTCTGCGGTTTGAGGAAAGTTTCCCAAATCCACAGGGCTTCTGAAATAAGCTGTGACTAAGCATTTTTGCTGCCACGGCTATTTTGCATTTTACAACAGTTCGTCTTTTTATAGGATTGGTAAGTTTTTTGTTTGTTTGCGAGAATAGATAAAAGCATTGGAATGAAAGATATATAAAAATAAAGAATAAGAGGTTGACAGAATTATGTGGTTGATACCTGCATTTGCAGCGGTAGTTTTAATCGGATTGGATCAGGCAACAAAATACGTAGCGTTGACAAATCTTAAGCCCATAGGCTCCACGGTTTTCATAAAAGGTTTTCTAGATTTTACTTTTGTAGAAAATAGAGGTGTAGCCTTTGGTATGTTTTCGGGGCAACGTTGGTTTATTCTGCTATTAACAGCAGTGATTACGGTGGCTTTATTGTATTATTATAATAAATTGCCGAAAACAAAAGAATATCAGCTGGTTCGTATGGTGATGCTTCTTATTTTCTCGGGAGCAATTGGGAATATGATCGATCGAATTTTTCGTGGCTATGTAGTGGATTTTTTTGAATTTTCTTTTTTCAGATTTCCTGTGTTTAACGTAGCAGATATTTATGTTGTTGTTGGAGTATGTATATTGGCCTTTTTGATTTTGTTTGTGATAAAAGAGCCGGAAGAAAAAAAGAAGGATGAATAATATGGATTATTTTACATTTGGGGCGGAGCGAGAAGACGTGGGCTGTCGCATAGATGTTTTTATTGCAGACAATATTGATGAGCTCTCTCGAAGTGGTGTACAAAGGCTGATTGAAGAAGGCCATGTCAGATTAAACGGCGCCGCAGTAAAGGCAAATTATAAACTGCGGGAAAAAGATATTATTGATGTTAAGATTCCTGAGGCAAAGACTGTAGAAATCTTACCTGAGAACATTCCATTGGATATTTTGTATGAAGATAAGGATGTAATCATTGTAAATAAACCCCAAGGAATGGTGGTTCATCCTGCGCCAGGTCATACCTCAGGTACCCTGGTAAATGCCCTGATGTATCACTGTGGGGATGAGCTTTCGGGAATTAATGGGGAGAAACGCCCGGGGATTGTTCATCGCATCGATAAGGATACCTCTGGAGTTTTGATGATTGCAAAAAATGATGTGGCACACCAATCTTTGGCGGAACAATTGGCGGAGCATAGCATTACTAGAAAATATAATGCAATTGTGTTTAACGGCTTCCAAGAAGATGAAGGCACAGTGGATCAGCCCATTGGCCGAAACCCCTTAGACCGAAAAAAAATGGCTGTGACGCAAAAGCATAGCCGCAGGGCGGTTACCCACTATCGGGTGTTAGAACGTATGGGTAATTTTACGTTTATTGAAGCTCAGCTGGAAACAGGCAGAACCCATCAAATTCGTGTTCATTTAACCTTTATTGGACATCCTCTTTTGGGGGATACGGTTTACGGCCCCAAAAAACAACCGTTTCATTTGGAGGGACAGGCATTACATGCCCGTGTTTTGGGCTTTGTCCATCCATCAACTGGACAGTATATGGAATTTGAAGCACCTTTGCCTGAAAACTATGAAAAACTGCTTATGCGCTTAAAAGGTTAAGAATTAGGAGGGTCAGGAAATGCCGCTGATGAAAAAGGATTTTTTTGGTCTGAAGGACCTGTCTGCGGATGATATTCGCTATATACTTGGTACGGCAGAAACCATGAAATATATTTTAAGTCAAAAAAATAAAACATCACCCCACTTAAGAGGAAAATCCGTTATTATTTTGTTTTATGAGGCCAGTGCAAGAGCCAAGCTTTCCTATGAATTGGCGGCAAGGCATTTAAGTGCCAGTGTGGTTGATATGACTAGCTCTATCCAAAACAAAGAATTTGACAGCCTTTTGGATATGGGGCAATTGGTTGACCAAATGGGTGCGGATTTTATTATTCTGCGTCATCCAATGGCAGGAGCTCCCCAGCTTTTGGCAACTACGGTTGATGCTTCTGTAATCAATGCAGGGGATGGGTTTAATGAAAATCCCGGTCAATCCTTGTTGGATTTGATGACAATAAAAGAGCAAAAAGGTGGTTTTGAAGGTCTTAGGGTCGCCGTAATCGGAGATTTAATCCATAGTCGTGTATCCAAAAGTAATATTTGGGCACTGACAAAGCTGGGGGCTGAGGTTCGTGTTTCGGGACCTCCTACTTTAATTTCACCGGAAATTGAGAAATTTGGCGTAGATGTTTATTATGATGCTCGTGAAGCGATGAATAACGCAGATGTTATTTTGACAACAAGAATGCATAAGGATAGCCAAAATACTATGGTGTTACCTTCTTTGGATGAATATAAAAGATTTTTCCGTATTGATGAAGCATTGCTTCGATATGCAAAAAAGGATGCTATCGTAATGCATCCCGGACCCATTCGCAGGGGAATTGAAATTTCTGCCGGTGTTATTAATGGTCCCCAGTGTATCATCAATGATCAAATTGCAAATAGTGTTGCCGTTCGTATGGCAATTTATTATATCCTAACACAGATGGGGGGAGCTTTTCGATGAAAACCCTGTTGAAAAACTGTCATGTGGTATCTCCTGAATTTCAAGAAAAGGAATTATACGATATCTATGTGGTAGATGGCATTATTGAGGAGATTGGAAAAAACATAGAAATTGCTGATGCAAAAATTATGGATTTGGGTGGCAATACCGTTCTGCCGGGATTAATCGATATGCACTGTAACATTTGCGATCCTGGGTTTGAGTACTTAGAGAATATTGAAACGGTTTCTCGCAGTGCTGCTAGAGGGGGATTTACCACAATTACTTGTGAACCAAATACAAATCCTGTAATTGATAATAAAACTGTTGTGGAATACATTGTCTCAAAATCTAAAAGCCAAGCACTGGTGAATATTCATCCTTACGGAAGTATGTCTATTGGATGTAAAGGACGGGAGATGGCAGAAATCGGCGAGATGTATAACGCTGGTATCGTGGGAGTTTCTGATGGAGATCAATTTACAGATGAGGCATCTTTTTTGCGCAATGTCATGCTTTATGTGAAAATGTTTGATATGCCTGTAATAACCCATTGTGAGGATAGAGGCTTGTCGGGAATTGGTGTAATGAACGAAGGTTTTACTGCATCCTATCTTGGTTTAGCGGGAATGCCCCGAGAGGCTGAGGAGGTTGTGGTTGCCAGAAACATCATTTTGGCAGAAAATACAGGAGCAAGACTTCACATTGCTCATGTAAGCACAAAGGGTTCCGTTCAGCTCATTCGAGAGGCAAAGAAAAGAGGAGCAAGGGTAACAGGAGAGACCTGTCCCCACTATTTCCTTTTAACAGAGGAAGCGGTGGATAACTATAATACCTTAGCAAAAGTAAACCCACCCCTACGAACCATTGAGGACGTAGAGGCTATTCAAAGAGGTTTGGCTGATGGCACTATAGATGTGATTGCCTCAGGTCACAGCCCTTCCAACGAGGGGGATAAAAACAAAGTGTTTACCAGTGCAGTTTACGGTATTTCATCTTTGGAGACGTCATTTTCTTTAAGCTATACCGGTCTGGTGAAAACGGGACTGATTTCGCTAGCTGATTTGGTTCATATGATGAGCACAAAGCCGGCAGAGATATTAAAGCTGGAAAATAAAGGGCGTATTGCAAAAGGAATGGATGCGGATTTTATTGTTGTGGATTTGCGTCAGGGTTATCGTATCGACCCAAAACATTTTGCTTCAAAAGCGAAATTCTCACCTTTTGCAGATTGGGAAGTGCAAGGCAGAGTGATTTATACCATGGTTGGCGGAAGGCTGATCATGTAATCGAAGCGAGGTGCAGCGATGTATTTAAAAAGATTAGATCTGCAGGGCTTTAAGTCCTTTCCTGAAAAAGTGAAATTAGAGTTTAACCAAGGTGTAACGGCAGTTGTGGGGCCCAATGGCAGTGGAAAAAGCAATGTTTCCGATGCGGTACGTTGGGTTTTGGGTGAACAAAGAGCAAAAAGCCTTCGTGGAGATAAAATGGAGGATGTTATTTTTGCAGGAACAGAGAATCGAAAACCGCTGGGCTTTGCGGAGGTCTCCATAACCATTGATAATCAAGATCAAAAGCTGCCCTTGGCATACACAGAAGTACAGGTCACCAGAAGAGTATTCCGCTCAGGTGAAAGCGAATATCGAATCAACGGTACAGCTTGCCGATTAAAGGATATTCAGGAGCTTTTTATGGATACCGGTGTAGGGCGAGAAGGCTATTCCATTGTAGGGCAAGGCAGAATTGATGAAATATTAAGCGCAAAAGGTGATGAACGGCGGCGTATTTTTGAAGAGGCGGCAGGAATTGTAAAATATAAAACCCGACGGAACGAGGCCGCAAGCAAGCTGGAGCGAGAGCAGCAAAACCTCCTTCGAGTGGATGATATTATTGGCGAGCTTGAAGTGCAATTGGAACCTTTAGAGGAGCAAAGCGATAAGGCAAAACGTTATTTAGTTTTTAAAGAAGAATTGAAAGAAGCAGAGATTGTGGCTTTTTGCAGAGACTTGAATCAAATGGAGCAAAGTTTATCTAAAATTTTGGAGGATAAGGCTCTGGCTGAGGAACAATTAAAAGAGCATCTCTCCCAAGAGGAA
Organism: Anaerotignum propionicum; assembly: GCF_024461735.1. Taxonomy (GTDB): domain Bacteria; phylum Bacillota; class Clostridia; order Lachnospirales; family Anaerotignaceae; genus Chakrabartyella. Next base: position 49,652 of record NZ_JANGAD010000003.1, read on the forward strand.
AAAGATAAGGCCGCAATTCACCGATTAAAAATAAAAGTAGAAGAGCTTGATTTATTTTTACAACAGCAAAACCAAGAAATTGCAGAGCTTCGGGCAGAGAAAGAACGCAAAGAGGGCGAAATTCGTCTGACGGAGGAGCAGAAGCAAAATGATGCTTCTAATCTCGCTAGAATACAGCGAGAAATTTTGCAAAAGCAAGAGCTAAAAGCCGAAAACGAAAATCAGTTGGAGCTATGCACAAGTAGGATTACCGCCCTTGGCATCGAAATGGAGCTACAACAAGGGCAGCTTTCTAAGTTGGAGCAGGAATATGCATCTTTAAACTCCAGCTTGCATCAGGACGAAAACCAAGCGGAAAGCTTTAAGGATGAAATATTTGAGCAAATTAAAGCAGGTACTGAGGCAAAGGGCGAAATAGCAAAACGTGAAGCTTTGCGGGAGCAGTTTTTAAACCGTATGGAGCAATTGCAAACGGAAAAAACACAATTAGAAAGCCGCATTCACCAGCTTGAAATACATATACAGGCTTTGGACAAGCAAGAAGCTGAGATGAAAGAGAATACTTCTTTTATGGAAAAGGAACTTCTTGCATTGGAAGAAGATAAGCTAAAAGCACAAAAAGAGAAAGAGGAAGCACAACAAAATCTAACTACCGAAGGCAAAGTGCTCTCCGAAATTCAATCTAGGTTAACGGTATTAAAAGAAATGGAACGGGAAAATGAGGGTTTTTTCCATAGCGTTAAGAGCCTTTTGAATTTACCTGACAAAGAAAAAAGAGGTATTTGCGGCGCTGTAGGGCAATTATTTAAAGTCGACGAGCTTTATGAAGTGGCAATAGAAGGAGCTTTGGGGGGAGCAATGCAAAATGTTGTGACCAAAACCGAAGAAGACGCCAGAGAAGCAATTAACTATTTAAAACATCATAACTTAGGCAGGGCAACCTTTTTGCCTATTGCTGCAATCAAGGGGCGTACCTTTGAAGGCAGGCCGCCTATTTTGGATGAGATTGGAGTAATCGGCGTTGCCCATGAACTGATTTCCTTTGATGAAATGTATCGCCAAATTGCAGAGAATTTATTGGGAAGAACCATTATTATGGAAAATCTAGAGCAAGCTGTAATACTTGCGAAAAAATATAAGCATCAGTATAAAATGGTAACCCTTGAGGGTGATATTTTAAACCCCGGTGGCGCAATGACAGGGGGTTCAAAACAGAAAAAGGCCGCTCATATTTTCAGCCGAGGTAGAGAAATCCGTTCATTACAGGAGAAAATGGAAAGTACGGGCAAATTAGTAGGACAGCTACAAGAAAAGCTTTCTCTTTTCCAAGAGGATATGGCAGAGATTGAAGATCAGATTTTGGAAAAAAGAATGGAACTACAAAGAATGACTGTAACCTTGAATAGCAGTCATGGGGATCGAGAAAAAACATCCATAGATACTAAGGAAAATCAGGAACGTTTAAAATTAATTCTTCTAGAGGAAGGTCAGCTGCAAGAGCAGCTTTTGCGAACGGAAAAGGATATCCAAAATGGCAAAGAAGCCCTCGCTTTATCTGAGAGCAAGGTGGAGAAAGTAAGTGCGGCTTTGATGCAATTTCAGGATAACCTGACCGATGAAAAAGGAAAACGGGATACCGTAATGACAGAAATTACCTCTTTGAAGATAGGCCTTTCCAAAAATGGTCAAAATATTTCTAATATAGAAGAAACGGTTTTGCGCTTACGAAAAGAGATTCAAATGCTGTTACAGCAAATAAAGCTTGATGAAGAAAAAATTTCTGTTCTTGGTGAAAATACTGAGAAAAAAGATGAAGCTAAAGCAGTTTTGCAAGGGGAATCTGTGGCGTTGGATAAGAAAATTCTCGATTTGCAGGAGGCCCTTGCAAAAACTACAGAGGAAAAAAATAAAATTTCACAAGAAGCAGAAATCGTTGAGCAAAGAGGAATAGATTTAAGGGAAGCATCGAGACAAATGGAAAGTGAGTTGTTCCGCCTTGATGCAAAGGGAGAGAGGCTAGAAGAAGAAAAAATGCGCATTACCACGCAAATGTGGGAAGAATATGAAATGACCTATCGCATGGCACTGGAATATACCACAAATAAACAGAATGACTTGAAAAACCGTCCTGTAAAGGAAATAAGGGGAGATATTCGTTCTTTGGGTGATGTAAATGTAGGTGCCATTGAGCAATATAAAGAGGTAAAGGAAAGATATGCTTTCTTAACACAACAAAGGGCAGATATTTTGGAGGCGGAAGAAAAACTTCGTGGCATTATTGAAGAGCTTTCCCTATTAATGGAAAAGCAGTTTAGAGAGCAATTTCAATTGATTTCTGAAAGCTTTAGTCGTGTTTTCCAAGAGATGTTCGGTGGCGGCAAGGCTTATCTTAGGCTGTTGGATACAGAACGGGTGCTGGAATCCCCCATTGAAATTATTGCCCAACCTCCAGGAAAAAATCTGCAGAATATGCAATTGTTATCCGGTGGGGAAAGAGCTTTAACGGCAATTGCAATTTTATTTTCAATTCTGTATTTAAAACCATCGCCCTTTTGTATTTTGGACGAGATTGAAGCGGCTTTGGATGATGCTAACGTCAGCAGGTTTGCCCAGTATTTAAAGAAATTTGCAAATGACACCCAGTTTATTGTCATTACCCATAGAAAGGGTACCATGGAATATGCTGATGTGATGTATGGTGTAACAATGCAGGAAAAGGGTATTTCGAAGCTGATTTCCGTTGATTTTTCTGAACAAAAAAAGGACGCTATGTAGATTCGCAATGGTTACAATTAATTTTCTAGTGGTAAGGTTTTAGAGGTGAAAACAAATGGGATTATTTGATTTTTTGAAGAAAAAAACAAAGGATGAGCCTTTGGCAGAAGTACAAAAGGACGGCGTTTTTGAATTAGATGGAATAAAGGTTGAAACGCCCCAGTCGGAAATAGCAGAAATTATCTTAGAAATGGATGAAGACTTGGAAAAAACAGCGGCTGTGAATCGAGCTGTTGGTAAAGCCATGGGGTCTGAGGAAGTTCAAATTTTTAGAGGAAACGATGACTCTTTATACGGCGAAGCTGATTCCGAATTGGATGCTTCTGAAGAAGAGGAGGTTGAAATTACCACGGAGGATGGGGAAACCTTTGTTTCGGAGAATCAGGAAGATGGAGAAGCATTTATTGAAGCCCTTTCTGATTTAGCAGTTGAGATGATGGAAAAGCCAAATGGCGAGGAAGAGTTGCTGGTTATAACTGCTGAAGGAGATTGTTTTACTGAAGAAAATCCAGAGGAAGCCGAAGGGTTTTTGCAAGAATTAACTGACCTCGTTGAGGAGACTTTGCAACAAGAACAAGCTGTCTCTGAGGTTCCTGAGGAAGAGCCTGCAACACATGAAGAAGCTGAGCAAGAAGAAAAAAAGTTAGGTTTTTTTGCAAAGCTGAAAGCAGGATTAGATAAAACCAGAAAGAGTATTTTGGGCGGCGTAGATGCAGTTTTAGGTGGATTTACAAAAATTGATGAAGAATTGTTTGAGGAGTTGGAGGAAGCCCTCATTATGGCAGATATGGGTGTGCAGACAACAATGAACATTGTTGAGAATTTGCGCAAACGAGTAAAGCGTGAACACGCAACAGACCCATCCTTGATTAAAGGAATGCTGGCTGACGAAATTACTGCAATTTTATCTGAGGGGGTACAGCAGGAGGAAACCTTGCCCAATCCTTCGGTCATTCTTGTAATAGGTGTAAATGGTGTTGGAAAAACCACTACAATCGGCAAATTGGCAAGCCGCTATAAGGCAGAGGGGCGCTCTGTTTTGCTTGCAGCGGCAGATACATTCCGTGCAGCTGCCATTGACCAGCTTGAAGTTTGGGGGCAACGTGCAGGAATTGAGGTCATTAAGCAGGAGGAAAATTCTGACCCGGCGGCAGTGGTTTACGATGCCGTTCATGCGGCAAGAAGTCAAAAGCGTGATCTTTTGATTTGCGACACTGCAGGACGTTTGCATAACAAAAAGAACCTAATGGAGGAGCTTCGTAAAATTGGAAAGGTAATAGAGCGGGAGCATCCCGATGCCCATAAAGAGGTATATTTGGTTTTGGACGCAACGACAGGACAGAATGCATTACAGCAAGCAAAGCTGTTTCAAGAAGTTGCTGATATTACAGGTATTATCCTTACAAAGCTGGATGGTACGGCAAAGGGCGGCATTGTGGTAGCCATTAAAAGTGAACTGCAAATTCCAGTGCGTTATATTGGCGTAGGCGAAGGTATCAACGATTTACAGAAATTCGATGCTAAGGAATTTGCCAAGGCTTTATTTGGGGAATAAGGAGGCGATTGATTATGGAAAACGAGAAAAACATCTCAGAGCTTCATTATAAGGAGCCCGAGAATACAGGAAAAAAAAGACCGGTGCATACAACACCTTATGACAAGGAAATAGAAAAACATATGAAATCTTTGTTCCCTGACCGAAAAGAGCGTGTGTTTTATGAAAAAACTTCGGATTTCTTGCAGATAGATATTCATTTGCTGGAAGCACCCACGAAAAAAGACTTTCATGTTTTGTATACCGTGGGAATGAGTGCATTGGCAATGAAGCTGCCGGAAGACTTATTGCCCCAATATCAAGGGTTGGAAAGGGCAGAATTGATGTTGCTTTTACCGTCGGAATGGAATCTCTTTCTTCCCGAGGATGGAAAGGTGGATAACCGTTTATGGTGGCCTGTGAATCTGATGAAATATATCTCCCGCTTTCCCCATGAATATCGAACTTGGCTTGGATGGGGACACACAATTCCCAATTCGGAAGAATATCTTCCTTATGATGATAGCACAGCACTTTGCGGCGTCATGCTAGGGGCATTGCAAGAAGAAATTAGTGTAATGCAATGCAAGGATGGCACACAAATTAATTTTTATACTCTAATTCCTCTCTTCAAAGAGGAAATTGAAGGGAAGCAAAAAGAGGGCACAGAGGCCTTGATTACCAAGTTATCCTCTTTAAATGGTTTTGGTATGATTGTCTTTCCTGACAGACCAAGTGTATACTAAATTGATTAGAATATATACTTTTTACCATAGCAAAATTACAAATAATAAGTTAATAATAATGGCAGACAGCGAGCAATCGTTGTCTGTCATTTTTATGTAATCCATTAATGCTAGTAAAATGCATGGTGTAGATCGTGACACTTTGTCGACAAAAAAACAGATAAGTCGTCATTATTGTTAATTAATTACCGATTATTAATAAATAAAATTTTATCTATTGAATTATTTTTTATTTTCTAATAATTTTTTAATAACAGTCATTTACATATATGTAAAAATATATTATAATCAGTATAAGATTTCCATGGATCAACTTGAAATTGACTACCAATATATAAATAAAATGCTGATTTTAAAAAGATTTACGTTGAATTTTGAATTTCTAACTGATAAATACACATAAAGGTGAAATTATATACGAACTATTAATAAGATGGAATGCGATATCTTTCAAAGTTAAATATTTGTCATTTATACGTGGTTAAGTATTTTTAATTTTTAATTCAAGCATAAAAAGTACCACTTAAAAGGCAACATAATGATTCCTTTACTCCAAGAACATCAAACTGTAAAAATCTCAAACACCATGGATTTCAAAAAAAGATACTCTCATAAAATCAGTATTCATTAATTCGCTTTCAAAAATCAGAAAAAGGGATTTCCATCTCTGTAACCACACATTTTTTTACGAATCATAATTATTTAAGGGGGAGAAAGAAATGAATGAAAATAATAGTGCATCAGAATTAGAAAATAATGTAAGTGCAGGTGATTTGGCAGTGTCAACAAACATGGAATCAGCAACTAACATCCAAACCAAAGTTTCAGAAAAGACTAAGAAAAGCAAACTTCTTCTTGTTTCTGGTATATTAGGAACATTATATTTGATATATCTTATTACATACTTTATGGGAGGGATGGCGACTGATGACCAAGCGCAGGTGATTGCTGGTGGAATTGCAACAATGTTAGTAATGCCACATATGCTGTGTGTTGGTATAGCAGTTATTTTTACTTGGATCGGTTGGGCATTAAGAGCAAGATGGGGTGCATTGGTAGCAGGAATTCTATATTCAGTGTCCATTTTGGCAATGTTCATCTATGCGCCTTTCGTAATCATTCAACTTATATTAAGTTTTGTAGGATTTGCTAAAATGAAAAAAAGTAATGAAGCTAAATAATGTGTGTATGATTTGAATCTGATTTTGAAAGTAAAGAACTTAAACAACTGGTAGTTATGAAAAGTTGCGTTTGTTTCCCAATAAAAATTTAAGAAATGCACCATAACAATGAAAATAGTTGTTATGGTGCATTCTTCGCGCGATTGATAAAAAGCTAAGGCTTATGAATTTTATTTTACTTCTTCGTTGATAATCAAAGCAATCATTTCCATATCTTCGTCAGTATTATTTTCGATGGAGTGCCATTGTCCCACCTCGATAAGACAGACATCACCGGGATGTACAGTAGTTTTGGAACCGTCGTTGTCGATGAAAGTTCCTTCGCCTTTGATAATTGCGTAGGGCTCTGTATTACCAATGTGCTGATGCCAACCGATGCTGCTGTGAGGCTTTACGATAACGCGGGCATACATTGTTGCGTGCCCCATCAATTCTTCTTTTTCCATGAAATGATGAATCTCAACGGAGCCCCTTCCATCTCTTAAACCTTCTACTGTTACAACTCTTTCTTTTCTTACCATGATTGTTCTCCTTTCATTTTTTCAGTGAATTCTTTTTTCAACACCCTCTAAATTAAAGATAGGGGTATAATCAGAGGTTGCTGCGCTCTTTTTTTGCATAAAACCATTTTTTAGCCCAATATTTAAGAAATATTCCGTTACTTTTTCATACTCGAAAGTAGTTAGTTTACGGGATAGAGCTTTTATTTTGTTTGCCCGATGCATGGGTATGTATTGATTTAGGAGGGAAACATAGGTGTCACCGCCTAGGGTATCTTTAATCCAATCTAATATTTTAAAGCTATCTCCATAGTGTGATGGAAGCACGAGATGGCGAATCATCAATCCCTTTTGCATCAAACCGTTTTCATCAAAAATATCAAGGGGAACCTGCCTCCTCATTTCAAGAATAGCCTTAGATGCTATGGTGGAATAATGGGGGGCGTAGGAATATTCTTGTGCAATTTTGTCATCCCAATATTTAAAATCAGGTAGGTAGATATCAATTAGACCATCCAGTAGATGTAGCCCCTCCGAGGATTCATAGCCATTGGTATTGTAAACGACGGGTATAGTTAGTCCATTATTTTTAGCCAGGCGCAATGCCACAGCAATTTGAGGGATAAATTGGGTTGGTGAAACCAAATTGATATTGTGCAAACCCATTGCCTGTTGCTCCAAAAAAATTTCTGCTAAGCGTTCAATTGTAACTTCTTTGCCAAATCCATTTTCGCTGATTTCATAATTCTGGCAAAAAATGCAACGTAGATTGCAATAGGAAAAAAATACTGTCCCAGAACCTTTCGTACCACTGATTGGAGGTTCTTCCCAAAAATGTGCACTGACCAAAGCAACCTTAGGAAGAAGAGATGCGTGGCAAAAACCTATTTGATTGTCTGCACGATCAACGTGGCAATGCCTTGGACAGACTGAACAATGGGATAAAGGGGAGTGACCTTGTTCCATATGAAAACCTGCTTTCCGCATACCCCTATGGAATCAGATACATTAAATTCCAGCGGAGTCATTTTTGTTTTCTATATGATACCACGATTAGAAACAGTTTCATATAGAAAAATAAAAACTCATGTGGTAAAATGCAATTGTAGCTCGAAATAAGGCGAATCAATTGGGGGGCGGAATGATGAAAGAATACGATATCAAGGCGCAGGAAACTCAAGTGCTTACAAAAGTTATTTGTAATTGCTGTGGCAAGGAGATACCCCAGATCAGAGAGGGGATATGGGAGGAATATTTCCATGCTGAAAAATCATGGGGTTATTTCTCACAACAAGACGGAAGACAGGATTCTTTTGATTTATGCCAAGATTGCTATGAAAAAATGATTAAAGGTTTTCAAATGAAAGCATTCTAAACAGGGAGAAATCCCTGTACATATTCTAACCCCTTGCCCCGTATGGGGTTTTTTTACTGGAGAAATTGCATACAGAAAAAAATTGTGTTTCTTTATTGAGACAATGGGTTCTTTCTAAATCTAATAAGCGCATAAAGAAAAGGCTTGGAAGTTTTTTGGACTCCAAAGCCTTTTTAGAATTTTTACAATAGAACTCATAAATACGTTTGCCGACAAGAGATTATTCCTCAGCCATACGATATCCAATACCAACCTCAGTAAAAATATATTCTGGGGCGGCAGGGTTTTTCTCAAGTTTTCTTCGAATGTTAGCCATGTTTACCCTTAAAATCTGATTATCCTTAACGGCATATGGCCCCCAAAGCTCGGTGATAATGGCGTCATAAGTCAATACACGACCGGCACTTTTTGCCAGTAAAGAAACGATTTTATACTCAATTTGTGTTAAGTGAACTTCGTTCCCATCAACAATAACCAGCCTTTTTTGAAAATCAATTTTCAATTTTTTCACAGAGAAAAGATGTTCGGAAGTCCCTGAATGGTTGCTGGTGTTGTGGCGGATGGCAGTGCGAATGCGTGCCAAGAGCTCCGAGGTGCCAAACGGCTTTACAATATAATCATCTGCGCCAATATCCAAAGCTTCAACCTTATCCCCTTCATCACTACGGGCAGAAACGACAATCACGGGTGTGGAGCTCCATGTTCTAAGTTCTTTTAAAATGGTGATACCATCTATATCAGGCAGACCTAAATCCAATATGATTAAATCTGGACAGTGGGATGGTATCATGGATAAGGCTTCCTTCCCTTTTTTCGCACAGATCACACTGTAGTTATTGGATTTAAGTGTCATTTCCATAAAATTGCTGATGGGTTCTTCATCCTCAACAATTAATATTTTCGATTTCACTGTCATATTATGATTCTCCTTTCATGGGCAATGCGAATGTAAAGATAGCACCTCCGCAGGGTTGGTTTTCGGCAAATATTCTGCCGTTATGGGCAAGAATAATGGTTTTGCAAAGGGAAAGGCCGATTCCTAATCCCCTATTGGAATCCACAGAGGCACTGCCATTTTCTCCTTCAAAAATCGTGGCAATTCTTGCGGGGTCAATGCCTTTTCCATAGTCTGTAACAGTAAAAAATATTTCATTACTTTCTTTAAATACCTTGAGTGAAATTGGCAAAATGGTTTGGGCATGTCGTATGGCATTTTCCAATAAATTAATCAAAACCTGCTCAATTAGCGTGGCATCCATAGGTACAATCAGCATTTCTTCAGGAACTGAAACGAATATGGAGGCGTCTGGAAATCTTTTATGAACTCTGGCAATAGCTTCAGAAACAATTTCTTCTACCACTTCATCTTGTTTTTTTACTTTGGCGCCGTCGCTGCTAATTTTTGTAATGGAAAGCAGATTTTCAACCATATGAATCAGCCATTGAGCATCATGGTGAATATCAACAAGTAATCGATCAAAGGTTTCTTCAGTTACCTTATCCTTATTTTCAAGTAAAGTGGAGCTGGCACCAATGATACAAGTGAGAGGCGTGCGCAAATCGTGAGACACAGCCCTTAAAAGATTGCTTCGCATTTTTTCTTTTTCTTTTTCCAATAGGATTTTCTGTGCTTTTTCTTCAATGGCTTGCCTTTCAATGGCTAAGATAGTTTGAAAAACCATAATGCTTGAAAATTTATAGATATCTATCAACATATTACCTGGGTTTTCAAAAAGCAATCCGATTACACCATAAATCCTATTATCTACGGAAATGGGGATATAAGTTCCTTTACAGTTATGGGCTTCTGATTCAAGGGTCACACCGGAAATTTTATTTGTTGTGAAAGCAATTTTTGCGACTTGCAATTCCAAAGGGCTATTTAAAATGAGTTCATCGTGACTTTTTATGGCTTTTATTAGTTTAATATCTGGTGCTGTGGGATCTCCAAAATAACCGATTACACTACATTGATTTGACTGAGAAAAAAAATCTACAGTGATTTCCATTATTTGATTCAGTGTATTGGCAGAGAGCAGTGCATTGCTCATTTTTGTTAGATTTTCAGAGCGATTTTCCCGCATTGCAGAAAGTACAGCAGCTTTTTTAACCCTTGTCGTCAAAGCACTGACTAAAACTGACATTAGTAGGAGTAAGGCGAAAGTGATGGGGTAGCCTGACAATGAAAAATTTAAGGCAAAAAAAGGATAGGTGAAGAAGAAATTAACAGCAATTACTCCACCGATAGAGGCTAGCAATCCCCAGATATACCCACTGGTAATTACAGAAGTTATGGCAACGCCAAACATATAGACCCCAAAAATATTATCACTGATGACATTCATTTCCACAACACATAATGCAAAGGAAGTTGCAATCAAAAAGATTAATATTGTTTTAAACAAATCAAATAGAATAATATCTGGGGATAATTGAATCGTTTTTAATTGATGCAAATATTCTCTCATAGTTAACCTCGCTAAAAATGAATAACAATTATATTATACACTGATTTTTGGACAAGAGGAAATGTTTTTTCACATTTGTTATAGGTGTCATTGCAAAGCGTAAGATTGTTTGTTATAATTGTAAGCAAATTTTATCGTAAAAGGAGCATTATACAAATGAAGAATCCATTTGTTACTTTAGAGCAGGCAAAAAAAATAATTGAACAATATCCAACGCCTTTCCATCTTTATGATGAAAAAGGAATTCGTGAAAATGCCCGCATGGTAAACCGTGCGTTTTCTTGGAATAAAGGCTTTCGAGAATATTTTGCGGTAAAGGCGACCCCTACTCCTGGTATTTTACAAATTTTAAAAGAAGAAGGCTGTGGTGTGGATTGTTCCTCTTTTACAGAGCTTATGATTGCAGAAGCATTAGGATTTTCCGGTGACGGAATTATGTTTTCTTCCAATATGACTCCAGCTGAAGATTTTGTTCTGGCTGATAAATTAGGTGCTATTATTAACTTCGATGACTTTACTCATATTGCCTTTTTTGAGAAACTGGCAAAAATTCCTGAAACTGTTTGTTGTAGATTCAATCCCGGTGGTCTTTTTCAGGTTTCCAATGATATTATGGATAACCCGGGAGATGCAAAATATGGTATGACCAAGGAACAAATTAAGGAAGCTTTTCGTATTTTAAAGGAAAAGGGTGCAAAACATTTTGGTATTCACTCGTTTTTGGCAAGCAGTACAAGCTCTAATACCTATTATCCCATGTTAGCGAAGATTTTATTTGAGTTGGCAGTAGAACTGAAAAAAGAATTAGGTGTTCATATTGCGTTCATCAATCTTTCAGGTGGTGTTGGGATACCTTATCATGCTGAAGATATGGCATGTGATATTATGGCAATTGGTGAGGGTGTGAAACAGGTATACGAAGAGGTATTGAAACCTGAGGGTATGGACGACGTGGCTATTTTTACAGAAATGGGACGGTTTATGCTGGCACCTTACGGAAGCCTTTTGGCGACTGCCATTCATGAGAAGCATATTTACAAAGAATATATTGGTCTAGATGCTTGTGCCGCAAATCTGATGCGTCCTGCTATGTATGGAGCTTATCACCATATTACCATATTGGGAAAAGAAGATAAAGCCTGTGACCATATTTATGATGTTGTGGGTGGCCTTTGCGAAAACAATGATAAATTTGCAATTGACCGCTTGCTTCCTGAAATAAAGATTGGAGATATCATTTATATCCATGATACCGGTGCCCACGGTCATGCAATGGGATATAATTATAATGGAAAATTACGTTCTGCTGAACTTCTATTGAAGGAGAACGGAGAAATTGCTTTACTTCGTCGTGCAGAGACACCAGAGGATTATTTTGCTACCTTTGATTTTACAAATTTATTTATAAAATAAATAAAATAAGTTTTTTTTATTTTTAAAACAAAGTGAGACTTGGTTCTTAAGGCTAAAAATTGAAAAGCCCATTTGCTTTATTTAAAAAATATTCAGATATGGAATATGGTCTTTTCAATGGTTTGAAATAAAAAATAACGGCGTTTGCCGTTATTTTTTATTAGAATGAATTTATTTATTTAGATGCGTATGCATATATTCGTCTCTAATTTCTTGTGGAACCAAACTTCCGCCTGTTGCCCAAGGCACATGAACTGCATTTGCCATTTTAGGAAGCAAGCCCATTTTTTCCACGTATTCCTTTGTTGCAGGCTCTTTCATTAGCTGAATAGGGCCCCAGAAGGAAGCACAAGCAGATGGTTCCAAAAAGATATCCTCTGTGTTCACAATATCCCTCATTAAATCATAAATATGATAATCTTCAAGGGTGAAAATGCCTGATAATAGGTGGGTCATAACACCCCCTACAAAGCCGGAAGCTCGTCCAACTGCAAGACCATCTGCATGGGTTTGACCTGACAAGCCGAAATCTTGAACGCTTACTTTGTTTTGTAAGCCTGATGCCATACCTACCAACATGCATGGCGCCTGGGTTGGTTCTTCAAAAAAGACGTGAACGTTATCGCCGAAAATTTGTTTTAAACCGAAGGTAACGCCTCCCGGTGCACCGCCAACACCACAGGGGATGTAAACGAAAAGAGGATGTTCCTCGTCAATGATAATTCCTTGTGCATCGAACTGGGCTTTGATGCGTTTTGCCGCAACAGCATAGCCAAGAAAAAGAGTTACAGAGTTCTCATCGTCAACAAAATAGCTTGTGGGATCTGCATCAGAGTTTTTGCGACCAACTTCAACGGCTTTGCTGTAATCATCATTGTATTCAATGACTTCAGCACCACGTTTGCGAAGCAAATCTTTTTTCCATTGCTTTGCATCAGCAGACATATGAACAATAACATGGAATCCAAGAACGGCACTCATGATACCGATACTCATACCAAGATTGCCTGTGGAACCAACTTGAATTTTAAATTGGCTGAAGAATTTTTTAAATTCATCAGAAGCAAAAACGCTATAGTCATCCTCTTCTTTTAGCAGACCATGTTCCAGAGCCAAATCTTCCGCATGCTTCAAAACTTCATAAATACCGCCTCTTGCCTTTACAGAGCCGGAAATTGCAAGATGACTGTCTTGCTTCAGGAAGAGCCTGCCCGGTATTGTTGTGCCATATTCCATCTCTAATTGGGCTTTCATTTTTTCAATTTCTGTCAGGGGAGACTCAATCAATCCCGTTTCCCTTTCTGTTTCGGGGAATGCTTTTAAAATAAAAGGAGCAAACCGAGCCAAACGTGCCTCTGCATCATCAATATCTTTTAAGGAAATATCAATTTTACATAAGGCGCTTTGTGCAGTCTCCAAATTTTCATTTACCCAAACTACTTCTTTGCCATCGCTCACTTTTTTTAAAAGGTCTTTGCAATGAATTTGATTCCAAAGTTCTTGATTCATAAACATTTCCCTCCGTGATATTGAGTATACTGATGTTGTTTTCCAATTTTCTCTAGTAATCGTATCATATTGTATGGTAATGTGCAAGAGAAACCCTTTATGCCATATATAGGCTTTTTTTGATTTTTTACGCTATATATTGACATATCGTTTCATTATCGTGTATGCTAAATCATATTGTTTTCTAGGAGGAAATAGGGCGTGGAAAAAATAAGGCAGTTGGTTTCGGCAGTCATTGCAGGTATGTTAATTGGTATCGGTGGTACAGTTTTTTTATCAGTGGAAAATCCTATTTTAGGAAGCTTTTTGTTTGCTATCGGATTGTATTCTATTATCTGTTTTCAACTGCAGCTCTTTACTGGAAAAATTGGCTATCTTATTTTTCAAAGGCCTGTATATTTCATTGAACTTGGCATAACTTGGATTGGAAATCTGATTGGTACATACTTGTTGGCATGGATGGTTCAGCATACAAGACTATATATGCCGATTTCTCAAAGAGTTGCAGGAATTGCCGCAGTCAAACTGGGGGATAATTTTATGAGTATCTTTCTTTTGGCGATTTTATGCGGTATGTTAATGTTTATTGCTATAGATGCATATCGGAATATAGAAGGCTCTACCATGAAGGCATTGGCGATATTTATTCCTGTCATGGTGTTTATTTTAAGCGGCTTTGAACATGTGATTGCGAATATGTTTTATTTCAGTCTGTCCAAAGCTTGGGATGAACATTGTTTTTTAGCAATTCTAGTGATGACATTGGGTAACAGCGTGGGGGGATTAATCCTTCCGGTTTATATGAAGCTGTTTCGTCTCCGATAAAATATATATAAATTATTATCTTTGTAAGGAGTTTGTATGAAGGATTCAAAGGAATTTGTAACGGAACTGATACATTGGTATAAGGAAAATGCAAGAGATTTACCTTGGCGAAGATCGAAAAATCCTTATCATATATGGTTGTCTGAAATTATGCTGCAGCAAACTCGTGTGGAGGCGGTGAAGCCTTATTTCCACCGGTTTCTGGAGACCTGCCCTACCATTGAGGCTTTGGCAAACACCCAGGAAGATACTCTTCTGAAATTATGGGAGGGTTTGGGATATTACAGCAGAGTAAGAAATCTGCAAAAAGCAGCGAAAACGGTGGTAGATGAGTTTGGAGGCAATTTGCCACGGGACTATCACGCTTTGCGAAAGCTAAAGGGGATTGGCCCCTATACTGCCGGCGCCATTGCTTCCATTGCTTTTTCATTGCCCTATGCCGCGGTGGATGGCAATGTTTTAAGGGTGATGTCACGCTTAACGGCGGATGAAAGAGATATTACCTTAGCAACCACAAAAGGGGCATGGGAGGAAGAGCTATCCTTGATGATGCCTCAGGGGGAAGAAGGTAACTTTACCCAGGCTTTAATGGAGCTTGGGGCAACGATTTGCTTGCCTAATGGACTTCCAAAATGCGATAATTGCCCTGTGAGGGCATATTGTCATGCTTACAGAAAAAATGCCGTTTTGCAATTTCCTGTGAAAAGCCCGAAAAAAGAGCGTACTAAGGATTATTTATCAGTATTTTTTTTGGTATATAATAAAAAAATAGCTTTGCAAAAAAGAGAAGGAAAGGGACTCCTGTCAGGGCTATGGCAATTGCCAAATTGTAATCAAGAAAAAGCTTTACCAGTAGCATTAAGTGAGTGGGGCATTTTGTCTGGTAATATAAAAAATATGAAGACACAAAAACATATTTTTACCCATATCGAATGGCATATGAGCTGTTATTTTGTTGAAGTGGACGTAAACGAAAATAAAGACTTTCTTTGGTTAACAAAAGAAACAGCAGAAAATGAATATGCTTTGCCTTCGGCGTTTAAAAAAATTTGGCAAGAGGGTTGCAGTCTTTTGGAGGAATAATATGAATCTACTACAATCAATTCGTACTTATCAGCCGTATACTATGGAAGAGGAACGAGAAAAACAGGTGATATTGGAATTTATAGAAAAAAGCGGTAACCAGATTCTCTTTCGGACCTCCCATTTTGCCCATGCAACAGCAACAGCTATGGTTTTTAATGAAAAAAAGGACAAAGTGCTGATGATTAAACATAATATTTTTGATACATGGGCATGCGTTGGTGGGCATGCTGATGGTGAAGGAAATTTACTGTCCGTTGCATTAAAGGAATTGCAGGAAGAAACAGGTGTCATAGCTGCTGTCCCTTATTCACAGGATATTCTCTCCTTGGATATTCTTTCGGTAACGGCGCATTATAAAAGGGGAGAATATGTCCCAAATCACTTGCATATTAATGCAACTTTTGCACTTATTGCAGATGAAAAGCTTAGACTGAGGATAAAAGAAGATGAAAATTCCGATGTAGCTTGGATAGCTATTAAGGACATAGAAAGCCATTGTAAAGAGAAGGAATTTGTAAAGGTGTACAAAAAAATCATCGAAAAAATTATTTATTGATAATTATTATCAGTTGATTTTTTCTAATATCTTTAGTAAAATAGTATAGAAAGAACAAAACTGAACTTAAGATTAGGATTACTTTCTAAGTTCTCCTATGGAAATTAAGCTTTGGTTAAATAAAAACAGGTGTCTATTCTATCCCTTAGGTTAGAATATTGTCCTGATAAAATACTTTGAGTTAGAATTGAGTGAAAACAATGGGAGACAATGAATTTGTAAGAGCAGCTACAAAAGCAGATGCAAAGGATTTTTATCGTCTTTGGCAATTATGTTTTGGAGATACTGATGCTTTTTGTGATTGGCTTTTCCATAACAGGTTTTACCCGGAATATTCCGTTTGTTTGGAAAAAGAAGGTGAAATTTTAAGCGCCATGCAGGGTGTTCCCTACACCATTCGTGTTCGTGGAAAGGATTTGGCAGGTGCCATGCTTTGCGGTGTGTCCACCCACCCTGACCATAGAAAAAAGGGTTATATGCATAAAATTTTTACCCATGAGATGAATTTATTAAACCAAAAAGGTTTATCCCTAGTGGTGCATACACCAGCCACATTGGAGAGTTATTTTGCATATGGACACTATCCCGTGGCGGATGCTGTATATATTCAAGGCAATAAACCCATTGAGCCGGAAGGAAAGGTATCTTTCCTTGAAAAAACACAATGGCTGAAGTTGTACCCTTTATATGAAAATAACATAGGCGTGCGCTACAGTGGGGCGGTGAAACGCACAGCGGAAGAATTTTTACGCAAGTGCAATGACTATGCTTCTGATGGAGGAGTATGCATTGTTTTAAGGAATGAAGAAATAGATGGCTATGCCTTTTTATATTCTTTGGAAAACGAAGTAGTATGCCCTGAAGCTGTAGCTAACGATGGATGCTATAATGCTTTGCTACAAGAGATTTTTTCTTTTGCCAAGGGTCGGCAGGTTTCTGTGAAACTACCTCCTGATGTGGATGTTTCTTTTGAATGGGATAAGCATGTTTGCCCAAAGGGAGTAGCCGGTGTTTCCAATATTGGGGATATTCTAAAAAAATTAGAAATTAGCTGTCCCTTTGCGGTTGATATTTTTGATCCAATCATTGTTGAGAACAATGGAGTTTTTACTTTTGAAGGAACAAAATCAGGTATTGATCCCGCAATAAAAGTGGAGGCAGGGCAATTTTTGCGAGTTTTGATGGGCTATGCATCTTTGGATGAGATTGGCCCGTTTGTCACAATATTGAATCAGGATGGATATGATTCTATGAAACAGGTTTTACCGAAATGTAAATGTTATATCATTGATGAATATTAAAATTGGAGGCAATTGTATGCCAGGAGTACAATGTTTATGTAATAATCAAAAGAAAGAGGAAACTAAAAAAAATATGATAGAAACAAAGACATCAAGTGCGTCTTTTCAATTTTATCCCATTACATTGGATAAAAAGGCGCTCATTGAAAGCTATACGAAACCTTGGGGAGCAGAATGCTCTGATCTTTCCTTTACAAATATGTTTATTTGGGGTACTGATGGTAAAATGGAATATGCAGAAAAGGATAACGTGCTTTATATTAAAATGGATTTCAAGCGTGTACCTGTTTATTTCTGGGCACCCATTCCCAAATATGGTGAAACTGTGAATTATCGCAAGGCAGTTTATGATGCCATCGACTACATGAAGAAAATTGGAGTTGAGCCGACAATTCGATCTGTCTCTTCACCCTTTTATGAAATGATGCAAGAGGCCTGTCCTGAACTATTTATACAACCTACGGATATCGCATGGGACTATGTGTATGAGCGAGAAAAACTGGAGACCCTGTCAGGTAAAAAGCTTCATGCAAAAAGAAATCATGTGAATAAATTCCTTTCCTTATACTCTGACTATGAATATAGAAAGCTAGAGCCTTCTATGATAGATGACTGCATTGCTCTTTATGACCAATGGAAAGAGGAGAAAGACGAAATCAGTGCAGAGCTAAAAGAAGAAAGGCAGTCTGTCCTATTGGCTTTAAATCATATGGAAGATTTGGGTCTGGTAGGTGGCGCTATTTTTATTGAGAATAAACTGGTAGCATTCACTCTGGGGGAAAGATTACAGCCTCATTTGCAGTTAGTGCATATTGAAAAGGCCGATGCCTCTTTTGAGGGAATCTATCCTATGATTAATCAGCAATATGTGAAAAATGAATGTATGGAAGTAGAGCTAATTAATCGTGAGGAAGATATGGGTATAGAAGGGATGCGTAAAGCAAAGCGTGCATATCATCCTGTTAAAATGATTGAAAAATATATGTTTAGTCCTCGTGATCTTTCTCAGGTGAAAGGAATTTGGGGTTGGGAAGAGGAATAAATCCCTTTTGGCACCATATGAGAATAAGTTTCACTATAGAAAGAAAGCCTTAAATTAATTTATAGTAAAGCCCATTATTATGATAATGGGCTTTTTTGTTATGCCAAAATTCAGAATATTTAGTGAGTGTGATTTAAATGGGTAAAATATGAAAGCGCATAATAAAAATTAAATATTCGATAGGCAAATTATGAAAGATGAATGTCCTATTTCTATTTCTTTTGACATAGGATAGATGGAGGGGGGAGAAAAAATGAGTTTGATAGAGGCGATAAAGCAATTGATTTTAGAATTGGGAGCAGGGGGAATTTTTGTTGCTACAGCTTTAGAATATGGTTGTTTTCCGGTTTCCAGCGAAATTTTACTACCCTTTATTGGTTATGTCATTGCCATAAATGGCTATAGCCTTTTTCATACCATACTGATTGCAACAATAGGGGGTATGTTTGGAACAACTTTCTGTTATTTGATTGGCAGAATTGGTGGAAAAATGTTTGATAAACTTGCAGGGAGATTTGAAACCATTGCCTTAGGTGTAGGAAAAGCTCAGAGTATTTTTGAAAAGTATGGTAAAGAATCTGTTTTTTTTGCTAGATTATTTCCCATTGCACGTACTTATATATCTTTTCCGGCGGGGCTGGCAAAAATGTCTGCAATACCCTTTTTAGTATGTACATTTTTTGGTGTGATTATATGGAACACAGTCTTGATTAGTGCGGGATACTTTTTGGGCAGTCATTGGGAGATTTGCAAGGCGTTTTTAAAGATGTATCAGTGGCAGCTATCAGGTGGCATTGCCTGTCTGGTTATTCTATTTTTTGTATTTAGAAATGCGTCTAGAAAGAAAAATAATTAGAGTTGATGCTTTTTGTACATCTATCTGGTTGTTGCAGACATTTAAAAAAAGCGATTTTTTCTTTTAGAAAAAGATCGCTTTTTTTCTTTATTAACAATCAAATAAATTGTATAACCTTGATGATACTTATAGCCGTGTTATGTTATTCAGAAAGATTTTTTAAGGCATTTTGCGCATTGGTAAGCTGATTGGAATCAGGATATTCAGATATAACCTTCTGATAATAAGCTTTTGCTTGCTCCAAATCCTCGTCTTTTTCCGCAATTTTTGCCAAATAGAAATAAGCATCATCAATGAAATTTTCTTCAGATGCATATTTTAATGCACTTTCCAAACTTGCTTTTGCCTCAGCATATTTGTTACTTAAAAATTCACTTTTGCCTTTAGTATAAAGGCTATCTGCAGCCTTTGGATAAACCGTTGTCTTAACGGAATTATACTTCGCCATGTCTTCATCGCTAAAGCCCATGGTATCTATACGATCCAATGTGGCTACACAGGTTTCAAAATCGTTATCGGTCATTTGAGATAATGCCGTTTGCAATAATTCAAGATTAGCCTGTTTTGTTTCTTCACTGCGTAGGCGCTTATTTTCATTTCGCAGGGTCTCAAGTTCTGTTCTCATAGCCAGAACTTCATCGGGTGTCATTTTGGTTTCCCCGGCATAGCTATCCACTTTTGTTTGCAGATCCACAATTAATTTATCCTTTGCCTCATTCATAGCAGGCATCATTAAAACAAGAATTGCAATTGCGGCACATACGATGCCAAGAAGAAAGGAAATAATATCCCTTTTTTCTAAGATGCCGATTTGTTTTTCCTTACGCTTATATCTGGGCATAGGGGGAGCGCTATCTGTTTTTTTCAGTGAAACAGTTTTTTGCGAGGAATCCTCCTTACTTTCTGCGGAGCGAGGAGTCTTTTTGCGCAGACCACTGGTACCGCCACTATTGATAACGTTATCGTATTTCAAAGCTTTGGGATTTTTCTTATCCTTTTTCAAAACGATATCAATAAAGTGCTGGGCCCGTTTATAGTTATTTTCTTCAATGCAACAAAGGATAAGCAAATTATAAGCATCTATAAAGTCGGGATTGCTGTCTACGGCTTTTTTTAATTGGATAATGGCCATGTCGTCGCTGCCATGGTTCAGATATAAAAGGGCTTGGTTATACATACGAACGGCATCGTTATATTTTTCCATTTCTCGCCCGTTTTTCTGTAGAAAATCCATATATCCAACGGCAGGATTATTATCTTTTACCATAGAAGTACTGATAATCCAATGTTTTAATGCATCAGCAATTCTGCCGGTTTCACAATAAATCAAGCCCAATAAGTTTCGAGCCTGCATATTGCTTTTATCAAAAAGAAGGCTTTGCTCCAACTTTTCACCAGCACCTGAAAGATCCATCTCCCTTGCGGCCTCTAAGGCTTCATTATATAAACGAATAGAGAGCTTCTGGGTTTTTAGAAAAACAAAGGTGTCAATCCCGCATTTTGGGCAAAGGTAGCCTTCGGAAAAATCAAATCCACAATTTGGACATCTCATTTTTATCGCTCCTTTGTTCATTCCTGGGAAGGACTGATATTTTTATCTTTTGCTATATGTTCGAGAATATCAACCAGGTCTTTCAGTTGATTGGGCTGTAAAGCCTCTTCAATTTGATCTAACTCAAGGATGGGCTGATATCTTGAAAGCTCATCTTTAAAATTGAACATAATAATGTAACCTCCTTCATTCAACGGAAAATATATAGGAACGTAAAGCACCAATCATATAAAGGGAACCACAGCATAAAATAACACCATTTGTTTCGGTTATTTTTAAAGCTTTTTCGTATGCATGCTCTACTTCAGGCTCAATGTAGAAAGGCAATTCCTTGCAAGCAACGATTTTTGCCAATGTTTGAGCTTCTAGCTTGCGCTCGCTGTGGGGTTCGGTAAAGACTACCTGACTGGCAAATGGTATAATCAGCTCAGCCATTTTTTCATATTCCTTATCCCCTAAAACACCTAATATGAGAGTGATTTTTTTATCTTTAAAATAGGTCTCAATACTTTCTGATAATTGTCGGATACCATCAACATTGTGGGCACCATCCAAAACAACCATCGGTTGTTTTTTGCACACTTCCATTCTTCCCGCCCAAAACGTGTTTGAAATACCTGTACGAATTTGGGATTCTGTTAATGGGAATCCATTCTTATTCATAATCTGGCAAGCTTCCAGAATTGTAATGCAGTTTTGAATTTGATGCTGCCCCAGCAAAGGTAAATATAAGTTATCATAGGCAAAAGAAGGGCTTTTAACATCAAAAACAGTTCCCTCTATGGTCTGAGAGTGAATTTTAACTGCTGTATCTTTTGGACAGTAAAGCGGCGCATGTAAGGAATCTGCTTGTTTCTTAACAATATTATATACTAATTCTTCTTGAGAATACAACACCACAGGACAACTTTCCTTTATAATTCCCGCTTTTTCTTTGGCAATCTGTTCAATTGTATTTCCCAAGAATTCTGTATGATCCATACTGATAGACATAATGACACTTAAAATTGGGTTTTCTACTATATTAGTTGCGTCATATGTTCCACCAAGTCCCACTTCAATCACAGCAATATCTACACCTTCTTCTGCGAAGTAGAGAAAGGCAGTACCGGTAATTACTTCAAACAAGGTAGGCGCATCTTTTCCTTCTTCCGTCAATTCTAAACAAGCATCCTTTGTTTTGGTGATGATTCGGGCAAAATCGTCATCGGAAATTTCCTCTCCATTAATCAAAAAACGCTCATTGTAGCTGGCTAGGTGGGGTGAAGTATAGCCTGCGGTTCGGTAACCCCCTTCATGCAAAATAGAACAAAGCAATGCTGTGGCGGAACCTTTTCCATTAGTACCTGCAACATGTATGACTTTTATTTTTTTTTCGGGGTTTCCCAGTTTCTCCATCAAATCGGTAATTCTTTCCAACCCAGGACAAGATGCAAAACCGATTTCTTTTTCTAAATAATGTATGCTTTCTTGATAATTCATCATATTCTCCTATCATATAAGAAAAGAAACCAAAATAAGATTCCACACAAGGCATTACTTTTCATGTAAAACCATTTTGCCTTAAAAGGAATAAAATTTTGGTAATCGTCAAAAATTTTTATGGATGACAAAGTCATGGCACCCTTCAAATAAATACATGGTTTTGTTCCATCTGTCTATAAAACGATAGATTTTATTTATATATCTTTTTCAGCCTTTATCTATTATACCAAGATTCGTATTTTCTGCAATAAGATTAAGAAAAGTGAAAAAGAATTTTACGATGAGATTTAGATTGGAAAATAAGGTTGTCGGAAAGGGAATAAAATTGTATAATAGAACAGATTTATGGGGAATGAAAGGAGAACTGCCATGAATGGAAAAATGGATGATAATAGAGGAAGGAAAAGGCAGATAGATAGGCGTAGATTACGGGAAAAAAAGCGTCGGCGAAATAGAAATATTCGATGGGGAATATTTTTCTTAATAGCAGTGGTAATTGGCCTTCTTTCTTTCGGATTGTTTAAGAGTCTTATGCAATCCTCCGAGGAACAACCAGTATTAACGGGGGAAACTGTAACAGTTACAATACCCGAAGGGGCATCTACGGCGGATATTGCCCAAATTTTAAAAGAAAATAAACTAATTAAAAGTGCACTATCCTTCCGTGTGAGTAGTAGACTTGATGGCTTTGATGGTACTTATCGTCAAGGGACTTATGAAATAGATAAAGGTTTAAACGCAACCCAAATTATGGGGTTGCTGCAAACAGGTATAGTATTAGATGAAATGAAAATTACCATACCCGAAGGTTTTACAACAAAGCAGATTGCTGCAAAAGCAGAAGAAAAAGGTATTTGTACTGCTGAGGAATTTATGAATGAGTGTAATACAGGAACCTTTGAGTTTGAATTCTTAAAAAATCTTCCGGATAGAGAGTTTAAGTTGGAGGGATATCTTTTTCCTGACACATACTTTATTAAGGAAGAAACCACTGCTCATCAACTGATTCAAGCAATGTTGAAACGTTTTGAACAAATGTATACAAAGGAATATCAAAACGCTGTGGCGGCAAGTGGGCATACTTTAGATGAGCTGGTTACAATGGCTTCGATTATTGAAAAAGAAATTAAGGTGGATGAAGAGCGTCCACGTGCTGCGGGGGTAATTTATAACCGACTAAAAGATGGAATGCCGTTGCAGGTGGATGCCACGGTTTTATATGCCATGGGCATTGTAAAGGAAGATATTTCAACCGTTGATCTACAGGTGGATTCTCCGTATAATACCTATAAAGTGAAAGGACTTCCCGTTGGGCCAATTTCTAACCCTGGAGAATTGTCCTTTAAAGCAGCCCTTTACCCTGAGGATAATAAATATATTTATTATGTGGTTGAGGCAAAAGGGAAAGATAATCATGTTTTCTGTGAAACTTATGAGGACTTTTTGAAAGCCAAGGAAAAATATAAGGCTAGCGGAACCTAATTTAGGAGAGAATAAAATGAATTATGTAACAGATGATACGATGAATACCTTTTTACGCACCATACAACCCATGTATGATGGCGTTTTAGGGGAAATACAAAGGGAAGCAAACGAAGGCAATGTTCCTATTATACCTTTAGAGACAGCAAGACTGATGAGTGTTTTGCTTTCTCTGAAAAAGCCAAAGCATATATTGGAGATTGGAACGGCTGTTGGTTTTTCTGCAGGGCTCATGAGCAGATATTTACAACCCGGTGGAACAGTAACCACCATTGACCGTTTTGAGGTTATGCTGAAGGATGCCCGTCCCAATATTAAGCGTATGGGGCTGGAGGATACCATCAAGATTTTAGAGGGGGATGCGGCAGATATTCTGCCAAATTTAGAGGGCCCCTATGATGTGATATTTTTAGATGCTGCAAAAGGTCAATATCATAGCTTTTTGCCTCATTGTTTACGGTTGTTGCCCGTTGGGGGGCTTTTGATTGTGGATGACGTTTTACAGGGGGGGACAATTGCTCAAACCCGTTTCAGTGTGCCAAGGAGACAGCGTACCATCCACAAACGTTTAAGAACATTTTTATGGGAAATTACCCATAACGATGCATTGGAAACCTCGATCATCCCCATTGGCGATGGTATGGCGCTTTGTTATAAAACAAAGGAAACAGAAGGAGAAATGAAACATGTGGAAATTGAATAAACCGGAGCTTTTGGCTCCTGCGGGGGATTTGGAAAAACTGAAAATTGCGGTGCTGTATGGTGCCGATGCAGTCTATATTGGCGGCGAGGCATATGGACTGCGTGCTAAGGCGAAAAATTTCGATTTGGATACTATGGCTGAAGGCATTCAATTTGCCCATGACCATGGAGCCAAAGTCTATATCACTGCAAATATTTTTGCTCATAATGCAGATTTTGAAGGCATGGCGGAGTATTTTAAGGCAGTGGAAAAAATTGGTGCAGATGCTTTGATTATTTCAGATTTAGGTGTGTTTTCCGTGGCCAAGGAAGCAGTACCAAATATGGAGATACACGTTTCTACCCAAGCGAATAACACCAATTATATGAGTGCTGGCATGTGGTATAAACTTGGGGCGAAGCGAGTTGTGATTGCCAGGGAGCTTTCCTTTGGGGAAGTAAAGCAAATTCGTGAAAATATCCCTGAGGATATGGATATTGAAGCCTTTGTTCATGGGGCAATGTGCATCTCTTATTCAGGCAGATGCTTGCTGAGTAACTATTTAAGCGGCAGAGATGCAAATAAAGGAGCTTGCTCTCATCCTTGCAGATGGAAATACCATTTGGTGGAGGAAACAAGACCCGGTGAATATATGCCTATCGAGGAAAATGAAAGAGGAACATATATTTATAATTCCAAGGATCTTTGCATGATTGAACATATTCCTGATATTTTAGAATCAGGAATTATGAGTCTGAAAATAGAAGGCCGTATGAAGACCCCCTTTTATGTTGGTACAGTGGTAAAGGCATATCGTCAGGCAATTGATGATTATATGACTTCACCTGATTTATATCGTGAAAAACTGCCTCAGTATTTGGAAGAGGTGTCTAAGGCAAGCCATAGAGACTATACCGAAGGTTTCTATTATGAAAAACCAAACGGAAACCAGCAGATTTATAATAGCAATACCTATATTCGTGGGTTTGATTTTGTTGGTATGGTTCAAGAGAATAGCAATCCTGAAACGGGAATTGCAATTGTGGAACAGCGTAATAAATTTAGTGTAGGAGATACCATTGAGGTTATGCCAGCAAAGGGAAATGCCTTTACCATGAAGGTTTCTAAGATGTGGGATGCAGATGGAAATCCTGTGGAATCAGCACCACACCCTCAGCAAATTTTACAAATTTTGTTTGATAGACCAGTGAAAAAGTACGACATGTTGCGCAAAAATGTGTTGGATGCTAAATAAAAAACTTGATTTTTGTCACAAATACAGCTATCCTATAAAGTAGAATTGAGTAAAGGGAAAAGGATAAGCTTATGGAATTAACACAGTGTATCAACTATTTATTGACTACAGCACAGCATTCTGTTTTTCAGCATCTGAGCTCAAAGTTGTCTGAGTATGACATTACACCATCCCAATATGGTGTTTTAAGTTGCTTGTGGCAAAAGGAGTTTGCTACACCAAAGCAAATTTCAGAGATTCTCTGCTTGGAAACATCTACTATTTCAGGCGTGCTAGATCGCATGCAGAAAAAAGGTCTGATTGATCGTGTAATCAACAAGGAAGATAGACGTGAAGTTAGAGTGGTTCCGACGGAAAAAGGGAAAGCTTTAGAGGCACCTATTGGAAAAATCATTGATGACGTGAATGATGAGGTATTGAAATGCTTTTCTGCAGAAGAGATTGCGGTGTTGAAGAATTATCTGCGCATTATTGCGGATGGGAATCATTTTGCAGGATAAATTAGAAAGGTAGGTCTTTTGACCTGCTTTTTTTATTTTAATGATTTATTGCTAATATGTATCAGGGCAATGCCCTGTTTTAATCCTTTAATGCAGTGTTAAGCTTTTTCAACGCTTTTTTTTCTATTCGTGATACGTACGCTTCTGTTACGGAAGGGCTAAAATTCTATTCATTATAATATAAATTAAATACAAAAATTTTAAACGTATTTGAATTGAAGATTTGGAATTTTATTACTATTTTTCATTAAGCAGGGATTTTTCGATGTTTTTTCTGTTGTTTTATGCAAAAAGTTTTGTTACAATGTGGATGAGATTATTGTAACTACTGATTGAAATTTACTGCTGTAAGTTGCCAATCATTTCATGGAAAAGGGAGTGAGTGCAATGATGGAAAAGTTTTCAAAAAGAGTAAAAAAAGGATATACCCTTATAGAAATGCTGGTTGCAGTTGGAATACTCATCGTCATTTGCGCCATTGCCATACCGGCGGTAGCCGGCCTTAGAAGAAGCCTTGAGATAACAAAGTATGATGATGTTGCAAGGCAGATTTATTTGGTTTCTCAAAATAAGCTTACAACCATGAAAGCTGTGGGAACACTAAATACGTTTTGTGAAAAGGTTGAGAAGGATGTAGATTATTCCAAAAGAAAATTAGGATTTTTAGGCAAAGAACCTCAAGATTATGATGGAGAAACAGATGATTGGAAAAAACTTTATTATTTTACAGATACGGATACTGTTTTTATTAATTATATAATAGGTAATGATTCCATTTTAAATGCATCCTTAGAATCTGGTGGGCATTATTTGGTAGAGTTGGATCCAGAAACAGGGGATGTCTACGGCGTTTTTTATGGAGAAGAAGCTTTTACATATGATGATATAATGGCACTTGCTTCAAGAAGTAAAAGTGATCGAAAAGAGAAAATGATAGGCTATTATGGGGGGATTTCAGAGCTTTCCCAAGGCATTGGTCTGCCGGATAAATTTGAACCCACTGTAAATGTGGTAAATAAAGAGGATTTATATCTTGATATTGAATGCAGTGGCATGAGAAAACTGATTAAAAATGCCGAGAATATCCTTTTGTCTGTGACCATTACAGATGAGAGCTTTAGACCTGATGATGGATCTAACCACTCCTTTACCATTGAATTGAAAGGTGGTAAAGATTTTTGGATTAGCAATGATAAGGCAAAAGTTCAAGTTCTTTTGGATAGTGTTCGTGGAGGAATGGAGAGCTTTCAGAATATTACCAGAGGTAAACTGACACCAGGTGATAACATTACTGCAACAGTGACAATGACTTATGCCAAAGAGGGTCTTACTGTTACCGGTAGTGCAGTCGCACCCGTTACAAACAGCCTTTTTGCATCAAAAGACGAGGATGGAAATTTGGCTGTTTCCAGTGTACGCCATTTAAACAATTTAAGAGCATCAAGCTATTCTGCCACAGGTAAAGATGGACTTATTATTACCCAGACAAGTGCAATTGACTATGATTATAGCAAATGGCCTGCCGGTTCCATGATTAGTAGTTATGATACTAGCCAGAAACCCTATTCAGATACCTTTGCTCCCATTGCAAACCCATCATTATTTGATGGAATAACATTCAATGGAAGTAATAATGAAATTCGGAATTTTAAGATAGCAGGAACGAATAATATTGGCTTGTTTAGCCAGCTGAAAGATTGTGCTTTCATGAATATGAAGCTGGTAGATTTTAGTGTTTCAGGGAGCGCCTATGTTGGCGCACTGGCGGGGCAAATGCAAGGAGGAAGCATAACCAATTGTGGGGTTTATCTTACAACAAAGGATGAATATAACCGCCCTCTTACAGATATGGCTGACCGCGTTGCGCGCTACCGCGTTAGTGGAACGGATTATGTTGGTGGTTTGGTTGGTCGAATCAGCGGTGCCACATCCACAAAAGGCTCATTTGCCGCAATCAATGTTGCGGGTAATGCTTATGTAGGGGGATTTTGTGGCGAATACAGCAATGGATTGATATCCGATTCATATGCTTCGGGTAAGGTGAATGCAACAGGAAGCTATGCTGGAGGTTTTGCAGGAAGAACTGCAAATACATCTATGAATGGTTGCTACTCCACCTCTGATGTGACTGCTCAGTGGTATGCAGGGGGATTGGTGGGAAGTGCAGCCAATGGAACGATTGCGGATTGCAGTGCCTATGGCATGGTGCAAAGAGGGGATAATCTTATAGATAAAGCTACTTCGGGTGGGTTAGCTGGAACCTCTACTGCAACCTTTCGCAATTGTAATTTTTTAAGACAGGCAAATTATAATTATGATTATACGATTAGTTATGCTGGTGTTCAGCCAAAAGGATTTCCAGATCTAAAGGTTTTGGGGAACCTTGATAGTAATTGCTACCCATATAGTGATGCTTTGGTTGGTAACAGTATCCCTTTTAAAATGGTACATAGAGAGGATGGAACAATTTTACCTCATTATGGAGATTGGCCTGCGGAGTTAAAATTGCAGACATCATTGGTTTATTATGAAAGATATGCAAATGCCGATGCAGAGGGAAACTATTATGGCTATTATGCAGAAACAAGCTTAACGGCGGAAGGGGATAGTTTTGACACAGGGGATATTAATAGCTGGAAACTAAATACCTTGCGGCAAGAACCTTGTGTAGAGGATGGATATGCCATCATGACAATCTATTCTTTGACGGAATTCAATTATGTACTAAATTCAAATAAAATAGAAACAGCTAATATAACCGATACCCAGAGTGCCGGTACAGCAAAAAGAATTACCGATAAGGTTTCTTTACAGTTTTCAAATACGGCAGATGGAGCAAAGTATACCATTTCTAATGCCAAGGTTTTCCGCCTTCCTTTTGCATTGCAAATGACTGATAGAAATACCGCGGCAAGATTTTATGACCGCTTGACCATAACAGGCTATATTGATGGAAAAGCAATGTTTGAGGACTATACCTTTTTCTATTGTCCTGACTTTGCAAAGAATGCAATCAATCCCGATATCAGCACAACTGCGGCTGCGGTTCCGAAAAACCCAACGGGGGAGAGTCGCCCTATTTCCGTTAGAAGTCCAAGACATATTAATGCTTTGGCCCGTGCCGCCTATTATTGGAACACCACAAAATGGACGGATAGTAAAGATACACGGTATTATTATAGACAGGAAAATGATATTGATTTTGGGGCCTATACAAAGACATACTGCGGAATAAGCTATAACCTGATGGATACCGCAAGTGGGAATGCATATCGAAACAGACCCATAGGGCGTCCCAATTCTCAAGCATTTACAGATCCAACGGGTGCAACCTATACACCAAGCAACTTTAGAAATGTTTATGATGGCCAAGGATACTCGATTATTGATTATCGCTGTGTTACTACAAATGAGGATAGATATCAATTCACAGGTCTTTTTGGTGAGGTGCAGGGTGCAACATTGAAAAACATTGTCATGATTGCTTCTGATCCCGAGAATAAATCAGGTTATGTGATCTCTGAATACAACGATGGTGGTTCACATCATCCAGGGGTAGGCGCTTTGGCAGGGTTGGTATACGTTGGGGTAAAAGGGAGCGATGATAATGAGCAATATCGAAATGATGATACATATTCTTATGCATCTGTTAAGAATTGCTCTGTAACTGGATATACAGTAAGCTATGCTCCAAAAAGCAACGCCAAGTTGCCTTGTGCTGTGGGTGGTTTAGTAGGTTATAACTTTGGTAGAATCGAAAATAGCAGTGCTGTAAGCAAGCTGGTTACTGCGGAACGAAGCTCCAATGTAGCTCGCTATATTGGTGGTTTGGTGGGCTCCATCAATGGTAGAGGGACGATTACAAATTGCTATAGCGGTGGTACTGTAACAGCCTCGGACAGTTCCTCCTCCAACACCTATTTGGCAGGAATTTGTGCCGGATTTGATAATATTTATGGTATTTATGACAATCAAGCTAGCAGTAGAAATATGGTTATTTCCAATGTATATACTTATTGCAACTGGGATAAAAATGATATAAAAGGTGTTCCTTATGCTGTAATCAATAAACAGGATAATATAAAGCTTGTTAATGGTTACTACTTAACGAACACTGTGGGGACAGGAGTAACCTTAAGTGGAACCACATCAGGAAAGGATTTCTCGGTTAATAAATTGAATTATGCACAGCTATGTTCATTATCCATTCCAGCAAGCAAAGATAGTGCAACTGGCGTAGATGCAAGAGGTTCCGGTCGTGCAACCTCGGGGAATACTTATCCGTGGTCTCCATCATTAGATTCTGTGGCTTATTCTTACCCTGCATTGGTTATTGATCCAAGAGAAAAAACCACTACCTATGTTCATTATGGAGATTGGTATTACGAGTCAACAAAGAAGGATTCCGGATATTTGACGTATTATGAGCTGTATTCCGATGGTACTTTTGCTACCAGCTATATCAATGAAAAGAATACACTTGCTTATGTGGGAAGTTTTGATACAACCAACAGCAAAACCATCGAAAGTGCTGGTTATGGCATCCTTCGGCTGTTTGAGGATATAGGAACCTTTAAAGCTAATGGTCAGACTCTTCAGCTGGAGTCTATTCTAAAAAGCAATATTGCGGTAGGGAATGGTATCTATAATTTATATAGCCTTAGTGTAACAAGCTTGGGTTTATTGAAAGCTGAGAACAATATGGTAAGCAAGGAAGTGCAATTTGGGTTTGATGAAACAGAGGATTCTATCAGAACCCCTAGGACACGAACAATTCATGTAAATGGAGCCTTTGCAGATACTCTTTCCACAACAGCTTTGCAGGCCGCTCCTGAGGCGCCTCTTAAGGTGCGAACAGCCCAGCAGCTTCAAAATATGACCTCCGCAAGCAATGGATGGTATATTAAGCTGGATCATGATGTTTTGGCTGACGCAATGACAGGTGGGATTAACAATGCAGGGTACACATTTGATGGTGGATACCTTTCAGGGGGCACTGCTAAAGATTTCAATGGATATAGAACGGGAAGTAATGGTAACCACGTTTTCGGTTTGGCAAAGCCTTTGTTTGATACTATTGCGGCAAATGGCAGTGTGAAGAATTTGGCTTTAATCGGAATAGACATGAGCAGTTCTTCAGATGGATTAGCGGCTGTAGCCAAAACCAACAATGGAACTATTAAAAATTGTTTTGCTACGGGCACAATTAATACAACCACTACTAGCTTGGGTAGTGCAGGTATGGTTGGCCAAAACTTCGGTACTATTACAAATTCTTATGGGAATGTAGCGATTTCCAGTGTGAAAGGTGAAGCGGCAGGCTTTGTACTTAGAAACAGTGGAACCATAAACAATTGCTATGCCTTAGGCCAAGTGCAGTCTGCCAATGCAGTTGCTTCTGGTTTTATTGGAAGAACTTCTTCTGGTTCTAATGTTCAGAGTTGCTATACCCTTGCCAGCGTGTCAGGAACCCAAAGCTATGGGTTTGTTCCAACAGGTTCTACGGGCATTACCACAGCAACGTGTTATTGGGCAAAGGATAAAACCATAAATAATGCTATTTCGAACTCAGGTGGAACAAGTAAATCCTTGGCTCAGTTGAAAACAGTATTTACCTCCGGAGCTTGGACAACAAGCAACACAAGTGCAACATGGAGCAATATCATGAGTGGCGCTTACCCTTATCCCAGACTTTCAGCCTTGGATCACTGTGGTGATTGGCCTATCGGAATTAGCGGGAAGGTTGGAGCGATTAAGTTATATAGTAAATCAAGCTGGTATAGAACGGACTATTATGCAAACGGTGTAGTGGTGAATTTAGAAGATAATCAAACGACTCGATTTGATGCACCTTCGGATGCAAGAGGCGATTCAAGGTATGGGCTAGTTTTTGACAGTGCTTTTGCAGATGATTTATCAAGTTGGGAGGCAATATTTACATATAATTATAATTACAATTATAATTGGGTGTATACGGATACTGTTTCATTGTCAAATAACTCTTATGTTTTGCTAAGAAATACAAATGCAGATGGACTGACATTAAATGTTTTTTCCCTTAATGATTATTGGTATACTTTAAATAATGTAACAGTTAGAAATAAAATAGATGGTACAGAATATGTATTTTATTACAACAGCAATACAAATACATTTACCTATTAGCCCGTCAACCAAAGAGGTGCTTTTATGAAAATTCTAAAAAAATTAAATAGCAATAAAGGCGCCTCTATCTTGCTTGCCCTCATGCTTTTCTTCGTTTGCTTTATGGTCGCCTCGGTTATTTTAAGCTCAGCCACGGCAAATATTGATAAGATACGTCAAAGGGACGAGAATCAGAAAGAGTATCTCTCCGTAAGCTCGGCGGCAAATCTTCTCAGGAATATTTTCGGAGGGGTAGAGTATAAGGGTTGGGAAACAAATACGGTCTATGAGTGTTTTGGGGAGCTTCTACAAATTAGACCTGCAAAGCATAGTGATATAGCTGAGATTTGTACAGAAATGGACTATCAAGCAGGTATTGAGGCAAGGTTGCGGGCCGAATTACAAGGTATGGTGTATGAGGCGTTTACTTCTCATACCCAGTATGTAACACCCAAGACAGTCTCTGCAGTTATAACCAGAGAGTTTGTGATAAAAGGTTCAGGCATGGAAGATGTGAAGCTGAAAATGTCCTTGGATCGAGATACTTACTTACTCACCTGTTCGTTGACACTAAATGACAGCACAGATGTAAACAATGCCATGACCGTGACTTTTAAGGCGGGCGTAAACGCTCAGAATAAAGATTCAGCGGATATACTAGTGAAGCCTGATGTGGATACCCATGAGGTCTATACCCAGATTAAAGAATATGACGGAACAACATCATGGGATTGGGTATCAAAAACCTATGATGTTACTGTCTATACAATTAATACAAGAATTACATATGATGCCGGAGCCATTTCAAAGGGGGTGTACCCTTGAAATTGATACAGAATAAAAAAGGTGAAACATTATTAGAAACCTTGGTGGCGATTTTAATTCTCACAGTTTCTGCCATGCTGTTGGCAGAGGTGACCGCGTCCTCAACAAGAATCAATCTGGATGCTGAAAAAGTAGATAAAAAATATCGTGAGGATTTGGAGAAGGTTGAAAAAAGAGAAACTCCCACTGCTGGAGTTGTAACAATACAAAGTGGTGGCACTTCCTATACCTTTGATGTGAATTATTATGGAGATAGAATGGGATTCACCTCCTATGTAACCAAGGAGGGTGGAATTTAATATGAAAAGAATCAAAAAATGCTTAAATAAAGGGGGCTTCTCCCTTTTTGAATCTATGGTAGCCTTATTGATTATTTCTATCCTAACCATTGGAATTGCGACTGCGGTAAATGCGGCAGCCAGTATTTATAAGAAATCCTTGTTTGTTTCTGAGGGTGAGGTGCTGGCAGCTACCATTGATACTGCTCTATCGGATGTTCTGCGGTTTTCTTCCTCTGTTACTGAGGAGGATGGTATCATTCAATTTACCAATGAAAACTATAGTGTGGTAAAGGGGCATTTTGTACTGAAAAAAGGTTGGCTTTATTTAAATCTGACTGATGAGAAGGCGGATAATGCAGATGATGCACCACTTGTGGCATTATTAAATGGTGGAATTTATACCTCTATGGTAATAGATTCTTTCACTTTGCACTATCAAGACGGAGTTTTTTCAGGAAGATATGTTATTCAAAGTAAAGAGAACAGCGCTTTGAATAAAGAATATACTTTTTATTTCCGTACATTAAGCTAACATAGTGTATTACAGGGAGGGGGACTAAGGATAAAATGAAGTTTAAAAGATTGGGAGATATGCTGACTTCAACGGGAGTTATTTCCAATGAGCAGCTTGAGATTGCCTTAAAGAAACAAAAAGAAACAAAAAATCGTTTAGGTAAAGAACTGATTGAAGAAGGCATCATTTCCGAGGAACAGTTAATTGAAACCTTAAAGCTTCAATTAGGCCTTGATTCCATTGACCTATCGGTGATTTCTATTCCCAGCTCCCTTTCAGAGTTGGTACCCAAAAAATTGGCCAACAGCTATGGGCTTGTGCCGGTAAAGCTGGAGGGGGATTCCCTATATGTGGCAATGAGCGACCCTTTGAATTTTATGGCATTGGAGGATGTAAAAGCAGTCAGCAGAAAGCGCATAATTCCTCTGATTGCAACAGAGGAGTCTATACAAAGAAACATTGCCTCTTTATATGGAAATGAGGGAGCGGCTAGAGCAATTGCTGAGATGAAGCGGGAAATGGATGATGCACCAGTTGTAGCTATTTTTGGCGATTCTTTTATGTCCAATATCATTGACAATGACGAGCAATCAGCACCAACCATTCGTTTGGTAAACTCATTGATCGAGCGTGCGGTGATTGAGCATGCCAGTGATATCCATATAGAACCCAGTGAAAAAGAGGTTCGGGTTAGAATGCGTATTGATGGCTTGCTTCGTCATGTTATGACAGTGCCCAAGGATTTGCAGGCTTCTGTGATTTCTCGCCTGAAAATTATGGGCGGCATGGATATTACAGAGCGCAGAATTCCTCAGGACGGTCGTTCTAATGCTAAGGTGAAAAAAGCTGACATCGATTTGCGTATGTCTACCTTGCCTACCATTTATGGTGAAAAGTTTGTTATCCGTTTGCTGGATAAGAATACGCAACTTTTGGATAAAGCAAAAATTGGTCTAACAGGGGAAGATTTGGAAAAGTATATGAAGCTGATTGACCAAAAGGGAGGCGGCGTGGTTCTGATTGCTGGGCCAACGGGTTCAGGAAAATCCTCAACCCTATATACTATGATTCGTGAGTTGAATACGGTTGAAAGTAATCTGATTACCCTGGAAGATCCTGTTGAGTATAATATTTTGGGCATCAATCAGGTGCAAATCAATGAAAAAACTGGGATGACTTTTAGCGGAGGATTAAGAGCAATTCTTAGACAGGATCCGGATATTATTGCTGTAGGGGAAATCCGTGATGGTGAAACGGCGGAGATTGCCATGAGAGCCGCAATTACAGGGCACTTGGTGCTTTCTACCATACATACCAACAGTGCGATTGCCACGCTGGATCGTCTTTTGGATATTGGCGTTGAGCCTTATCTGATTTCAAGTGCGTTAAACGGTATTGTTTCTCAGCGTCTTGTACGCAGAATTTGCCCCAATTGTCGAAAGGAATATGCGCCATCTTCGGAAGAATTGGCAAGCATTGGTCTATCTCAAGAGATAAATCATAAATTTTATCATGGAGATGGTTGTCCGTTGTGCTTTAATACCGGTTATCGTGGGAGAGTTGCAGTATTTGAAATTTTGGTTATGGATAGAAAAGTGAGAAATGCCATGGCATCCGGTGCAAAAAGAGAAGAATTAGCGGATATAATACAGAGTGATCAGAAATTTGTTTCCCTAGCAGATAATTGCAGGAGATTGGTTTTGGAAGGTGTAACTACCGTTGACGAGGCAAAAAGAATAACGAATTCAGAGGATTATGCTTATGAGAGTTGATGACCTAATTGTATATGCCAACGATAAGAAAGCATCAGACATTCATTTAATTTTTGGATTACCTCCTAAATGCCGTGTCAATGGGAGGTTGGAATCTATGGCAGATTTTATTTTGAATGATGAGGATTGCGATAATTATGCCATGGAACTAGCCAGATATCGCTATGAAGATTTTTTGGAAGCTGGAGAGATGGACTTGGCAAGAACCATTGAAGGAATTCGTGTCCGTATCAATTTATTCCGTCAGCAGGATCATACCTCTGTGGTAATCAGACTTTTAAATGATAAGATTCCAGTGCTGGAAAGTTTGGGCTTGCCTGAGGAGGTAGAGAGTCTGACGGAGCTTAAGCGTGGCATTGTCATTGTAACAGGACAAACGGGTTCAGGTAAGTCTACCACCCTTGCATCCTTGATTGACCGTATTAATCATACAAGGGATTGTCACGTCATTACTTTGGAAGACCCTATAGAATATATTTATGAGCCGGATTTGAGTATTTTCAATCAAAGGGAAATCGGTCGGGATACAAAAAGCTATGAATCAGGGCTTCGCTCTGTTTTAAGAGAGGATCCCGACGTCATTTTGATTGGTGAAATGCGCGATACCATTACCATGGAAACGGCGTTAAAAGCGGCGGAAACAGGGCATTTGGTGCTGACAACATTGCATACCGGTTCTGCGGCAGAGGTTGTGGATCGTATTGTTGACTCCTTCCCTGAGGCTAGACAACAGCAGATTCGATTACAGCTTTCATTAACCCTTATGGCAGTTTTGGCACAACAGCTTCTGCCCAAAAAGGATGGAAGCGGGCGGATTCCCGCATGTGAATTCATGTTGGTGAATCCTGCAATTAGAAATTTGATTCGAGAAGGAAAATCTCCTCAGATAGACAACGTCATATCGACCACGGCGGATAAAGGCTCTGTCACCATGGATAATGCGATTATTAAGCTTTATCGTGATAAAAAGATTTCCAGCAGAACAGCTTTGTTTGCCGCAAAAAATTTGGAATTTGTAAAAAGGAATATCACATAAGAAACAATTTCCACGAGTGGAAAGGGGAGATGTAATTGCTAACTTATAAATATAAGGCGGTTTCCAAAAAGGGTGCGGAAATCGAAGGCTTCCATAGAAGCTTTTAGTGAATATGAAGCAATCAATAAAATTAAAGAAAACCATGATATTGTAACAAGTATTTCAGAAGTAAAAATGGGAAAAGGAAATGCCGTTACAGGAAAAATCAATGAAAAAGCATTGGCGATTTTATGCTCCCAGCTTTCCGTTATTGTTGGTGCGGGTCTCCCCATCCTTCGTGCAGTGGAAATGATTGCGGCGCAGACTGAAAATAAAAAGTTGAAAGCCATTATGGAAGGGGTTTCTAAGGATGTTGCATCAGGGGTTAGCTTGGCGAAAAGCTTTCAAACCAAAGGCCCCAGCCTTCCCATTACATTTATAGAAACTATACGCTCAGGGGAGGAATCGGGAACCCTGGAGCACTCCTTTCGTCGGCTTCATGATTATTTTGATAAGACTGCAAAAATGAAGGGAAAGGTCAAAAATGCTATGGTCTATCCTGGGTTTACCATGATTGTTGCGGTTCTTGTCATAATCCTAATTATGGTTAAGGCTGTACCTGTTTTTACAAGCAGCTTTGCAGAATTGGGAGTTGACCTCCCGTTGCCTACAAAGATGTTAATTGGCTTATCCAATTTCTTTGTACATTATTGGTTTGCCTTGGTGGCTTTGATTGCCCTTGTGCTGGTGGTGTATAAATTATATGAAAAAAAGGAAGATAATCGTTTGAAGCTGGAGCATTTCAAGCTTAGAATCCCTATTTTTGGAAAGCTTGCCATGTTAAAGCAGGCATCCCAATTTGCCGCCACCATGTCAACTTTGATTGGGGCTGGCTTGCCTGTGGTAGAGGCGGTTTCCATTACGGGGAAGGTTATGGACAACAAATACATTGGCACCCAAGTAAAAGGAACAGTATCTATGCTTGAGGAAGGAAAACGCCTTGGGGATAGCTTGCATAACCGAACGGAACTGCCCCAGCTTTTGGTTGAAATGACAGCTGTGGGGGAAGAAACAGGCTCC
The DNA here is from genome assembly GCF_024461735.1 of Anaerotignum propionicum. Taxonomy (GTDB): domain Bacteria; phylum Bacillota; class Clostridia; order Lachnospirales; family Anaerotignaceae; genus Chakrabartyella. The sequence continues at coordinate 87,406 of NZ_JANGAD010000003.1, forward strand.
CTTGAGTCAACCTTAGATACCATTGGTGAATTCTATGATAGTGAAATTGATACCCAGACCTCCAGAATGGTAACTCTTTTGGAGCCGATTATCATTTGTGTTTTGGCGGTTGTGGTATTGTTTATCCTTGTTTCTGTATATGCCCCAATGTTCTCTCTCTATGGAGGAATATAAAAAATGGAAGCCTTTCCAGAAATTAACGCAAGGTAATTGTTTTACAATCGTTGCCAAAAGTTTGTTGGGCATTTAAAATAAGTCTACATGGGTTTTTGTGTTTCAGGAATCAAGATTTTTAAGTTGTTATTCATTTGTGAGAAACCCGCTCACATAGAATATATTTTTATTGACTAATTAAGGAGGTACATAATATGAAGAGTATTTTAAAAAGAAAAAATAAAAAAGGCTTTACCTTAATGGAAATGCTGATTGTTATTGGTATTATTGCTGTTTTAGTTGCAATTGCAATTCCTACGTTCAGCTCAGCACAGAAGAAAGCAAAATATACAGCAGATTTAGCCAATGTGCGCTCTTATTATGCGGAGCAAGTTTCAAAAAAAATGGTAGACGATACTTATGTGTTAGGAACTGATAAAGATAAAGTGAAGCTTCAGATGAAGGGGGCTTCGATAACGGTTACTGGTACTATAGCTGAGGAGTTTGAAGTGGTATACGACCCCAACGGGGGTTCAACCGCTGACGAGGCTGGTTTCCCCAGTGTAACCTTCCCCACTAAGGCAGCATCTACAACACCCACAACTTAAGAAATTTAGTAGTGATGGCAAATGATGAAAGAGATTTTATAATTGCTAAGTGATTTATTAAATTAATTCTAATCTTAACCTAATTCCCTGATAGAACTGTGGCGGGTTGCAGTTCTATCAAGGGTTTTGGATAAACAGGAGAAGTGCTTATGCTTCCATTATACAGTTTTCAAGATTCATACATAGTAGCATACATATTTATTTTAACCTTTGTCGTTGGCTCCATTATGGGGAGTTTTATCAACTGTGTTGCGTGGCGCATTGCCCATGAGGAGGACTTTATCCGTGGCAGAAGCCATTGTCCTGTTTGTGGACATACCCTAACCCCTTTGGAGTTAATACCCATTGTGTCTTATTTGATGCAAAAGGGAAAAAGCCGTTGTTGTAAAGAAAAAATTTCCATTCGCTACCCAGCAACGGAGTTTCTGACTGCTTTGGTTTTTGTTGCCTTGGTATGGAAATTCGGCTTAAGTTTAGATACTTTGATGTTTATGGTTTTAGGTTTGATTCTTTTGGCAATTGCCCTTGTAGATTTGGAAACAGGAATCATTCCCAATGGTCTGATTATTGCAGGAATTCTTAATTTTGTTTTGTTTACTTGCTTAAAAGGTGATATTATCTTTTTAAAGCTCCTGAAAGGGGCTCTTGCTGGATTGGCTATTTCTGCCCCTATTTTGATTCTTTCCCTTGTGATGGATCATTTTTTGCATAAGGAAAGCATGGGCGGCGGGGATATTAAGCTGTATTTTATGGTTGGGCTTTATTTCAGCATACAGGTTAATGTACTTCTGGTTTTGCTGTCTTGTGTTTTTGGAATCTTATTCACACTGATTTTTCAAAATATTCGTGTGGAGGATGAAGAAAACCCTATGGCATTTCCCTTTGGCCCTTCCATTGCAATGGCGGCAATGACTTGTGTTTTTGTTGGTCAGCCCATATTGCAATTTTATTTGGGGTTATTTTAAGTTTGAATATGACCGGCTGGTTTTGGAACAGCTTGGATATTATATATTTTTAGAGTACCAATAAAGTTTGATACATAGGAAAAGCGTTTATGTAAGACACAAGGGAGGGTTATAATGTCCAAAGGATATACAGGAATACAAATTGGGGAGAGCAGTATCAAAATGATACAGATTGTTGATGGAAAGGCAGTGAAAACGGCAACGGAAAACACACCGGATAATCTGGTTCGGGATGGATATATTTTGTCCTTTGAAGCACTGGGTGAAATTTTAAAAACAATGGCGAAAACAAACCAAATGAAAAACCGCAATGCAGTTGTTGTTCTGCCCTTGGAAGTCTGCTATTTACGCAGAACCAGTATGCCTTATATGAGTACAGACCAATTAAGGTTAAACCTTCCCTATGAATTCCGAGATTATATTCATGCTGATCGAGAGGAATATTATTATGACTATGCCGTCGTTGGTCAGGAACTGGATGAAGAAGGGGAGATTCGCTCCTTGGAACTGCTGATAGCGGCAGTGAAAAATGAATTGATTGAGAAGTATACAAAAATATTGCATTTGGCTGGTTTTAAGCTGAAAATTGCTTTACCCGATGCTTGTGCGTTTGGCAATATCATTCGTGACTATGAAAATAAAAATGAAAACCACCCCGATGCTTACTGTATTGTAGATATGGGGCATTCCGGCATACGGGTGCATTTATATAAGGGGAGCGTTTACGAAACCACTAGGGTGATTGAGTATGGCGGTGGTGCCGTGGATTCTGTGATTGCCGAAGCGTTGGATGTGGATGTACATATTGCTTCTTCTTATAAAATGAAAAACTACAATAATGTGCAAGAAGAAGAGGCTTGCAAGGAGCTTTATGGAAAGATGATTGTTGAGATATTTCGTTCTATAAATTTCTATAATTATAATAATCCCAACAGCGAATTAAAGGACGTTTATTTTTGTGGAGGATTGGCAAAGGTTACGCCGCTGATGGAAATGATTCGCTCAACATTGGAAGTGCGCTGTCATAGTATTGCTGAATTGATGCCTGAAAATGGGCAGGATGAGAACTTGGAATTGATTTGTGGAGCAATTGGTGCGACTTTGCAATAGGGGGTGAGCTGTATGGGGATATTGGATAAAAAAATTGGAGTGAAATACCCGACCAAAACGGATATTAACTTTGCGGTTCGGGAAGCAAAAAGTGTAGATAGAAAGTCAATGCTGCCCTTGGGAATTTTTATACTTATTTGTGTTTTGGGCTTTTTAAAATTAGGGGTTTTTGATTTGCGTCATTCTGTGAATCAGGCTGAGGCAAGTGCACAGCAGGCTCAGGTGCAGCTGGATCAGATGAAAGAAGCAAATTCTGTTTATGATGATGTTTTAAAGGAATATAACGAAAGTGTGTCTTTAAGCATCACTTCGCCGGTAATTGCAACGTTGTCCCAAAGGCTTGAAATTGTGAATCAATATTTAATTTCCAAAGCCAAGGTGGAATCTTTTAACGTTATGGATGATATTATAACTGTCAGAATCTCAGGGGTAACCTTAAATCAGGTTTCTAGCATTTATACAGATATTATGAAAAACAGCTTTGTTTCCAACGTGCAAATTTATACTGCCAGTACCGATGGTGAAAGCGGTTCCCTTACCACTGCCACAATGACCATTATCCTTGCTGTGGATGAAACCAAGGTGGATTCCAAAGAGGAAGGAGGCGAGGGACAATGATGTTTAAGTCTTTTACTAAGCGAGAGAAAGTATTGCTGGTCGTTTTGGTTTTGATTCTGTTTTCAGCGTTATACTACTTTACAGTGGCCCTTCCTTCTATCAATCGTATCTCTGCCGCAAATGAAAAATCGGCTTCGGTGCAGGATGATATTATGCTGGAAATGGCGAAAATGAAGAAAATAAAAGAGATGCAGGAAAAAATTGAGGAGGCATCTTCCGCCAATGGATTTAAGACGGTGATTCCCAATTATAATAACTTGGAAAATGTGATGCGGCAAATGGATGCTTTTCTAAGCAGTTCAACGGATTATAAGCTGTCCTTTTCGCCAACCACAGAGGAGAATGGCTTGCTGTACAGACCGATAGATGTGGAGTTTGACTGTGCAAATTATTCTGCCGCCCGAGCTATTATTGATAAAATATACACCAGTCCCTTTAAATGTGTAATTGATAATATCAGTGTTGATAACATGGAATATCAAGATGCTGATATTGTAAATCATCCCGTTAAGGTTACCATGACAGTAATTTTTATTGAAAAGAAGGGTAAATAATAACCATTTGAAAAGTTCATAAAAAATTATCAAAAAGCAGGCTTAATTGCCTGCTTTTTTTAGTTCCTGTTTTTTTGAGAGCGCAGTAGTAAAATTCTGCCATTTACATTAAAAGGAAATACCTTGCCATGAGGGAAGGTTTTGTAAAAAGAGACCTAAAAGTTGAAATTATTAATTTATGAGACATATTGACATTCCAGTGATTGTATGGGCTATAACTAAAATATGACGATTACAAGGGAAGGATTAAAACAACTTTTTTTGGAAGGAAAGCATATGAGCCAAAATACATCATGCAATGTTTCTATTGAAAATCAAGGAAGAGAGGATGAAAAGAATGGATTTTTCATTAACGAGAGAACAAGAAATGTTGAAAAAGCTTGCACGCCAATTTGCAGAAACAGAATTGGAACCCGTTGCAGAAGAAATTGATCGTGAGCATGTTTTTCCTGCAGAGAATTTTAAGAAGATGGCGGAAATCGGGCTGACTGGAATCGGAATTCCTAAGGAATTTGGCGGTTCCGGCGGCGGCACATTGGAAAAGGTTATTGCAGTTTCGGAATTCGGCAAAAAGTGTATGGCATCTGCGTCTATCCTATCCATTCATTTGATAGCACCTCAGGCTATCTATAAATACGGCACAAAGGAACAAAAGGAAGCTTATCTTCCTCGTTTGACAAAAGGGGGAGAGCTCGGTGCTTTCGCTCTGACGGAGCCTAATGCGGGTTCTGATGCGGGAGCGGTAAAAACCACAGCAATCCTTGACCCTCAGACAAATGAGTATGTTTTAAATGGAACGAAATGCTTTATCTCCGGTGGGGGAAGAGCAGGTGTGCTTGTTATATTTGCGCTGACGGAACCTAAAAAAGGATTAAAAGGGATGTCGGCAATCATCGTGGAAAAAGTAACCCCGGGCTTTAGCATTGGTAAGGTAGAATCAAAAATGGGTATTGCAGGGTCAGAAACTGCTGAGCTTATTTTTGAAGATTGCCGTGTACCTGCCGCAAATCTTCTTGGCAAGGAGGGCAAAGGTTTTAAAATTGCCATGGAGGCCTTGGATGGAGCCAGAATAGGCGTTGGTGCCCAGGCAATTGGGATTGCAGAGGGAGCCATTGATTTATCCGTGAAATATGTTCATGAGCGCATTCAGTTTGGAAAGCCCATTGCCAATTTACAGGGGATTCAGTGGTATATTGCGGACATGGCAACAAAAACAGCTGCCGCAAGGGCACTGGTTGAGTTTGCGGCATACTTAGAGGATGCAGGCAAGCCGTTCACCATGGAGTCGGCGATGTGCAAACTGAATGCTTCGGAAAATGCACGTTTTGTTACCAACTTGGCATTGCAGATTCATGGTGGATATGGCTATATGAAGGATTATCCTTTGGAGCGCATGTACCGTGATGCAAAGATTACGGAAATCTATGAAGGTACATCTGAAATACATAAGGTTGTAATCGCCAGAGAGGTAATGAAAAGATAAGGAGGAGTGTTAACCATGAGAATTTATGTTTGTGTAAAACAAGTTCCGGATACATCGGGAAAGGTTGCTGTAAACCCCGATGGTACCTTAAACCGTGCATCTATGGCGGCTATTATTAATCCCGATGATATGAGTGCCATTGAGCAGGCCCTAAAATTGAAAGATGAAACAGGTTGTCAGGTGACAGCGGTTACCATGGGTCCCCCTCCTGCGGAGGGAATGTTGCGAGAGATTATCGCAATGGGAGCAGATGATGGGGTTTTAATTTCTGCCAGAGAATTTGGAGGTTCTGATACCTTCGCAACCTCTCAAATTATATCGGCGGCCATACATAAACTAGGGCTATCCAATGAAGATATGATTTTTTGCGGCAGACAGGCAATTGATGGAGATACAGCGCAGGTAGGCCCTCAAATTGCAGAAAAATTAGGCATTCCTCAGGTGACCTATGGGGCAGGGATTAAAAAAAGCGGAGACTTGGTTTTGGTAAAGCGCATGCTGGAAGATGGGTATATGATGATTGAGGTGGAAACACCCTGCTTGATTACCTGTATGAAAGATAAAGCTGTGAAACCCCGCTATATGTCATTGAATGGAATTATGGAATGCTATAGCAAGCCTCTTTTGGTAGTGGATTATGAAGCACTTAAGGATGAACCCCTCATCGAATTGGATACGATTGGTCTGAAAGGCTCTCCTACAAATATATTTAAATCCTTTACACCTCCACAGAAGGGTGTAGGCGTTATGCTTCAAGGAACAGACAAAGAAAAAGTAGATGATTTGGTGGACAGATTGATGAAGAAGCATGTCATTTAACCGAAGGGAGATGGGCTGAGTATGGCTTTTAACAGTGCTGATATAAATTCGTTTCGAGATATTTGGGTATTTTGCGAACAGAGAGAAGGAAAGCTTGTAAATACTGATTTTGAACTAATTTCAGAAGGCAGAAAGCTTGCTGATGAGCGGGGCTCGAAATTGGTTGGTATTCTACTGGGACATGAAGTAAGCGAGATTGCAAAAGAGTTGGGTGGATATGGTGCGGATAAAGTGATTGTTTGTGACCATCCTGAATTGGAATTTTACACCACAGATGCTTATGCCAAGGTGCTTTGTGATGTGGTTATGGAGGAAAAACCTGAGGTTATTTTGATTGGTGCAACAAACATCGGCCGTGACTTAGGCCCCAGATGTGCGGCACGCTTACATACAGGTTTAACAGCAGATTGTACTCATTTAGATATTGATATGAAAAAATATGTGGAATTTCTCTCCACTTCCTCTACATTGGATATATCATCCATGACCTTCCCGATGGAGGATACAAATTTAAAAATGACTCGTCCTGCCTTTGGGGGGCATTTGATGGCAACTATTATTTGTCCTAGATTCCGTCCCTGTATGTCTACAGTAAGACCGGGGGTTATGAAAAAAGCGGAATTTAGCCAAGAAATGGCGGAGGCTTGTCAGGTTGTTACACGTCATGTAACCTTAACTGATGAGGACTTGAAATCAAAAGTAATTAATATTGTGAAAGAAACTAAAAAAATTGTTGATTTAATTGGTGCCGAAATTATTGTTTCTGTGGGACGTGGAATCAGTAAGGATGTGCAAGGGGGCATAGCTCTAGCCGAAAAGCTGGCCGATGCGTTTGGAAATGGTGTTGTTGGTGGTTCTCGTGCGGTTATTGATTCCGGTTGGCTCCCTGCGGATCATCAGGTTGGGCAGACAGGAAAAACCGTACATCCTAAGGTATATGTTGCCCTTGGTATTTCAGGTGCCATTCAGCACAAGGCAGGTATGCAGGATTCAGAGTTGATTATCGCAGTAAATAAAGACGAAACTGCTCCTATTTTCGATTGTGCTGATTATGGCATTACAGGGGATTTGTTTAAAATTGTACCAATGATGATCGAAGCAATTAAGGAAGGTAAAAATGCTTAGGTTATAAATCTTAGTCTTTGAATTGACCGGGGAGGAATCGTATGAAAAAAGCGCTGGAGGGTTTGAAGGTCGTGGACCTTACAACAGCATTAAATGGGCCTTTTTGTACCATGATTTTAGCGGATTATGGCGCAGAGGTTTTGAAGATTGAACCAATTGAGGGGGAGCAATGCCGTTTTTGGGGTCCCCTTGATGAAAAAAGTGGTGAAAGTGGATTTTATAATTATGTAAATAGAAATAAAAAGGGTGCTACATTAAATCTAAAAACAGAAAAAGGATTGGAATTGTTTTATGAGCTTGTAAAGGATGCAGATATTTTGGTGGAGAATTTCAGAGGCGGCATCACAAAAAAACTGAAAATAGACTATGAAACCATTAAAAAAATAAACCCTGCCATTATCTATGCTTCTGGATCAGGCTTTGGACAATATGGCCCAATTACCCACCGTCCCTGCTATGACATTGTTGCCCAAGCCATGGGCGGCATGATTAACTTAACAGGATTTAAGGAGACGAATCCTGTTAAGGTGGGGCCATCTGTTGCAGATCATGTAGCCGGTATTTATTTGGCTCTTGGCGTTATGCTGGCTTTGTATAACCGCAAAGTTACAGGGGTAGGTCAGCAGGTGGACGTGGCTATGTTTGATACTATTTTCAGTATCTTGGAGAATGCACTGGTGAACTATACCATGGGAGGAGAGATTACTCAAAGAAATGGCAATGTGGATCCTTCTATTTCTCCATTTGATGTTTATGAGTGCAAAGATGGTTTTGTTGCACTGGGCGTTGGAAATGATAAGCTTTTTAGAACCTTTTCCGCAACCATTGGGCATCCTGAGTTGATGGAGGATCCTCGCTTTGCAACCAACGACTTAAGGTGTAATAACTACATACCTGATTTACAAAACTTGATTCGTGGGTGGTGTAAAGACTATACCAAAAGTGAAATTGAAAGGATCATGGATGAAGCAGGCATTCCTTGCGGCCCTGTTTTAAACGTGAAAGAGGCCATTGAGCACCCCCATATACAGGAGAGAGAAATGATGGTGCATTGTGAGCACCCTACAGCAGGGGATCAATATTTCCAAGGCTGTGTGATAAAGCTTTCCGAAACACCGGGTGAGGTGTCAACACCATCGCCTCTTTTGGGTCAACATAACCGAGAAATTTTTGGTCTTACTGAAGAAGAAATGAAAAAGTTAAAAGAAGAAGGCGTTTTGTAATTTCATTTATAATGCTCTTAATATGAAAAAATGAAGATGGAGGTGCAGAATTCATGAGAAAGGTATCTATTTTAAGCTATAACATGACCACAGCCGATGGAGCTAATCAAGATGGTTTGATTCCCATTGGACGGCAATTCGATTTTATCGGAGATGTGGAAACAGAAGAGATGATTTTGGTAGATGGGGATGAATCCCTCTGCTTGGGTTACGAAGATGTAAAATGCTACAAGGACGTGTTTGTTGGGGATATGATTGATTTTAAAGCCACCCTCACGAAAGTGGGAAATACCTCAAGGGATTGCTGGATTGAGGTATTTAAACTGGCGACCCCAGCGTTTCGAGAAGGAAAAACAGATTGTAAGCCGGGAGATATGGTTTGGTTTGACGAACCCGTTCTGTGCACAGAGGGAAAAGTGCGTCTTGTTGTGAAAAAGCATTTGCAAAGAGGTGCTCAGCCTGAAGGCAAAGTGGTTGAGCCATGGCGTCCATTGGAAGATTTTCCGGAATAAAAATTCTTTTGTTGAAGAAAGGGGAATGATTATGAGTGAACAAACCGTAACATATCGTTATAGAATGTCAGATAGAGATGTTTTTTATGGTGGCGGCGTAGTAAATGGTGCAAGAAGCATCACTCTTGCTAATGACACTGCAAACCGCTTGATGGCAAAGGTGTTTCAAAACACAGGTCATTGCGTAGAAGTTAGAAAAGTTCGTCTATATGAGCCCTGCTTTGCTGGGGATTATATGGAATTTATGGCAAGGATTAAGAAAATGGAAGGAAATCGTGCGGTGATTGAGGTGCGTTCTTTTAAAATCATTGAAGTACCTGAAAACCCTCCATTTCCAAGCTCTATTGATGTGCTGCCTGAGCCACCGTTGTCAACAGTAGTGCAATTTGTATACGAACCCTATTAAGCCTATGCAAACGATTGAATGCATTAAAACAAGGCGAAGTATTAGACGATATTTACCAAAGAAGGTAGCTCACTCGGTTATTGAAGAGCTAATGGAATGCGTCAAATGGGCGCCTTCTTGGAATAATTGTAAGGCAGTTAGATATACGGTTGTGGAGAAGGCAGAGCACCTGCAAACCATGGCAAGTACCTTAGTCGCCCCTGAAAATATCCATATTGTCAAAAATGCACCTTTAATCTTTGTCGTTTCCAATGTAAAAAAACGTTCCGGTTATGAGCGGGATGGTCATCTTTCTTCATCCAAGGGGGAGAGTTGGGAAATGTTTGATGCAGGGGTTGCGTGCCAAACCTTATGCCTTGCAGCAGCGGAGCTGGGGCTGGGAACTGTGATTATGGGCACATTTGATGAGAAAGGTATTTCCAAGTTTATAAATATGCCGGAAAATGAGGAGATCATTGCTTTGGTGGCCTGTGGCTATGCCGATGAAGTGCCGGTGCCGCCAAGGAGAAAAGCGGTGAGGGAGATACTAAGATATTTGCAATAAAGGGATGATATTATTTAGGAAAATCCATAGGAGCGGGCATTTATGGAAATTTCCCTTTGCAGAGGTAGCTGGAAACACTTCATAACATAAAAATAAGAGGCTATTTGCAAAACAAAAGTTTTTGTGAATAGCCTCTAGACTTTTAATAAAACAAAATATTGATAGAGTTTGATAATTAGATGGTTTTTAAAGGGTGTCGATTTTATCGGCACCCTTTTTATACTCATTTTTTCTTTTTATCAATGGGAATTATTATTTTAGTCACATGTTGATCAATGTTATTAATATCCAATGGGGAGATTATGAATTCTTCAGAAACAGGTCCAATTATTTTGTATTGATTTTGATTGATCCATTGAACCAACCGAATATGAGTATGAATGATATCAGCATAATTTCCCACATGAATTGCGGTAGCGGCAGTGAAGTCTCCGAAGGCTCTAAAGCAATCTCCTTCCTCTGAGGAATCAACAGTAATGCCAAATTCAATGTCGGTATCTGTATATAAAAATTGTTCTAAAGGGTTGCAATAATATGTAACAATAATGGTTCCTTTATTTTTCAAATTCAAACTATCGCATAAATCAAGAATTTCCACCCACCTATGGACGGAAACATCAATATTTGAGTAATTGGACATGGTTTTACGTGTAAAGACCAAATGCATTTGGGAGATTTGTTCTATTTTAATATCTTCCAGTATGATTGCATCTTTGATGTTTAAAAGGTCCACACCTGTTTTCAGGCGTTGTAAAAAAGCACTTGTAGATGCATATTTTCTTTGCAGACAATTGATTTCCTCCAACAGCTCCGTTAGCTTTATTTCAATGTTTTTTTCCAAATCATCTGCTTTATTTCCGGTTATAATGCTCTGAATTTCCTTTAGACCAAAATCCATGGAACGGAGTTTGCGAATAATGCAAAGGGTCACTAGCTGATTTTTACTATAATACCTGTATCTATTGACCTCGTCCCGAAATTCAGGAACAACTAGTTCTATTTCATCATAATAACGCAAGGTCTTGCTGGGAATGTTACAAATTTCTGATACTTCTCTTATAGAGAATTTGTAGTCGGCATTCATTCTCTCATCCTCCCCATAAAAATGATATGAATTAGTATAACACAATCGGTTAACGATATCAAACTTAATAAAGAAAAGGGCAAAACTTCATTTTTTTTGCATATTTTTTTTGCACACTTTTCATTTTGTCGGTTAAAGCATAAAAGAAAAAATCAAATAAAATCCTGTGGTAGGAATGTTTTGACAAAAAATTGTTTTTTTATTCGAAAATTAATTAGAAATATCATTGACATTCCCCTTACTGCAATGAGTATAATCAGGCTATGATTATTGTTAAAGTGAATAATAATTTTGAAAATAAAGGCGAAAAATTGACAGAGGTTTACAGAGGGAAACGGAAATCAATCTAGAATATTTGAAATATACATAATAATTTCATTTTATTTTTAAAATATTTGTAGTTTTTTGTTGATTCAAAAAAAGAATAATATTTTTTATTTCCCAAGAAATAGTGTGTTTTTTCTCGTTTTTTATGGTAAAAAATTCGCAAACATCCAAGCTTATTACTATGAGGTTTCTTTCATAGTTTTTAATAAGTATAAACATAAAAGCTATTGATAAAAAAAGATTGGAAGGGGGCAGGATGGAGAAACGGGATTGGAAAATGGAAAGCTATTTACTAACAAGGGAAGGTGAGCGTTAATGGACTTAATGATTAAAAACGGTACTATTGTAACAGAAAAAGAAATGTTTCGAGGCGATATTGCTGTGAAAGACGGAATCATTGCTGCAATTGGAAAGAACCTTTCAGACATTCCTTGTGATACTATTGTGGATGCGGAAGGAAAGCTTGTATTGCCGGGTGCGATTGATGCACATACCCATTTGGCAATGCCCTTTGGCGGAACAATTTCTGCAGACGGTTACTATGCAGGAACAAGAGCGGCAGCCTGTGGCGGAACAACCACGGTTTTTGATTTTGCGTTGCAAGACTTTAACGAAAAAATGTTAGATGTAGTAAAAAGAAGAGATGCCCTTGCAGCTCCAGAAGCGGCTGTGGATTATGCCTTCCACGTTGGCGTAAAGGACGTTCATGGTGATCTCTTGGATTCTATGAAAGAGGCTGTAGAATTTGGTGTTCCATCCTTTAAAGTTTTTATGGTTTATGATTTTGGTGTAACAGACGGTGTTTTTTATCAGGTTCTTGAAAAAGCGAAAGAAATAGGCGCACTTATTTGTGTTCATGCAGAGAATAATGAATTGGTAAATACTTTAGTCGAAAGATATACTTCCGAAGGAAAAACTGCTCCATGGTACCATTATATGTCTCGTCCTGAGTTTGTAGAGGCGGAAGCAGACTTTAGAGCTATTTCATGGGCAAAATCTTTAAATGCTCCACTTTACATAGTGCATTTGGCGAACAAAAAAGGTGTGGAATATGTAGCGAAAGCGAGAGAAGAAGGCTACCAGATTTATGCTGAAACTTGTCCCCAATATTTGAACTTTACCTGCGATGTCTATAAGAGAGATGACGCAAGAAACTTTGTCTGTTCACCACCTATGAAAGGTCAAGAGAGTCAGGATGCCCTTTGGAAGGCATTAAAGCAAGGCGTAATCGATACAGTTGCCACTGACCACTGTCCTTTCCAACAGTCTGAAAAGGATTGGGGTAAGGATGATTTCAGAAAGATTCCAAATGGTTGTGCTGGTGTAGAAAATATGTATCCTTATATGCTGGCAAAGGCAAATAATGGTGAAATAACCTTTATGAAAGCAGTTGAGGTTTGTTCCTCAAATCCTGCAAGAATTTTCGGTTGTACCCAAAAAGGCAGTTTAACCGTTGGTAAGGATGCAGACATTGTAATATATGATCCCGAAAAAGACTTTACAGTGACCTGCGAAACCATGCATTCCGACTATGATCATACCATTTGGGAAGGCACAAAGCTTCATGGTTATCCTGTGAAAACCTTCTCCAGAGGCCGCCTTGTTTACGATAATGGAGAGTTTAAAGGGGAGCCCGGCTGGGGGAAATTAATTAAAAGAAGGTTAAGTCCAAAAAATCTAAAATAGATGGAGAGGGTTATATGAGTAAATATACGCAGCAGGAAAAAAACGGTCTTTATGAATTAACACCGGAAGCTACCGCCGAGCTCAGCAATTCTCAGTATTATAATTCGGATTTGGCGCCAACCACTGTAAATGAAAGAACATGGAATGCCTTTAGCATTTGCAACCTTTGGGTTGGTATGTCAATTTGTGTTCCATCCCTTGCCCTTGCATCTTCCTTGGTTGCTTTGGGTATTTCACCAATGCTTGCAGTAGTTAACGTTATTTTGGGTAACCTGATTGTTTTAGTTCCCATTCAGTTAAACTCAAAAATCGGTACAAAATATGGTATTCCATTCCCCATCTTCTCCAGAATGACCTTTGGAAATAAGGGGACACAGTTACCTACGTTTTCAAGGTCGATTATAGCCTGTGGATGGACGGCGGTGCAAAGCTGGGTAGGTGGCGGAGCCATTGCCGCATTAATTGGTGTTGCAATTCCTATGTTTTCTGATCAAAACATGAAAGTTGCTCTTCCCGGTAATGATGGTGTTGTTGTCGGACAATTAATCGGATTTTTCCTGTTTATGCTTTTGGTTTTCTTTGTTGCTTATAACGGCATGGAGAAAGTAAAATGGGTGCAAAATATTGGCGGACCTATCTTGATTATTGTTATTTTAGGTTTATTATTGTGGTCATTAAATGCCATTTCAGGCTCAGGTCATTCCATAGGGGATGTATTCGCTGTTGGTAACGACCCTACGCTGATTGAGCAAAACGGCGGTTTCGCCTTTGTATTTATGGCAGGGCTAACAGGAAATATAGCCTTTTGGTCCACCATGGCTCTGAATATTCCGGATTTCTCTAGATATGCAAAGAGCCAAAAGAGCCAATTTATGGGACAATTGGTGGGCATGCCAATTCCAATGGCGTTGTGTGCATTTGTTGGTGCTTTGTTTGCACAGGCAACAAAATACACGGTGGGTGAAGCATTGTTTGATCCTACCAGTGTATTCTATTATGTGGATAACAAGCTTCTTGTTATTATCTGTGCATTTGGTGTAATTATGGCCACCATAACAACTTGTGTTGCGGCAAACGTGGTTGCTCCTGCAAATGGTTTTTCCAATATCTCTCCTAAAAAAATTAGTTATAAAAAAGGCGTTATCATCACTTGCTTGATAGCTACCTTTATCACCCAGCCATGGTGGATTTACGGTTCAGGCGCGAGCTATATCTTTAACTGGCTGAATAATTATGGAACCATTATTGCTCCTGTTGCGGCAATTTTAATTGCCGACTACTTTATCTGTAAGAAACAGCTTGTAGATGTAGCAGGATTATATCAGGGCGAAGGCGGCAGATATTGGTATAGTGGTGGTTGGAATAAAAACGCAATGATTGCTTGGGGTGTATCCTTTATTATTCCTTTGCTGGGAAATACCGCTTTAAAATATCATGCAGGTTCTGGTTTAAAACCTAACTTCATTCAATTTTTGGCTGCAAACGGATATATGGTTTCTTTCGTTATTGCAATTGTAGTTTATGTGGCTTTAATGAAATCGGCACAAGGAAATGTAAGCTACGGCTTCGTAAGTCAAGAAGAGCACGAAGGATTTACCATGAATGATAATTAAATTTGTTTATTCATAAAATAGTGTGTTTTAAGTTTTGTTCATAACGGACAGTGTATATTGCACCTCTGTATTGCATTATTGGGATTGATTGCAATACTACTGGGGATACCGTTTTGAAAACGGAAAATCCTAAAGCCCGTTAAATAAAGAGAAAAAATATAGAAAGAAGGAATGAATGATGTACAAATGCAGTTTAGAGCGAACCAGTGACAAAATCAGAACTTTTTCTAAGTTTGGTGATGCCGGCCACGGAGGAATTACCAGATATTCTTTATCTGACGAGGCAAAACAGGCAAGGGAATACTATATTGAAAGAATGACAAAAATCGGTGCAACCATTGAAACGGATGATTTTGCCAATATGTATGCTACACTACCGGGCAATGATCCCAATGCAAAAAGAATTGTAATGGCATCTCACGCAGATTCCGTTAAAAATGGTGGAAATTATGATGGTATTTTAGGTGTCATTGGAGCAATGGAGGTTTTGGAAACCGTAGCGGCAGACAATATTCCTCATAAGCATCCCTTGACAGCAATGATTTGGACAAATGAAGAGGGCTCCTTATATCCCCCTGCAATGATGAGTTCCGGTGTTGTATGCAATGCTTATCTGCCGGAAGGAATTGCAAAGAATTTTAAGGAAGAAAATATGCTTGCTTCCAAAAGTGTTTTAGATAAAATATCAACCTTTGGCGAGGCCCTTGAAAAAAGCGGTTATAAAGGCAAAAAAGATAACCGTCTAAACCCTGACAACTATAAGGCAATGTTTGAATTACATATTGAACAAGGTCCTATTTTGGAAAATGCCGGTTTAGACGTTGGTGTAGTTACCTGTGTTTTGGGTATGTTTAACACCAGAGTGAAATTCTATGGTCAGGCGGCGCATGCAGGTACATTCCCTATGGAATACCGTCAGGATTCTCTTTATGCAGCAGCTCAGGCGCTTTGCTATCTCCATGAAGAAATTGATAAACTTGGGTATCCGGAACTGGTGTATACCACCGGTGAGGTAGTTGTTCATCCTTGTGTACATACTGTAATTCCTGATTATGTGGATTTCTCCCTTGATGTTCGTCATGAGAATCCTGAAGTGCTGAAAAAGGTTTATCAAATCGTTCGAAGCCTCGAGGGCAAGGAATGGGCAAAATGCCGTTGTGAAGTGGTGGATCAGTGGAATCGAGATACCGTTTATTTCGATAAAAAGCTGGTGGGCTATGTAAAAGAAGCGGCAGAGGAATTGAATACGAAGCATCAATATATCAATAGCGGTGCGGGCCATGATGCACAATTTGCCGCATATGTTTTACCAACCACAATGATATTTGTTTCTTCTGAAAAGGGTTTATCCCATTGTGAGCCCGAGCATACAAGCGACGAGGTTTGTGCTGAGGGTATTAGTGTATTGCTGAATGCAGTTTTAAAGTGTGATAAAGAATAGTTTTTGAAACTGAACATTTTTTATGACTAAGACTGCTGGGAGGCGTCTGAAAGTTTTGAGGCGCCTCCCTCTTTCATCACATTTTTAAATGATACTAAAAAAGAAAGAGGGGTATGGAATGACTGGGTAGGAAATGGTTTTTAAAGATGAAAATTGTTTCTTTACTTCAGTGACTGAAATTTATTGATACAGAAAGAAAAATGTGGTTTCATTTTCAGTTTATTCCAGAAAAAACAGAATTGGGTGAAAGTTCAGGCTGATAATATTTTTAGCCTGAAGATATGAGAGGAGTTGAGGAATTTGAGTAAAGTAATTAAATCAACGTATGTTTCTGAGGCTGTTGAAGGCTTTACGCCAAGAACAGCAATGGAAGAAGCTTCAAGATGCTTACTATGCCATGATGCCCCTTGCAGCAAAAGCTGTCCCGCAGGTACAGATCCTGCAAAGTTTATTCGCTCTATTCGCTTTAGAAATGTGAAGGGTGCGGCAGAAACGATTAGAGAAAACAATGTTCTGGGTGGTAGCTGCGCAAGAGTCTGTCCTTATGATCGTCTTTGTGAGGAAGCTTGCAGTAGATGCGGTATTGACAAACCTATCGAAATCGGAAGATTACAGAGATTCGCTGTGGAACAGGAAGAAGCTCTGCAAATGAATATTTTAAAAGCCCCTGAAACGAAAAAAGCCGGGAAGGTTGCTTGTGTTGGTTCAGGACCTGCATCCCTTGCCTGTGCCGCAAAGCTTGCATTAGAAGGCTATGAGGTTACAATTTATGAAGGAGAGGAAAAGGCTGGTGGTGTTTTAACCTACGGTATTGCTCCTGCAAGATTACCTCAGCATGTGGTTGACCATGATATTGACACAGTGAAAAATTTAGGTGTGAAGTTTGTATTTAACACGAAGGTTGGAAAAGATATCTCCATTGAAGCCCTTCAAAAAGAATATGAAGCGATTTTTATCGGTGCAGGTTTATGGATGGAAAAACTGCCTGAAATTACTGGTACAGAACTACCCGGCGTATTGGCTGCTGCGGATTTCTTAAAAAAAGCCAGAAAATCTGAGGGTACATATGATCCAGGTAGAAGGGTTATCGTAATTGGCGGTGGCAACGTAGCCATGGACTGTGCAGTTTCTGCAAAACTTTTGGGTGCAGAGAAGGTAGATATTTATTATAGAAGAACCATTGAAGAGGCTCCTGCGGATATGGCTGAATTCCAGTATGCGTTATCCTTGGGTATCTCCATTACCACTAATTTCGCTCCTGCTGAGGTAGTGGGTACGGATAAGGTAGAAGCCATGAAGTTCAAAGGTAGAGATGGGGAATCCGAGGCAAAGGTTGCCGTTGATACCGTTGTTTTTGCCATTGGACAAGGGGCAGAGGATATGACAAGTTTGGCACCCTTCTCAGTGAACGAGAAAGGCTTGATTGTGACCGAAGGTGGCTGCAAAACCAATATTGATGGAATTTTTGCCGGTGGTGACGTTGTTTTAGGCGGAAAAACTGTGGTTGAAGCTGTTGCATCCGGAAAAGCTGCGGCAGAAGAGATGATGAAGTATCTTGCACAGAAAGAGGTGAACTAAAATGGGGATTAAAAAAGATTTATCAATTGATTATTTAGGTGTTAGATGTGAAAATCCGTTTTTCCTGTCATCATCCCCTGTAGGCAGCAATTATGAAATGGTGGCGAAGGCCTTTGAAACGGGCTGGGGCGGTGTTTTCTACAAAACCATTGGTATTTTTGTTGCTGACGAGTGTTCACCCCGTTTTGACCATGTGAAAAAGGAAGGGATGCCATGGCTGGGCTTTAAGAATATGGAGCAAATCTCAGACAAGCCTACAGAGGTAAACTTTGAGAATATGTATAAGCTGAAAAAAGCTTATCCTGAAAAAATTATGGTTGCCTCTATTATGGGTTCCAATGAAGAAGAATGGCGTAAACTTGCTAAAATGTGCGATGAAGTTGGTGTGGATTTGATTGAAGGAAACTTTTCCTGTCCTCAGATGACCTCCCATGCCATGGGTTCTGACGTTGGCTCCAATCCCGATTTGGTGCGGGCGTATTCCAAGGCAGTTGCAGAAACCACCAAGATTCCTTTCATTGCAAAAATGACCCCTAACATTACAGATATGACCATTCCTGCCCTTGCGGCAATGGAAGGTGGTGCAAAAGGTATTTCTGCAATCAATACCATTAAATCCATTACCAATATTGATTTAGAGAACATGACAGCCATGCCTGTTGTAAACGGGAAATCTTCTATTTCCGGTTATTCAGGTGCCGCAGTAAAACCTGTTGCATTACGCTTTATTGCACAAATGCTACAGCATGAAAAGCTGAAAAACGTGCCTATGTCAGGTATCGGTGGCATTGAAACATGGAGAGATTGTTTGGAATTCTTACTGCTGGGCTGTAGAAACTTACAGGTAACAACCTCGGTTATGCAGTATGGCTATCGTGTGGTTGAGGATATGTCCAACGGTTTGATGCATTGGATGGATGAAAGAGGTTATGATAAGCTGGATGATTTCATAGGTATGGCCTTAGGCAATGTAATCCCAGCGGAAGACTTAAATCGTGATTTTAAGATTCTGCCTGATTTTAATGATAAAAAATGCGTAGGCTGTGGCAGATGCTACATTTCCTGTTATGATGCGGGACATCAAGCAATTGATTGGAATGCAGATAAACGCAGACCGGAATTGAATGATAAATGTGTTGGTTGTCATCTTTGCTTAAACGTTTGTCCCGTTGCAAACTGCATCACACCGGGCGAAGTGAAATGGAAAGATGGTAGACAAAAAGCTGAAATTGCAATGAAAAAAGATTATGAATAAGTAACGTTTCATGCCGTTATTAATTCTCCTTCCCAATTATAAAATATGCAAAAACACCCTAAATTGCAGAACTGCAGTTTAGGGTGTTTTTCTGTTTAAGAGGTACTATTTTGAAACTTTGGTTTCATCTGAAAACAACAGTATTGACTATAGAAGATGCTCTTCTAAATCTCACATTCCTAAGAACTAGACCAAGTCTAAAACCTTCTTGCACCGCATAGGACAAGAGGGTTTTTTATATAAATGGAGTAGGAGACTAGGAGGTATTTTATGTTTACACCAAAAGAACTGGAAGACTTGAAACAAGTGGATCCCCTTACAGTGAATCTTGACGATTTGATAGATATTAATGATGTAAAAATACAAAATGAACTTCCAAGAGAAGAAAGAATTGCCGATTTTATCAGACAAATTAAGAATCCGTATTTATTTAAGTGTGGGAATGTCGTTGTTAAAATTGAGTTTTCTGATTCTGTAACAACTCTGACTGAGCAAATGAAGCAATATATGAGAATGTTTTAGTGACTCAAGATTTGTCTAAGCACAAAAAAAGCAGTTTTACCCTTGTTTACTGCCTATTTATACAAATTAGGGAGGGTTTTTATGTATCAGAATGAAACACCCAAGGGGTATCGGGCGGGTATTTATTTACGTTTATCTAAAGAAGATGGAGATACATTTGAAAGCAATAGCGTGCAGAATCAAAGAGAGATGATTCATTCATATATAAAGACTGAAAAAGATATTCGTATTGTCAGTGAAAAAGTCGATGATGGCTTTAGTGGGGTTACTTTTGAACGTCCTGCATTTCTGGAACTTCTGGAGGAAATCAAAAGTGGGGCTGTAAATTGCGTGATTGTGAAAGACCTCTCTCGTTTTGGCAGGAATTATATTGAAGCAGGAAAATATATTGAGCAGATTTTCCCTTTTTTAGGAGTACGTTTTATTGCGATTAATGACAATATTGATACTGCCAAAGATAACGGATATACAAACAGCATGATTGTACCTTTTAAGAACTTATTAAACGATGCTTATAGTCGGGATATCTCCATAAAAGTTAGGTCACAATTGGAAATGCGGCAAAAGCGAGGTGACTTTGTTGGGGCATTTCCTGTTTATGGATATATTCGTGATTTGGAGGATAAACATAAGCTGAAACTTGATGAAACTGCGGCAGAAATCATTCGGAAAATATTTGCTATGCGAATGGAAGGATATAATAATTTATATATTGCTGATTATCTAAACCGTGTCGGGGTTCCATCTCCCATGGAGTATAAAGCATTAAAAGAAGAACGTTTTTTTACTTCATTTAAACTGAATCCCAAAGCAAAGTGGTCTCCTATGGCGGTGGATCGTATTCTAAAAAATGAACTATACACAGGGAATATGGTTCAAGGAAAAGAAACAACGTTGAACTATAAAGCAAAAAAAAGGGTGGAGAAATCCAGAAAAGATTGGATTCGAGTTGAAAATACCCATGATGCCATCCTTCCCAAGGAGTATTTTGCCATTGTACAGCAAATGATGATGAATGATACACGAACATCTCCTGTAAGAGACGATCTTTATTTGCTTTCTGGAATGCTAAGGTGCGGTGGTTGCGGAAGCGGTATGGTACGGAAAATCGTGAAGGCAAGGGGAACTACATATATTTATTATATTTGTTCCAAAAATAAAGAAGATAAAAACCAATGCTCCAGCCATAGAATCCGAGAGGATGCTGTTTTAGAGGCTATTTCGGCATTATTGCAAAAGCACAAGGCCATTTTTAATCAGTTAAATGGGGAAAGCATTGAAGGGAAGGATGCGTCAAATCAACTTGAAATTCAAAAAATATCAGTGCAGATAAGCTGTAAAAAAGAAGAATTGAAAAAATATCAGGCCTTAAAAAATTATATATATGAGGACTACAGAGATGGTACTTTGACAAAGGCTGAGTTTCAAAAAATGAAGGAATATTATGAAAAACTATGTCTGGAGGTTGAAACAAACATTCACTATTTAATGATGGAAAAAGAAAATCTGGAGAATGCTAACTTACAGCAAAAGTTGTATAGGATGGAAGGGGGAAAAAGGGATTTTACCGAGGAATTAAGAAGGTCTTATTTGGTTTTGATGATAGATAAAATCATTGTTTTGGAGGGAAAAAAGATAAAAATAATACTGCGCTATCAGGATGAAGCTCTAAACAGTGATAGAACCCAATAAATCCTTTTATTTCTATAGTAAAGGGGCAGTAAAAATGGCAAGAAAAAGCAGGAAAAACTTGGAGCATGAAGTGATACAAGAATCCATGCACTATCACACCGGTATCTATGCAAGGCTTTCAGTGGAGGATACTCTTTCTGAGGGAAGCTCCATTGAAAATCAAATCTTAATAGGACGAAGATTTATAGAGGAACAGAAAGACCTGATATTTGTAGAAAGCTATATTGATAACGGACAAACAGGCACGCATTTTAATAGGCCTGCTTTTTTAAGGTTGATGGAGGATGTGGAAGCGGGGCGGATTCAATGCATTGTCGTTAAGGATTTTTCTCGATTTGGCAGAAACTATCTCAAAGTTGGAGAATATTTAGAGAACATTTTTCCCAGCAAAAACGTGAGATTTATTTCTATAAATGATTATTTTGATAGCAATGTGAAAGGAAAGCAGGACGATTTCATCGTACCACTAAAATCGATATTACACGATAGCTATGCAAAAGACATCTCCAAGAAAGTCAGTACATCCATAGACGTAAAGAAAAGGAATGGGATTTTTATGAGTGGGAAGCCCCCCTATGGTTATATTCGTTCAAAAACCCATCCGTATCATTTAGTCATACAAAGGGAGCAGGCTGTAGTTATAGAAAAAATATACCGATGGAGGTTGGAGGGGGTAGGGGTTTCTATCATAGCTGATAGGTTGAATGATATGGGGATTCCTACTTGGAGCAAACTTTATTTGAAGCAGTCTGACAAAACAAATAAAAGCCTTTGGCATGGCTCTACTATTACAAATATATTGAGAAACCCCTGTTATTTGGGTTGCCTTGTGGAACGCAAAACAGAGAAGGTTTTATATAAGGGAAGTGTAACCAAAGTGATTCCTGAGGAAGAACGGAATATGATTGAACATACCCATGAACCAATAATACCCCCAGAAATTTTTTTTCAGGTTCAAACCATCATGAATCAAAGGGGTGAGAAAATTGACTCCGAAAATTGGGATATACCTCCGTCTTTCTGATGAGGATGGAATCGGTAAGGAAAGCGATAGCATAAAAGGACAAAGGGAAATCATTCATAATTACTTATCAAAAAACAAACAGCTTGCATCTTATGAAACATTGGAGTTTTGCGATGACGGTTTCAGCGGTACTGATTTTCGTCGTCCAGGGATAACAGAACTTCTTAAACAGGCCCAAGAGGGTAAGATTTATTGCATCATTGTTAAGGATTTTTCTCGATTTGGCCGAAACTATATTGAGGTAGGAAGCTATTTGGAGCAGGTTTTTCCATTTTTAGGTGTTAGGTTTATTTCTGTAAATGATGATTTTGACAGCAGTAATGTTTCTGGTAATGGGGCGTTTATGGGAACAGCATTTCAGAATTTAATCTATGACCTTTATAGCAGAGACCTCTCTCTAAAAATTTCCAGTGGAAAGCGGGTAAAGGCGGGGCAAGGCAAGTTTATAAATGCCTTCGCACCCTATGGCTATCAAAAATCCAAGGAGCAAGGGCTTTTCATTGATAAAGAGGCAGCACCTGTTGTAGAAAAGATTTTTGACATGGCTTTACAAGGAATACCAAAGGCCGAAATTGCTCGCACACTGAATAAAGAGCGTGTACCCAGTCCTTTATTGTTACGAAAAATCCGGAAAGAAAAGCTTTTCTGCCATTGTGTAAATGAGGAATATTTGTGGCACCCTGCAACCATATCAAAGATTTTGAAAGACCAGCGCTATGTGGGGGATGGGGTATATGGACGGGTGAGACCAAAAGCAATAGGCAGTGGATTAAGCAAAAATGTGTCAAAAGAGGAATGGATTGTTGTTCCCAATACCCATGAAGCCATTGTGAAAAGAGACGTATTTGAAAAAGTAAATGCTGGCTTTAAAAGCTATCATCCAAGAAAAAATACAGAGGTATATCCATTATGGAAAAAGGTTCGGTGCGGTGTTTGCAATTACGGAATACCCAGAAAAACTTCTGAAAAGGATAATCCCTCGAAGGCGACCTATTGCTGTACTGCCTCCAGGTACTCGGAAAAATGTTCTTGTTATAGTGAAAAAATTGAGGAAGTTTGTATTACCAATGCTATTTTAGGTTGTTTAAATCAATTTTTTGAATTGATAACAGATGAGGTGTTGGAAGAACATCACCGAAAGCAAATAGAAAACAAAATACAAACTGCAAAAAAAATAATTACACAAAGTGAAAGAAACCGAAAACAAATGGCTCTTGCACAGATAAAGCAATATGAAGCATATAGAGAAAAAAAAGTAGATAAAAAGATATTTTCAGAAAAAAAAGCAGAGCTTCAAAAAAGAATTTTGGAAACAGAGGATGTTTTAGAACATGAAAATGATAGGCTTGGGATTTTGCAGAAAGAGTTAGAGGACACTTTCAACAAAGGTAAATTAAATTTGTTTGCAATCATAACAAGAGAAATGGTTGAGACATTTGTTCATGAAATACTGATTGAGAAGAATGGCTCCATTCGAATCGTTTGGAATTTCCAAGACATGATACTGGAAAAGGATGAAATTTGTAAGGAGATTCATGTTAAATAAGAGTTTGATAATTGTTTAGCCCTATAATATCAGAAGAGTATGAACGGGATATTCCTAAGCGTTCTGCAATTTCTTGCTGGGTTAAAATGTCTTGATTGGATAAACCGTATCGTAGAATAATCACTGTCCTTTCCCTAGGGGTGAGGACGGTTTTTATTGCGTCTACCATTTTTTCCGATTTGATGGAAAAATCAATGGCTTCCACAAAATCAGGATTATCGCTGTTGATGATATCCAGCATGACAATTTCATTCCCATCTCGATCAGTTCCAATGGGTTCATGGAGAGAAATGTCATTTTGATATTTTTTACCACTCCTTAACCACATTAACAGTTCATTTTGCACACACTTTGCTGCGTATGACACAAGCCGCACATTTTTTTCTAAATTATAAGAATCTACAGCTTTGATTAAACCAATTATGCCGATTGAAATAAGTTCTTCAGGTTCGCGTGCGCTGCCGGAATATTTTTTTGCGATGTGAGCCACTAATCGAAGGTTATGAAGTATTAATTTATCTTTAGCTTCCTTTTTTTCTTCCTCGGTTCCTGATTGATAAAGTTTTAGATAGTAGGCCTCATCTTCTTTTGATAGTGGTTTTGGAAACGCGCCGGAAGAGGAAAAGGCAAATAAAAATGGCAAAACAGCAAAAAAAGCGAACACACACTCACCCCCGAAAGATTGAAAATGCTCTGAAACCATGGTATAGAGTTATTGTATGTTGCAATTTTGCGTTGCGTGCGTGTCTGAAAAAAAGTTTTTATGTCCTTTTTTTCGAGGACATGTCGTGACAAGGGAGAATTTGATGATGGATTTTGAGAGCATAGGTCAAAAAATCATGTATAGTAATTAAGGAAGGAGGAATTTCATGGAGCTAAAATTTTTAAAACGGAACAGAACACTAATTATCAAAATAGACGGAGAGATTGACCATCATACTTGTGAGGTTTTGCGAGGGGAAACGGATCGTGCTTTTGAAAAGATGGGAGGGAAAAATATTATTTTCCGCATGGGAGGCGTTTCTTTTATGGACAGCTCCGGGATTGGCGCAATCATTGGACGGTATAAAAATATCCAAAGGCTGGGAGGCAGAATTGCAGTTGCGGAAGCGAATGAAAGAGTTGAGCAGATTTTTCGGCTGTCAGCGATGCAATCCCTTATTCCATCATTCCCCAATATAGATTTGGCTTTGGAATATGTGGAAGGAGGGAAGAATTAATGGAATATGAAAATGCTTTTCGCGTGTTTTTCGCCGCAAAATCTCAAAATGAAGGCTTAGCAAGAATTATGACGGCGGCATTTTTATCTCAATATGACCCCACGTTATCAGAAATTACTGACGTAAAGACGGCGGTATCCGAGGCGGTTACAAATGCCATTATTCATGGGTATGAGAGTAAAACCGGTGAAGTTGAGTTGTTTTGTGGTTACAGCGAAGGAAAGATTTACATAGAGGTGGCAGATCAGGGAATGGGGATTGCGGATATCAATCAGGCCCGAGAACCCCTATTTACTTCTAAACCTGAATTGGAGCGTTCGGGCATGGGTTTTACCATTATGGAAACCTTTATGGAAGGAATCAGAGTAGAAAGCAAACAAGGAGCGGGCACCAGAATTTTTATGGAGAAAACATTGACTACGGAATGAGGGGATGCCATGGATAGGACACAGGAACTCATTCGGCAGGCAAAAGAAGGCGATCGGCAGGCGAAGGAGACACTATTGCAAGAGAATGCCGGTTTGGTATGGAGCGTTGCCAGGCGTTTTCAGGGTAGAGGCGTAGAATTGGAGGATCTTTATCAAATCGGTTCAATTGGATTGCTAAAATGCATTGAAAAATTTGATTTTTCCTATGAAGTGAAATTTTCAACCTATGCCGTTCCTATGATTATTGGAGAAATCCGCAGGTTTCTAAGGGATGATGGAGCAATTAAAATAAGCCGAAGTTTAAAGGAGCTTGCAGCAAAGGCAAAAAGAATGCAAGAGAAGCTTCAACACGAAACCAACAGAGAGGTAACCTTGCAGGAATTGGCGGCTGCACTGGAGGTTGAGGTTGAGCAGCTGATTCCCGCCTTGGAAGCAAAAAAAGAGGTGGAGAGCTTAAATGCACCCATTGCCCATGAAGAGGATTTGCAGGTGCAGGACAAGCTGGCGGCTAAGGAGGATGGGGAGCAGGTAATTAATCGAATTTGCCTTATGGAGGCTTTAGATAGCTTGGAGGCAAAGGAAAGACAAATTATTGTGCTTCGCTACTTTGAGGACCGAACACAGACAGAGGTGGCTAAGCGTATGGGTATTTCTCAGGTTCAGGTTTCTCGTATTGAAAAGAAAGTTTTGGAGCGGATGAGGAAGCGGCTGTCCACTGAGTAATCTAAGAGCGGAATGAATTTCTATGTGAGAAAATGGGAAAAGGGAATGGGTTTTTAAAGGACGCATTCAATTTGAAATAAGTGAAGATCATTAGGATTTCATGAAGGGTATTGGAAGGATAGGTTTGTAAATTTTGATTACTATATAAAAAACTGTTAAGGATATGGGTGCAGTATTTGTCACATAAATATGAACAAGAGCTCATGGTAAGCATATTATGCTGTCATGAGCTCAATTTTTTTAAATTTTACTTATAATTTTCTACCACATTTGGGACAATAGGTATATTCAGGTGATCGTAAAAAGCCGCAGTCAGGGCAATGGGCGTTGTAGCTTTGCTCCATACCCACTATTTCTAAGTCATCTTCCCTTAAGGTCACGTTTTCTCCTCGTTCAATGGATTTTCCAATTTCATCAGGAATAGAGAATGTGGTTTGACAGCAGCTTGAAACGGCATAATATTTTTTTCCCCATTTGAACAAAGGAATAAAGAAAAAACTAAAATATGTGTAAACCATATAGACAGAAACACTGCCATAGCGCCCACATTTTTTGCAGATTAAAGTTTGTAAAAAGCCCAAATCTTTTTGGCCTTGGGCGATTCCCCCGATAAAAATCATAAAAAGAGCACATCCTTTGAAATATTTAATGAATTTATTTTACTTCTTATGGCTAACATGATAAAATATTTCCATAAAATTTGCAAGCTTTTCCGAAAGGAGGTAGTTTAAATGAAGGTTGCCCGTTTGGTAATGAGTGCGGTTTCTCTGGCTGTTTCAGCTGCACTTTTGACTTTATCCATTATTGATATGCTCTGTTCCGAAGAGTACTAAGATGAATTGTTTTTGCCCATGTGGGAAAAATAAAACTATGTTTTTAACATGAAATAACAGAAAATTAAGAAGTAAAATGCCGTTTTTTCTTTTTAAAAGAAGAAAAATGTGGTATCATGTTAATAGATAATTGTTTTGCCGAAATTTACAATTGTCTATTAAAAACGAGGAGGAATTTATATGGTAAAAGTAGGTATTAACGGATTTGGCCGTATTGGTCGACTTGTATTTCGTGCAGCGATGGAGCGTGGGGACGCTGATGTTGTTGCAGTAAACGATCCATTTATTGATGTGGAATACATGATCTATATGTTAAAGTATGATACAGCTCATGGTCGTTATAATGCAAAAATGGAAGAAAAAGATGGCAAGCTGATTATAAACGGTAAGGAAATTATTGTTTATAACTGTATGGATCCTAAGGAAATTCCTTGGAAAGAAGCCGGCGCTGAATATGTTTTGGAATCAACTGGTTTGTTTACAACAATGGATAAGGCAGCAGCTCACTTTAACGGTGGGGCGAAGAAGGTTGTTATTTCAGCACCATCTGCAGATGCGCCTATGTTTGTTATGGGTGTAAATCACAACACCTATACTACGGATATGAAAATTGTATCCAATGCTTCTTGTACAACAAACTGCTTGGCACCTCTAACCAAGGTTATTCATGACAACTTTGGTATTGTTGAGGGCTTAATGACAACAGTTCATTCTCAAACAGCAACACAAAAAACTGTAGATGGTCCTTCCAAAAAGGATTGGAGAGGCGGACGTGCTGCTTCTGCAAATATTATTCCTTCCTCTACAGGTGCAGCGAAAGCAGTAGGTAAAGTTATTCCTGAGATGGATGGAAAATTAACAGGTATGTCTTTCCGTGTTCCTACAATTGATGTTTCTGTGGTTGATTTGACTTGCAGATTAGAGAAGCCTGCAACTTATGAAGAAATTAAGGCTGCAATCAAAAAGGCTTGTGAAAACGAAATGAAGGGCATAATGGATTATACGGAAGATGATGTTGTTTCCTCCGACTTTTTAACCGATGCACATACATCTATTTTTGATGCAAAGGCGGGTATTGCGCTGAATGATAATTTTGTTAAGCTTGTTAGCTGGTATGACAATGAATGGGGCTATAGCAATAAAGCACTGGATTTGATTATTCATATGAACAGTG
Source organism: Anaerotignum propionicum (assembly GCF_024461735.1). Classification (GTDB taxonomy): domain Bacteria; phylum Bacillota; class Clostridia; order Lachnospirales; family Anaerotignaceae; genus Chakrabartyella. The sequence goes on from NZ_JANGAD010000003.1 coordinate 115,672, forward strand.
TAGACAACGCATAATAAAAAAAATAAGTTATAGAAAATGGTTCCCTCTTGTTCAAAAGTGAATGAGGGGGGACTTTTTTTTGAAAAGAGCAGATACAAAGTCTTAGAAAAACTGTATTAGAATAATAACAATTAATATATTTTTATCTTGTTGATATTTGAATGTTTTATAATAAGATTTTATTTGTTTGTTTAATCATTTTCTTTGTTTCAAAAAATGCGAATATAATATAGGACAAAAAACGTCCCACAAATTTATGCAAAAATAAGGTTTAGGACGAAAAACGTCCCGCTTTCATATCAAGTTTTCATAAACTTAAAAACATAAAATGGAAGGATTCTGGTTAGAGTTCTGAAAATTATTTATTTGCCGATTTTCAGCTTTTTTTTTTCCTAATTGTGCTACAATATTCATTGCAGAATAGTTTTTCGAACAATGAGAGGGGATACACTATGGCAATTAAGGTTGGTATCAATGGTTTCGGGCGTATCGGCAGAGTGGTTTTCAGAGTTTTAATGAACCGTCCTGAAGAATTTGAGCTTTGTGGTATAAATTTGAGAAATGCTGAATTAGACTATATGGTTTATCAGTTAAAATATGATAGTGTTTTTGGTCGCTTTAATGGAGAAATTGAAATCGGAGAAAATTGCCTCATTGTCAATGGCAGAGAAGTTCGGGTTTTCAGTGAGAGCGATGCAGGCTTAATCCCTTGGGCTGAATGTGGTGCAGAGTATATTATTGAATCGACAGGAGCATTTAATACAGTTTTAAAAGCAGGATTACATAAAATTGGTGGAGCAAAAAAAGTAATTTTAACTGCTCCATCAAAGGATGATGTTATGCCAACCTTTGTAATGGGTGTAAACCATTTAGAATATAAGAAAGATCAGGATATTGTATCCAATGCTTCTTGTACAACAAACTGTTTGGCTCCATTGGTAAAGGTTGTTCATGATAATTTTGGTATTGAGCAGGGCTTGATGTCTACCATTCACTCTGCAACAGCAAAGCAAAAGGCTGTAGATGCAAGAGCGGGACGAGATTGGCGAACAGGACGCTCTGTATTTGGCAATATTATTCCATCATCAACAGGAGCTGCAAAAGCAGTTGGACGTGTTATTCCTGAATTGCAGGGCAAACTGACAGGTATGTCTTTCCGTGTACCTACCAACGATGTTTCTGTTGTGGATTTAACAGCACGGTTAAAAACACCAGCTACCTATGAGCAAATATGTGAAAAATTAAAAGAGGCTTCTAAAACTTCAATGAAAGGTATTATTAGTTATATGAACGAAGAAATCGTTTCTTGTGACCTTTTGGGAGATCCTAATACCTGCATTTTTGACGAAAAAGCCGGAATCATCCTCGACGATAATTTTGTAAAGTTAATTGCTTGGTATGATAATGAGTGGGGTTATAGTAATAAAGTTGTTGATTTAATTGCGCATATGTATTCTGTAGATCATGCATAATTACGGTGTTCGTTTTTAATGAACACCAAAAGTAACAATAGGTGAAAGTGATCATATATGAAACTCTAGTGTAGTGATGAAAACTCCTTTCTTTATGATAAAGAAAGGAGTTTTTGAATTAATTCTATCAAATCATTCAATGAGTCACTAGAATTTTGTAAAGTATTTTCTTATTAATATTTGGTGTTCATTTTATAATCTTCAGAAACAATATATATTTAACGATAACATCCGATCTGGATGTTTTTTTGTTACGCATAAAGGAAGATGGAAGACATCAGTTGCACTTTATTTTAAGGCTAAATCAGGATTAATAAAATATTGGAAGGCTTGAATGGGCATATTAATTATAAATGAAATATAAAACATAATGCATATTTACGATTTGTGATATTTTAGCAGGAGGTTATCATTTTTTATGCATTCTATGATTGCGGACAAGAATAGTTTTGATAAAAAAAATAATCTCCTACAGACTAATTAATATAGAGAGAGACATAAATTACAAATTATAGAAAAAAATTGTACAAAAACAAACAATTATTTTCTACTAACATTTGCTTGTTTTCAATGAAAAAAGAAGGTATATTATATAATGATAGTAAGAAATGTAATTAGAATAGAGATTTTGAAAAAGAGAGCCACAGTTTTTGTCACAAAATCAGATCGTGAGGACAGCATATGCGTTGGTATAAGAAATTTAGGCATATTCTTCTGATTGCTATTATTTTTTTTGTAGTCACTTCTTTTCAAACATTTGAATATTTAAGTTATAGCAAAAGTATAATGCAAGAGCAAACAAAGATCGCGTTTCGTGAAGATGCTGAGGCAATAGGAAGTAAATTTCAGCAAAGAATGAAGCAACATTTGATTATGCTAGAGGCTTTGGCTGATTACGTTGTAAAAGAAGATGGCTTCTCAAAAGAATATATAATGCAAATCAGAGAGTTTAACACTTTATTAAGTGATTTTAAAAAAATTGCAATTGCCGATATTGAAACGGGAGAGGCTGCTTATTTGGATGGTACAATTGTGGATGTTTCCCAAAAGGGATTTTTTCAAGATGCACTTGGAAAACCTAGTAATATACAGTTCTTCCAAGAAGAGGGGCGGGGAGACAAGGAAATTATCCTAACAACACCTCTGTACTTTGAAAATAAATTAAAAGCTGTATTAATAGCCCATGTAAGTTATGAGTCCGTAGAGAAATATATTCTTTCAGATTTGTGTGAAACAGATGGATTTGTATGTGTAACAGATAAAAAAGGCAATATAATAGGCGGTAATCCAAAAAACAATCATTTTGGAGATCAAAATAATATATTTGATTTTTTCAATAAAAACAGTATTTCCTCGGAAAAAACTTTGGGGAATGGGGAAGAGAAAGAAAAATTGTTTATCTATAGCAGCGAAGGAAAGGTTTGGTATTCTTCCTATACACCCCTTCAACTAAATGGATGGAATTTATTTTATACGTTACCAGAACACATTGTTACTCAAAATGATGCTTTATTTGATGCATTACAAAAAGACTTAATTGTAAAGATGCTTTTTATTAATATTGCCGCATGTATTATCATTTATTTTTTAATCAAAAATGAAAAGGCCGCAGTTGAAAAGGAAAACAATTGCTTGAGAACCGCAGAGGAGGTTGCAGGAATGATTTCCTTTGAGGGAGATTATCGAAAAGACACCTTTGTAGTAAATAATAATTATTTTAAACAATTTGGAAGAAATCCTGTTATGCACAAAATGAGTGACTTTGCCAAGCCTCATCCATTTATCTTTGAGGAAGATAGAGAAGTTTTTATGAAATTGGGACAAGAGCTAATGAATGGTAAGGAAACGGGTAACGCGCAATATCGACTGCTAGGGAAAGATGGAAACATACAGTGGCACCAGTTTGTTTATCGTGTTTGGCACGATAGACATGGCATACCTTTAAAGTGTTATGGCATGATTGTTCCCATTGATCAGCAGATGAAGGTAATTTCAAAATTGCAAATGCAGGTAGAAAAGGATCCGTTGACAGGGGTGCTCAATCGAATGGCATTTGAAATTTATGCGAATTTAAGTCTCAATGGAGAAGCAGGGAATCAGAACCATGCGTTGCTTTTACTGGATTTGGATGATTTTAAGCAAATCAATGATGGATATGGCCATGTATTGGGGGATCACGTGCTTGTTGCAACGGCAGAGCTTTTAAAGGCATGTGTCCGAAACAGTGATTATGTTGGGCGTCTTGGTGGAGATGAATTTGCGGTTTTTCTTAAAAATGTAAATAGAGATCAGGCTGCAAAAAAAGCTGCTGAAATATGTGAAGCCCTTGAAAAAGAAGAAATGAAGTCGGATGAGGCAATTGTTACTTGTAGTATTGGCATTGCATGTTTTCCCCAAAATGGCGCTGACTTTAATGAATTATATTTGCGTGGTGATCAAGCGCTGTATAAAGTGAAGGGAAAGGGTAAAAACAGTTATATGTTAGCGGACTAGGGTCTGTATAGAAATTGGATTCTGTTTGACTGATATCAGGATATTCTTCAAAAGACTTGGAATATTTTTTAGAAAAAGACTTGCATTATGTTGGAATATATGTTAATATGGTCAAGCAGTTTTCCTTGCGGATGTGGCGGAACTGGCAGACGCACCAGACTCAAAATCTGGCGGTAGTGATATCGTGTGGGTTCGAGTCCCACCATCCGCACTAAAAGAAAGTCATGTATGTAAATTGAATTCATACATGACTTTTTTTATTGCCAGTTTAATTGGGTTGAGGTATAGTCTGTGATTCTTAGAAATTTCAATTCAAAAAAACATTTCAGGTTTCAATAAAAATAATATATCTTCCTAATTTTCCCCTCTATTCTTTTTTCTTTTCATATTCATATATATATATCTAAATAAAATTTACCTATCGGAGGATAAATAATGTGTACTTCTATAACCATGAAAACACTTGAAAATAGAAGCTTTTTTGGAAGAAACATGGATTTTTCTCATGATATTGAGCCTCATTTTTTTATAGCACCTCGGCAATACACATGGAAGAGTGCTGCAGATATGAAAAATATTACATCAAAGTATAAGTTTATAGGAATCGGTCAACAGCTTGAAGGGCTTTTAGCCTTTTTTGATGGAGTTAACGAAACAGGTTTTGCTGCTGGGGCTCTTTATTTCAGCGGATATGCAAAATATGATTCTCTATACCATAACAGAAAAAAAGTTCAACTTGCGGCTTTTGATTTTCTGAAATATTTGCTTGGAGGATGCGCAACGGTTTTTGATGTGAAGCAAGCTGTAAAGGAGGTAAGCCTTATCGGCATTGCTGATCCTGTTACAAAGACTGCCGCTCCCCTTCATTGGATTGCCACAGATAAAAGTGGTGAATGCGTGGTAATTGAGAAAACTGAAAAGGGTTTTGCCGTTTTTCAAAATAAAATTGGGGTGCTTGCCAATGCACCGGATTTTCCGTGGCATATGACAAACCTGAATAACTACACCAATATGACATCAACCCAACGTGAAGATGTTCATTGGGGAAAAATGAAGCTTACCCCGCCCAGTCAAGCAGGAGGAACCCTTGGACTTCCAGGGGGATTTGCTTCACCTGAAAGGTTCGTGCGCACTGCATTTATAAAAACCCATGCATCAACACCTCCAGATGATGATTCAGCTGTTGGACTTTGTTTTCAATGCCTCAAAAGTGTAAGCATTCCTAAGGGTGTTGTAATCACAGGGCGAAACACATCGGATTATACCTTATATACGGCTTTCATAAACCAAGAAAAGGGAGAGTATTTTGTGAATACCCATACCAATCAACAAATTTATAAGGCATCCATAAATAATGGGGAATATGGAAAGTCTCAACAAGAGCTTATTGACCTAGGGTCAATATTTAAACCTATAGAGTTTCTTTCCATTTAACACGATAATAATATGAGAATTAAAAAAATGATTTGCTGTAGTGCTGGGATTAACTTGAAGGTGAATGTCTTTCCAATTAGCATGATAATACAATAAATATAGTGTGCACAACAATATACCACTGGTAAAATAGAAGAGGTATACTGTTGTGCCTTTTTTATTGATTAGGCGGTGTGTATTAAGGTCTTTCTTACCTGTGTAAGTATGTCCATATTACGATACACTACACTAATGTGTTTAGAAGTACCAAAGTAAATAAAACACGGTTTTACATAAGGCGGTCTAGGACAAAAAAAGTATGTCCGAAAATGGCTGGAAATTGTGAGTGAAGAAGTTTATAATTTAAAAAAAGGAGGTGAGCAAGTATGCTAGACAAGGATAGTGCACTTTATGGGGCATTTATAGCAAAGGATCCGCGTTTTGATGGACGTTTTTTTGTGGGTATTTCTTCTACAGGAATATACTGCCGTCCTGTATGTCGAGCCCGACAACCAAAGGCAGAAAATTGCACTTTTTATGCTACTGCCGCACAAGCAGAACAAGAGGGGTATCGCCCCTGCCTTTTATGCAGGCCGGAACTTGCACCAGGAACCTCCATAACTGATGCCACTGCTAAGTTGGCACATAAGGCGGCAAGAGTATTGGAAGAAAAATGTGGAACGGGAGTGGGCTTAGAGGAAATTGCGGGGTTGCTTGGCTGTACGGATCGGCATTTACGCAGAGTGTTTACGAAAGAATATAATGTAACACCCCTACAGTATCTTCAAACATGTAGGTTATTGCTTGCTAAAAATTTACTTACAGACACTAACTTGAATGTAATAGATGTTGCATTGGCGTCAGGCTTTGGGAGTTTAAGGCGATTCAATGATGCTTTTAAAAAGCATTATCAACTTACCCCAACGTCATTAAGAAAACAAGCTGTAGCAGAAAATCAAAGAACAGGTGAAATTACATTAGCTTTAGGATATCGCCCGCCGTATTGTTGGGAAGAAATGCTAAAATTTTTGGCTGGTCGAGCAATTGCAGGGGTTGAAGTGGTAAAAGATGGAGAGTATTTGCGTACCGTTCATTTGAAAAATGCAAAAGGAATGTATATAAGTGGATGGTTACGGGTGGGGCACAGACCCAAAAAGAATGTTTTGAGTGTTACTGTGAGCGAAAATTTATTACCTGTACTTCCCCAAGTACTGGCAAGGATAAAGCATTTATTCGATTTATATTGCAATCCCCATGCAATCTATGAAACGTTACAGGTTATGAACAACATTCGCCCAGGCCTTTGCGTTCCGGGAATCCGTGTTCCGGGGTGTTTTGATGCGTTTGAAATGGCAGTTCGCGCGGTGCTTGGACAACAAGTCAGTGTTAAGTCAGCCAGTACATTGGCGGCTAGAATGGTTCGACAATATGGCACACCAATTCAAACTGAGATTGAGGGCTTAACCCATGCTTTTCCTTTACCTGAAGCAATAATAGGATTAGATGGGCCTATAGAAAATCATTTAGGTTCATTAGGGGTTATTGGCACTCGCGCCAGAACTATTTATGAACTTGCACAGAAAATTACTGAGGGAGAAATTGATCTAACCTTCTGCCTTCAACCAGAGGAAGAAATAAAAAAGCTAATGGACATACAGGGCATTGGAAGCTGGACAGCCCAGTATATCGCAATGCGTGCCATGGAATGGCCAGATGCTTTTCTTGAAACGGATGCTGGTGTGAAAAAAGCATTACAGCCGTTCACCTCGAAAGAATTATTAATTATGGCAGAAAGCTGGAGACCGTGGCGCAGCTATGCCACTATTAACCTTTGGAATTCACTGTAAGGAGGTATCCTATGTATTACGCAACAACGTATAAGTCGCCTGTAGGCACAATAACCATGGCATGTGACGAACATAATCTTGTTGGATTATGGAATGAGGAACAAAAATATTTTGGTGGTAGCATAGCTCAGCAAATGACCCAAAAGGAGAATATGCCTATATTTGATGTAGCTAAAAAATGGCTCGAGGCATATTTTGCAGGCGAGAAACCTGTTATTTCTGAGTTACCCTTGGCACCCATAGGGGGAGAATTTCGACAAATGGTATGGTCTATTTTATGTGAAATACCATATGGTGAGGTGATTACCTACGGTGAAATTGCCAAGAAAGTGGCATTCAAAATGAAGAAAAGCAATATGGCAAGTCAAGCAATCGGAGGAGCCGTTGGACATAACCCTATTTCTATTATGATTCCTTGCCATAGAGTTGTGGGCTCCAATGGCAATTTAACAGGATATGCAGGGGGGATCCAAACCAAAATTAAATTGCTGGAATTAGAGGGTGTGGATGTTTCCCGTCTGTTTGTACCTAAAAAGGGTTCGGCTATTTAAAGTTAATGGTTTTAGTGAGAAAGTATATTTAGTATTTTCTCCAACGCTCATTACTTTTGAAGAACTATATTTTGAAATGACAATGTTGATTGAAAATTATATTTCTATCCTAAAGTAATGAAATAGAAATACGAAAATAACCTCCCTAATGTACTTTTTATTACATTTTTTTGAAATTATGGTAAAATTAATTTATTGTACTTTCAAAGTCATTTTAGGGTGGGGGTTATAGTATGAGGGTTTACAAAGCGATAACAATCCTATGGATTTGTATAGTTCTTTGTGGTTGCGGCAGTCAGCCAAAGGAATATGTGGAAGGCTTGACATTAGCGCAGGAAAATGTTTATTTCTTTGAAGATGGAACAACTGTAGATTTATGGCGTATGGAATCCATTGGTCGAGACGTTTATATGCTTTCAGATGGCACAATCTTACTAAAGGTAGCCGATTATATTCCACCCATTGCATTAGGAGCGGATGGTGTTAAAATTTACAGCTCCCTAGATCTAAGTGAAAATGTGCAAGAAGCAGTGTTAGTTTATTTTGAAAAACAAGGCCTGCTTTATGATGTTCAAAGTGAATTGGAAAAAGCCTATACATATTATTTAAGTTGCAAACAAGAAGGCATAGCATTTAATAGTTTTTATGTAAGTCAGGAGAGGTCTTTTGTTTGTGAAAACAGCAATATTGTGTGCTTCGATACAACGGTAATAAGAGTGCGTGAAAATAGGGAAGCACAAGATATTGAATTAAGTGACATATTTGATAAAAGGACGGGAGAGCGACTAAATATTTGGGATTTATTTCTATATCCCCAAAGTGAGAGCAAAAATCGATTGGTGGATGCAATAAAAATGGATGATGAAGCTCTGTTAACAGAAATGGAGAAAGCACTTGAGGATGAATTTATTCATCCTTCTTCACGTGGATTGGTGATTACTTTTCCAGAAGGCACTTTAAAAAGTTTGGATGCTAGTTTTAATATTGAAATTGCGTATGATGATCTTAGAGGTATATTACACAGTTGGGCAATTCCATACCCTAAAGATAAATTTAAGTGAAATTTAGCTTTTCGAAAAGCAGTCTGTTTCGAGCAAAAAACTCATTTTAAGACACTTTGTTATTGACAATCATTTCTAGTTAGTATAAACTAACATCATGAATATATATTGTGCTAGATGTATATCAGAAGTACATATTTTTAGAGGAAATAACAGTATAACAGAAAAGTTAAGTAACATTAATTTGGATGAGTACCATAATTATCGAAGGTACTTTCGAATTTAAGGGGTAACTGGCCTAGAGTTAGTTTTTACTAACAAATAAGAGGTGGAAATTTTTATCTAAGAAATTAATGTTGATTACTGTATGTATTTGAATGATGGAAGGAAAGCGAAGAAAATTGAGTGCGGCTGAAAACTTTAAAACAAAAATGCAAAAGGAAATCATAATTAAAAATTTGAAACGGAATGGACACAGGCTTACAAAGCAACGGTTGACCCTCATAAACATTATCCTTGAAAACAATTGTGCATCATGCAAAGAAATATACTATAAAGCATCGAAGGTGGATCGAAAAATTGGAGTAGCCACCACTTATAGAATGATTCGATTATTAGAAGAGATTGGAGCAATCACCAGAGATAATCTTTATAAGCTAGAATATAGAATAGAGCGTAACGAAGATAAGTATTGTAACGTGAAGCTGGAGGATGGAAGCATTCACCAAATGCCCCTTAGAGATTTTGAAATTGCATTAAATGCAGGTATGTCCACCTGCGGCTTTTTTTCTGGGCATCAGGTGGTATCTGTTGAAATGAATGGAGAAAGAATCGAGTGGGAAATAGTATAATATTTCTCACTTTTTATTTAAATAATGCCAATTTACCCTAATTAATGATAAAAAATATCAATAAAGGCTGTTGGCTTTGACTAACCCCAATCTCCATTGTTACTATGATAAAAATTACAAATAATGCTAGCTGGTACAAAAGCTGTTATCAGAAATAAAAGCTGATAAGGATGTGATTTGATTGAAATATCATAGATTTTGGGCTTGGGTTTTGGTTTGCAGTTTATTAATGGTAATGTATACAGGATATAAGCATGAATAATAGGAGGGTTTTATATGTTTGATTTTGTGAATGAATCTAAAATAAGAAAGGCGGCGTATTTTGCAGGGGGAGTTCTGTTTGGCACCGCTGGGATTAAACTCCTTGCCAGCAAGGATGCAAAAAAAGTATACGTAAATAGTCTTGCGGCGGCATTGCGGGTTAAAGAGGGTGTCATGAAAACAGCGGTTACTATTCAGGAAAATGCGGAGGATATCCTTGCAGAGGCAAATCAAATAAATGAAGAGCGAATGGAAGAGGAGCTGGCATTTGAAGATAAGGCTTTTAAGGACTGGGAAGAGCAGGAAGAAAAATAATCAAAAGAATAAATTCTGTACGGGGCTGAATTTTGAAACAGCTCCGTTTTTGGAGGTGGGGCTGTGGAATTTAGAATACAGCATGAAATAAAAGGACGTATTCGGGTGCATTTATTTCAGAGATATATGACGTATGAGCAGGCAGACCTTTTACAGTATTACTTTAGTTCACTGAAAGATGTAGTGAATGCCAAGGTATACGAGCGAACAGCAGATATGACTTTATACTATGTTGGCGATAGAGGAAATGTTTTAAAAGCATTACAGCAGTTTACATATGAAAAGGCAGAAAAGTACAATCCATTTATTGGCAATTCTGGACGACAACTAAACGCCGAGAATTTTGAAAAATTGGTGCAAAAGGTTGTATTTCGTTATGTTAGGAAGCTTTTTTTACCCCAACCATTCATGATCGCTTTTACCGGATATCGTTCCTTGGGCTATATGAAAAAAGGATTCCATGGGTTAAGAAAAAGACGGCTCGAGGTTTCAGTATTAGATGCCGTTGCAATTGGCGTTTCTATGGCCATAGGAGAATTTAATACAGCCGGGTCTATCATGTTTTTACTTGGAATCGGTGAAATTATGGAGGAATGGACTCATAAAAAATCGGTGAGCGATTTGGCTAGGAGTATGTCTCTAAATACAAATAAGGCTTGGTTTGTGAAAGATGGACAGGAAATTTTGGTGGATACTATCGATATTCAATTGAACGATAGGGTATTGGTTCGTATGGGGAACATCATTCCTTTTGATGGTACGGTGGTTTCTGGGGAAGCTTTGGTCAATCAAGCTTCCTTAACAGGGGAAGCTTTACCGGTAAAAAAGGAAGCAGATGGCTATGTTTATGCCGGTACTGTGGTGGAAGAAGGGGAAATTACCCTTCAAGTAAAAGCAGTCTCCGGGGCAACACGCTATGAAAAAATAGTAAGGATGATTGAGGATTCTGAAAAGCTGAAATCTAAGGCTGAAAGCAAAGCGGAGCATTTGGCGGATAGATTGGTGCCATATACCTTACTTGGGGCAGCAGCAGCTTGGCTGGTCACAAGAAATGTGGCAAAGGCAATGACTATTTTGATGGTAGATTTTTCTTGTGCGTTAAAGCTAGCCATGCCTATTTCTGTGCTCTCTGCAATTCGAGAAGCCAGCCATCACAATATCACAGTAAAGGGTGGCAAATATCTTGAGGCTATGGCAGAGGCTACTACCATTGTGTTTGACAAAACAGGAACGCTGACAAAGGCAAAACCCACCGTAAAGGAAGTAATACCCTTCGGCGAGGGCACAGCAGATGAAATGCTTCGCATTGCAGCTTGTTTGGAAGAGCACTTTCCTCATTCCATGGCAAAGGCGGTTGTGCAGGCGGCGAAGGAAAAGAACCTTGAGCATGAAGAGATGCATACTAAAGTGGAATACATTGTTGCCCATGGCATCACATCTTTTATTGATGGCAAGCGGGTTATCATAGGGAGTCATCATTTCGTTTTTGAAGACGAAGGGAGCGAAATTGCCCCACAGCATATTGAAAAATATGACGCTCTATCACCGGAATTTACCCATCTTTTTTTAGCCATAGAAAGCACCTTGGCGGCTGTTATTTGCATAGAGGATCCTATTCGTGAAGAGGCTTGGGATGTGGTTCAGCAGTTGAAAAACAATGGAATCCATTCTGTGGTTATGATGACGGGAGATAGTGAACGTACCGCCGCCGCTGTGGCAAAAAAAGTGGGTATTGACCAGTATTATTCTGAGGTTTTGCCCGAGGATAAAGCAAGATTTGTGGAGGAAGAGAAAAAAGCAGGAAAAACAGTCATTATGATTGGGGATGGAATTAACGATTCCCCTGCTCTTTCTGCCGCTGATATTGGCATTGCAATCAGTGACGGAGCAGAAATTGCCAGAGAGATTGCCGATGTTACCATCGCCGCAGATAATTTATATGAAATTGTTAAGCTAAAGCAGATAAGCAATTGTTTACAAAAAAGGATACAATATAATTATAGAGCCATAGTGGGTATCAACACCGCTTTAATTTTTCTGGGGTTAAGCGGATGCATACAGTCAACTACCTCTGCATTATTGCATAATACCTCAACGCTGCTGATCAGCGTAAAGGATATGCAGAATTTGTTACCATGTTAGACTTTTAGAGCTTTAGTTTACTTTGTAGGCTGAGCCATGGCAAATATTATTATTTGCTATGGTTCAGCTTTGTTTGTAAGTTTTTGAAAGGGGGAAATGTGGGGTTTGGCATGATTGAAGCGCAGAGCTTGAAGCCTTGACATAATAAGAGATAGGGGGTAACATGGAATAAAGTTAGTTGCAACTAATTTAATGAACATTAATATTAGAAAAGTGATAGTAAGATATTTTAGTATTGGGAACATCATTATCGTTCAGAGAAATAATTACCCTTTATTATTAAGGGTCAATATCAAAAAAAGAGGCAAATATATTTGAAAGGGGAAGGGAAGTGGAACACATGACTGCTACGGAAAGAGAAAAAAATATATATGGCTGTTCAGTGCAGGTTGTATCACGCTCAGAAGAACAGATTGTGTATAAGCTGAAAGATAAATCAGGGGATGTGCTCATGACAAGCTATCAGATTTTTCCGGGAGTTGAACTAATCTATAATGATGTTCATGCAAAAAGATGCTATGTTGAGCGAGCACCTTTTGGAAATTATTTAGAAATCAATCATTGCCGTGAAGGGCGTATTGAGTTCGCATTTCATGATGATTATTTTTACTTAACAAAAGGTGACTTTTCTTTGAATGTAAAACATGAATCTCCCCATGAATCGTATTTTCCCATTAGTCATTACCATGGAGTTTCTGTTTTGATTGATCTCGATCGGGCTCCAAGAAATTTGAATTCTATTCTGGGGGATATTGATGTTTGCCCGGAAGAATTGGCAGATAAGTTTTGTAAAGACAGCTTTTGTTTCATTGCCCGCCCCACAGCAAAATTGGAGCATTTATTCTCGGAATTATATTCTGTTCCCAACAATATTCGAAAAGGATTTTTTAAAATTAAGGTGTTGGAGTTGTTATTACACCTGTTTCATTACGAGGATACTTCCCAGAATGAAATTAACAAAAGAAGTGTAAAAAAATCAAGTGTAAATCTGGCGAAAAATGTATGCAATTATCTGACGGAGCACATGGATAGTCATATTACCATTTCAGAGCTTGGAGAGATATTTCTAGTGTCTCAAACCACACTGAAAAAAAGCTTTAAGGATGTTTACGGTGTTTCTATATATTCTTACATTCGTAGTCAAAAAATGCAGGTGGCTGCTTTGCTATTACGCCAGACGGAGTGTACAGTTTTAGAAATAGCGGGAAAATGCGGTTATGATAATGGGAGCAAATTTGCTTGTGCTTTTAAAAATGTGATTGGAATGCCCCCAAATGAATATAGAAATACCCATGTGGAGGAAGATATTTTGCATTTTGGAGCTGTGTATGTTCAGAAATAGGGAGAAACGAAGGAATACAATATTATGTTCAAAGAAAAGGGGTTTAACACTTTCCTTTGAAGCTATTGTGGCATTAACACACCTTGTTCAAAAGCTTATAACTCAAAAAGCTATTCTCGCTTTTATTTCAAAGCTTTAGAGAGTATGAAATTTGCCCATTTGGAGTTATAAATAACACAAACGGAGCGGATTTTAAGGCTGGATTGGTTTAAGATGATAAAAGTGACGCCCTAGGGTGTCTCATATATCATTTTGGGTTAGTTGTGGCTAATCTTAGGAAAGAGGGTTATAAATGAAAAAGCAATCAGATATGTCAAAATTATTTGAATATGCAGGGAATTTTAAATACCTAACAATGTTATCGTGGGTATTATCTGCCGCCAGTGCACTGGTGGCACTTCTTCCATTTGTGTATATATGGAAGTTCATCAAAGAGGTATTGGATGTTGCGCCAAATTTTAATCAAGCTGTCAATTTGGTACATAACGGTTGGATGGCTGTTTTATTTGCGGCTTTATCTATGATTATTTATATTGGAGCATTAATGAGCTCTCATATCGCCGCATTTCGTGTACAATCCAATATTCGTTCCCAGGCCATGGGGCACATCACAACCTTACCACTAGGGTTTATGGACGGTATTGGTAGTGGTAAAATGCGTAAGATTATCAATGAATCCAGTGCGGCTACAGAATCTTTTTTGGCACATCAACTGCCTGATACCTTTGGTGCCCTAGCAACTCCATTGGGACTATTGTTTCTTTTATTGTATTTTGATTGGAGGCTGGGTTTGTTAAGCTTAATTCCCATTGTAATTTCCTTTGTTATTATGGGATTAATGGCGGGCCCATCTATGAAAGGCAGAATGGAGGAATATCAAAATGCTCTTGACCAAATGTCTAACGAAGCTGTGGAATATGTGCGTGGTATTCCCGTGGTAAAAACCTTTGGGCAGTCAGTTTTCTCCTTCAAACGCTTCAAGGCTTCCATTGAAAACTATGAAAAATGGGTACTGTCTTATACAAAGGAATTACGCCTGCCCATGCTTTGCTATACCACAGCAATCAATGGGGTGTTTGCTGTTTTAATTGGTGGGGCATTGTTTTTCACATCCCATAGTGTTTCAAATGAATTTCTTCTAAATCTACTTTTTTATATTATTATTACACCGATTATCACTGTAACCCTAAACAAGATTATGTATGCAAGTGAAAATAAAATGGTAGTAGCGGATGCTTTACAGCGCATCGAGAGTGTCATGGAGCTACAACCCTTGGTAGAGACTGAAAATCCTAAGCATCCAAAAAACAATTCTATTTCCTTACGGGATGTATCCTTCCGTTATAAGGATACCAAGAGGAATGCTCTGGATGGAATTAACTTGAACATTGCCAGTGGGGAGGTTGTTGCTTTTGTGGGGCCTTCCGGTGGAGGAAAAACCACGCTAGCCAGCATTATCGCAAGGTTTTGGGATGTAAATGAGGGAGAGGTTTGTGTTGGTGGCGTGAATGTGAAGGAGATAGGAAAAAAAGAATTGATGGATACGGTTTCCTTCGTATTTCAGGATAGCCGCCTTTTGAAGGCTTCTATACTGGACAATGTGCGCATGGGAAGACCCGATGCTTCCAGAGAAGCAGTATTAAGGGCACTTCATGCCGCACAATGCGAAGATATTATTGAAAAATTACCTAATGGTATAGATACTGTGATTGGTGCAAAGGGTGTATATCTTTCCGGTGGAGAGCAGCAACGTATTTCTATTGCAAGGGTTATGTTGAAGAATGCTCCTATCTTAATTTTGGATGAGGCGACAGCCTTTGCTGACCCTGATAATGAAGCAAAGGTTCAGAAAGCCTTTTCTGAATTGTCAAAAGGGAAAACGGTCATTATGATTGCCCATCGCCTTTCTACCGTTACCAATGCCCATCGTATTTTCGTTTTAAAGGACGGAAAGATTTACGAGTCTGGCGGCCATGATGAATTGATGAATGATTCCGTTCTTTATGCACAAATGTGGCAGGAATATAACCGTGCCGCTCAGTGGAAAGTAGGTGTTATCAATGATTAAGTATTTACAGCATAAATATGCCCTTTCGGAAGTTGGAGCAAAAGATATGTTAAAAGCCTGTGTAACTTGTATTTTTTCCAATATAGCGTTAATGCTTCCAATCTCTTTGCTTTATTATCTTACTTCGGATTTGATGCAAGGAGGCGTGCCCAATGAAAGAAGAGCATTTTATATTGCAGGAGCAATCATTTGCTTGTTACTGATATTTGTAACCACTTATTTTCAATATAACTCAACGTTTCTTGCGACATATGTGGAGAGTGGGAAAAGACGAATCACTCTGGCTGAAAAATTGAGAAAGATGCCTTTATCTTACTTTGGAAAAAAGGATTTGAGTGATTTGACCAGTACAATTATGGCAGATTGTGCTTCACTGGAAATAGCATCATCCCATTGGATTCCACAATTAATTGGAGCAATATTTTCCACAGTTTTAGTAGCAATCAGCCTATTCTTTATTAACTGGCGTATGGCTCTTGCAGCTCTCTGGGTGCTTCCTATTGCTTTTCTCATTGTGCTGTTTTCATCAAAGGTACAGCATTCCTTAGGTGTAAAAGAGATGGCTGTGAAAATGGCATGTGCCGATGGCATTCAGGAGTGTTTGGAATCTGTAAGAGATTTACGAGCAAATAATGCGGAAGAGATATATCTAATAGGATTAAATAAAAAAATTAAAGCTGTAGAGAAACGTTCCATTATTACAGAGCTAGGGACTGCCGTTTTTGTGGCTTCAGCACAAATGGTTTTAAAACTGGGTATTGCCACGGTTGCGTTGGTGGGGGGATTTTTGTTGACAGAGGGAAGCCTAGACATTCTTACCTTTTTTATGTTTTTGTTGGTGGTATCCAGACTCTATGATCCAATGCAGTTGGCTTTACAGAATCTGGCGGCTATGATTGCCACAAATATTCAGTGCGAACGGATGAATGAAATTTTATCACACCCTATTCAAACAGGAATAGATCGTCTGAGCAATAAAGGCTTTGATATTGAATTTGATCATGTAGGTTTTGGATATCATCAGAAGGAGCAGGTGCTTCAAGATATCTCATTTACTGCAAAGCAAGGTGAGGTAACGGCTTTAATTGGTCCTTCCGGCGGCGGGAAAACTACCGTATCAAGACTTGCCTCTCGTTTTTGGGATATAACGAAGGGCAAGATTACAGTGGGCGGAATGGACATCTCTGAGATTGACCCTGAATGCCTCATGTCTCTATATTCCATTGTTTTTCAGGATGTAACATTGTTTAATAATTCTATTTTGGAAAATATCCGTATCGGTCGAAAGAATGCCACAGATGATGAGGTGATTGCGGCGGCAAAACTTGCCCACTGTGACGAATTTGCTGATAAACTGCCCCAAGGATGGAACACCTTAATTGGTGAAAATGGCTCAGAACTTTCAGGTGGGGAGCGTCAGCGCATATCCATTGCCCGTGCTTTTTTAAAGGATGCGCCGATCATTTTATTGGATGAGGCTACAGCTTCCCTTGATGTGGAGAATGAATCTAAAATTCAAGAGGCTCTTTCACGCCTGATTCAAAAAAAGACTGTTTTAATTATCGCCCACCGCATGCGCACGGTTGCTGGTGCAGATAAAATTGTAGTACTAGATGGTGGATATGTTGTGCAACAAGGAAAGCCGGAAAAATTGCTTGCAGAAGAGGGGATATATCAAAACATGGTTGGAATTCAGTCAGAAACGAATCATTGGAAATTAGTTTGAAAATTTGAATCAGTAATCTTTTTTCTGACAACAGTGTTAAACAAGAATTTGTTAACAAAATAAACTCAACGAAAAGACCATCAACATTTTGGTGGTCTTTTTTGTTTTTCAACAGTCCTTTAGAAGATATTAAGAATTTATTGTACTTTTTAAAGAACTTTATCGCATTGTGTAGATAATTTTTGAAAGCACGGAAAACCCCATGAAACCTATCATTTTTATGGTTATTATTTAAAAAATTACATAATTATGGAGAATTACAGTTGACATTTTTCTTAATATTCTTTATACTTAAGTTAACAATTATGTAACAATTTGATTTGTTGACTACGGAGGAGAATCTGTTATGATAATTACCAAAGCGTTAAAGCATGTTTGTATTACAACATCAATGATTATGGCTGCTTCCACAGTTGCTTTTGCTGCAGATGCAGGACAAGCTACTGATTCTGCTGTAAATGTTAGAAAAGAAGCGAATGCAGGGGCTGATGTTGTTGGAAAAATAGATAAAGGCTCTGAATATACAGTGGTTGGAAAAAGTGGAGATTGGTATCAAATCGCTTATGAAGGTGAGGATGCTTTTGTTTCTGCTGACTACTTTGAATTGACAAAGACAGATGCAGTGGCTACAGGCAGCAGCATTAATGTTAGAAAGGCACCTTCTGCTTCGGCAGATTCCTTAGGCAAGTTAAAGGATGGCCAAGAGATAGTTGTTACTGGTCAAAGCGGCGATTGGTATCGCATCGAGTTTGATGGTGATACTGCTTATGTTAGCAAGGATTATATCTCGGGGGAGCTTTTAACCAAGATTACTTCCGTTGCCTCTGCAGCTACAGAAAATGCGGGACAGGAAATTGAGAATACATATGGTGTGGTTACTTCCTCATCGGGCGTTAAGCTTCGTAAAGAAGCATCTATGATTTCCATTGTTTTAGAAGTATTGCCTTATGGTGCAGAAGTGAATATTGATCGTGTTGGACAAGACTGGGTTAGAGTTGTAACGGATGATGGTGTAAAGGGTTATGTTAGCTCAGAATTCCTTTCTGTTCGTAAAGGTGAACGCACCACTAGATCTAAGGATTCTTCCAAAGGTGCAGAGGTTATTTCTTTTGCCAAGCAATATATTGGTACACCTTATGTTTGGGGTGGAACAAACCTTTCTAAAGGCGTAGATTGCTCCGGTTTTGTTTATGCAGTTATGAAAAATTATGGTATCAATTTAAATAGATCTTCTTACTCTATGGTTTCTAATGGAGTTGAGGTTTCCAAGTCTGATTTGCAGGCGGGAGATTTGGTTTTCTTTAATACAGGCGGCAACAGTGGGATTTCTCATGTTGGAATTTATATGGGTGATGGCAATTATATTCACTCAACAGATGGTGCGGCTTATGGAGTTACAACCACTTCTTTAAGCAGTAGCTATAGCGCAAATACATATGTAACAGCAAGACGTGTAATTAGATAATTCTATAATTGATAAAATTTAAGGGCAGATTATCTGCCCTTTTTTGTGTGCGTTATTATTTTTCTTGAATATGAAAAATGCATTGTAATTCATTTGAAATACGCTGTAATCCGTGTTGACTATACGGATAAAGCAAAAAATACCCTGTATAGGGTATTTTATTTTGACAGGCGCTATTTTCTAAGGTACATTTGAAAACCTTTAATTAGTTTACTATGCTAAGTAAAATGAATAATTGAATTTCGGTGTTTACAAAATTATTATTCAGTGGTTAGTGAAATAAAAATGCCTATCTTCTATATTTTTTTCTACGCGAAGTGCGCAGTCTTTTCCTTCTTTTTTTTCTTTTCAAATGGCCAATCGTACGTGTCACCCCAAAGACAATTAGGCATGATAGAAGAATCCCTAATGAAACGATACCTATTGTTTTCAGCAGTTTGGCTTTTGATTCTTTTTCTTGTGCTAATCGAGCTTCATCCGAGGTTGCTGCTACGGCTGATTGAGCCACAAAGGAAGTGGTTATTGTGTCTTTACCGGTTTTTGCTGTAATTGTACCTATTTCTTGTCCTTCTAAAATAGGAGCATCAATTGTTTCTGGACAGTTGACATCAATTTTCAGGTCTGACAGTGTTGTGTTTGCCGGAATGGTTTTATACACATCTTCCTTGGGTACAACTTGAATACTGCCTAAGGAGGTCGTTTTATTTTTGTAGGTTTCTACCACATCTATAGTCTTGCTGTAGTCTTGAGCAGAAAAAACCTTTACTGTTTGAAAATTAGAAAAACCGTATTCAAATAAAGCTTTTGAGTCTACATAGTGCTCGGCACCCTTACATTTTAATACAACAGCGATGAGCTGGGTATCACCCTTTTTTGCAAAGGTAACCAATGTATTGAGGGCTTCCCAAGTATACCCTGTTTTTCCTCCGGTGGCATATTCATAGTAGTAAATGGATTTTGGGTTAAGCATTTGATGCTGACCATGAAGGTAGCGGGTTTCCGTTTGCTTATTCGTTGGGGGAATTTCGTAATAAGTATTGCTCATCATCTTTTGATAAGCTTCTTGCTTTAAAAGCGCTCTTGCAATGCAGGCCATGTCATAGGCAGTAGTATAATGGTTTTCATCGAAAAGACCATTTGCATTTAAAAAATTGGTGGATTCGCACCCCAATTCTTTCGCACGTTGGGTCATGTGCTGAGCGAAGGTAGGGATGGAGCCATCCACGTATTCCCCAACGGCATTGGCCACTTCGTTAGCGGATCGAAGTAATATGCCATATAGCGCTTGCTCTAAGGTGATCTGCTCTCCCTCCTGCATGGCAATATGGGCACTGCCGGGTTCTATACTGTAAACAGCATCATGGGAAAAGGTAACGGTATCGTTTAAATTTCCTTTTTCCAAGGCTAATAGCACAGTCATGATTTTTGTGATGCTGGCGGGATACATTTTACTCTTACTGTTTTTTTCATATAATATTTCCCCTGTGGTTGCATCCATGAGAATGGCTGCCTCTGCGCTTAATTCAGGGGCTTTCGTAATGTCAGTTGTTACTGGTGTCGTGGAATTATCCCCTTGTAATGCTTCGCCAAAGGCAGAAAAGCATGGTACAGTCAGAGATAAGGATAGAATTAAAATTAAAAATGATTGTTTCATTGACATCTCCTATATAACTTTAACTTTTGGGATTTTTGTGTTAGAATAAAAAGGCTTAGGGAGAGAATTAAGTATCTGTTTTAAATTGTAATTTTTATGCGGTAAAAAGTATAATTACTTGTGTTTGCTCCCTGTTTTTGTGATAAAATATAAATGTTTGCAAAGGTGTATATCATAATAGAATCGTATTATATTCATTTTGTTTATACATACTTTCCAATTATAACAAATTAAGGTGCAAGACAAAAGGGGTTTTTATAAAAATTGGATAAAAAAATGGAAGATTTATTTCTCAAGAAAAGAGGATTACAAATTCTTTTCGCTATCGTTCTGATTTTTGCGATTACACTGCTTTTACTTTCCATAAAAGGAGAAAAATCTTTGTGTATGGGCTCTGCCGTTACGGTGGAGGAATTGGAAACCAGATGGGCTGGGGAGTACAAGCTTTTTTTGCCGGGTACAATTGGGGCAATCAACATTAATACGGCTAACCAAGAAACTTTGGAGTCTTTGCCTGGTGTGGGAAAAAAGCTTGCAAAGGAAATCATAACTTATCGGGAAAAAAACGGACTTTTTCATGGTACGGAGGAAATCATAAATGTCCCCGGAATTGGCGTTAAAAAGCTGAATGCCATGAAAGAGTATATTATAGCTGAATAAATAGGAGGTTCTTATGGCATTTCATGTTTTGGTTGTTGATGATGAAAAACTCATTGTAAAAGGAATAAAATTTTCTCTGGAGCAGGATGGTATGGAGGTTACCCCCGCCTATGATGGCGAAGAGGCCTTGCAGTTAATAAAATCCACCAGCTTTGATTTGATTGTATTGGATGTTATGTTACCCAAGATGGACGGCTTGCAGGTTTGTCAGCAGGTAAGAGAGTTTTCTCAGGTGCCAATTATAATGGTTACTGCGAAAGGCGAAGATATGGATAAAATTATGGGATTAGAGTATGGTGCAGATGACTATATTACAAAACCCTTTAATATTTTGGAGTTGAAAGCCAGAATTAAAGCCATTTTACGCCGTAGTGTGAAAAAAGGCCCTGTGGAAGGTGCTGCCAAGAATATTTTAAAGGCAAGAGACTTGGAACTTTCTTATGATAGCAGACGGGTGTTTATTCAAGGAAAAGAAATAAATCTCACAGCCAAGGAATTTGATTTATTGGAGCTTTTAATGGAGAATCCCGGAAAGGTTTATAGTCGGGAAAAATTGCTGGATACTGTATGGGGGTATGACTACCCGGGGGATGTGCGTACGGTTGACGTCCATGTGCGACGACTGAGGGAAAAGATTGAAGCAAATCCCAGTGAACCCAAATACATTTTTACAAAATGGGGAGTTGGTTATTATTTTAATTAAGAGCAAACAACCTGAACGGAAAGAGAAAAAACCTCGTTTTCTTAGCTTACGCTGGATTCTCTTGGCCACCTATGTTGTGGTAGGTATTGTTCCTCTGCTTTTAATTGCAAGTACCATACTGCATTCCGTACAGGACTATTTTATAGAAGAAAGAAAAAAAGAACTACTCAGTGAAGCAAATGTGATATCAGGGCAGATAACCTCCCACGATTATATGTTTAATAAGGATGATCGGGATGCATTGGAAGAAACCATGTTGGATATGAGTCATCAAAATGATTTCCGTGTTTTGGTTTTGGATTCGTCTTGCTTAGTAGTGTATGATACCGGATACAGTGAGGTTGGAAAAACCGTTTTCATCTCCGAAGTAATTGAGGCTTTAGGCAATAAGGATATTGCCAGAGTGCAGGCGGATGGCGTGGTCTATGCCGCAGTTTCCATTTCCGGAAGCAACAACAGCCGGGTGGGTGTGGTTTTGGTTTCCGCTGATTTGAGCGATATATCGGTAACTGTAAACAATATTGCAAAGAAGGGTAATTTGCTTTTGGCAGGCCTTGCAATTATTGTGATTATCATCATGATTATTATGTCTCAGATTTTTACAGAGCCAATTAAGAAGCTTATTAAAGTCATTCAGAAAATGTCTGAGGGCCATTTTGAACAAAGAGTTCAGGTGCATTCTCAAATTCATAATGAGATGGTGGATCTGGCCCTTGCTTGTAATCAAATGGCAGATCAGCTTGAGAAGGTGGAATCTACAAGACAGCAGTTTGTTTCTAATGTTTCTCATGAATTAAAAACACCATTAAGCTCTATTAAGGTTTTAAGCGAATCCATCTTACTGCAAGAGGATGTGCCGAAAGAGATGTATGTTGAATTCCTCCATGATATTAATTCTGAGGTTGATAGAATGGCGGCAATTATTAATGATCTTTTGACTTTGGTTAAGCTGGATCAAAAAGAAGTTCCCTTAAACTTTAAGGAATTGGAATTGAATGAAATGCTGGAGGGGATTATCAAGAGGCTGCTACCCTTAGCAAAAGAAAAAAATATCCATATTCGCTATGAAAAGGTGAAGGATATCACAGCCACAGTTGATGAAATGAAGCTGACCTTAGCCGTTGCAAATTTAGTTGATAATGCAATTAAATATACCCCTGAGGGCGGTGAAGTTGAAATGAAACTGGATGCAGATCATCAAAATGTTTTTATCAGTGTGGCGGATACAGGCATTGGCATACCTGATGATGAGGTAGCCAGAATATTTGAGAGATTTTATCGGGTAGATAAAACACGAGATAGAGAAACAGGTGGTACGGGTCTGGGACTTTCTATTACCCATAGTACAATTATGATGCACAATGGGAGTATAAAGGTTTACAGCAAGGAGGATGAAGGTACTACCATATTGGTGCGAATTCCGATACGTCAAAATGTATCATAAAATTTGTAATAAGGCCTTTTTTAGAAAGCTAAGAAGGAGGATGGATTTTGGCAAAACTAAAAAAAGTAATTTCTATTGTTGTAATTATAGGGATGGCTTTGCTGGTTATCGTTTCGGTGGGTTTATTTTTAAAGGAGCAGTTTTTTGATGATGGTGAAAGTGCCACTGAGCTTTACTATATGAGCGCCAATGGAAAAATGAAAGCTACGGAAATAGATATCCAGACGGGCTCTGAGATTGATATGGTCTATACAATTTTGGAGGATTTACGAAATGGAGTAAAGTCAGATGGTATTAAACCTACGATTCCTCAGGCTTTGGAAATAAACTCTGCTGTGATCACAGGTAATGTGGCTACAATAGACTTTAATTCTGCTTATTATGGCTTAAGCAGTGTAGATGAGGTGATTTGCCGCTCATCCATTGTATGGTCCCTTACTTCCCTTAATTTTTTGAATTCTGTGGTATTTACTGTTGAGGGTGTTCCTCTGAAATCAAGAACTGGGGAAGTTTATGGTGAGATGAATCGTGAGAATGTTTTGATTGACCCATCTGTTTCTGCAACTACAACGGAATATGCTATTTTGAAATTGTATTTCTCTAATGCCGATGCCACAGACTTGATAGTAGAAGATCGGGTAGTGGAAGTGAATGCAAATCAACCAAGGGAAAGAACTATATTAGAACAGTTGATAGCGGGGCCAAAGGAAAACGGAAACTACGCAACAATACCAACTGAAACGAAAATTATGGATGTAACTACAACCAGTGATGGTGTTTGCTATGTAAACTTAAGTCAGGAATTTGTTGTAAAACATAATGGAGGCACGACAGGAGAATTACTTACAATCTATTCTATTGTTAATTCTCTTTCAGAGTTAGATAATGTGAAAAAAGTTCAGTTTTTGATTGAGGGTGAAAAAGTAGAGGCTTTCAAAGGCCATATTGATTTCAGCACTCCCTTTGTTGCTGTAAAAAGCTTGAAAACAGTAAGTTGATTGCTATGAGAATAAAAAGACCGGCTCTGTGGGCACTAATATTCACGATAGGTGGAATATATATCAGGCTAGGTATATCGAAAGAGATATGCCTGGCTTTTTTTATTTTTATCCTCCTATGTACATCACAATTCGTGATAAAGAAGGATTTTAAAATGGCAGCTACATTCATTGTAATGGCGATATTAGGCTTTTTTTTAGCTGGAAATTCTGTGAAAACAACATTTGTTGAATTAGAAGGAAAAACCCTTGTGGACTGCCGCGGTGTGGTTTTTGAGGAGGGGACAACCTCTTCCGGAAATCAAAAGCTGTTTGTGCGCTTGCAAGCGCCATCTCAAGAAGGACAAAACAAAACGGTAGTGCTATATGCAATTTGGACAGAAGGAGATTTTCTTCAAATTGGTGATGAAATTTTGATTTCAGGAGAAGTTTTACCCTTGGAAGGGAAAACAGTTCCCGGTGGCTACGATGAGAGATTATATTTAAAGACAAAGAACGTTGATTATAAGATATATCCCGAGAGGATTCAAAAGATTGGCAAAAGCAATCATTTTTCGGTGAAGCTGCAAGAGATAAAAGAACAGGTCTTTGCTGTGTTTGATACGGTTCTACCCCAGAGAGAAAGCGGGATACTAAAAGCAATGGTAACGGGAGAGAAAGATGACTTAGACCAGGAAACCAGAGATTTATACATAAAAGCTGGAATCAATCATATTCTTTGCGTTTCAGGGCTCCACGTTTCCATCTTTGTGCTATTGATTCATTTTTTCACGGAAAAATTCCTGAAGCAGAGTAAACGGTCAGCGTCATTGATTACCATCGCCTGTTGTGTGGGTTTTTTGGTTTTTACGGGTTTTTCGCCTTCCTCAGTTAGAGCGGTCATTATGATTACCGTTGCTTTACTTGGGCGGGTTTTCTTTAGAAGAAGTGATATGCTGAATAATGTGGCCATAGCTGCCCTCTTTCTTTTGCTTTTTCAACCTTTGTATTTATGGAATGCTGGATTTCAGCTATCATTTATTACTGTGGTGGGCATTTGGATTGGTTTGCAGGTAGTTGCTAACGATACAGATATTATGAGCAAAATGAAGAGAACTTTTATTCTTTCTTTATACGCATCTTTATTTAGTTATCCCCTTGTAGCGTATCATTTTTTTAATATCTCATTAATTGGCATCTTTCTAAACTTATTTATTTTGCCTCTTTGTGCTCCTTTGCTTTTCTTCGCTTTTTTAACGGCGCTAGGGGGACTTATCTTTCCGCCCATAGCAGCAATTTCTGCAGGAGGAGCTTTCGGCATTTTAAAGTTTTATCAAATCGTTTGCACCATTGGAGTTTCCATTCCAGGAGGTTATCTTTTGGTTGGAGCGCCTTCCTTGCTTACCATAGGGGTATATTATATTCTTTTGTATATGTGTAGTTTTTATGGTAGGAAGTTTTGCAATGAAAAAACAATTCTTTGCGGGATGATTGTTTTGGGATTTTCCGTATTTGGGAATAGATTGATTTTTCATAAAAATACCGTTGCTTTTTTGGATGTGGGTCAAGGGGATTCGACGGTCATATCTACATACGATGGTAGAGTTGTGGTGATTGACGGCGGCGGCTGGTTCGGGGCAGAAATTGGGAAAAATACGGGAATGAAAGTAGTAAAGCCATATTTGGAGTATCTAGGAGTTAAGGAATTGGATGGGATTTTTTTAACTCATTTTGATTCAGATCATATGATTGGCGTAGTTGAGCTTTGCCAAAGTGTACCCACAAAAGCCGTATATCTATCGGAGTATCCTTGTTCTGATACGGAAAAATGGCATAGCTTAAAAGAAATATTGGAAAAGCAGGGGATTATGCTGTATACTGTGAAGGAAAATGACGTGTCAAATTGGGGGAATTATGGAGAGCTCACCTGTTTTTATCCTCCAAAAGGCGTGAAATTTATTGGCGATAATGATAACCATGGATCACTGGTCTTAAAATACCAATATGGTGGAACAAAGATACTATTCACTGGAGATGCCGCAGTGGAGGACGAAAGAGTACTTCTTGCAAAAGGAGCGGATATTTCGGCGCAAATTTTAAAGCTTGGACATCACGGTTCAAAAAATTCAAGCAGCAATGCTTTTTTAGAGGCCGTTGACCCTCAGATAGGTATCATATCCTGTGGTAAAGAAAATCGATATGGCCATCCCCATGAAGATACATTAAAAAGAGTGAATGAACAGAGGATTGCTGTTTATCGAACGGATAAACAGGGAACCATTTTAGCGGAAATATCTCCAAAGGGCAGCTACGAAATGGATGCTGTTGCAGAAAGGGAGGCAGTTTATGAAGGAATTAAAAAAACAATGGAAAAACGGTGAGTTTTTAAGTTGTTATCTATTTTATGGCTCTGAAACCTATTTAATTAAAAATTATGAGAAGGCACTGATGGATGCGATCCTATCTTCTGGTTCCGAAATGATGAACCACGATATTTTTGAGGAAAAGCGTGCAAGTGCTGATGCAATTATGGATGCTGCCGATACCCTGCCTTTTTTAAATGAAAGACGACTGATTACCATTAAAAATAGTGGTTTTTTTCAAAAAGGAAATAAGGAGGAAGGTGAGAAATTGCTTGAATATTTCTCAAATTTACCTGAAAGCGTGTGCATTCTTTTTATAGAAGAAAAGGTTGAAAAAAATAGTCGCCTTTACAAAGTTGTAACGAAAATTGGGGAAGCGGTTGAATTTAAAACACCCACTGAAAAGGAATTAACTGTCTGGTTAAAAAAAGAATGTAGTAAAAATGGGGTTTCCATTGAGAACAGTGTCATACAGTTCTTTCTTCAGACTGTTGAAAGTGATATGGAAAATATCATAAGAGAGGTGCAAAAGCTGATTTCTTATAAAGGGAACCAAGGTAGTATTGAAATGGAGGATGTGAGGGAAGTTGCCACCCCTTCATTGGAGGCAAAGGTTTTTGATTTGGTTCGTGCAGTGGCGGAGGAGAAGCCCGCAAAAGCCATTTCTATTTATCGGAATTTATTACTTTTAAAAGAATCGCCCTATATGGTTCTTTCCTTGATTACAAGACAATTCCGCATGATTTTTATCAGTTCCCTTTTGTTTGAAGATGGATTATCTTACGTTGAAATTGCACAGAAGTTGGAAATCAGAGATTTTGCTGTCAAGGAATATGTACGGCAGGCAAAACGTTTTTCTAAGAAAGAATGGAAAATGGCACTTGAGGATTGCTTAAAGACGGATTTGGACATAAAAACAGGACGAGCTGCTGAAGAAGGAGCTGTGGAACTGCTAATTATGAAATATAGCAGTAAATCATTGAGAAGTAGTGGGTAATAATGACAAAAGGGACAACCAATTGAATTTAAGGATGTCCCTTTTTATGTGCTTTACAGAGTAGGATGAAATTGGCACTCAATCCATAAGTGGAAAAAGCAAAGCAATTAGTAAGCTTATGAATCAAATTAACACTTCTTACAGCTTTGCAACCACACGGCAAGGCAAGCCTGTCATTTCTGTAAAGTTCATTGGGCATGTATGGGCTTGAAAGTAAATGTCATGCTTGAGTACTTCCGAAAGATTACATAAGTTTTCAACAATGAATACCCCTTTGTCGGCACAAAATTGATCCATAGGGGTATGCTCCTGCCCTCGACGAACCCCGGCAAAGTCAATTCCAATGATAGAGACTCCTTTTTCCACCAAAGCATTGATTAAGTTGACAGAAAGTTGGGGATGCTCTGAAAAATAGGCATGGCTTCCATAACCTTCTTTTTCAATAAATCCTGTATAAAAGGCAATAAACATATCTCCTTGCACCTTTTCCAAGTCAATATCCAGGGGTTCAATTTCTTTATTTACAATATGACTAACATCAAAGACGATTGCATTGCGTTCCATGTATTCTAAAGGGAATTCTTTGTTCATAACATCAAAATGGGTTCCTAAATGCCCAAAGAGAGCTTTTTTCTCATTTCCTTGCGCATCAGAAACCATTTTTGGTGTGATTTTTAATGTGATATCTATTAGCATGCTTATGCCTCCTAACTTTTATGTGTTCTGAAATGTATGTCATTTTAATGCTAAGAAACTCCAGAAATTTAATACTGATACTCTAGGGGATGTTCGGTTGTATTAAGGATTATTAAACCCTTCAAAGGCACAAGATTACTTGCTTCTAACGTTTGCTCAAGTTTTTTCATATGCTTATGAAATTTAAGTATATGCAACTAAGCTATAAAGCAAATAGCTTTGCTTTCTGAAGCTTTCCTTTGAATCTTGTACATATTCTATTTGGAATTTTTAAGAAAAGAAAACAATTTTAATAAAAAAGCGATACCTGTTTATTGATATCGCTTTTATCGTTCATACTAGATTTCGTGATAAGATTTTAAAATACTGTTCGCAACTTCCAGCTTACTTTGTCTGCAATCCATGGCATGCTTTTCTATATAGCGATGAGCCTGGGGCTCAGTCATATGCAGATGCTGAATTAAAAGGCACTTTGCCCTGTGAACAGTACGGAATTCCGTAAGCTGCTTTTGAAGCTTTTTATTCTTTTCCTGTATTTTCGCAATACGATTTTCAAATGCAATTGCGAATTTCACAGTGCGCTCAAACTCCGAACGCTTAAAAGGCTTATAAAGTATCAGAATGCCGTAGTCTTCTCCGCTGTATTCCTTAATGTTTCTATAGGATTCTGGCAATAACAAAACAACAGAAGCATCTGTTCTTTGTGTCATAAAAATGGCTAGATCCTGAGCGGATTCACTTGGTAGAGGAGCATTTATGATAATGAGCGAGGGCGTTTCGGAAGCAATTAATTCTTTTGCCTGCTTGCTGTTGGAAGCGTAGAAAATTTGTGACGAAGAATAGTAGTCCAAAAGGCCAACCAAATTTTCTTTCTCCGTCTCCTTTCCCGCTATAATCAATATCTGATTCATAAAGCTCCTCCTTTCAATTTTCAGTTGTTAAAACATAGTAATATATGCATCTCTTTCTGCCCCAACGGAAACATACTTAATAGGGCACCCAACGGCTTCTTCAATATATTTGATATAATCAAGAGCTTCTTTTGGCAAATCTTCAACACTGCGGCATCCGCTGATATCACAGTTCCAACCTTTAATGGTTTCAACTACAGGTTCAGCATCTTTCAAAACAGCAGAGTAAGGGAACTCTGTAACTTCTTGCCCATTGATTTTATATTTTGTACATACAGGGATTTCTTCTAAATAAGATAAAACATCCATTTTTGTCAATGCAATTTCACTGCATCCTTGTACACGGATTCCGTAACGGCTTGCCACAACATCAAAGGGACCAACACGACGAGGTCTGCCTGTTGCGGCACCATATTCTCCGCCGGCTTCTCTTAAGGCATCTGCCCCAGCACCAAACATTTCGCAGGTAAAAGGACCTTCGCCAACACAGCTGGAATAAGCTTTCATGATACCGATGACACTATCCAACTGCAAGTTGGGAACACCGGCACCAATAGGTGCATAGGCAGCAATGGTTGAAGATGAAGAGGTGAAAGGGTAGATACCAAAATCGATATCTCTCAGTGCACCTAATTGAGCTTCAAACATAATTTTCTTGCCAGCTTTTTCAGCCTCTGTAATGTACAAGCCTGTGTCAATAATATTATCCTTGAAAGGCGTACCAAAGGTATCCAACCACTGCAAAACTTCTTCATACTGAACAGGGGCAGCATGATAAACACCTTCAATCACCAGGTTTTTATAGGCCACCAAATTTTTTAGTGTAGCTGGATAAGTTTCAGGATGGAGCAAATCACCCATACGTAAGCATTTTTTCATATATTTATCGCCATAAACGGGGGAGATACCTCTACGGGTTGAGCCAAACTTGGCATCCCCAAGGCGATCCTCCTCCAAGCAATCCAATAGCTTATGATAAGGAAGGCAAATGATTGCCTTATCACTAATTTTCAGGTTTTCAGCTGTGATTTTTACGCCGGCGCTTTTCAAGCGGTCAACCTCGTGATAAAGATGCTCAAGGTCAATTGCCATGCCATTTCCCATGATGTTTACTACATCTTCCCGCAAAATGCCGGAAGGCAGCAGATTTAAAACAAATTTTCCTAAGTGATTAATTACGGTATGTCCGGCGTTATTACCGCCCTGATATCTGCAAACAATATCATAATCATGTGAAAGCAGGTCAACCATACGACCTTTGCCCTCATCTCCCCAGTTGGTGCCAACGATAGAAGTTAACATGAAGATAGCCTCCTTAAATTTTGATATAAAAAATAATGATTGAACTTTTGTATCATATAGAAATTTTAATAGCGTTAATGAGGAATGTCAATGGAGCACATAATGAATTATTATGCTATTTTTTAGAATTATTAGTCATCAATAAAATTCTATTTCAAAATTTCACACAAGTTAGTGCGTAAAAAGGCATATATTCCAGACCGATTGTTTTTGTATTTTATCTAAATAATAAAAATTATGAAAGTTTATGCAAAAAAAGCTGAATAAATAAATTCAAATTTGGCATAGAAATTTTTTATACCCACTATTAATAATCGAATGAAAAAAGCACCGATGACATTTCAAAATGCCATTGATGCAGATTGTATTTTATAATATTGATAAATGCCAGGTCACAAATCCTTGAATAATGGAATAAGAATTTATTTACTTAACTAGTTTTCAACGTTCTCAAGGGTGCGTTTTTTCTTCTTTTTATCTAAATTTTGGCTGTCAAACGTATGGGCGCGACCTAGAAAATAAGCGATTTTAATCAGCTTTTTTTCTTCCGTTGTTAATTCCTTTTCCGTCAAATCAGCAATATGACGAAGCAAAGCCGCCATGTTTGTACGGGGTGCCTTTGGCACTGAAATCATGAGTGCTGCAGGTTTAAAGGTTGCAGGAGTAAGTTCCTTGGGTCGCACAACTTTAAAAACTTTTGCTGTATAGATTGCGTCAAATAAAGCATCATGAAAAGGTGCATCAACGGTGATTTTTAGTTCTGTCACTGCGTTTTTCAGACCAATTGCTTGTCCGGCTTCATAATTCAGAAATGCAGAAGCGTATTTTTGAACATTTAGATATTTATTGGGGATACTGTTGGTGTCCAATTTATAGTATAAAATATTGCGAAATAGGGACTTAATATCATCCGTTCCCCAAGTGCAAAGAATTGCATCCTTATCTGAGATAAAAGAAGCAAACTGGTGAAAGGCTTCCGTAAAGTCCGGTTGGGCTTTTAATTTTTCTTCAGTAATTCCGGTTATTTTTTCAACAAAAGGATGTAATCTCGGATAGATTTTAGGCTGAATCAATGCATTAAAAGTATCTATTTGCTGAAAAGAATCATTTAATTTTACAGCGCCGATTTGAATGATTTCAAAAGGACATCCAGGCACCGGAGCAACTGCCTCGCCTGTTTTGAAAGGAAAGGATTGATTGAACTCTAAATCCAAAACGATATAATTCATGAAAGTTCCTCCTGTCTGAACCAAGTATACACCATTTTTCAGGTGAAGGGAAGAAGGAAATTTCAGCTCTAGTATATCTATTTTTGTAAAAACAGCATGAAAAATATATCGTCTTTGAGGAATGATAGAAGGTTATGCCAGAAACTTTTAAATGGGGTTAATATGAGATTAAAAAAGAGTCTTTGGATAGCATTTATTTCAAGTCAAGTTTGGTAAAATTCTTATTTGCCTAAAAAAAATAATACATTTCATTTGTTTCATGGGGTATTGGATGTTAAAAATGAAGGACGTTTTTGCTGAATGGTGAATTATCCTTGTAACTATAATTGGCAGATGATAAAATGATATAAAAATGGCATACAAAAGCTTAAGGAGGCAAAACATGAAGCTTCATTTTACGGAAGAACAAAAAGAACAAGAACTTAACAAACTCTATTTAGAAGAGGATGATCTTCTCTTGGAAGCCGAATTTGTGGAAGGGGAAGACAGAAAATTTTTAATTTCCGGTGTGGCTACCATTGAAGGGGAAAGATACCACGAGTTTGAAATTATATGTGAGTTAGCAGAGGATGCTTCTGAAGACCCGGTTTCTGTTATAAATGCGGATTGGGTTTGGTATGATTTTAATTTCTAAAATAAAAAGGAGGAAAAAATATGGATCAATTTAAATTTTTTATGCCGGCAGAAACCTTTTATGGCCGTGGTTGTGTCCTTCAAAATAAAGGGGCATTTTTGACACTGGGCAGTAAAGCAATGTTGATTACAGGGCGTAGTTCTGCCAAGAAAAACGGTGCACAGCAGGATGTTACGGATGCGTTGGATGCATGCAACATTCCTTGGGTTTTATTTGATGAAATCGGAGAAAATCCCGATGTGGAAACTGTGGTAAAAGCGGCAAAAATGGCTCATCAAGAGAAGGTTGATTTTCTCATTGGCATTGGTGGTGGTTCTCCTATGGATGCGGCAAAGGCGATTGCCGTTTTAGCTGCAAATCCTGAAGCTGACAGCGAAATTTTATTCGCTCAGCCTGACGCAAAGGCTTTAAATGTGGCTGAAATTCCCACAACAGCAGGCACAGGTTCAGAGGTAACCCAGTATTCCATAATGACCCTCCATGAAAAACGTACAAAGAGAGCAATCGTGCAAAAAGTCTTTGCTAAGGCATCTTTTTTAGATCCCCAATATATGGATAGCCTTTCAGCAGAAATTACTAATAATACTGCTGTGGATGCATTAACCCATCTGATTGAAAGCTACTTATCTGTAAATGCAAATTTCTTTAGCGAAAAAATTGTGGAACTGGGACTGTCTCTATTTAAAGATTGCATTCCTGCTCTGAAGGAAAGGGTATATTCTCCGCAAGTGAGAGACAAGCTCATGCTGGCATCCGCTTTGGCTGGGGTTGCCATCGCCCAAACCAGTACTTCTATCCCTCATTGTCTTGGCTACTGTTTGACTTATGAAAAAGGTATTCCCCACGGAAGGGCAAACGGTATAGTAACCCAGGCTTATTTAGAAATGTTCCCTGAGGACGATAAAAAGGTGGGGCAGCTTCTACAATGTTTGGATATGAGAAGTATTGAAGATATGGGTGCATTCTTAAAGGATGTGTTGCATACTTCTGAGACATTTACTGTTGAAGAAGTGGCTTACTACACAGAGCGGGCTATGGAGAGTCCTGGTAAAATTGCAACTTTCCCTTACCCTGCTGTAAAAGAAGATATTTTCAAGGTGTATGAAAAGAGTCTCCTTTCCTAAGAAAAAGGACAATTTTCAAAATTCCCCTTTTTTCATAAGCTAATAGAAAACAGTGGGGGGAGATTTTATGCCGAGAGTATATCTTAGCCCATCCTTGCAAAACTATAATCTTTTTATAAATGGCGGTAGTGAGGAGGAATATGTAAACCTAATTGCGGATGCCATGGAGCCATATCTGTTTGCTTCAGGAATAGAATTTACAAGAAACGAACCTGAGATGCCCTTATCTCAAGTGATTGCAGATGTAAATACAGGTGATTATGATGTGTTTTTTTCCATCCATACAGCAACGGCACCTCCCTTCCTAGCAGGAAAATTGCAAGGGGCAGAGGTACTCTACTATTCCAAAAATCCTTATGGAAATGAGCTGGCTCAGGCTATTGTGAAAAATATAAAAAACCTTTATCCTGTTTCAAAGAAGGTGAAAGCCACACCCTCTGCCACGCAAAAAGAGTTAATGCAGACAACACCGCCGGCAGTGGTGGTGGCATTGGGTTATAATGATAACATTGGAGATGCACAGTGGATTCAAGATAACGTCCGCTATCTTGGAAGGGAGCTTGCCCGCTCCTTGACAGATTATTTTGGGATTTCTTTTGTAGAACCTGAAGAGGATTAATGTTCTTTTTCATACATGGAAATCGATGAGAGTTTGTTGGGTATACCTTTGAAGCAACTGTAAAATAAAGAAATGCCCTTTTGCAAATATTTTAGAAAGAGGGCATTTTTGTATCTAAGCTCCGAAAAAAACCTCGCTTTGACAGCGAGGTAAAATAATCCTTATGAAAAGTTATTTATAATTGCAAGAACAAAGATTATAATTTTTATTTATAATAATTTGCAATCACATCACGAATCATGGGATAAAGTAAGGCGTATCCTGCATTGCTCAAATGAATTCCATCAAATTGGAAGAAGTCGTCAAAGGCTTCTTCTTTTTTTGACCAAAGCTCAGAAAAGAAATCAATTACAGGACAGTTATATTCGTTGGCAATTTTTTGAACAGACTCTGCATAAAGCTTAACACGGTCTGTGGTAGTGAAAGGGAAAAAATCCGTATCAACCACAGGGGGTGGTGTAATGAAAATAGGCAAAGGTGTTCCATTGTTAAATTCTTTTCCATGCTGCAAAGAAAGTACAAGTTCAGTAATGGAACGCATATTTTTTTCATACTCTATTAAAGGGCGGTAGTAATCTTCTAACATAGCGGAGTCATTTGAACCAAAAAAAATGAGTACAATTTGGGGATGAAATAATAACACATCCCTATGAATGCGCTCTAAGGCTTCTCTGGTGGTGTTTCCGTTAATGCCCTTATTAATGATACGCCACTTGGGAAAATCTTTCTTAAGGCAGGCAGGGAAAGCAATATGGTCTAAAACGCCGTATCCATAAGTAAGGCTGTCACCAAAAGCGACGATGGTAAAAGGATCCATTTCCTTCACTCCGTTTCAATCAAAATTGTTTGAGGTCGCCTCATCATCCATACTAGGGAAAAATGGTAGTATGGTTTTCTTATGACTTCGGCTGACAAAGGCTTCTTTGTCTGAATTAAAAAAGAATATCCCCCAAGGTTCCTTTGATTTATCAACATAGGAAATATTCTCTAGGTTAACAATAAATGAACGATGCGTCTGCACAAAATTTTTGTCAGAAAGAGTTCGTTGAATTTGATAAAGGGGACATGGTACATGAATTGCATCATTCTTTAGATGAATGATTGATTTTTTCATGGTGCTTTCGATATATAGAATTTCACTGTAAGGGAGATTATAAAGTCCCTTCGGGGTATTAATCTGACAAAACTTGCGTTCAACAGAGTGAATTTTTTTGTACATGCCCACATAGTATTGTAACAAACTGATTAACGCTTCTTTCTTTTTCGTGTCCAAGGGAAGCAAAAAACATTCACATGACCGCCAATGGACAAAAGCAGTTACAAGATATTCGATTTTGCTTGAGAAAAGCAGAATCGGTGTGTGTTGATGTTGCTCATGGTTTCTTAATGAGAAGATGACACTGCGCACAGGCATGATATCTTCTTCAAAACTGAAAAAGAAACAATTATATTCATGTTGTTCAAAAAGAGCGAACCATTCTTCTTTTGTACTAGCACAAGAAACTTCGATGTGACCGCATTTTCCACAGAAATCCACTAAATAATCTTGGGTGGGTGCGTCAAAAAAGCCTAGCAAAATCGAAAACATTTTGGCACCTCTCTAAAAAAATTTTATAAATAGTATATCACAAAGCATGAATGAAAAAAAGATATTTTGTTAAAAAAATGAAATATTTGCATGGAAAGTAGGTGATTTATTGCAAAAGCTTGAAGAAATTTATAAATTACTGCCAACCGATGTAGAAAAAAGACTGAAAACAGAGACAGCATTTGAAAATGAACAGATACAAGAAATACGCCTACGTGCTTTAAGACCACTTTTTGTGAAAACTAATAAGAAAAAATATTTCTTATCTGATGAAAATGGGGATTGGATCATCACCAGTAGGCATATTAAGGAAGCAGTAGAAAAATTAGGGGGTTACTCTTTATATGCTTTTGAAGAGGAACTGAAGCAGGGATATTTAACAGTTTTAGGTGGACACCGTGTAGGGTTTTGCGGTAGGGCCGTTCTGGAAGACGGAAAAGTAAAGACCCTGCGTCAAGTCAGCAGTTTAAATATACGAATTGCTGGAGAGGTGAAAGGGTGTGCAGAGGAATGGATTCCTTATTTATTTGAAAATAACAAACTGTGTCATACGTTCATCGTGTCACCTCCCGGATGCGGAAAAACAACTCTTTTGCGGGATATGATACGCTGTCTCAGCTATGGAATAGGCTGTAAAGAAGGATATAACGTGGGCGTTGTTGATGAGCGAGGAGAACTTGCTGCCATGAAGGATGGTGTTCCTCAAATGGATATTGGCCCTTGTACGGATGTGCAGGAAAATTGTCCGAAGGGAGAGGGTATGCTTTTCTTACTAAGGAGTATGACACCTGATGTGATTGCAGTGGATGAACTTGGGAAGGAGGCGGATTTTATCGGAGTTGAGGCATTGCTTCATGCCGGTGTCACTTTAATTTCTACGGTACATGGAAGTGATATGAATGGCATGTTGAAGAATAAAAAAATAAAACAGATGCTGGAGGAGATGGAAAATGGAAGAATCCTGTTTCTTAGTAATAGATGGGGGATAGGTACTGTGCAGGAAATATGGGACAACTTAGGACAAAAACGTTACGAAAGAAGGGTGGAATCATGCTCATTCAAGGAATAGGCGCAATTTTGATTTTGGCGGCAACAACCCTTTGTGGTTTTGCCTTTGCAGCCAAAGAAAAATACAGATTGAAAGATCTTGAGGAGATTGAACGGGGAATCTTACTGATGAAAAATCAAATATCCTATTTGGGCACGCCGCTGACGGAACTCCTTGAGCAAATCAGTTGGAAAACAGAGGGAATTACCGGTCAGGCTTTTCAAGAGATTTCCAGACAGATGGATGAACGGCGAGGTAATTCAGCAGAGGAAATTTGGGAAGGCATATGGCTTTCTTTAGGAAAAAAATCTTATTTGACTGCTGTGGATTTGGAAGAGCTTGTTTCTTTTGGACGAACCCTTGGTTTTATAGAAAAGGAACAGCGTGAAGGCAGCATGGATATGCTTTTGCACTATTTGCGGGAAAAGCAAGAAGGAATCAAAAAGCGTTTGGAAAAAAATGGACGACTTTATTACAGCATGGGTGTGCTCAGTGGTTTATTATTGGTTATCACATTGCTGTAAGCATATGGGGGAGGAATAGGTATGGAAATCAATATTGTATTTCGTATTGCCGCAGTGGGTATTCTGGTGGCTGTTTTGAATCAGGTTTTGATTCGTGCCGGCAGGGAAGAACAGGCCATGATGACTACTTTGGCAGGGCTTGTAGTGGTTTTGTTTTGGGTAATTCAGTATATCAGCACTCTTTTTGAAACGGTACAGACGCTGTTTCAGCTTTAGGGGGGTCAAGCCATGGAGATGGGGCGAATAATCGCGCTGGGACTGGTGGGGGTTATTTTTGCGGTGATGCTGAAAAAAGAAAATCCGCAAATCAGCCTTATGGTTTCAGTCGTTACAGGGATTTTGATTTTTTTTATGATATGTACACCGTTAAGCGGGTTAATTGGGCTTTTAAGAGATGCCGCAGAAAAAGCAGGCGTCAGCAGTGGTTATTTCGGAATTGTACTTAAGGTAATTGGAATTGCTTATTTGGCTCAATTTGGTGCACAGCTTTGCGCTGATGCAGGTGAAGGAGCTGTGGCCGCTAAGGTGGAGTTGGCTGGAAAAATATTAATTATGGCGGCTTCTGCGCCAGTATTAACGGCATTATTAGAGTTAGTAATGAATTTGGTTTAAAGGGGGAGGAACATGAAAAGAATTTGTATCGTTTTTTTACTATTCCTTGCATTGTTACCTTCGCCTGTTTATGCAGAGGATCTTTTGGAAAATCAATTGGACTCTTTGGGTCTTGAGAATGTGGATGCCCGATTAGATGACGGGACAAGCTTCGCCTCCCTTGTGCGGGATATTATCTCAGGTGATTACTCTTTCTCTTTTGAGGATTTGCCACGAACCATTATGAATTTGGCATTTGGAGAATTTAAAACCCAGGGTCGCTTGCTCACCCAATTGCTATTGGTTGTCATATTGAGTGCGGTTTTAAAGCAAGTCAGTGGCTCTTTTCACGGCAAGTCGGTGGGAGAAATGGGGTTCTACATATGTTATATGGTTTTGATTGTAGTAATTATTACCTCGTTTTACAGCATTTCTGCATCGGTTGTGGATCGAGTTGACAGTACCTGCAAGGTATTTTTAGGGATGCTTCCAATTTTTCTGGTACTTTCTGTTTCCGGGGGGAATTTTACCCAGACAGCTTTGATGGGTCCCACCATTATGGGTGGTTCCACAGCTTTATCTTTCGGAATAAGAGATTTTATTGTTCCGGCAATTCTTTTGGCAGTGGCCTTAGAAATGGCAGACCATATCTCTGAAAAACCAATACTATCCCGTTTTGCACAGTTGCTCCGTCAAGGGATAACGTGGACGCTAAAGGGTGCGGCAGTCCTTTTTATGCTTTTGCTTTCTTTGCAAAAGGTAGGTGGCGGTGCGCTAAACGGCCTTGCGGCAAAAACTGCAAAAATTGCTGTGGGCTCTGTGCCTGTTGTTGGTGATGTTATGGGTGGAGCAATTGAAACAGCGGCTGCAGTGGCGAAGACTTTAAAGAGCGGGACATTGGTGGGAGCGGCAATATTTTTGTTACTGCTATGCATTCCTTTGTTGGTCAAGCTTGCTGTCATTCTATTGGTGTTTAAAGTGACGGCGGCGGCATCAGAATTTATTTGTGAAGAACGGTTGGTGGATTGCATTAATGCGGCGGGGGACTACACAGCCTTATTACTGGGGGTGGTTTTTCTTACGGAAGGAATGTTTCTTTTTTCCGCCTTATTACTTTTAGGCGGGTTATAGGGGGAGGAATTGGAATGATGGAGGCCTTAGGCGCATATATAAAAACTATAACGGCTTTGACCATTTTCTCTGCGCTGGCTTGTATGCTGATGCCGGATGGCTCCTTCCGCAAGTATGTGGAACTGGTTCTTGGTGTATTGGTATTAACCGCTGTCATCAGCCCTTTCTTACGGATTTTTGGTACGGATCAAGGGCATATGGAGCTTGGTTTGCTTCAAAATCAGGCACGTCTGGAAAAGAATTTCTTGTCAAGCAAGGAATATGAGACGGTAGAGCAACAGCGGATTTCATCGGCGTATGGTCAAGTGCTGGAGGATAGAGTCAAAGAGGATCTGACAAAAAAATATAAGGATATAGATTGGGTAAATGTTACCTTTTGTCAGGATTTCAAGGATGAAAACTATGGCACCATAGAAAGCATTACCATCGGCTGTGTGGAGGGGAATGCAGAAAAAATACAAACCTACGCCGCAAATAGATATGGACTGGCAGATGAAGCGGTAACGGTGGAAAAACAATGAAAGAAGGGTGACATAAGATGCAAAAAGACTTTTGGCGGGATTTATTCCGGCCGGAAAATAAAAAGACAGGCAATAATATCATTTTGGCATTATTGATTGGTGTGCTTTTGATTATTTTAGGGAAAACGTTTTTTCCCACGGAAGAACCCACGGCGGAGGTTAAACCGGATAAGCAAGCGGCACAAATACATAAATCAAATGAACAGGATATGGAAGCTCGTATGGCAGAAATTCTTTCGAAAATTCAGGGAGCGGGACAGGTTGATGTCATGTTGACTTTTCGAGTAAGCACTGAAAGCATTGTAGCTCATGAAGAAAAAACGGAAGAATCTCGTTCTCAGGAAAACGGAAAAACCAGTGAAAATTTAAGTAAAGAAACCACTGTGGTTATGACTGAGGATGGAAAGGGAAATACATCACCTTTGGTGCTGACGGAGAACTCTCCTAAAGTAGAAGGGGTGGTGATTGTGGCTCAGGGCGGCGATAATGCGGTGGTTTGCAAAGCGTTAAGCAGTGCGGCTCAGGCATTATTGGATGTACCGGCTCATAAAATTGCTATATTAAAAATGAAATAAGGGGGAAAAAAGATGTTTGTCATTAAAAGAAATCAGGTAGTGGTTACAGCACTGGCAGTTATGATTGCAGCAGCAGGTTATTTGAATTTTCAGGATAGTAAGGCTTCCCAGCAAACGAAAACTGCATTACAGCTCACGGAGGAAGGGGATGCTTCGGCGGCAATTCAAGATTATGAAACCCTTCCAGATGATATTTCCGCCAACGAAATTGGTTTAGACCCCATCACCGCAGAGGCTTCCAATACCACTGGTGATGGAGCTGCAGTGTTTGTAAGTGCAGATGCAACCTTGGCGGGCTCTCAATTTTTTGCGGAAGCAAAACTGGATCGGGAGCAGGCAAGAGGAAAGCAAAAAGATATTTTGACAGAAATGATGAATAACGAAAATGTTAGCCAAAGCCAAAAAGATAAGTGCGGCGACAGCATGCTGCAATTGCAGGAAAGAATCGAAAAGGAAACTGCCGCTGAGGCAATGATTGAAGCAAAAGGCTTTACTGAGGCTTATGTGCGTATTGATGACCAAACTGTTGATGTTGTTGTAGATAAGGCAACATTGTCAGATTCTGAGGTTGCACAGATTGAAGATATTGTAAAGCGCAAAACTGGG
Organism: Anaerotignum propionicum; assembly: GCF_024461735.1. Taxonomy (GTDB): domain Bacteria; phylum Bacillota; class Clostridia; order Lachnospirales; family Anaerotignaceae; genus Chakrabartyella. The sequence continues at coordinate 156,516 of NZ_JANGAD010000003.1, forward strand.
TTTAAAGCTGACCAAATCAGAATTAATCCTTTGAAAAAGTAAAATAAACTGAAACATAAAATTAATATATTCTGTACATCATATTTGCCATTTTGGGGCATTACTAGTTTATAAAAGGATAATGCCAACATAGAAACTAATAATTATTTTTCGTTATGTGTTATTTGTAACAAAATAAATGAGACGTTAAGCGGCTAAAACAAAAACATTAATATACCAAAAAACGGTTCCGCAACTGCAAAGAATTGCAGGTATTCCATTAGATTTTTTCTGTGGGGACTTGACAAGTAGCGGCTGCAAAACTGCTGTTGGGCATTTATGTTTCGGGTTGAGGCCGCTTAATTTTATTTATTTAAGTATGATTAAAGGATGTATATTTCATTGCATTCCAAACCCTTTTCTGATATAATGAAACCCGATAATGCTTATTTTGTATGAATTTTCTAGGAATGCATAGAATCATGTATAAAGAAGACAGGAGGTATTTAAAATGTCTGAAAATAAAGTGATGAGCGGTCAAATAGAAATTGCCGATGAAGTCATTGGCGTTATTGCGGTTACTGCTGCCCTTGAAGTTGAGGGCGTTTCAGGAAATGCACCGAATAATGCTTTAACAGAGCTTTTTGGTAAAAAAGGCCAAACAAGATGCTTAAAGGTTGCCAAGGATGAAAATGAAGTGGTTCTTGATATGGATATTATTGTAAACTTCGGCACAAAGGTTCAGGTTGTGGCAGAAGAAGTGCAAAAGAAAATTAAAAATGCAGTAGAAACCATGACAGGGCTTAATGTTCCTGTTGTAAATATTAGTGTTTCAGGAATTGTAAAAGAAAAAACTGTCAAGACTGCAGAAGAACTGTAAACAGTGAGTTGTCGGGATACCACTCCAAATTTCGGGGTGGTATTTGTCCTTTTTATTTTTGTGGAGGATTTAAAAATATGAGCCGTAGAAGTGCCAGAAAAAATGCATTTTTCCTTTTGTTCCAGATGGATTTCAATCAGGCGGAGGAATATGAACAGGTAAAAGAGATTTTCTTTGCGGAATCGGAAGAGCCTGTGGAAGAAGAAGATAAAGACTTTATTGTGAGTGAGGTTGAGGGTACTAGAGCCCATATGGAAGAAATTGACCAAATCATTGGAGAATGTGCCAAAGGCTGGAATACAGACAGAATGTCTAAGGTAGACTTAGCAATTCTTCGCTTAGCAGTATATGAGCTTCGTTTTAGCAAGGATACCCCTGTGGGTGTTGCCATTAATGAAGCGGTGGAATTGGCAAAAAAATTCAGTTCTGATGAAGCACCAGGTTTTATCAATGGTATTTTGGGTAAGGTAGTACAATAACAAAAATGCAGGTGTAATGGATTGGCGTTGTATACAAGAAATATGCAAAACATCCAAATATCGATATTTTATTCCATTTTCTTACCGGGAAAACGAGGTTTCTTGTTAGCTTACGTTACCTCTTTTCATCAATAAAAAAGGCTCAGAGATGTTATTGGAGATTTTTGATGAATTTTTTAAAGAAAAAACTATTTGAGAATTAAGATAAATGGAAATAAAGGATAAGAACTTCATAAATCTGTCAATATTAAGGGGAGAGCTTTCAGGCATGAAGGAGCGGGCTTATGATTGAACCAAAGGTTTTTTCTGTGGGACAAATCAATAGATATATCAAGAATCTGATGGAGAATGACTTTATTTTGAGCAGTCTTTTGGTAAAAGGAGAAATCTCAAATTTTAAAGCCCATTCAGGTGGTCACCTCTATTTCAGCCTAAAGGATGCAGTAGGGGCAATTTCTTGCGTTATGTTCCGTCAGGATGCCTTAAGTTTACCCTTTGAACCGGAAAATGGCATGAGCGTCATTTTGTATGGCCATGTTTCACTATATGAAAAAACAGGGCAATATCAACTTTACGCTGAAATGATGGAGCCCATAGGCATTGGTTCTTTGCAAATTGCTTTTGAGCAATTAAAGAGAAAGCTGGAAGAGGAAGGCTTGTTTGATGAAGATTTCAAACGGGAAATTCCTTCCCATGTGGAAACCATTGCTGTTATTACGTCTCCTACGGGGGCGGCAGTGAGAGATATTATACAAATTGCAAAGCGTCGAGATCCTAGAGTGAGGATTGCTGTTTTTCCTGCTTTGGTGCAAGGAGAAAGGGCGGCGGAGGATATTGTTCAGGCATTAAAGCTGGCTAATGAATGGGGAAAGGCCGATGTGATTATTCTTGGTCGTGGCGGCGGTACCATTGAGGATTTATGGGCGTTTAATGAGGAGAAGGTGGCAAGGGCAATTTTTGCATCTGAAATTCCTGTGATTTCTGCTGTAGGTCATGAGACAGATTTTACCATTGCTGACTTTGTTTCTGATTTGAGAGCACCCACACCCTCTGCGGCGGCTGAATTGGCTACTCAGCCTTTGATGCAAAAAATTGAGTTAGTGTTACAGCTTGAAAAGCGTCTGGAAAGAAACTGTATGGCTATGATAGAAGATGCCAAGCGCAGGCTGTTATATATAAAGGAACGCCCTGTATTAAAACGTCCCTTGGAGCGTATTCACAATACACAACTTCTATTAGATAAAATAGAGTTGGCTATGACAAAGGCGACGAGTCTAAAGCTCCTGCGTTATAGTGAAAAGATAGGAATGCTTGACACTAGGTTGCATGCATCTTCTCCCTTTTCAGTGATGAAACGAGGTTATATGATCGGAATGAATCAGCAAAATAAAGTGGTTGTTTCTGTCAAACAGGTTGAGGTTGATGAAGTGATTCGTCTAAGACTTCAAGATGGACATTTAAAAGCAAAGATATTGGAAAAGGCGGTGATGGATCTTGGCGAAGAAAAAGCTGACATTTGAAGATTCCATAGAACGGCTGGAAGAGATCGTGGAGAAGCTGGAGCAAGAAGAGGTTTCTTTAGACGAAGCTGTTGCTTTCTATAAGGAGGGCTTGGCTCTTTCCGGATTTTGCAAGGAGAAATTGGCTGTGGCAGAGGGGGAAATTCTTCTGTTGCGCAAGGAAGCGGGTCTATGGCAAGAGGAACCTTTTCAATCAGAGGAGCAGGAGATATGAAGGATTTAAATAAACAAATGAATCAATGGATTGCATATATTGAAGAAAAGCTGAAAGAATTCATGCCGGAACAAGGGGAATTTCCTCCCGTTATTTTTGAAGCAATGGCATATAGCCTTTTTGCTGGGGGAAAGCGTCTGCGACCCATGATGCTTTTGGCGGCTTGTGAGGCTGTTGGTGGAAATAAGGAAGAAGCGGTACCCTTTGCTTGCGCAATGGAGATGATTCATACCTATTCCCTAATTCATGATGATTTACCTGCTATGGATAACGATGATTATCGTAGAGGCAGATTGACCAACCACAAGGTTTTTGGTGAAGATATGGCAATTCTTGCAGGAGACGGTTTGTTGCATCACGCTATGGAGGTTATGGCGGATGCTTGCTATAACAATCCCTCTAAAAAAACAACGGGAGCCATGCAGGCCATTGCCCATGGAGCAGGCGTTCATGGTATGTTAATTGGTCAAGTGGTAGATGTTTTTTACGAAGGTAAGCCTTTGGAGGCAAATATTCTTGAATTTATTCATATAAATAAAACAGCGGCTATGATACGGGCATCCTTAAAGGCAGGGGCTATTTTAGGCGGTGCTACAGATGCTGTAGCAGAAAGTTTTGCTTTGGCGGGTGAAAAAATCGGTGTCGCTTTTCAAATATTAGATGATATTTTAGATGTAACAAGCACCATGGAGGAATTGGGTAAACCCATTCATAGTGATGAAAGAAATGAAAAAACCACATATGTTACCCTTTATGGCATAGAAAAATCCAGAGAGATTGCTTGTAAACTTTCGGATGAGGCAATTTCTATTTGGAATGAGCTGGGAGAAGGCAGCATATTCTTAAAGGATTTAACCGAATATTTAACAAAAAGAACCTTTTAAATATCTGGGATGACGGAAGAAAGAAGATGGGAGTATGGGATTCGGAGAAATCACATATAACGTGCCGTTATGGGCGGCAATCATATCTTGGGCCATTGCCCAAGGTACAAAAATCATATTAACATTAATTATTGATAAGCGTTTTGACGCTACCCGCATTGTGGGAACAGGTGGTATGCCAAGCTCCCATTCAGCTTTGGTTATGGCTCTTGCTTTTAGTATTGGGAAATACAATGGGTTTGGTACTTCGCTATTTGCTATGGCATTGATATTTTCCTTTGTTGTGATGTATGATGCAGCAGGAATTCGTAGAGCGGCAGGTAAACAGGCCGAAATAATCAACATGCTGTTGATTAAACATGAAGTGCCTGATATGGAGAAATTAAAGGAACTATTGGGACATACGCCGTTGGAGGTTTTTGTCGGAGGACTTCTTGGAATCGCAGTGGGTCTTTGGATATAGAAATGGTAGAGAGCAGGTGAAGCTGTGGGAGGATTATTAGACAGAATCCAAGCCACTGGAGATATTAAACAAATGAAGGAAGCAGAGCTGGAGCCTCTCTGTAAAGAGATGAGGCGCTTTCTGCTGCAAAATGTCTGCAAAACCGGTGGACATTTGGCCTCAAATTTGGGGGTAGTGGAATTAACCGTAGCACTGGAATATATCTTCGACCTTCCTGAGGATAAAATAGTATGGGATGTGGGGCATCAAGCCTATATCCATAAAATATTAACGGGCAGAAAAAAAGATTTTTCTACTCTGCGGCAATTGGATGGACTAAGTGGGTTTCCGAAACCCCAGGAAAGTGATGCGGATGCTTTTGCCGCAGGGCATAGCTCCACTTCTATTTCAGCGGCACTGGGTATTGCCAAGGCAAGAGATTTACTAGGACAGAATCATAATGTGATAGCGGTTATTGGAGATGGCTCTATGACGGGCGGTCTTGCCTATGAAGCGCTGAATAATGCGGGACGGGATAAAACCAATTTCATTGTGATTTTGAATGATAATCAGATGTCCATAGACAATAATGTTGGTGCAATCAGCAAACACTTAAATAGTCTGCGTACCAGCAACCGCTATCGCACCCTGAAAGATAACTTTAAGCAATTTAGAGACCAGGTTCCTGTTCTTGGTAAGGCAACTTATTTGGTTTTGGAAAAAGTTCGAGACAGTGCAAAACTGCTTTTTTTAGAGGGAGCCGTCTTTGAGGAATTTGGTTTGAAATATATTGGCCCGGTAGATGGTCATAACTTGGAAGAAATGCTTGAGATATTTCGCAATGTAAAAGATGCCCAAGAGCCTATCTTGATTCATGTTAAAACAACAAAAGGTAAAGGCTATTTGCCGGCAGAAAATAATCCTGGTCCCTTCCATGGTGTTGGGCCTTTTGATATGAAAACAGGTAATGGTCTGAGCAAGAGTGAACACCCAAGCTGGTCAGGGGTTTTCGGCAAAAAGATAGTGGAGCTGGGAGAAAAAAATCCCAAGGTAGTAGGGATTACAGCGGCAATGTGCAGTGGAACAGGCTTTGAAGCCTTTCAGGCGGCTTTTCCTGAACGTTTTTTTGATGTTGCCATTGCTGAACAGCATGGTACAACATTTGCCGCCGGATTAGCAAGTCAAGGAATTGTACCTATTTTTGCAGTATACTCATCGTTTTTACAAAGAGCATACGACCAAGTCATTCATGATGTTTGCATGGAAAATTTGCATGTAGTATTTGCCATTGACCGCGCTGGGATTGTTGGAGCAGATGGAGAAACCCACCAAGGTGTTTTTGATCTTTCTTATTTGACACATATTCCTAATATGACAGTGTTATCACCCAAAAATGCTTGGGAGCTGGAAGAAATGCTGGAATATGGAGTAAATGTTTGTGAGGGGCCTGTTGCAATACGTTATCCCAGAGGGACAGCAGAAATAGATTTTACGGAACATAAACAACCTATTTGTTATGGGAAGGCAGAGGTTATACAAAAAGGAAAGGGCATTGCCATATTGGCAGAGGGTCATATGCTAAAAGCTGTGAAGCAGGCGGCAGAACGGTTGGTTCAAGATGGACTGGATGCCCCAACCCTAGTAAACATGCGGTTTATCTCACCTTTGGATGAGGAACTGTTGCTTGAAATCACAAAGGATTGCAATGAAATTTTTACGGTGGAGGATAATCTTCGAAAAGGCGGCTTCGGCTCAAAGGTTTTGGAGTTTTATAGTGATGGTGGTTATCGGGTTTCCGTTACCAATTTGGCATTCCCCGATAAATTTATAGAACAAGGTTCCCAAAGCCAATTATTTGCCCGTTACGGCTTGGATGCTGAGGGGATTTACAGGAAAATTAAGGGGAAAATAGGAGAAAGTTATGGCGGATAAGGAAAGACTTGATGTCTTGCTGGTAGAAAAAAGCTTAGCCACCTCAAGGGAGTTGGCAAAGGCATATATTATGGCAGGAAATGTATATGTTGATGGAATGAAAGAGGATAAAGCAGGCACAAAGGTTTCCGTTACTGCGTCCATTGAGGTAAGAGGCCCTCAAATGAAATATGTGAGTCGTGGTGGCTATAAATTGGAAAAGGCCATAGATTCCTTTGGTATTTCATTGGAAGGGAAAATCTGTTTGGACATTGGTGCATCAACGGGAGGCTTTACAGATTGTATGCTGCAAAACGGAGCCACTAAGGTATATGCCATTGATGTGGGCTACGGGCAATTTGCGTGGAAGCTTAGGACAGATGAACGGGTAGTGTGCTTAGAAAAAACCAATGTACGTTACATTACCCAAGAGCAGGTTCCCGATGCGGCGGATTTTGCATCTATTGATGTTTCCTTTATTTCTCTAACCAAGGTGTTGCCGGCGGTGTTGGGAGTTATGAAAGAGGACGGTCAGCTTGTATGTCTGATTAAACCCCAATTTGAAGCTGGCAGAGAAAAGGTTGGCAAAAAAGGTGTAGTAAGGGATATCGCTGTCCATAAAGAAGTCATTGTGGCAATTGCGGATTATGCATTTGAGCAAGGGATTGGCATTTTGGGTCTTAGTTTTTCGCCTATTAAGGGGCCCGAGGGTAATATCGAATATTTAATCTATTTGGATAAAAAACAACAGGGTATGACAAGGGAGGAGGTTTATTTCCTTTTAGAAGATATCGTGGGGAAATCTCATGAGACGCTTCAGTAGGAAATAGAATGGCCTATGATAAAAGTCGGATTGATTCCCAATATTGAAAAAGATCGAGACTTGGCTGTCACCAAGCGTTTAGCAAGGCATTTATTAGATAAGGGTTGTATCCCTCAGTTGCCGGAAAAGATTGCTGAGCTTGCAGGCTTAGATATGTATGCAAGAAAAGAGCATGAAATATATGAACACACAGATTTTATCATTTCCCTTGGAGGGGATGGAACCTTGTTGGGGGTAGGCAGAAGAGCCAGCCAATTTAACACACCAATATTAGGGGTTAATTTAGGCACATTGGGATTTTTGACGGCTGAGGAAAAAAATAGAGCAGAATATGCCATAGATAAAGTTTTAATGGGAGATTACAAAAAAGAAAAAAGAATGATGCTGGAAACTTCAATTTCAACGGACGAAGGCCGCATTGATGGGATTACGGCATTAAACGATATTTGTATTTCAAGAGGTTTGCTTTATAAAATTTTAGAATTTAATGTATTTGTAAATGATGAATATGTTGATACATTGCGGGCGGATGGAGTTATTATTTGCACGCCTACAGGATCTACAGCATATAATTTATCTGCGGGGGGGCCTGTTTTAAAGGCGGATGCACAAATCATTGCCATAACGCCCATTGCACCCCATACCTTAACCAGCCGTTCTATTGTAGTTTCTGCTGATGACGTAGTGACAGTAGAGGTGAATCCAAGAGAGGATACAGCCTTTACCATCAGTGCCGATGGTCAGGAGAGTTGGAGCTTAACGGGTAAAAAGGTGGTACAAATTCGCAGAGCAAGGGTTTATACAACCATTATAAAAACCAATCCGCAAAACTTTTATGATGTTTTGCGTCATAAATTATCAAGATAAAAAATGGCATAAAAAAAGGAGGCGCGGGCTATGAAAATTGCCAGACATGCAAAAATTCTTGAATTAATTGAGAATTATGATATTGAAACACAGGACGAATTGGCACAAAGGCTGTGTGATGAAGGATTTATGGTTACACAGGCAACGGTATCCAGAGATATTCGAGAAATGAAGCTTACAAAGATTGCTACAGAAAAGGGAAGACAGAAATATGCGGTTATTTCCGGAAATGATACAGAAATAACAGAGAGACTGACCCGTGTATTTAAGGAAGCTGTAGTTAAAATGGACTATGCACAAAATATGATTGTCATTAAAACCTTAGAGGGCATGGGGATGGCTGTTGCCGTTGCCCTGGACAACATGCAAAATTCAGAAATTTTAGGTACAATTGCCGGAGATGACACAGTTTTTTGTGTAGTTCGTACCCATAACCAAGCGGCTGTTATTATAGAAAAGCTGTATCGAATCATTCATAGTGCATAAATTCCGATAGGAGGGAATGTCTATGCTGGAAAATCTGCATATTAAAAATGTTGCGCTGATTGAAGAATGTCAGGTTTCTTTTGGAAAGGGACTGAATATTTTAACAGGAGAAACGGGAGCGGGTAAATCCATGCTGATTGACTCCCTTCAATTTGCATTAGGCGGAAGAATGGGAAAGGATTTCTTGCGCAGAGATCAAAAAATGGCTCTGGTGGAGGCACTTTTTTCTATAAAAGATTCCGGCTTTGGAAGCAAACTTCTGGAAAGCGGGATTGAACCCGAGGAAGATGGAACTGTGCTAATTAGCCGTACCTTAAGCGATACGGGAAAATCCGTTTGCCGTATCAATGGAAGTATGGTAACAATCAGTATGCTGCGGGAGCTTGCCGCGGATTTGATTGATATTTATGGACAGCATGAACACCAATCCCTTCTAAATCCATCAAAGCATATTCGCTTATTAGATCGGTTTTGCAATGGGGAATTTGATAAGGTGCTAGAAGCCTATAAAAAAAGCTATGATAAAAGAAAAGAAATCGATACTCAACTGGAAAAATTGATGGGTGATGAGGCCCAAAGAGAACAGCGTATGGATATTTTAAACTTTCAAAAGGAAGAAATAGAAAATGCTGCGCTATCCCCTGTTGAGGAAGATGAATTGATAGAGAAAAAGAAACGTCTGACGCACATGGAGCGTTTGATACGTTTAACAATAGAGAGTACAAATCTTTTGTATGATGGTTCAGAGGACATGCCTTCTGCTTGTGACAATGTCAGCGTGGCTGTGGGTAAGCTTAGAGAATGTGCTACCTTAGATACAGCGATTGAAGGTTATTACAATGATCTTGAGGATGTTTATGCAAGGCTAGAAGATATTTCCAGAGAAATAAAACGTTATGCACAGAATTTGGAGGATGATCCCTCTGAATTGGAGCTGGTGGAAGAGCGGTTGCAAACCATATATAAAATGAAGCGCAAGTACGGTGGAAGTGTAGAAGCGGTATTAGAATTTTATCATAAGATTTCCAAAGAAATTGAATTTTTTTCAAACAGTCAGGAGCGGGTGCTTCAACTAAGTGCCGCAAGAGAAAAGGAACAGCATCTTTTAGAAGCTGCCGCAAAGCAATTGACAGCTCTGCGGGAAGAAGCGGCGAAAAGAGTTGCCAAACAAATTGAAGACTCCTTAAAGGATATGGAAATGAATAATGCCAGATTCTACATACAGGTGACCCCACGGGATGAGTGGAATGCCATGGGCAAGGACAAGGTGGAGTTTTTAATCTCACCAAACAAAGGTGAGGATCTGAAACCTCTTTCCAAAATTGCATCCGGTGGGGAAATGAGCCGTGTTATGTTGGCATTAAAAGCTGTTTTGGTAGATGCAGATGAAATAGAAACTTTTATTTTTGATGAAATAGATACAGGTGTCAGTGGCAGAACCGCAGCAAAAGTGGGAAAGAAAATGAGTCTGATTGGTGAGAAGCGGCAAATTCTTTGTATTACGCATTTACCGCAGATTGCCGCAATGGCGGACAAGCATTTTCTCATTGAAAAGGAAACAAAAAATGATCAAACCCTTACAAAGGTAAAGAGTTTAGATGAGGAAACTTCTATTGGGGAAGTTGCCCGTCTTATGGGAAGTACAACGGTAACGCAAGCTACCCTGACAGCCGCAAAAGAATTGCGGGAAGGAAAGAAAAGCTCTGTTAGCTGATGGGGTTAATAAAGCGGCATTATCGTTTAGGCGAAAATGCCGCTTTTGTTGGAAAAATTTATAGTTTAAATTCTTCTGGTTTTTGGGCAACCTGAAGAGGAGAACTCTGAAAAATGTTGTTTGCATAGGGATCCCCACCGCCATTATCCTGTCTGCTTAGGAGCCATTGAATATAAAGAAGCAATTCTTTTTTTCCACGGTCATCTAATTTACCGAAATATTCATTCAGAATTTCGTAATCGTCTGTTTTTTTGTCGGGTTCATAGGGTCGTCGGATTTCATTCACACCTAAAAGAAAATCCAAAGATACGTTAAATATAGAAGCAATTTTTTTTAAGTCGGAGATAGAAGGTTGATTATGACCTGACTCATAGTTTGAAATAGCGGTTGCGCCATAAGTTAATTCTTTCGCCAAAGCCGCTTGTGTAATTTTTTTTTCTTTTCGAAGCTGTCTAAGCCTTTCATGAAATTCCATAGAAACACCTCATTATAGTAGAGAGCATATTTTATATAAGAATGATTATAGAGTGAAATATCGTAGGGCGAAAGATATAATCATAAAAACGGAAAAAAAAAACAAAATAATCATGGATTATGGACTAAAAAAGAATCATTATTATTATTGATGTATTATGTCAAAAAAAACGTAGAATGTATTGACAAGTATAGAAAAAAATGATATTTTTAAATCACAGAAATCATATAGGAATACTATGATATAAAAAAGACGCCGAAAGGAGCATCATTATGGCAACGAAAATATATATGGACAATGCAGCAACAACACCGGTAAGGGACGAAGTTTTAGATACCATTCTCCCTTATTTTAAAGAGTTTTACGGCAATGCATCTAGTGTTTATAGTATTGCAAAAGAGAGTAAAAAGGCACTGGAGAAGGCAAGAGAACAGGTAGCAAAAGGAATTGGTGCAAAGGCAGAAGAAATTTATTTTACTGCTGGCGGTTCTGAGAGTGATAATATGGCGCTGAGGGGCGTTGCAGAAGCTCTTGCAAAAAAAGGCAACCATATTATAACTACTAAAATTGAACATCATGCAATTTTGCATACCGGTGAATATTTAGAGAAACATGGTTGCGAAGTAACGTATTTACCAGTAGATGAATTTGGAAAGATTTCTTTGGAAGAACTTGAAAAAAGTATTCGTCCTGAAACAATTCTAATTTCCGTTATGTTTGCAAATAATGAAATCGGTACAATCCAACCCATTGCAGAGATTGGCAAGCTAGCCCATGAAAAGGGAATCTTGTTCCATACAGATGCAGTGCAGGCTGTTGGGCATGTTGCTATCGATGTGGAAAAGATGAATATTGACTTACTCTCTATGAGTGGTCATAAGTTGGGTGCACCAAAGGGTATTGGCGCAATCTATATTCGCAAGGGTATTCCCATCCAGCCATTGATTTTTGGTGGTGCCCAGGAGAAGAAAAAACGTGCAGGCACAGAGAATATTCCCGGTATTGTTGGCTTAGGCAAAGCTGTAGAGCTGGCAGTTAGTGAAATGGAAACTGAAACAAAGCGTCTCATTCATTTAAGAGATAAATTGATTCATGGAATTTTGGATAAAGTGCCTTATAGCCGATTAAATGGTCACCCTACAGACAGATTACCGGGTAACTGCAATATTTCCTTTGGCTATATTGAAGGAGAATCCATGTTGTTATTGCTTGATGCTATGGGCATTGCTGCTTCCAGCGGTTCTGCATGTACTTCAGGTTCTTTGGATCCTTCTCATGTTTTGATGGCTATTGGTCTACCTCATGAAATTGCCCATGGTTCTTTAAGATTAACATTGGATCGTGGCAATACAGAGGAAGAAGTTGATTTTATCTTGGAGAAAATCCCTGATGTCGTTCAAAAATTAAGAGACATGTCTCCCTTATATGAGGAAGTAGCGAATAAAAAGGCTTGATGTAAGAAAACGAAGGAGGAAGTTTAGATGGAATACAGCGAGAAAGTAATGGATCATTTTATGAACCCCAGAAATGTTGGCGTCATTGAGGATGCAAGCGGCGTAGGGCAGGTTGGCAATGCAAAATGCGGCGACATTATGAAGGTTTATTTAAAAATAGAAGATGGACGCATTGAAGATGCAAAATTTAAAACCTTTGGCTGCGGTGCTGCTGTGGCAACCAGCTCCATGGCAACTGAGTTGGTAAAGGGCAAAACACTTCAGGAAGCGTTAGAAGTAACAAACAAGGCGGTTATGGAGGCATTGGATGGATTGCCCCCTGTAAAAGTGCACTGTTCCTGTCTTGCAGAAGAAGCCCTTCATGCTGCTTTGTGGGATTATGCAGAAAAGAATGGGGTAAAAATTGAGGGTTTGAAGCCACCTGTGGATGATGTAGATGATTTACATCACATGGATGAGGAATAAAATAGCGTAATATAAAAAATAGACGGTGAATCAAGCCGCCTATTTTTTATTGTTCACTTTTGATAGATAAGCAACTGTTTATCTTTGTCCAATAAAAAAGCTGGTTCAGATGCAAAGAATAAGATGAATTTATCATTTTTAAATTGATAGACTAGTAAATATGAGAAGAGGCAACTGTGGGACTTCTTATTGTTGAAGTATATCTTTAAATTAATCAGTATTTTTTCAAGAGGAAATTCACCAAAGAATGTAAAAAATAATCGGTAATCATGAAGAATTCACATTTCTTTTAAAATATAGAAGAAACGATATTTGTTTACATATTTTTACTATTTACGACAGTTTGCATATCAAAAAATCACTAATATATGTCTATTCGTTTAGTATAAAGTGACAAATATATTTTTTTGGTATTTAATTTAGAGGGAAATCGGTACAAGTGAAGAAAACTATTATATGTATATATTGTTTAAAAGCGATATTATGTATACAAAATTTTGCAATGTGGCTTTTGCCATTAAAATTGAATTAGGAGGTTGGTATTATGAAAAATTACACTGCAGACAAAGTTAGAAACGTAGTTCTATTGGGTCACAGCGGTTCCGGTAAGACAACATATGCCGAAGCAGCTCTCTTCTATTCCGGTGCAACAAAGCGCTTTGGAAAGATTGATGAGGGCAATACCGTTGGTGACTATGAAGCAGAAGAAATTCGTCGTAAGGTATCAATCAATACATCTGTACTACCCGTTGAGTGGCAGGATACGAAAATCAACTTCCTAGATACACCAGGTTATTTTGACTTTATTTCAGAAGCAAAAATGGCAATGAGCGTGGCAGATACAGCTTTGATTTTGGTTTCGGCAAAATCAGGCGTAGAAGTTGGCACAGAAAAAGCTTGGGAGTCTATTGAAGAGATGCATCTTCCTAGGTTTTTCTTTGTGAATCAAATGGATGATGAAAATGCTGATTTCGAAAGGACTTTGGCTGACCTAAGAAGTAATTTTGGAAAAGCGGTTGCTCCGTTGCAAATTCCTTTTAATGATGAAGACGGTAAATTTATTGGCTTTATAAATTTGATTAAAAGAGATGCGAGAAAAAAGGTTAACGGCAAATTGCAAGCTTGTGAAGTGCCGGAAGATAAAATTGACGAGGTAGAGGTTCTCCGTTCTATGTTGGTAGAAGTTGCTGCTGAAAGCAGTGAGGAATTAATGGAGAAGTTCTTTAATGATATAGAATTGACAGAAGAGGAAATTTATGATGGTTTGTTGTTAGGTATTGAAAACCGCAGTATTGCTCCAGTTATGTGTGGCTCTGCAACATTGGGCTATGGCGTGAAATTATTGATGAATACCCTTGTAAGATTTACACCTCCGGCAATGGAATCAAAGAAGAATTTCCATGCCTTTATTGATGGTACAGATACTGTGCTGTGCAACACTGAGGACAAAAATTTTTCCGCCTTTGTGTTTAAAACCATTTCAGACCCTTATATTGGTCGTCTGAATTTATTCCGGGTTATGACGGGGAAGCTGGATAACACCATGAGCATTTATAATGTTGAAAAAGACACTATGGAAAAAGTGGGCCATCTTTATATTGTTCGAGGCAAAGAGCAAATTGAAGTAAATGAATTACATACAGGAGATATTGGTGCACTAGCAAAGCTTTCCAATACTTCAACCCAAGATACTTTAGCAACAAAAGAGCATCCCATTGTTATTCCAAAACTGCCTTTGCCTAGCTCAGTTTTATCTATGGCGATTCAGCCAAAGGGGAAGGGCGATGAGGATAAACTTTCCGCTGCATTGTCAAAAATCAGAGAAGAAGACCCTACAATCAAAATGGAAGTAAACAAAGAAACGAAACAAACAATTATTTCAGGCATCGGTGAACAACAACTGGATGTTATGGTGAATAAATTGAAAACAAAGTATAAAATTGAAGTTGAGATGATTGATCCGATTATCCCCTATAGAGAAACCATCAAAGGTAAGTCATCTGTCAGAGGGCGTTATAAGAAACAATCTGGTGGACATGGTCAATTTGGTGATATTGTTATGGAATTTGAGCCTAGTGGTGATATGTCTTCACCTTATGTTTTTGTAGAGAAGATTTTTGGTGGCTCTGTGCCAAAACAGTATTTCCCTGCTGTTGAAAAAGGTTTGCAGGAATGTGTTTTAAGCGGTGTTTTGGCAGGTTATCCCGTTGTTGGTTTAAAGGCGACGTTGACAGATGGTTCTTATCACCCTGTAGATTCCTCTGAAATGGCGTTTAAGATGGCAACCTCAGTTGCATTCAAGGAAGGTGTGCCCCAAGCGAAACCTACCCTGCTGGAGCCTATTGAGCATGTTGAGGTGCTTATTCCGGAAAAATACATGGGAGATATTATGGGAGATATCAATAAGCGTAGAGGCCGTATCCTAAGCATGGATTCCGTTGGCAGCAAGAAGTGCATTGTGGCAGAGGTGCCTGCATCGGAAATGCACAAATATGCAACTGATTTACGTTCTTTGACCCAGAGCCGTGGTGATTATAAGCATTATTTTGAACGTTATGAGGAAGTGCCAGCTGAAATTCAGAAAAAAATTATTGAACGTAGAGCCGCAGAGAAGGATAAATAAAATTCTAACGTAATATAATAATGACAGACACGAACCGCTTGGAGGTGGCTTTTATAATCTCTTAACGGCAAGTGTCTGTTTTTGATGTAAAAAATGTTTTAACACATTTTTTTGTAGAAGAATCATTTTATTTTTATTGTGCTGTGTGTATATTGCGTGCAAAAGTCACTGACAAATCAATAAAAATATGTTATGATTAATTCCAACGTAGGAAACAATTAGTATGATGAAATATCGTTTATTCATTGGATACAAAAAAACGATGTTCCGTGCTTGGTAAAATCAAAGGTATTTCCTATGTTAAGAATGAGATATCTTAAATTGAGAAGAATATGCTTAAATTTGATAGAAGTAAGGAGGTTTATCATATGCTTGATGTTGCAATTATTGGCGGTGGCCCTGCGGCACTATCTGCAGCGTTAAACTGCCGTCAAAGAAATAAAACCGTATGTGTTTTTGGCAGAAGCTTGGACAGCTCATTATTGTTTTCAGCGGAAAAAGTGGATAATTATTTGGGATTGCCTGATGTGAATGGCGAAGAGCTGCTCAATCAGTTTTATTCCCATGCTGTAAAAAAAGGCGTGGAATTTCAGGAGTGCCGTGTTACCCAGATTTTAAATGTTGGCGAGCATTACATGATTAATGCAGAAAATAACTTTATTGAAGCGAAGGCTATTATTCTTGCAACAGGCCTTAGTAAAAGCAAAGGCATTGCAGGTGAGATGGATTATCTGGGCAAAGGTGTGAGCTATTGCGCAACTTGCGATGGTATGCTGTATCGCAACAAAAAAGTCGTGGTTGTAAGCGAAAACGAGGAAGGGGAGGCGGAAGCGAATTTTTTGGCTGATATTTGCCAAGAAGTGTCTTACATCCCTCTTTATAAAAATATTGCATTTCTGAAAGATAACGTAAAAGTTATAAATGCTGCACCTAAGGCAGTGGTTGGTGCTGAAGATAAAGTTGCGGCGCTGGAAACGGATAGAGAAACGGTTTCTTGTGATGGTATTTTCTTTGCAAAAAACACAATGCCTCCTGACAGTTTGTTATTTGGATTGAAAACGGATGGAAAAAATATTGAGGTAGACAGACGTATGGCTACAAATTTACCTCGGGTTTACGCTGCAGGAGATTGTACCGGCGCACCCTATCAAATTGCCAAGGCAGTTGGGGAAGGCTTAGTAGCAGCATTATCAGCGGTTTCTGATATAGATAAAATGAAGAATGAATAATAGACTCCCTTCAGGCAATAAAAAAGGAAAGGGCAGAAGCTTTGTCCTTCTATTTTGGGAAACTAATTGGATATTCCCAAAACTTGAAAAGCCTGAAGGGGTTTTTTTGGTTCTTTTGAGATAGGAAGAAATAGCCTTAATTGATTAAAAATTACTAATAAGAATTGTGTTTTAGCAAAATAGCAGTAAATGAAAGAAAACAAAAGATACTTTAAGAAAAAATGAAGAGAAGTGCTAATTTTAACATAATAAGTTCTAATTTAACCCAATTGTGGCTAAAATGAATGTAAATAAAATTTGAATAATCTTGAAAAAATGCTAATATAATATCAGAAATCAGCACTCGATCAGGTTGAGTGCTAACAGATACAAATAAGGAGGTAATGATATGAAACTTTCACCATTAGGAGATAAGGTAGTATTAAAGCAGTTGGAGGCAGAAGAAACAACAAAATCAGGTTTGATTTTAACTTCTCAATCCAAAGAAAAACCCCAGGAAGCAATTGTTGTTGCGGTAGGCCCCGGTGGCATGGTTGGGGATACTAAGGTTGAAATGGTTCTAAAAGAAGGGGATCATGTTATTTTCTCCAGATATGGCGCTATGGAAATCAAGTTTGACGGCGAAGAATATCTGGTTATGAAGCAAAATGATATTTTGGCAGTAGTAAAAGACTGATATAGGAGGCGTTAGAGATATGGCAAAGGAAATCAGATATAGTACAGAAGCCAGAAGTGCAATGGCTGCAGGTGTTGATAAATTAGCAAATACAGTTAAAGTTACATTAGGGCCCAAAGGACGTAATGTTGTTTTAGATCGTAAATTTACATCTCCGTTGATTACAAATGACGGTGTAACAATCGCAAAAGATATTGAGCTGGAAGATCCTTATGAGAATATGGGTGCTCAGTTAGTAAAGGAAGTTGCAACCCAGACAAATGATGTTGCCGGTGACGGTACTACTACTGCAACTGTTTTGGCACAGGCAATGATTCAAGAAGGCTTGAAAAATATTGCAGCAGGTGCAAATGCAATTATATTAAGAAAAGGTATGCACAAAGCAACAGAAGCGGCTGTGGCTGAAATTAAGAAAATGAGTCAGGCTGTTACAACAAAAAAACATATCTCAAATGTTGCTGCAATCTCTGCGGGAGATGACGAAGTTGGTGATATGATTGCCGACGCAATGGAAAAAGTTACAAACGATGGCGTAATTACAGTAGAAGAATCCAAAACCATGAAAACAGAGTTGGAACTGGTAGAAGGTATGCAGTTTGATAAAGGTTACCTTTCTTCCTATATGTCCACAGATATGGAAAAGATGGTTGCTATTTTGGAAGATCCATATATTCTTGTAACAGATAAAAAGATTTCCAATATTCAAGAGCTGGTTCCTGTTTTGGAACAGGTTATGCAGGCAAACGGCAAAATTTTAATTATTGCTGATGATGTGGAAGGGGAAGCTTTGGCTACCTTAGTTGTAAATAAACTACGAGGAACCTTCACTTGTGTTGCTGTAAAGGCACCGGGATATGGCGAAAGAAGAAAAGCCCAGCTTGCAGATATTGCCGCATTGACAGGTGCACAGGTTATTTCAGAGGAAATTGGTCTGGATCTGAAAGAAACAACATTGGATATGTTGGGTCGTGCGAAAACAGTTCGTGTTGAAAAAGAATTGACAATTATTGCTGATGGCGCTGGCGCAAAAGAAGAAATTGATGGCCGTATCCACCAGATTAGAAAGGCAATTGACGAAACCGATTCTGACTTCGATAGAGAAAAATTGCAGGAAAGACTTGCAAAACTCAGTGGCGGTGTAGCTGTGATTAAGGTTGGTGCGGCTACAGAAACAGAGATGAAAGAAAAGAAACTCCGTATGGAGGATGCTTTGGCAGCAACAAGGGCTGCTGTGGAAGAAGGCATTGTTGCCGGCGGTGGTACAGTTTTGGTTCATGCAATTGAGAATGTGAAAGCTGCGTGTGCGAATTTAACTGGTGATGAGAAAACAGGCGCAGCCATTGTTATAAAGGCTCTGGAAGCACCTTTGCGTCAGATTGTAGAGAACGCAGGCTTAGAAGGTTCCGTTATTGTAAATAAAGTAAAAGAAATGCCTGAAGGCGTTGGTTTTAATGCATTAACAGAGGAATATGTTGAAATGGTAGAGGCAGGTATTCTTGACCCTGCAAAGGTAACAAGAAGCGCGTTGCAAAACGCAACTTCAGTTGCATCCTCTTTCTTGACAACGGAAGCTGTTGTTGCAGAATTGCCTTCAAAGGCTCCTGCTATGCCTGATCCGGGTATGGGTGGAATGGGCGGCTACATGTAATAAAAAAGAGCTGTCTGTCATAGTGAATTTTAGAAAAGTCTCCTTGCTAAAGCAGGGGGACTTTTTTTCAAGTATGCTAGAAAAAATTTATTAAATCAATTTGTCATACAAAGATTTTGAATAATCTCTTGTTTGGGAAGGGAAATTCTAAAATAAATGTATAATTTGGTTGTATAATGGAAAAACTTCGAAAAATAAGAGAATAATTCATTATATTGCATACAGAATTCATAATAAGGGAGAAGGGGTGTGAGAGAATTTGATGCTTAGATTTCCATATAAATGAAATAATTTTTATTGAAAGAAAATGAAAAAGGACATAATAAATTAACATAATATTCAATAATTGTATTTTTTGTCGAATCTTTTGTAAAATGTCCTTGATTGGAAAACATATGTACAAATCATGAAAAAAATGTCCGTCCAGAAAAAACTTTTTTGAGTTTTTCTATTGACTTTGACAAAAAAGTTCATATATAATTGCTGTACTAGGAAAAAAAGATTTTTCATTCAACAATATATTTTAAAATTCGAAGTTGAATTGGAAGGGGGAATTTAGTTTGTTGCAGGTGTTCGATATTATCGGTCCTATTATGATTGGACCATCCAGTTCACACACTGCCGGTGCCGTTCGCATTGGGAAATATGCACGTTCTATTTTGGGGGACACGCCTGTTTCTGCAATTATTCGTTTTAGTGGTTCTTTTTCAAAAACTTATAAAGGACATGGTACTGATAAAGCAATCGTTGCCGGTATTTTAGGCATGGAAACAGATGATGAACGAATTCGCACAAGCTTGGAAATTGCAAAAGAAGAGGGGCTTGCTTATACCTTTGAGGAAACAGAAATTGACGGCGCTCATCCCAATACAGCGGAAATCCTTTTAAAGTCTGCTGATGGTAAAGAGATTCTGGTACAAGGAGCATCAATTGGCGGTGGCAACATCATTATCAATAAAATTAATAACACAGTGGTTTCTATTTCGGGCAAATCAGATACGTTGATTATTCCTCATGAGGATGTACCTGGCATGATTGCAATCGTAGCCAATATCCTTGCAAAACATTCTGTGAATATTCATGGATTTTCTCTATGCAGAGATCACAAAGGTGGAACAGCGGTAATGACCATAGAAATTGATGGTGATATTGATGAATCTATTAATAAAGTCATTTTAGAACAACCCAATATTTTGGCTTCGACAATATTAAAAGCTATTTAGTTAAATTGAAAATTGGCTTTTGCAATGTTAGTCTCAGATGGCACTGTGCCGTTTTCATTAGACAACAAATAACTTTAATAAATTTGCATTTAAAATAAAAGTCTTTCGAAATGGGGTTAGAAAATGAAGTATGATTCTTTAGCAGATTTGGTTTTGGAGGCCGAAAAGCAAAACTTGCCTCTTTGTAAGTTGGTTTTAAAAGATCAATCTGAAGCATCAGAGACAGATGAAACTGTACTTTTTGAAAATATGAAGCGTTCCTTAACTGTTATGCGTGATTCCGTAGAAACAGGTTTGGATGGACAAAAGCGTTCTGCCAGCGGACTAACCGGTGGAGATGCTTTTAAAATGAATGAAGCTGTGAAAGCAAACAAAAACATTTGTGGAAAAATTTTCGGAAATGCAATGGTAAAAGCCCTTGCGGTTTCCCAAACGAATGCCTGCATGGGAAGAATTGTTGCAGCGCCTACTGCGGGCAGCTGTGGTATTCTGCCAGCGGCACTGTTAACAATTTCCGAAGATAGAAATATTCCTGATGATGAAGTTGTAATGTCTTTATTCACTGCATCAGCAGTGGGACTAGTCATTGCAAATAAGGCAAGCATTGCCGGTGCAGAAGGTGGATGTCAGGCAGAATGCGGAGCGGCAAGTGCAATGGCTGCGTCGGCATTGGTTGAGCTTTGTGGGGGTACACCCAAGCAGAGTGAACATGCATGTGCCATCGCATTAAAGAACATTTTAGGCTTGGTTTGTGATCCTGTTGCAGGATTAGTTGAAATTCCTTGCATTAAGAGAAATGCAATGGGTGTTGCCAATGCTTTTGTAGCCGCAGAATTGGCTTTAGCTGGCGTGGAAAGTGCAATTCCTGCCGATGAAGTCATTTATGCAATGAAAAAAATTGGAGAGGCAATGTCTCCAGCTTTAAAAGAAACGGCAGAGGGCGGTTTAGCTGCTACGCCAACAGGTAAAAAGCTTTGTGAAAAAGTTTTTGGTCATTGTTAATCAATATTTTATCTTTCGTACAACCATTGTTACTGGAATAATAATATTAAAAAAATAGGAGAATGGATAAAATGGGTAGTTTATTACAAAAATGGAATTCTATCAGTCTTGTTAAGCGTATCTTGGCAGGTTTGGTTATTGGTGCTATTCTTGGCAAAGTAATTCCAAACATTGCAGTTATTGCTCTTTTGGGCGATTTATTCGTTGGTGCATTAAAGGGTGTTGCACCAATCTTAGTATTTTTCTTGGTAATGAGTTCTTTGGCTCAGCATAAAAAGGGCGCAAAGACAAACATGGGCGCTGTTATAGCCCTGTACTTAATTGGTACGTTCTCTGCTGCTGTTGTGGCGGTTATTGCTAGCTTCATGTTCCCTGTAACTTTAACGTTGACAGATATCGCGGCTGAAGCGGCTGCTCCTCCAGATGGTGTTGGCACAGTTATTAAAACATTGCTTTTGAACGTAGTTCAGAATCCAATTGCATCTCTTTCAACAGCAAACTACATCGGTATTTTGGCATGGGCAGTTGTTTTTGGTTTGGCATTGAAGCATTCTTCAGATGCTACAAAAACGATGCTTGGCAACTTTGCAGATGCAGTTTCTCAGGCAGTTAGATGGGTAATCAGCTTTGCACCTTTTGGTATTTTAGGTCTTGTTTATACAACAGTTTCTACAAGTGGTTTGGGCATTTTCACAGACTACGGCAAACTGTTATTAGTATTGGTAGGATGTATGGCAGTTGTTGCTTTCGTTGTAAATCCTTTGATTGTTTTCTTAAATATCAAACAGAATCCATATCCTTTGGTATTTAAGTGTTTGAAAGACAGCTTCATTACAGCATTCTTTACACGTAGCTCTGCTGCAAATATTCCTGTTAATATGGCTCTTTGCGAATCTTTGGGCTTGGATGAGGATAACTATTCTGTATCCATTCCTTTGGGCGCAACAATCAACATGGCAGGCGCTGCGATTACGATTACAGTAATGGCTTTGGCAGCAGTAAATACTTTAGGCTATACTGTTGATATTGGTACAGCTGTAGTATTAAGTGTTGTTGCTGCAGTTTCCGCTTGTGGTGCTTCCGGCGTTGCTGGTGGTTCCTTGCTCTTGATTCCTCTGGCATGCTCCCTGTTTGGTATTTCTAATGATATCGCTATGCAGGTTGTAGGTGTTGGTTTCATCATCGGTGTTGTTCAGGATTCTTGTGAAACAGGCTTGAACTCCTCTACAGATGCATTGTTTACAGCAGCTGCAGAATTTAGACAGTGGAAGAAACAAGGAAAACCTATTAAATGGTAATATATTTTAAGCTATAAATTCGTAAATGGTTGTACGAAAATAGTTTTTGAAGTATAACAAAGGTGTTATCTATAAGTAACGCAAAATCAGTATTAAAAAAAGGCGGTGATTAAATCACCGCTTTTTATATTTGAAGCATAATGGGGAATTATAAAAGTAAAGCACTGCTACAGAATTTTCTTTTAAGAACATAGTTAACGTAAAAGAGAAAAGCAACCATGGAGAAAAGAAAAATTTCTTTCTGTGGTTGCTTTATTTCTATTTGTTTTACACATTAAGATTTTATTTTTCTTGGCGAGGATAGATCATATTTTCTTTTTTTAAGCAGGATAAAACCTCATCAACAAATTTTTTACACTCTATTTTCGTTATTTCTAAATTGTGATCTAAATAATTTCCACACATTTCTGCTTTTGAGGCAGGAAGCTCACCGGAAAATTGACTCATATAGTCATAACATTCTTTTATAATCACAGCCACATCGTTAGATTCTAAGTCTCCTTTAAAGATAGCATACATGCCTGTGCGGCATCCCATGGGGCCAACATAAATTGTTCTCTCTGCCCAAAGGGGATGGCTACGAAAGAAGGTAGCCATTAAGTGTTCAATAGTGTGCATAACGGCAGTATCCATAACCATTTCACGGTTGGGTTCTTTCATACGGATATCGAATGTAGTTAAAGTTCCGTTTTCAACAGTATCCTTTCTAGATACATAAATTCCTCTTAAAAGTATATTGTGATCAATGCCAAAGCTAGTAACATCCATTTTTTTTCGTCCTTTCTTTTTACAATCTCAAACAAGGTCATTCTAACTGTTTTTATAAAGATTTTCAAGAGGAACTTTACATGGAAAGGGTTGTTAGTGAGAGATATTTGGGGTAAAATGTTTTATAATGCGTACAAATATTGATAAAAAAGGAGAGAAAGCATATGGCAAAGAAAATTACAAGAGATGAGGCATGGGAAATACTCACAAAATATAATAAAGAGCCATTTCATTTGCGCCATGCAGAAACGGTGGAAGGAGCAATGCGTTATTTTGCTAAGGAATTGGGTTATGGCGAAGAAGAAGATTTTTGGGGAAATGTTGGCTTACTTCACGATATAGATTTTGAAATATATCCTGAGGAGCATTGCATCAAATGCCAAGAGATTATGAAGGAGCATGATTTGGAGGAACCTTTGATTCGCGCTGTGGCTAGCCATGGCTACGGAATTTGCTGCGATATAGAGCCAATTCATGAAATGGAAAAGGTTTTATTTGCCGTAGATGAGCTAACTGGTTTAATTGGTGCGGCGGCATTGATGCGACCTTCAAAAAGTGTGCAGGATATGGAATTGAAGTCAATTAAGAAGAAATTTAAGGATAAGGCCTTTGCCGCCGGCTGTGATAGAGATGTTATTCGTAAAGGAGCAGAGCGACTCGGTTGGGAATTAGATGATTTAATGGTAAGAACGTTGGAAGCTATGAAAAGTGATCCCAGAAATTAAAGTCAATTGCAAAGTAGATTCAAAAGAAGAAAAAGAACTGTAAGAAATAGCTTAAAGGGCGGAAGAAATTTTTAATTATAAAAATTTCAAAATGAGAGACAATATAAGAAGTTAAAATGAATTGGATATTTTTCGCTAGGAATATAACCGTAGAATCTTTAATTTTTTAATTTTAAAAGTTTTCAATAATTAAAAGAAAAGGTTTGTTCTTTGGCATTCAATTAAGAATGCCAAATTTTTTTAAAAACTCCTTATAAATACAGTAATATTTATTTACTTTGAGGACACAATAATATAGAAATAAAAATAAAGGAGGGAACAAACATGGAAAAATGTAATGAATGTATTAAATGTACTGTTGAAAAATGTAGACATCATCATAATGCAAAAAATTACTGTACACTTGAGGCAATTCAGGTTGGTACACACGAAGGAAATCCTACAATGGATCAGTGTACAGACTGTCAATCCTTCGTAGTAAAATAAGATAACCGGTTATTTTTTTGATAGCGGGCTTCTTTTTATGAATCATCATAAAAGGGAGCCTGCCTTTTCTATATTATTTTTAAAATAAATTACCTTGCTAGGATAAGCGGCTTTGGCGTAGAATATAACAGAGGTGATCGTAAAAATGAAGCTTTATCTTATAAGACATGGAGAAACAGATTGGAATTTGCGAAATATGTTTTACGGCTGGACAGATTGCGATATTAATGACAAAGGAATCAAACAAGCACATAAATTGAAAGATTTTTTTAATACTGTTACTTATGACAAAATATATTCCAGTGATTTGCGTCGCGCCGCTCATACTGCTGAAATTATTGCAGGTGAAAAGGTTCAGGTGGTGAAGAATAATTGCTTTCGGGAACTGTTTTTTGGTGATTGGGAGGACAAAGAAGGCTCCTACATAAAAGAAAACCATGGAGAGGAACTAAAACGTTGGATTAAGGAATGGAAAACCTCATCTCTTCCCGGGGGGGAGGCCTTTTTAGATTTTTATGAACGGGTGACCCAAGGGTTAAATAGAGTGATTAAAGATAATAAAGGAAAAGAAATTATTATTGTTTCTCACAATGGCCCAATGAGCGCTATGCTTTGTCATTTAACAGGGGCAGGCCCCGATGGATTTTGGCGGTTTTTTTCGGAGCAGGGCTGTTATAGCTCCGTATTGGTTTCTGATGCAAAAACAACAATAGAAAAAATAAATTGTCCAGTAGACTAAAATTGAAGAGCTACAAAGAAAAAATGATTAATAGAAGAAATGTTTTTGGCACTGTAGAAATAGATGGTTTAAAAAAATTAGACTGTAAAGGAAAAATACTTGACAGCCTGATTTTTTTTTAGTATGATGTCTTAGATGGTTGTAAAGTGATTTTCCTTTACAGGGGGAATGAAAGATGGACGAGATATTAAGGCTGACCTTTCTCTATGATTTCTATGGAGAGCTTTTGACAGAAAAACAAAAGTTGGTATTTGAGATGCACTATCAGAACGATCTTTCTCTTTCTGAAATCGGAGAAGAATTATCAATCAGCCGACAGGCTGTGAGAGATCAGCTAAAGCGCACAGAGAAAATTTTAATTGGATACGAAGAAAAGCTGCGTTTGGTAGAACGCTTTCAACAGCAGCAAAGAGCTGTGCTTAAAATGAAGAATATTCTTGATGAAATTGGCACAGGAGAAATTAGTAAAGAAACTACGGAAGCGATTGTTACCATGAAGCAGATTGCTGATGCAATATTATCCTAAAAGGAGGGCGATCTATTATGGCATTTGAAAATCTTTCCGCTAAGCTGCAGGAAGTATTCAAACAGCTTCGAGGAAAAGGTGTTTTGACTGAAGATGACGTAAAGGCTGCCATGCGAGAAGTAAAGATCGCACTTTTGGAAGCAGACGTAAACTTTAAAATAGTCAAGGATTTTATAAAGACGGTTACGGAACGTGCCGTTGGTGTTGAGGTTTTGCAGGGGTTAAACCCGGGACAACAGGTTATTAAAATTGTAAATGATGAGTTAATAGCGTTGATGGGAAGCACCCAAAGCAGATTGACTTATTCAAACCGTCCCCCCACAGTGTATATGATGGTAGGTTTGCAAGGTGCTGGTAAAACCACCAGCAGTGGCAAATTGGCAGGACAGCTTAGAAAGCAGGGAAGAAACCCTCTTTTGGTTGCCTGTGATATTTACCGTCCTGCGGCAATTAAGCAGTTACAGGTGGTAGGGAAAAATTATGGTATTCCTGTGTTTGAAATGGGAACCGAAGTAAGCCCTGTGGAGATTTCCAAAAAAGCTTTGGAGTATGCCGCAGAGCAGCACCATGATGTAGTTTTGATAGATACCGCAGGTCGTTTGCATATCAACGAAGAGTTGATGCAGGAGTTGTTGGATATCAAAGCCACAGTAAGACCACAAGAGGTTCTTTTGGTGGTTGACGCTATGACGGGGCAGGATGCCGTAACCGTAGCGGGTAGTTTTGACAGCCAATTGGGTGTTGATGGTATTATTATGACGAAGCTTGATGGCGATGCCAGAGGCGGTGCCGCACTTTCCGTCAGAAGTGTTACCAACAAACCAATTAAATATATCGGTATGGGTGAAAAAATGGAGGATCTTGAGCCTTTTTATCCCGACCGCATGGCTTCCAGAATTTTAGGGATGGGCGATGTTCTTTCCCTGATTGACAAGGTACAGCAAAATATTGATGAGCAGGAAGCAATGGAGATGCAAAAGAAAATGCGCTCCAACGAGTTTACATTGGAAGACTTCCTATCTCAAATGCAGCAAATTAAGAAAATGGGTCCCCTGAAGGATTTAATGGGAATGATACCCGGGATGAATGGACTAAATCTTGAGAAGGCAATGGAGGGGGTTGACCCTGCCAAAGAAATGGTGAAGGTAGAAGCCATTATCCAATCCATGACCAAAGAGGAGCGTTCCAATCCATCCATTCTTAATGGCCCAAGAAAAAAGCGCATTGCCAATGGCTGCGGCAGGACTATTGCCGATGTGAATCGTCTGCTGAAACAGTTTGAAGAAATGAAAAAAATGATGAAGCAGATGAACAATATGCAAAAAGGCAAAAAAGGAAAACTTCCTTTTTTCCGATAAATTAGTTTAATTTTTTAGGAGGTGAAATGATATGGCAGTAAGAATCAGATTGAAAAGATTGGGTGCAAAAAAAGCTCCTTTCTATAGAATCGTTGTTGCGGATTCCAGAACATCCAGAAACGGTAAATCTATCGAAGAGATCGGTTACTATGATCCTACAAAGGAACCCGTTGTTCTGAAAGTTGATGCAGAAGCAGCTAATAAGTGGCTTACAAACGGTGCACAGCCTTCCGAAACTGCAAAGGCTCTGTTGAAAAAAGCTGGCGTAATCGGCGAATAATCCGAAGGCGGGAGGCTTGACTATGAAAGAACTATTAGAGGTCATTGCAAAAAATCTTGTGGATTATCCGGATAAGGTTCAGGTAACCGAAACTGAAAATGAACGTACTTTGGTACTGGAATTGAAGGTTGCTCCTGAAGATATGGGTAAGGTTATCGGTAAACAAGGAAGGATTGCGAAAGCAATTCGTACATTGGTGAAGGCATCCGGCGTTCACGAAGATAAAAAAATTATCGTTGAAATCATTCAATGAAAAATTTGCCCACATTTTGGGTACGATAAGGGTGTCGACGTAGTCGGCACCCTTTGAAAAAGCCCAATTTTGTGTTTAAAATGTTGTCTTAATGGCAAGGTGCTTGCATCCTGCCTGTTTTTGTATAAAGTATTTATAATTATTGAGGTGTGTATGGAACAGTATTTTGAGATTGGAAAAATTACAGGTACCCATGGGATTCGAGGAACAATGCGGGTTTTTCCTACAACACAGGATCCCACCAGATTTGAACGCTTAAAAGAAATTACTGTAGAAATCAGAGGAAAAAGAGAGACCTTTCATATACAAAAGGTGGCATACCATAAGCAATTTGTGTTGCTTACAGTAAAAGAGATTACTGATATTAATGTGGCGGAGCTTTACAAAAATGGAACAATTATCATTCCAGATTCTGCGGCTATTCCACTGGAAGAAAATGAATATTACACTAGAGATTTGTATGGCTTAAAGGTTATTACAGAAGACGGGGAAGCACTGGGTGAATTGACTAAAATTTATGTAACCGGTGCCAATGATGTTTATGGCGTGCAGAAAAATGCTGAGGAAAAAGAGCTTTTAATTCCTGCGATCAAAGATTGTATTAAAAAAGTAGATTTGGAAACAGGTATTATGACAGTGTCACTTCTGGAAGGGTTGAGGTAATGAAGCAGTTCTTTGTTTTAACACTATTTCCCGAAATGGTTCAGGAGACGCTATCCCATAGTATTTTGGGCAGAGCCCAAAGGGATGGTTTGATTTCTGTTGAATCTACTAATATTAGGGATTTTTCCAAAAGTAAGCATTTGCAGGTAGACGATTATCCTTATGGCGGGGGTGCCGGTATGGTTATGCAGCCCCAGCCTATTTTTGATGCCTACCAAAGCGTTTTGCCAAAGGCAGGAAGCAAAGCACGGGTTCTCTATATGTCACCCCAGGGTAGACCCTTTACCCAGCGTGTGGCGGAGGAACTAGCCCAGGAGGAAAGCCTTATTTTTTTGTGTGGTCATTATGAAGGTGTAGACGAACGGGTGATTGAGGAAATAGTAACAGATGAAATTTCCTTGGGTGACTTTGTTCTCACAGGGGGAGAACTGGCAGCCATTACGATGATTGATGCCATTTCTCGATTGATGCCTGGTGTTCTTGGGAAAGAGGCATCCTTTGAGGATGAGAGCTTTTCTCAGGGGCTTTTGGAATATCCCCAGTATACTCGTCCACCTGTATTTATGGAGCGTGAGGTGCCTCAGGTGCTTTTAAGTGGGCACCACGGTAATGTAGAAAAATGGCGCAGAGAGCAATCTCTTCTTCGTACTGCCCAAAAGCGGCCAGATTTATTAAACACAGCTGATTTAAGCCCAAAAGATATTATATTTTTAAAAGAAAATGGCATCGAGGTTTAAAAACCGGACATGCCTTTTTTATGACCGGAGATTAAGGTCAGCTACCACGGAACCCTTTAAGCCTATCTGACTCCATTTTTTTCTTAAGCCTATAGAAAATGCTTGAAATACTCACTAGTATTTCCCTAGCTTTTGATTATGTGATGATGAAAAGACTGCTTGCCCATATTGATAAAGGGTATAATGAGGTATCCTTAAAAACTCTGGTGAAATAAATGTTAGAATTATGAGTCAATAATATTAGGAGGATATTTTTATGAGTAACCACGCAAGTACTGTTGCAAACCCGGCACCCCTTGGTCTTTTAGGCTTTGGTATGACCACGATTTTATTGAATTTACATAACGCAGGCATTATATCATTATCAGCAGTCATTATCAGTATGGGTCTTTTTTTGGGCGGTTTTGCACAGGTTGTGGCAGGCATTATGGAGTTTAAGGCGGGAAATACCTTTGGTGCAACGGCATTTACGGCATATGGCACCTTTTGGTGGTCGTTAGTTGGAATTTGGCTCTTGCCTTCAGCGATTCCTCAGGGCGGCGTACAGGGCGCAGATGAGCTCTCTATGGCCTTTTATTTGTTACTGTGGGGCATTTTTACATTGGGGATGTTTATTGGCACCTTAAAGCATAATATGGCTTCAAGAGTAGTCTTCGGTTCTTTGACGGTATTATTCTTTTTACTGGCCTTAGGTGATTTTACTGGAAGTCATTTTATTAAAATGATAGCCGGATATGAGGGCATTTTCTGTGGCGGAAGTGCGATTTATTCCGCCATTGGTCAGATATTAAATCATGAGTTTCAAAAAGAAGTTGTAAAGCTATAAAAATCAAGAAAGCAGCCATTTCCTATTTGCCACCAAAGGAAAAGACTGCTTTTTTATTTCTGATTTATTGATGCTTATTTATTCATATTGCGAATATGCATGTAAACGGTATTTTTTGAAATACCCAAATGATCTGCAATGGTTACAACCGAATCTTTTAAGTTAAAAATGCCTTTTTGATATAAAGTAGATACGATTTCCTTATTTTTATTGGAGGAGGATATAGAGAGATTGCTATAAACCGCTTTTTTTGCTTCTTCTAGTGCGTGAAGCATCAGTTCTACTGTATTTTCCACAAAGGTTTCTGAAATATTCTCCTGTTTTGTACTTTCGGAAGGCGTCATAAAGTGTACCAAATCGGAGATAGGTGATGACAAATACATATTGATGCAAAGCAACCCGATTATATTCCCCTTTTCTCCCATGATTGCCGAGATTGAAGATTTAAAGGTTTCTCCCCGCTTATTTTTGGCAAAATAATAAAGATGATCTAGGTTAGGTTCTGCCATCATTCGGTTGAGAAACGATAATGTAACCTCTGAAATAGATGCGCCAGCCTGCCTACCAGATAGGTGACCGTTAACGATATGCATAACGGAATGATCCATGTTTTCAAGATTATGTATAACCACTTCACAAAAGTTTCCTAAAAATTCAGCAACACCTTCTGCTACATTTACATATGAATATAAGATCGCTCTGTCATGTTCTGATAATGAAAAGGTCTGACTTTCCATGGTACACCTCCAAAAATATTATAAATTAAAGTATATCAAAAACAGTGTATCTTTTCAAGTGCAGAAAAGGTTTTGATATTGTTTCATGTCAAAAAGCATCAAATTTAAATGAAAAATTAAATACAAAATTAATTTAAAAGAGTATTCTTTGCACTAATAACATTTATGAAGGATGTTAAAATTTTATAGTTTCGTTAGTAAAAAAGTTGAATCTTTTTTGTGCGGTATAAATTGTTTTGTTTCCATTAAAGATAAAGGCAAATGCACAAACAATGATAAAGAAAATTGTATTTTGGGGTCCAAATACCTCTACACCAATCAGAATAGGTGCCAACAATGTATTGGTGGCACTGCCGAAAACTGCGGCATAGCCTAGGGCGGCAACAAGAGTAACTGGTAAACCCAATAGGCTTCCTAATACCATACCTAGGCTTGCACCGATTGAAAAGAGAGGAGTGACCTCTCCACCCTGAAAGCCCACGGATAGGGTCAAAACGGTCAATAAAAGCTTAAGGAGCCAATCGTATTGAAATATTTGTTCATCCATAAGGCTAAACTGAATTAGGTTTGTACCTAGGCCACAATATCTGCCGCCATGCAGCAGCAAAAACAGCAGAGATAAAACACAACCTCCTAAAAAGATTCTTTTCATAGGATTCACAATAAGGATTGATAATTTATTTTTGCAAAGGTTTAACAAAAGTGCAAAAATTCCGCCTACCATTCCAAATATAATTCCCAACAGGACAAGCTTCAACAAAACTTCTGATGAAATGGATAGTATATTTGGAAGGTCAATAGAGAATTTCTCTAAACCCAATAAATGTGATGTGGTGCTTGCTGTGTAAGATGCAACCAATGCAGGAAGTAAGGCCTCATATAAAAAAATACCGGATACAAGTACCTCTAAGGCAAAGAAAGTTGCCGCAAGTGGCGTTTGGAATAGACCTGCAAATCCGGCAGCCATGCCGATTACCAATAGTATACGAGGATTGTTTAAAAATTTTAGCTTTCTGGCAATGGTATGAGCTACAGTGGCACCTAGCTGTACAGCAACGCCTTCCCGTCCAGCACTCCCCCCAAATAGATGGGTAATCCAAGTGGTCAATATAATTAAAGGAACAAGCATCTTGGGAATACCATCCTTATCGCCGTGCCCAGTCTGAAAAACAAGAGTCATACCTTTTATGCTTTCTTTACTGAAAAAACTGTATAAAAATATTATGCACAGACCTGCAATAGGTAAAAAAGGAACCAAAAGCATTGTGTGTTCGCCTCTAAATTGGGTGATTTTAAGCAATACTATCCCAAAGAGTGCATCAATACCACCAATGATAATCCCTACAAAGAGGGCAATCAAGGAATAGAGAAAAATTTCTTTGTAGTCTTGAATAATAGTTCGTATCAATGTTATCCTCCTAAATGCAATTTCTTTGCGTTGGGATTATATTTATTATAGTATTATAAGGATGCTTTATTTTTATTATAGCAGTGTGAATTTGGTATGACAATGCTTTTGCTCATTCAAAAAACAGAAAAGACCTCTTGTATCAATAGGGGGTTTAATGGAGATTGACCTAGTTTATATAAAACAGCTTTGGTGTAATTATCATTAAAAAAATCCCCATTGCAAGTATTTCTTACAATAGGGATTTCAAATTTTATAAGCTGTGGTATAAAGTGGAAGTGATGTAGAAGAAACATATTTACTCTTCTAACCAATAAAAAATGAGTCACCCGGGGCTCGAACCCGGGACACCTGGATTAAAAGTCCAGTGCTCTACCAACTGAGCTAGTGACCCGCAACGAAATTTAGTATATATGAAAACAAAAAAAATGTCAATCATTATTTTTAAAAATTTGACAAAAAAATTTTATTTTTATTCTGTTGGGAATCGGTTAGAATAAAAAAAGAAAATTAAGAATTCTGTAAGGAAGTTTGTATTATTTTGTAAAACTAAACTGTTATGATAAAATGGTAATATTATGCGAACTTAGGGGGGATTTACTAATGGATAAATTCAATATTTTGGTATGTGACGATGATAAAGCCATTGTTGATGCAATCGAAATTTATTTAAAGCAGGAAGGGTATCATATCATTAAGGCTTATAATGGCTTAGAGGCATTGAAAGCATTGGAGGAAAACGAGATACATTTGATTTTGCTGGATATTATGATGCCTAAGCTGGATGGTTTAAATACTACGG
Source organism: Anaerotignum propionicum (assembly GCF_024461735.1). Lineage (GTDB taxonomy): Bacteria > Bacillota > Clostridia > Lachnospirales > Anaerotignaceae > Chakrabartyella. The sequence goes on from NZ_JANGAD010000003.1 coordinate 189,116, forward strand.
TTAAAATTAGGGAGACCTTGAATATACCCATTATCATTTTGTCAGCCAAATCTGAGGATACAGACAAAATTTTGGGGCTTAATTTTGGTGCAGACGATTACATTACAAAACCTTTTAACCCACTGGAGCTTTTGGCAAGGGTGAAAAGCCAGATGCGTCGATATACTGCCTTGGGTAGTATTGCAGAAAAAAGTAATGTGATAAAAATTGGAGAACTTGAATTGGATAAGGATGCGAAGGAGGTTCGTGTCAGCGGAGAACCTATTAAGCTTACAGCGACGGAATACGGCATTCTACAGCTGCTAATGGAAAACGCAGGAAAGGTGTTCTCTATTGACCAAATTTATGAAAGGGTTTGGAATGAGTTATCTTTTGCCCCTGAAAATACAGTTTCGGTACACATCCGCCGCATTAGAGAGAAAATAGAGATTAATCCGAAGGAGCCTAGATATCTAAAGGTGGTGTGGGGTATTGGATACAAAATTGAAAAAATATAGAAGCTACCAAAAAAAATGGAAGATAGTCGGAGTAGCCCTCTTTTTTATTTGTGCCATGGCCAACTTTTTTTGTGGGATTATAACAGCTAATATTTCTAATCATTGGAATAGGGATATCATCGAAGCACATAGTGTTTATGACACCTATGAGTTTAAAAACAGCTTTGCCCAGGCACTGGATGAGGTTATACTATCAGAAGTGTATTATCGGAATGAAAGTCGGATTAGTAGTGGTGAACTGATAGACAGGGAGGAACTGCTTACCGACTTCAAACGATATTATGGCATTAAAGAAGGCATTATCACAGGGAATACGTCCATCAATGAAACCTTCGATGGATTGATTACCCATGGAAGTATCCCAAATTCTTTAAAACATAATTTTGATGAGTATAAAGAACTGGTGGAAAGCCGCCTGCCCCTCTATCGGAAAATGTATATTCAAAATCAGTTGGATGACTTTAAAAGCAGCATTCGCTATTTGAACGGAATGACAAACTTTCTCTATTATGTGGAAGATAGCAGTGGTAATGTTGTTGCTGGGAATACAACAAGGGGCGAAATGAGTAATATTGATCGAACCATTGTTCTTTCTTCAGGCTTTAGTAGCGATAAAATTGGGGTTATGGGCTATACCAGCAATAACACCATCATGGAAACCAGCGATTATAAAATTTATGCGGGAATTCGGGAGCCTTTTGTATACGGTGATGCATTTTATACCCTTGGTCAGGAATATGTTTTTGCAAAGGCAGGATTACCCATTCTGTTTGGCGTATTTACGGCTTCTACTATTATCATTATTTTTTGTCTGGTTTATTTAATACGTGTTGCGGGACAAAGTGAGAAGGGTGGAAAGGTTACTTATTTAGCAGTAGATAAAATTTATAATGAGGTTCATTTTTTATTGGTAATTGGTTTAACGGCTTTTGCTGTTTTCTTTGGAGTAGCAATTTTATCAAGCATTTTAAATGAAACGGCGATTTTTTGGGCATATATTTTTAATACTATTTTGGGAATTATTTATATTTGTGATATTGCCGCCATCATTTCTTACATTATGTCTGTCTCCAGACAAATCAAAGGCAAGATCTTTCTGCGCAACACATGGGTATCTGTAACCATTCGACGCATGTCAGAATTGTTTACAGGTAAAACCTTTCGAGGCTGGATGATTTTTGTTATGCTTAGCTATGGATTGGGAAATTGCGTTATAATGGGATTTATTATTTTTGCCGCACAAATGGGATATTACTTCATCTGTTTCTTGTGTGTGCTGGGATTATTCCTTTTCAACGCTTTTTGTATGTACCTGTTTTTGAGAGCTTTACGGTCATTGAAAAGAATTATGATTTCTGCCAGAGAAACTTCAAAAGGAAATCTGCAGTATAAACTAAATTTAGAAGAGATTTCTCCTTCATTTTCGAATTTTGCTATGGACATCGCTAATATACAGGATGGTCTGAAAAATTCCGTTGAGGATGCAGTGAAAGGAGAGAGAATGAAAACGGAGCTCATTACCAATGTTTCCCACGATTTGAAAACTCCTTTAACCTCTATTATTTCTTATGTTGATTTGCTGCGTAGCCAAAAGCTGGAAAACAAAGCGGCTTCTGAATATGTGGAGATATTATTTGAGAAGTCCTATCGCTTGAAGCAGTTAATTGAAGATCTTATCGAAGCAAGCAAGGTTTCCAGTGGTAATATTACAGTTTCAAAAATGCGGTTAGATTATCGGCAAATAACGTTGCAGGCAATTGGAGAGCTGGAGGAAAAAATTGAGGCCGCTGGGCTTGAAGTGAAGGTAAGCTGTCCTGAGCCATTGTACATCTCTGCCGATGGCAGGCATTTATGGAGAATATTGGAAAATTTGGTGTCCAATGCAGTAAAATATTCTATGCCTGATTCTCGGGTTTATATAGACATTTTTCAAGCAGAAGGACGGGGTATTTTGGTGATGAAAAACATTTCAGCCACTCCCATTGATTTTGATGAAACAAGATTGACTGACCGTTTTGTTCGAGGGGATGCATCCAGAACCACGGAAGGTTCAGGGCTGGGACTTTCCATCGCCCAGAGCTTAGCAGAGGCTCAAGGAGGCACCTTCGGCATTAAGGTGGATGGTGACTTATTTAAGGCGATTGTTAGTATGCCCCTTTGGGAAGATGGGGAACAACCTTTTCAAGAGGATGAAGTTGAGATGCAATAGATTATTTTATTAGCATTATGCATATAACTTATAGTAGAATTAGGGGTTTGCTGATACAGGCTAAGGGTGCTTTATTTGTTGATATAAACTTGAAAGAGCTTGAAGAATCCGAAAGGGTGTCGATCTTATCGACACCCTTAACTTATGTATATTTAGTTTTTTCTTTCGTAAATTATTATTTTTATCTGAACGGTAAGGAGAAGTACTTAAAAATTATGGAATTAAAATCGCTTTACAACATTCACCGCTTTTCATTAAGCGTAATCCTTCTTGGAATTCTTCCAAAGGCAGGGTATGGGTGATAATAGGGGAGAGGTCTAATCCACCTTCGATTAAGCCCTTCGCATCTTCCCAAGTTTTATACATCAGTCTTCCGGCGATGCCCTTGATTACTTTTCCACTATAAACAAATTCGGAAAAGTTAAAATCAACAGAACCATCAGGTAGACCTGCCGCCGCCATTTTGCCCTCAGGTGCCATGCATTCAATGGCTGTTTTGATTGCTCGGATGTTGCCAGTGAACTCGATAACTACCTCTGCACCATAAGCTGTTTTTGCTTTAATTTCTTTTACTACATCAACTTCCATGGGGTTGAGAACTTCATCAGCACCCATTTTCAGTGCCAATTCACCCCTTTGTTTGTTGATTTCTACGGCAAATACCTTGGCAGCACCGCATTTTTTTGCTACTGCGATTGCCATAACACCGATGGGGCCGCATCCATTCACTAAAACAGTTTTTCCCGCAACAGGGAATTCCATTGCGGCATGAACTGCTACGCCAAAGGGTTCCATAATCGAAACAATTTCAATAGGAGTAGAAGGATCGTAAACAATGGCATTTTCAGCAGGAATCGCAATATATTCTGCAAAACAGCCGTCTCTGGCAACACCGATGGTTTTTGTATTAGGGCAGACATGTTCGTTGCCATTGTGGCAAAGGGAGCATGAATTACAAACAATATGTGTTTCTGCTGAAATTAAATCGCCGATTTTGATTGTTGTCACATGATTACCCACTGCAATCACTTCTCCGGCAAACTCATGACCGATAATGGTGGGAGGGTTGATTCGTTTTTGGGACCATTCGTTCCATTCCATAATGTGAACATCGGTTCCGCAAACAGCCGCTGCCTTTACCTTTACCAGTATGTCGTTGGCACCGTAGGTTGGAACGGGTCTCTCTACAAGAGCCAATGCGCCAACTTCTGGTCGTTCTTTCACTACACATTTCATCATTTGTGACATAATGTTTCCTCCTTGGTATAAAAAAATGAAAAAAAAGCACATTTATTTGCTTTCATTTTAAGCTAAGTACATTGTTTTGTACAATACATTATTTTTGTTTTAACATAACTTTTATTTATCATCAAAAACCACAATGCTATGTGTCAATGCACTTCAAAATTGAAAGCCCCCCAAAATGTAACATACATTTTAGGGGGCTTTCCTCTATAGATTATATTGATGCTTTCGCAGTATATTCAATAAATTCAAGAATTCTTTTGGTAAGTGGCTGGAGATGCCCATTTTTTTGATATAAAATCCCGATTTCCAGATACATTGGCTCTTGAAAAGGCCTTGTGACCAGTGCTTTGTGGGCATATAAAGCTCGAGACATATGGTTCCCATCCACATTGATGATGCCTGAGCTATTGCCCAAAAGGATTTCTTCAATATAACTGGTTTGGTGCAAATGTTTTGAGACTATCTTCAAATGTATATTTCTTTTTGCGGCTTCCATTTCCAAGCGTTTTGGCAAATAAGAGGATGCACCAAGGCTGGTTATTGGGGTAGTATTTAGAAGTTGAATAGGTATTTTATCATACTTTGCCAACTCGCTATCTTCTCTTAGCAAAAGACATATTTCTTGACGATACAAGGGAATGGAGGCAACGGGGAAATCTGAAATATCTTCAGGAATTACGTTAATGGCGACATCAACTTCTCCGTTGGAAATTTTCTCGATATGATAATAAGCACCACCTTCATCAAAAAAAACCTCCTCATTTTCTGCTAAAGAAGGCAAAAAAATCTGATATATTCCATGTACTATATCGGGGGGAGCGGTTGGTGAAAGCCCTAAGCGTAGGACCTGTTTTCGATTTCTGCTTTTTGCAAGCATATCCTTTTCAATAGAACGCAATTCTTCCAAAATAGGTAAGATTTTTGCAACAAAAGCCTCACCTTCAGGAGTGAAAAACAGTTTTTTTGGGGTCCGAATAATTAATTTTACATTAAAATCGTCTTCAAGTTTCCGAATTGCCGCTGAAATAGCAGGCTGAGAAACGAAAAGTGCTTCAGCTGCTTTCGTAAAGCTTTTATATTTATAGATTGCTTCTAAGTATTCCAACGCTTTAAATTGCATATCCATACCCCTTTTATTTGCATCATAAATTTTATTTATCTTTATTATAACACAAAGAAATTGGAAAAACAGTATCTCAGAGGCTTGTCTGTTGAAAAATAGCTTGGAGGAAATTAATGGGAAATATGAAACCAAACAGATTAAAATTACCTTTGAGAAAAATGAGGAGAGTAATTTTTGTCCTGATTTATTAAAAAGTTATGTTAACAAAAACCAATAGCAAGGTTTTTAACTTTTTTTAAAAAAAATTTGATTTAATATTTATTATTGGTCAAGGTTTTTGATTATGGAAGAAAGGTTTTATGGATAAAAGATTATAAAAGAATCGAGGAAAATAAGATTAAAATAATATTTAAACAACCCGTATGATAAAAGATAATATGAAAAGTTACTCTCAGGTTTACAGCTTATTTATGAATGAAAGAAGTTGTGATATTATAAAGTTATGTTAACTATTTATGAAATTAAAGAAGTCCTAAAAAGTAATAAAAAATAAATGTCAAATCAAAATGAAAAAAATTTTTTGTCGAAACCTATTGACAAAACTGATTTTTATGAATTAAAATAAACCTGTTTTCAATCGCATATAGCGAGAACACTTTTGACCAGTTTCGTTTAATTATGAAACTCAAGGCCATACGGACAGCCGGGTCAACTGCCGATTGTGGAATTCATTCCGCATTATTGATTGCGTTAAGAGCGCAACTTTTATAAGTTGGCAACTCAATTGCCAGTTGGTTACTTCATAACCAAGTGTACTAGGGTACACACTTGTGAAACGGTCAATAGCAGGAGTAGTAAAAGTAGTTCTTACTATATAGACTCTGAAAACATTTTGGTGACAGGCGAGAATCTCTCTGCTGTAAGGGTAGAAGTGTAGATTTTTGCGTATGCCTTAATTTAATTGAGCGATTTATAAGATGTGCCATAGGATACTGTGGTGCATCTTTTTTTGTTTGGAGGGTTCAAAATGGAAGATAAAATGAAATTATATGGCTTTAATAATCTTACGAAATCTTTGAGCTTTAATATTTATGATATATGTTATGCCAAAACGGCTAGGGAACAGCAGGATTATATTAAATATATTAATGAGCAGTATAATTCTGAGCGTTTAACCGCCATTTTAACAAAGCTAACAGAAATGATTGGTGCAACGGTGCTGAATATTTCTAAGCAGGATTATGAGCCTCAGGGTGCCAGTGTGACTTTTCTCATTGCGGAGGTGAATATGGCAAAATCCAGAAGTGGGGAAACCGTTGTGGCGCATTTGGATAAAAGCCATGTAACCGTACACACCTATCCTGAGTATCATCCCGAAACCTCCATTGCAACCTTCCGTGTGGATATTGATGTGGCAACCTGCGGGGAAATCACACCCCTTTCCACTTTGGATTTTTTGATTGGCAGTTTTGATTCCGATATTATCACCATGGATTATCGTGTGAGGGGGTTTACCCGAAACATGAAGGGTCAGAAGCTGTTTATAGATCATAGCATTACTTCTATACAGGATTATATCCACAACGATATTCTTCAGAAATACGACGCTATTGATGTAAATATTTATCAGTCGAATATTTTTCATACCAAAATGCTGATTAAGGATTTGGTATTGCAAAATTACTTGTTTAACTCCGATGTTTATGAAATTCCTCCAAAAATTCGTTTGGATATCACAAACGCTTTGCGTCAGGAAATGATAGAAATATTCAGCGGTACCAATGTGTATCAGGAGGTGAAGCCTTGAAGGATCAAACTAAAATGCCCCTAATGGAAGCCTTGGAACGAATGCGGCATGATCGACTGGTGCCCTTTGATGTTCCAGGTCATAAACACGGAAAGGGAAACCCCCAGCTGACAGATTTTTTGGGTGAAAAATGTATGTCTGTGGACGTAAATTCCATGAAGCCTTTGGATAACCTTTGCCATCCTGTCAGCGTGATTAAAGAAGCCGAGGAACTCGCTGCAGAAGCCTTTGGTGGTGCCCAAGCTTTTTTCATGGTGGGAGGGACAACCTCTGCGGTGCAAACCATGATTCTTTCCAGTATGAAAAGCGGGGATGAAATCATTCTGCCCAGAAATGTACACCAAAGTGTGATCAATGCATTGGTACTGTGCGGAGCAGTACCTGTTTATATCAATCCCCAAATGAACAAAAAGCTGGGCATTGCCTTGGGAATGTCTGTTGCGGATGTGAAAAGAACCATAGAAAAGCATCCTAATGCCAAAGCTATTTTGGTGAATAACCCAACCTATTATGGCATTTGCTCGGATTTAAAGCAGATTACAGAAATTGCTCATGAAAAAGGACTGCTATTACTTGCAGATGAGGCCCATGGCACCCATTTTTATTTTGGCAAGGACATGCCCATTTCTGCCATGGCGGCAGGTGCGGATATGGCAGCAATCAGTATGCATAAATCCGGGGGCTCTCTAACTCAAAGCTCATTATTGCTTTGTGGGGAGGGGGTAAACGCAAACTATGTTAGAAAAATTATAAACTTAACCCAGACCACCAGTGGTTCATATTTATTACTCTCCAGTTTAGATATTTCTAGGCGAAATCTTGCCTTGTGGGGAGAGGAAACCTTTGAAAAGGTTAAAAATTTCGCTCAGTATGCCAGGGACGAAATCAACGCCATCGGTGATTATTATGCCTATTCCAAAGAACTAATCAACGGCGACAGTGTGTTTGATTTTGATACCACCAAGCTTTCTGTAAATACCTTGGCTTTGGGGCTTGCAGGCATTGAGGTATACGATTTGCTGCGAGATGAATATGGCATTCAAATTGAGTTTGGAGATTTAGGAAACATTCTTGCCTATATTTCTGTGGGGGATAAAAATAAAAATATTGAGAGATTGATTAGTGCTCTTTCTGAAATTAGGCGTATTTATAAAAAAGACAATAAAGATATGTTGGATACAGAGTATATTGCACCTGATGTTGTCATTTCGCCTCAAGAGGCTTTTTATGCAGATAAAATCAGCCTTCCTTTGGCGGAGTGTGATGGCAGAGTTTGCACCGAGTTTGTTATGTGCTATCCACCGGGTATTCCCATTTTAGCACCGGGAGAACGTATTACCCGGGAAATTATTGCTTATATCCAATATGCCAAGGATAAGGGCTGTGTCATTACGGGGCCGGAAAGTATGGATATTACCCGGCTGAACGTATGGAAAGGAGAAGAGAATGGATGATTTATGGTATAGCGAATATCACACCTCAAACGTGCGTTTTTCTGTAAAGGTTTCCCGCCAGCTACATTATGAGGAAAGTAAATATCAGAAAATATCAGTGTTTGAATCTCCTGAATTTGGACGTTTTTTAACTTTGGATGGCATTATGATGCTCACGGAACGAGATGAATTTATTTATCATGAGATGATTACCCATACTGCCATGGCTGTGAATCCTGAGATTAAAAAGGTATTGGTCATAGGTGCGGGAGACGGCGGTGTGGTACGAGAGCTTGGAAAGTATCAAGGTATAGAAGAAATTGACGTGGTGGAAATTGATGCGCGTGTGGTGGAAGTTTGCAAGGAATTTCTTCCCCAAACTGCATGTGGTTTTGAAGATAAAAGGGTACATTTGCATTTTCAGGATGGATTGAAGTTTGTGCGTCACACGGATAAGCTTTATGATTTGATTATTGTGGATTCTACAGACCCCTTTGGCCCCGGCGAGGTGCTTTTCACCAAAGAATTTTACGGAAACTGCTGTCGTGCTTTAACAGAGCGGGGGATTTTGCTGAATCAGCATGAAAGCCCTTTTTATGAAGAGGATGCAAAAGCCATGAAGTCTGCCCATCGCCGTATTTCACATGCATTCCCGTTGAGCTTTGTGTATCAGGCACACATCCCTACCTATCCTTCGGGACATTGGCTGTTTGGGTTTGCATCAAAAGCACCTCATCCCCAAAGGGATTTGAAAGCAGATGCATGGAATGCTTTGGAGATAAAAACAAAATATTATAATACAGAGTTGCACCAAGGAGCCTTTGGCTTACCCAATTATGTAAAGGAGATGCTGGAGGATGCTTAAAAATATACAGACATTTTTGGCTTGTGAAGCCGAATATGAGGATGCGGAAATAGTGCTGTTTGGCGTTCCCTTCGATGGAACCACCTCCTTTCGCCCCGGCACACGCTTTGGCCCATCGGCGATTCGCAATGAGTCATTTGGGATAGAAACCTATTCTCCTTACTGCGATAAAGACATGACGGAGTATGATTTTTTTGACGGTGGCGATTTGGACCTCCCTTTTGGCAATACGGAAAGAGTGCTGGATATGATTCAGGAATATACAGCACAAATTCTAAATGATGGCAAACGCTTTGTCATGCTTGGCGGGGAGCATTTGATTACATTGGGTGCAGTGCGAGCCGTAGTGGAACGCTACCCCGATGTTCATATTATACACTTGGACGCCCATACTGACCTGAGAACGGATTATTTGGGAGAAACGCTTTCCCATTCCACTGTAATCAAACAGGTTTGGAACCTTGTGGGAGATGGAAGAATTCATCAATTTGGCATTCGCAGTGGTGAAAAATATGAGTTTGCATTTGCCAAAAACCATACCAATCTCCATAAATATGACCTTAAGGGCTTTTCGGAAACCATAAACCAACTAAAAGATAAGCCTTTATATTTTACGCTGGATTTAGATGTATTGGACCCCTCCGTTTTTTGCGGAACAGGAACCCCTGAAGGGGGCGGCATTTCTTTTAAAGAATTAATGGAAGCCGTTTTACAGCTGCATCAGCTAAATATTGTAGGCTGTGACATTAACGAGCTTTCACCCCACTATGATCAAAGTGGCAGTTCCACTGCCATTGCTTGTAAAATTACTCGAGAAATACTACTACAGATTACAAAGTAAAGGAGACAGAAAAAATGGGAAAATGTATGATTATCGGTTGCGGCGGCGTTGCCAGTGTTGCAATTCACAAGTGTTGCCAAAACAGCGAGGTTTTTGAGGAAATAATGATTGCAAGCCGTACCAAATCAAAATGTGATGCGTTAAAAGCAAAGCTTGATGGAACAACCAAAACCATCATTCACACAGCACAGGTGGATGCGGACAACGTGGCAGAATTGGTTGTGCTCATCAATGCGTTTAAGCCTGATGTAGTTCTGAATCTGGCTTTGCCTTATCAAGATTTGACCATTATGGAGGCTTGCCTCGCAACAAAAACTCATTATGTGGATACTGCAAATTATGAACCTATGGATACTGCTAAGTTTGAATACAAATGGCAATGGGAATATCGGGAGAAATTTAAGGAAGCAGGTATTTGCGCATTGCTAGGCAGTGGTTTTGACCCCGGCGTTACAGGTGTGTTCTCTGCCTATGCACAAAAGCATCATTTTGATGAAATCAATTATATTGATATTCTTGATTGCAACGGAGGTGACCATGGCTATCCTTTTGCAACCAACTTTAATCCTGAAATCAATATCAGAGAAGTGACCGCCAACGGCAGTTATTGGGAAAATGGTGAATGGATAGAAACAGAGCCTATGGAAATCAAACGGGAGTATGATTTTGCGGAAGTAGGCAAAAAGGACATGTACTTACTGCACCATGAGGAGCTGGAAAGCTTGGGCTTAAATATTAAAGGCATCAAACGTATCCGTTTCTTCATGACCTTCGGACAAAGCTATTTGACCCATTTGAAATGCTTGGAAAATGTCGGTATGACCTCTATTGAGCCCATTGAGTTTGAAGGCAAAAAAATTGTGCCTTTGCAGTTTTTAAAGGCAGTGTTACCTGATCCTGCAAGTCTTGGCCCTCGCACCGTTGGAAAAACAAACATCGGCTGTATCTTCCAAGGAAAAAAAGATGGAAAAGAAAAAACATACTATCTGTACAATGTTTGCGACCATCAAGCGTGCTATAAAGAAGTAGGCAGTCAGGCAATTTCCTATACTACTGGAGTACCTGCCATGATTGGAGCAATGCTGGTTATGAACGGAAAATGGAATCAGCCCGGCGTTTGGAATATGGAAGAATTTGATCCCGATCCTTTCATGGAAGCGTTAAATAAATGGGGCTTGCCTTGGGTAGAAGATTTTAACCCTGAGTTGGTGGACTAATGGTTGAGCGGTTATATTCTGTAGAGACACCATGTTATGTGGTTAATGAGAAGCGTTTAATTGAAAATCTTGAAATTTTAAAAGACGTTGCCATTCGTGCTGGCTGTAAAATTCTGCTGGCTCAAAAAGCGTTCTCCATGTTTTCTGTGTATCCTCTTATTGGGCGTTATCTGGATGGAACAACTGCCAGTGGTCTATTTGAGGCAAAGCTTGGCTATGAAGAGATGGGTAAGGAAACCCATGTTTTCTCAGCGGCATATATGGAAAAAGAGTTTGATGAGATTACGAGAATTTGTGACCATATCTCTTTTAATTCTTTCGCCCAATGGCAGAAATATGGTAAAAAGGCTCTTGAAAGGGGAAGAAGCTGTGGTATTCGAATAAATCCCCAGCACTCCACCCAGGAACACGGTATTTATGACCCATGCGCTGAAGGCTCTCGTTTAGGGGTGACCAGAGAGAATTTTAGGCCGGAGTTGCTAGAGGGTATCGAAGGTCTTCATTTTCATACTTTGTGTGAACAAAACAGCGATGCCTTAATTGATACGTTGGTGGCAGTGGAAGAAAAGTTTGGTGAATTTCTTCCCCGAATGAAGTGGGTAAACTTTGGTGGTGGGCATCATATCACCCGTGAGGATTATGATAGGGAAGCCCTGATAGAGTGTATTTTACGGTTTAAAGAAAAATATCAGGTTGAAGTATATTTGGAACCAGGGGAAGCAATCGCTTTGAATGCAGGGTATCTGGTGAGTTCTGTATTGGATATCGTCCATAACGGTATTGATATTGCTCTTTTGGATGCATCTGCAGCATGCCATATGCCTGATGTGATTGAAATGCCCTATCGTCCGCCTTTGTGGCAGGGAGGAGAACCAAAGGAGAAGCCCCATACCTACCGATTGGCAGGAGCAACCTGCTTGGCAGGGGATGTTATTGGAGATTATTCCTTTACACAACCTCTTTCTGTAGGTGATAAGCTGATTTTTATGGATATGGCAATATACTCTATGGTGAAGAATAACACTTTTAATGGAATGTGCCTTCCCTCTATTGCTGTTTTACAAGAAAATGGAGAATTAAACATCATTCGAAAATTTGGATATGAGGACTTTAAAGGAAGGCTTTCTTAAAACCATAAGTTTTAACCATATCTTTAGAAAAAGATGTTGTAAAATGCTATGATTTTAAGTAAAATGATAAATATTTTATCAATTTTTTGTATCCAAATGTTATTGTTATGGGAAGAAAAAGCATTTTAATGGTTGTAATTATTAAAAAGGCACTTGTAATAAGCAGAGGGGAATTCACCCTTTGCTCAGCAGTAAGGGGGAAAAATAGGATGATTGTAGCAAAATTCGGTGGCAGTTCGCTTGCAGATGCAGCACAGTTTCAAAAAGTAAAAGACATTGTTTTCGCAGACAACCGCCGAATGCTTATCATTCCCAGTGCGCCCGGTCGTAGATTTGATAAAGATGAAAAGGTGACTGACCTTCTTTATCTCTGTCATAGTCAACAGAAGGCAGGGGAGTCCTTTCAAAAAACCTTTGATGAAATTCAACGGAGATATCTTGATATTGCCAAACAGCTCCATTTATCATTGGAGCTAAAGCCATATTTACAGGAAATTCAACAGCAAATGGAAGAGGGAGCTTCGGCAGATTATTGTGCCAGCCGAGGGGAATTTTTAAATGGATTGCTATTGGCAAATTACTTGGAATTTGCGTTTATAGATGCTGCAGAGGTTATTTTCTTTGACGAACAGGGTGCCTTCGATGCTGAAAAAACCAACAGTGTTTTGAAGAAGAGATTGGAGACGGTAGAAACGGCTGTGATACCCGGTTTTTATGGAAGCAACCCTGACGGAAGCATTCGTGTATTTTCCCGTGGTGGAAGTGATATTACAGGAGCCATTGTTGCTCGTGCTGCCCAAGCAGAACTATATGAAAATTGGACTGATGTTTCAGGATTTCTTATGGCGGACCCTCGTATCGTTACAAATCCTCGACCAATCAGCCATATTACCTATCACGAGATGCATGAGCTTTGCTGTGCGGGGGCTACGGTGCTTCATGAGGACTGTGTGTATCCGGTAAGCAGTGTAGGCATTCCCACGAATATTCGTAATACCAATTTGCCTCAACACCCAGGAACCATGATTACATGTAACGCTTTGCAACGAGAGGATTTCGCTATTTTTGCCGGTGTTTCAGGCAAGAAGGGTTTCAGCCTTTTGGTGATTGAGAAGGAAGAGCCTGACCACACATGGTCATTTGTACAAGAGGTTTTATCTGCTGTGCAAAAAAAGGGAATAAAATTTCAGTATCTTCCGTCAGGGGCCCATTGCGTTTGTCTGCTTGTAGAAACCAAACAGTTTCTTGAAAAGAAAGATTCTTTTCAGGATGAAATCAATAAAATAAATATACCATTTTCTATTTCAATCCAACCGGAAACTGCAGGTATTGTTCTGGTGGGATATGGGATTATACATAATCGCCTTGCAGTCAATCGAATTTTCACAGCCTTGCAGCGCCAAAATATTGATGTTGTTATGATTAACCAAGGTAGCGGCGAGCTAAGCACATGGGTAGGTGTTGCAGAGGCTGAAATGGAAGGGGCAATTCGTGCAATTTACGAGGAGTTTCTTTGATTTAAGTAAATATAAAATGCGTTATTTAAATAAGTCATACTTTTAAATCAAATAAAAAAGAAGCCAAAATGGCTTCTTTTTTATTTGATTTAAATTGGCGTTGCGCCTTCTTCATTCAATCTTCTGTTATATCTATGCTCACTTAAAACTACTTGTGAAATATTCATGGCATGATCTGAAATACGCTCCAAATTAGCAAGTAATTCAAGGTAATGAATACCTGCATTTACATTACATGCGGCATTGGTAAGTCTTTCAATATGACCCGCCCGTAATCTTTTTTCTAATTCATCAACCTGCTCCTCATAAACGGCAGTTTTAGCAGCTGATGCAATGTCATCATTTTCTAAAGCCTTTAATGCGTTATCATAGCTGGAAAGAGCCGCATGAATCATTTCATCCAAATCTTCCATGGCAGATGACGTAAAGCTTATATCCTCATTTCGCATTTCCACTGCTAACTCAGCAATGTTTTCTGCATGGTCACCAACGCGCTCCATGTCACTAATAGTATTTAAAAGTGAGGTGACGATTTGGTTTTCGTGATCACTAATTTGTAAGGTACAAAGCTTAATCAGATATTCTGAAATACCATCGCAAACTCTATCAACCACAGATTCTCTTTGCTTAATTTCCTCTATTTTTTCAGGGGATGCGTCGTTTAGAGCTTCCAGTGCACAACCAAGATTTTCTCTAGCAATGCGTCCTAAACGAATGGTTTCTTGTTTCGCACCCTCAACTGCAAGGCTTGGTGTTTGCAACATACGTTTATCCAAATGAAGGAGTTGACCTTTGTCCTCTGTAGTGGTTTCTGTTATACCATTCAGTTTCATTGCTGCACGAATCAGGAAATTTGAGAAGGGGAGCAACAGTAAAGTTGTTCCGATATTGAAAGCGGTGTGAATAGCACTGATTTGTGTCAAAGATATAATCCCCAAACCAAACTCTGGACTGACGGAAGAGAAAAAAATCATTGCAATAATACTAAAAACAGTTGCACCAATTATATTAAACATTAAGTGCATATAACCAACACATTTGGCATTTTTTCCTGCACCAATACCACTAATTAAAGCAGTAACGCAAGTACCAATATTCTGACCCATAATAATAAATACTGCTGCATTGATAGGCACTAAGCCCGTTGCCGCAAGGGAGAGAAGGATACCTTGAGATGCAGAGGAGCTTTGGATAATTGCGGTAACTCCGGCACCTACCAAGATACCTAAAAGTGGATTTTGACCTAATTTTACGAATGCGTTTTTAAATACTTGGGAATCACTCAGGGGAGATACGCTGTCTGACATTGTATGCATACCGATAAATAGTATACCGAAACCGATAATAATAGAAGCAATTTCTCTATGCCTCATTTTTTTTCCGGTGATCTGAAGAATAACACCAATCATTACTGCTATGGGAGCCATAGTAACGGGGCTAAACATTTTCGCCCATTCTGAGCTTGAAACCAACCAGCCTGTTACTGTAGTACCAATATTGGCACCCATGATAACACTAATCGCTTGGGTTAGGTTCATTAGACCTGCATTTACGAAGCCTACAACCATAACGGTTGTTGCCGATGAGCTTTGAACAATAGCTGTAACAAGAGCACCTAGGGCAATACCCATCACTTTATTTTGGGTTAAAGCTTCTAGAATTGACTTCATCTTTGTTCCGGCTGCATTTTGTAATCCTTGTGCCATATAGTTCATACCAAAGATAAACATGGCGAGCCCACCAATAAATGGGATGATTATATTTACGTAATCCATTTCTTCCTCCAATAAAAGTATCTAGTAGTAACACCTGCAAAAAACGCCACAGTTATCATAACATAACGTGACAACTGTCGCAATCAACTTTTATCTGCTTTTCACATTTTGTGCAACTATATGAAATTTAAGTGAAAATCCTGTAAACTTTTGCTGATATGTTCATATTCAAAAAGGAAGGATGATTCCACCACCGGCTACATATTCTCCATCATACAAAACAAGAGACTGACCGGGAGTAATTGCCCGTTGAGGCTCATCAAAAATGCACTCAAGAATATCTGTATCTACCATTCTCACCGTACACCAGCCCATTTTATTCCCATAACGAATTTTACCTTGTAAGCGCATGCCATCCTCAAATTTTTCCAGTGCCATATGGGCTAACTCCCCAACACGAAGGCTTTTATGAAACAAGGTTTCATTTTCACATAAAACAACTTGGTTTTGTTTTGGATCAACAGCATAAACATACATCGGCTTTCCAAAAGCAAGACCTAAGCCTTTTCGCTGACCAACGGTGTAATGAATAATTCCCTTGTGCTTCCCCAAAACATTTCCCTCTAAATCAACGAAGCTGCCAGATTTGCCGTTATCACCACTTTCGTTGATAATAAAGGCTGCATAATCTCCATCGGGAATAAAACAAATATCTTGACTATCCCCTTTTTTTGCAATAAAGCCATCAATTTGCTGGGCAATTTTTCTTACCTCATCTTTTGTATAATCGCCAATGGGTAAAAGCATTGCTTCTAATTGCTCCTGAGTGAGGCGATATAAGGCATAGGTTTGGTCTTTTTCCGCTGTTTCGGAATTACGAATGGCGTAGCGTCCCGTTTTGGGATGCTTATCAACTTTCGCATAGTGTCCTGTTGCAATATATTGGGCACCAAGTTCATGAGCTTTTTGCAATAGAGCTTCGCCTTTAATATAACGGTTGCATACCACACAGGGATTTGGGGTAAGCCCATGAAAATACCGATGAATAAAATCATCCACTACGTTTTCTTTAAATTCCTTTCTGAAGTCCAGAACAAAGTGGGGGATTCCTATTTTTTCAGCAACCATCTTTGCATCTTGAATTGCCTGTGCACCGTTTTCACCTGGCCATAAATCCATAGTAACGCCTATGACATCGTATCCTTGCTGCTTTAATATGTAGGCGCAAACGGTACTGTCTACGCCGCCGGAGAGTCCTACGATTACTTTTTTATGATTCACTTTTCCTTTTTCCCCCTTTAAAATGATTCTCAATAAATTGCTTTCTTGCACGTTTTCTTTCATGCTTTAAGTATTTTTTTACATATGCAAAAGTGACATCCTCACCACATTCTGCAAGCATTTTCAAAAAGTGCTCCAATAGCCGAAGGGAATCCTTGTGCATAATCTCATGAACAAGACGGCTTTGCAAATGATATTTCCATGGGCTTGCATCTGTATATTTGTCCTTTTGATAAGTCTTGCAAGCGGCAATGCGATCCATGAACATTTCTGCCACAAATCGGACAGGCATTTTCATTCCACCCAACAGGCGCTCTTGGCCTCTGCTGTAATCAATCCAATATTCAAAGTGATGTTTATTTCTCCCTTTATGATGCAGCCATGAACTGGAATAGCCTTTATCCTCCCGTTCGGCATTGTTAGGACTACGATCTCCTTGAAAATATTTTGCGCCTACTAAAAACTCGGTAGGTGAAAACTTAGAAAGATCATGGGTCACTCCCTGCCAATAAAGCCCCACTCGAAAACAGTGTTGTCGAACTAAGTATCTGTGGTGCGTAATTGTTTTCAGGTGCTCCATTGCTTTCATTATTAAACCTCCATATATAGAGCTTGTGATTAATGATAAAGCTCTAACCTTATTTGCAATTAAAATAAAAAAGAAATATGTAAATTTTATCGTACTGCACAAAAAGACACTTCTGCCCAAAGACAGAAGAAGCTTAAGAAAACCATGATTTACTCCGTGAGAATACAAGGGAACCTTTTGTACTATATTTTAAAAGCCAAATTGAGAAACGTAATGACTCCTTTTTATCCTGTATTGAAACTTAAGATTATGGTCATCAACATACATATAATATAGAAAGAATAGTCAATTTTTGAACAATATCCTCTGAGATAAACCAATAAAAATCAGCGGCACAGGCCCATTGCCCGGCCGCTTACTTTTGCCAAAGCTATTATTTTACTAATTTTGAAATCACTTTAAAGTGTGGAGATTTAGCGCCTCCGGTTAATTCAAACAAGGCTGCTTCGCATGTTGTTAAAATGGCACCTTCTGCCTTCATTCTTTCCAGCCCGATTTCCTTATCATAAGGATTTCTGGAACCAACACAATCCGCAACAACAAATACACGGTAGCCATCACCTAAAAGGTCAAGAACAGTTTGTAATACGCAAATATGCGCTTCCACACCACAAATCAAAATGGTTTTTTTGTTCTGTGCTTTCACCCAATTTGCAATCTCTTCACATTCGAAACAGCTAAAAGTGTGTTTTTCCATATACTGAAAAGACTCCATTACACTGGTGAATTCAGGAACTGTTTCTCCCAAACCTTTGGTGTATTGCTGGGACACTGCAAAGGGTACTCCGATTTCATTCAAACCCTGAGCCAACACCACTGCTTTTTTTACTATTTCTGCATTTTGGTTGATAACAGGAACTAATTTTTCCTGAAAATCAATAAACAACGCCGCTGTATCTTCCGCTAATATTCTCATCTACAATTTCCTCCTAATATCCATGTTATGTGTAAAAGCTTAGCATAAAGAGATAATCAAGAAATGATATCCCAAACACATTGCGCTTTTTATCTACATTTTACATGATATTAAAAGGGTTGTCCATGGAATTACACATATTTTTGCATATGCTTTAATGCGCTTTTTTCTAGACGGCTTACTTGTGCTTGGCTGATACCGATTTCCGTACTAACTTCCGTTTGTGTTTTTCCTTCAAAAAAACGCAGAGATACAATTCTCTTTTCACGGTCAGAAAGATGGTGCATTGCTTCACCTAACGAAAGGTTTTCCAGCCATAGCTTATCTCCATTTTTTTCATCGCTCACCTGATCCATAACAAACAAGGTGTCACCACCATCGTGATAAACGGGTTCATATAATGAAACGGGGTCTTGAATGGCGTCCATTGCTGTGACAACACTTTCCCTGGAAATACCCATTTCCCTTGCAATTTCCTCTATGGTAGGCTCTTTTTCTCGTTCCGCCATGAGGCGTTCCTTTGCCTGCAATGCTTTATATGCTGTATCCCTTAAAGAACGACTTACCCGAATGGAATTATTATCCCGAAGGTATCGTCTAATTTCACCAATAATCATTGGACAACAATAGGTTGAGGGCATTACCTGCATATTGATATCAAAATTGTCGATGGCCTTAATTAATCCCACCACACCAACTTGAAATAAATCATCCATATTTTCGTTTCTGTTTTCAAATCTTTTTATAATACTTAAAACCAATCTCAGGTTTCCTTCAATCAATTTTTCTCTGGCAGATTCATCGCCGTTTTTAAATTTAATAAAGAGCTCTCGTGCCTCAGCACCACTTAAAGTTGGTAAATTTGAAGTGTTAATACCACTGATTTCTACTTTTCCATAATAACCCATTATGCCCACTCCTATCAAGCAATTTGGCAACAACAAAAATGGAAAACCATCTCTGTTGAAGATAATAAAAATCTCCCCCTGAATGAAGTTATTTATACCTTGCAAATATCGTCATTTTCTTTTTGATTTTTTGTGAAATTAAGAATTATGAGGTTTTAAGGATTTTTTGAGAATGGAAATTATGAAGTGTTCTAAAAAATAAGAGCGCTATCTCTCATAAGAATATAAGATTTTCCAGAACAAGGGGTCAGGGATAGACTACAGCTATTAATTTTTAATAATTTTCTCTATGGAAATAATAGAAAAAAAGACTGGATTATATTTCATTCATGGTTCATTCCTCTTTTTGTTTCGACTTATGATAGCATTGTGCAAATAAAGCACAATGTATACAATATTTCCAAATTTATTGACGAATTCAAAGACAAAAGTGCGCTATAGAAAGTATGTTTTAAGAATTCTACTTTATTTTTAAAAATAAGCAAGTTTCATTTGTATAATAGCGCTAAAAAAATAATAAAAGAAATATCAACTAAATGAATAAAAATTAGTTTATTGTGCACAAAAATGAATAGCGCAATTTATATAAATGACACAAAAATAAATTAAAATAGTATTGACAATATTTTTTTTAGGTGTTAAACTGCGTTAAGTAAAGGCAAAGGTGCTGGGTGGTATTCCCCCAGCGCCTTTTTTATTGTCTAATTAAAAAGGGGGTAGTGTATATGGATTCGATAGGGTTATTTGAACAGGCGTCGTCGGATTTATTTGGTGTTTGGTTTTTGATGGGCGCGGTATTGGTATTTTTTATGCAAGCTGGGTTTGCCATGGTTGAAACAGGATTCACCAGAGCAAAAAATGCCGGTAACATTATTATGAAAAATCTCATGGATTTTTGTATTGGCACTGTGGTGTTTTTGCTTATTGGGTTTAATCTCATGATGGCAGAGGATACCCTATTTGGACTGGTAGGAATTCCAAATCTGAATCTTTTTACTGATTTTGCGAATTTTCCTTGGTCCTCCTTCGTTTTCAACTTGGTTTTCTGTGCCACAGCCGCCACCATTGTTTCCGGCGCCATGGCTGAGAGAACAAAGTTTAACGCTTATTTGATTTACAGTGCTATCATCAGTTGTCTGATTTATCCAATTGAGGCGGGTTGGGTTTGGAACACCAACGGATGGTTATATCAGATGGGCTATGTGGATTTTGCTGGTTCATCGGTTATCCACATGGTAGGTGGTATTTCCTCCATCATCGGTGCAAAATTATTAGGCCCCCGTATTGGCAAATACACAAAAGGGAAAGATGGGAAAACAGTTGTACACGCAATCCCCGGGCACTCTCTTACATTAGGTGCATTGGGTGTATTTATTTTATGGTTTGGTTGGTATGGATTTAATGGTGCCGCAGCTACCCAGGTAGGGCAGTTAGCACAGATTTTTGCTACCACCACAATTGCGGCTGGATTTTCAACGGTGACAACAATGATTTTCACTTGGTTAAAAAATGGCAAGCCCGATATTTCTATGACATTAAACGGTTCTTTGGCTGGCTTGGTTGCTATTACAGCGCCTTGTGGCAACGTTGATGTGATTGGTGCAATTATTATAGGTATTGTTGCGGGCTTTCTGGTTGTTCTGGTTGTTGAATTTATAGATTTAAAGCTACATATTGATGATCCCGTTGGTGCCGTTGCGGTGCATGGTGCAAATGGTATTTGGGGAACGTTGGCTGTTGGGCTGTTTAATATTTATGAAAGTGACGGCATCACGAAAGGGTTATTCTACGGTGGCGGTGCTGAACAGCTTATCAAGCAATGTATTGGCGTATTGGCAATTGGTGCTTGGACGGCTATAACCATGTATATAGTCTTTACAGTAATAAAGAAGACAAATGGACTTAGAGTAACATCTGCTGAGGAAATTGAAGGCCTTGATATCAGTGAGCATGGTCTTGCAAGCAGCTATGCTGATTTTATGCCAGTTACCAATTCCTACGGTGGTTTGGTTGGCAGTGCGCCTTCTAACGAGCTGATTGAAGAAAAGATTTCGGTATCCATGGATGAAGCGGTTCCTGTTGAGTACAACGTATCCACAAATCCTCTAGTGAAGCCCAAAATCACAAAGGTTACGATTATCACACGTCAGAGCAAGTTTGACGAACTAAAGAGTGCCATGAATGCAATTGAAGTAACAGGCATGACTGTCATTCAGGTTGTTGGTTGTGGGTTACAGAAGGGCAGCAGTCAATACTACCGTGGTGTACCAGTTGAGATCAATCTTTTACCCAAGATTCAGGTTGAGATTGTTGTAACAAAGGTACCTGTTGAGCGGGTTATTGAAGCGGCGAAGAAAGCGCTTTACACTGGGAACATTGGCGACGGAAAAATCTTTATCTACAATGTTGAGGATG
Organism: Anaerotignum propionicum; assembly: GCF_024461735.1. Lineage (GTDB taxonomy): Bacteria > Bacillota > Clostridia > Lachnospirales > Anaerotignaceae > Chakrabartyella. The sequence goes on from NZ_JANGAD010000003.1 coordinate 210,767, forward strand.
TTATCAAAATCAGAACCGGAGAGACTGGTTACGACGCAATGCAGGGTGAAGAATAAAAGGCTAAAGACCTTGGGCTTTGCCCAAACCCACTTGCTTTTTGAAAAAAGCAAGACCAAAAACTTTTATGAAACCCGCATAGAAATGCGGGTTTCAATTGGTTATGAGTATAGCGAATAAATAAGCTTTTATTATATTTCTCTTCTTGTGGATATTTTTGTTGAATATTATTGCCACTATATAATTTAATTCCTTATTTCTCAGGATACAGATAATACAATTCCCTAAAATTAGGGATGGTGTGGTGTATAATTACATCACAGGTGGTGATATTATGAACGAAAATTTTTTTAGCAGGCGAATCTCACAGCTACGAACTGCAAAAGGAGTTTCTGCAAGAGATATGAGCTTATCTTTAGGGCAAAGTGAAAGCTATATCAATAAGATAGAGAATGGGAAAGCCTTTTTGTCTATGCAAGCATTTTTCTATATTTGTGAATATTTCGGTATTACTCCCAAGGATTTTTTTGATGAGGAAATAAGCAATCCCATTCTAATCCATGAGGTATTAAAGGACTTAAATATGCTGGATGACAAACAGATCGGAAATATACATGAGATTGTAAAGGCTTTAAAAAAGTAAGGTATGTGCATGGTAAAATAGAAAAATCTATAGGGTGTCAATAAAACCACGACACCCTATAGATTTTTTATTTTTTTTCTTGGTATTTAAATTTGTGAGAAATTGCTTCAATAAACTCATCTACCGTAGGAACTTCCCCGTGATATGTAATGCTTTGTTGTAATACCATTTCACTTAGTGTTTTGTCCTTTTTCTTATAAGAATTCTCAATTGCATCCTGCATCTCTTTCTTCACTTCAGTTACAGATATTCCGTCCTCTTTTGCAATTTTTTGATAGATACGTTTCATATTCAAGTGAAATCTCTCCTTCTTAAATATTTAATATTGTATTTAAACAATTTTACAACATTTAATATTGTAAGTCAATTATAATAAGATTTTAAAAATTGTACATAGTATAAAATTAAAAGGTACAATGTTGTATATAAGGAGATGATGAGACATGTATGATAGGTTTATTTCTGAAAGAATATCAAAATTACGAACAGCAAAAAAGGTCTCTGCCCGTGACATGAGCTTGACCATTGGGCAAAACGAAAACTACATTAATCATATAGAAAATGGCAAATCTATGCCTTCTATGCAGGTGTTTTTCTATATTTGCGAGTATTTCAATATCACCCCAAAAGATTTTTTTGACGAAGAAACCAATAACCCCTCATTACTGAATGCCGTTTTGAAAGACTTGAATGCGTTAACCGAACATCAGATTTTAAATATACATGAAATTGTGAAAGGACTAAAAAAATGAAGCAAGTGGTTAATACCACATGCTTCATTTTTATTTCGACAAGTTCAGTCAATTTGAATTTTAGTGCTTTAATGTTACGGTTTTTGCTTCTGAATTCCATGAAACGTGAGTTTCGTCAATTTCCATAATCTTCATCCAATCCCTTAAAGATACAAATAGACGACCATCTTGAATTTCAGCTGCTGTTGCCAGGTCAATTGTTGCGCTATCCTTTGTCATGGTTTTTTGATTGGCAACAAGAGTAAAGAGTTTGTTGTTATAAGAAATTTGTGCTGTTTTCGTGGTTGCGTCCCATTTGATATCTACATTGGGGTCTGAAAGAACCAATAAAGCACGTAATGGCAGCATGGTGTAACCGTTGGTGATATAGGGTACAGCATCTGCGGTATAGGCAGTTTCGCCATTCTTTTTGATTTCTTTATTGCCGATAGTAATCAAATAAGTAGTTTCCGTTACTTCTTCCGTAGGCTTTTCTTCGGGAGTCTCCGTTGGTGTTTCGGGAGCTTTTGTTTCAGCTTTGGATAAAGTTACAATTTCTTCATCTTTGTCACGGGTTTCTTTATAATCGAAGGTAATGCTTTTGGGGTCAACTCCGCTTTTTGTGACAACGAAAACTGCATCATCATTTAGGTCGTCAGGAAAGGTAAGCTTCGCATCATCATTTATAGTAACTGCAACCTTATTTGCTTTTAAGTCATAAATATAAATTGCGTGTCTGGGTGAGTCCACATTGATTTCAGCTTTGCTATCGATGGATAATACACCGCTATTTACATAAATTCCACTGGCACCTGCACTTTCGATATCGATTTCCAATTTTCCTTTGCCATCAATAATTAAATCGCCTTCACTGTAAACGCCGTTGCAGTGATAAGAATTGGTGGTGATTTTATTATTTTTTCCTTCTAAATAAAGAGTACTGTCTTTGGGGAGCAGAATGGCTGAGCTTTTTTCACGAACACCTGTCTTTACCACACCTTGAAAGTTGTTCAGCGTTAATATTTTATCACTGGCGTCCCAAGTCCAATTGTCCCCTTGCTGGTCAGCTTTCACCTCTCTGAAATCCATCATCATAAGACTGATTTCTGTTTCTGCATCTGCCGCTAAAGCGGTAACAGGAGCAAAGCCCATTACTGTGCAACAGCATAAAAGAATAGAAATAATTTTTTTCTTCATTTTGAAACCTCCTTTTGATATATTTTAACATGTTGTGAAAAAAAGTGAAGGAAAAAAACTTTTTTAATTCTGACGAGTAAATTTTGGAAAAGTTCCCAGAAGATTAAAATTGAGTGTGTTTCTTGTGGCATCAACATTTTATATGGTGTATAATAAAGCTTAATGAGAATTTGAAAAGGAAAAGAAGTGGAGGATTTACATGAGATATATCAATGAATTAAGGGAAGGCGAAAGCATCGTTGAGCACTATTTGTGCAAAAGCAGACAAAGCCTGAAATCAAAAAATGGGAAAACATATTTATCCCTTAAATTGCAGGATAAGACAGGAATGGTGGATGCCAAGGTTTGGGATATGAATAAGGATATTCAAAGCTTTGCGGAAAATGATTTTATTAAAATAGACGGTTCTGTTACTGTTTTTAATAATGATTTGCAGATTAATATAAAAAGAATCAGACGTAGCATGGAAGGGGAATATGACCCTGTGGATTTTATTCCATCTACGGATAAAAATATTGATGAAATGTTCCAACAGCTTTTGGATTATATCAAAACCATCGTAAGTCCTTTTATTAAAGAAATGCTGGAGGAAATCTTTTTGAGACATCCTTTAATTAGTAAGGAATTTAAGTTTCACTCTGCGGCGAAAAGCATGCATCATAGCTTCCGTGGTGGCTTGGTGGAACATACATTGTCTGTTACCCAGATTTGCGACTTTATGTCAGGGAGATATCAATTTGTAAATCGGGATATTTTGATTGCATCTGCCATGCTACATGATGCGGCAAAAATTATAGAGTTATCAGATTTCCCGGAAAATGATTATACGGATGATGGTCAGCTTTTGGGGCACATTTTCTTGGGTGCTGAACTGATTAAGGATACAGCTGCAAAAATCAACGGCTTCCCAAAACAGTTGGAGTCTTTGTTAAAGCATTGCATCCTCTCTCACCATGGAGAATTGGAATATGGATCTCCTAAGGTGCCTGAAACAATTGAGGCATTTATTTTGCATTGCGCAGATAATATGGATGCAAAAACAAAGATGATTGAAGAGATGCTGGCGGCGGATAATACCCAAGGGAATTGGGCAGGCTTCAATCGGATGCTGCAAAGAAATATTCGACGTTCAGATTATAAATAAGAGGAAAAATCATGGAGAGAAAAACGATTTCAGCCCACGAAATCAATAAATATTCTTATTGCCCTTACCAATGGTACTATGAAAAGCTGTATGGCAGAAAGGAACTGCGTCGCCTGTATCAGGAACGAAACGAAGCTTTAGCGTTAGGGGATGGCATGAACGCTAACTTTACAAAAGGTTTAGAATTTCATAAGCGAAATTATGAAAAGCTCCGGTTGAGGAATTTGGCGTGGAAAATAGCAGTTCTGGTTTTAATTCTAGGTGCAGTGATTTATTATTTGATGCGAAGTGGTGCAAATGTTGGATTTTATTAAAGGCTTAGAGTGGGCAGATCTATTTTTGATGATAGCGGTACTAATTTTATTGGTGTTATTTTTGTTTCGTGGCCGTGGTTGGTCTATAAAAAAATTCCCCTCATCTAGTCGTATGGGAGGATATTCTTTATTTTATGCTGACCAAAAGCAAAACGGAAAAAATGAAGAAAATTTCGGCAAGCTATTACATTCTGCTGAATATGAGTTGCAGGGCAAGCCGGACTATATTTATAAAAAAAGGTTGGGGAAGGGGTTAGTCCCTGTGGAGCTGAAAAGCGGAAAAATCGGGGATGATCCTCTGCCCCATAGAGGCGATTTGCTGCAGCTAGCGGCGTACTTTTTAATTATTGAAGATGTTTATGGGGTTCGACCTAAGTTTGGAAGATTGGTATATAGTGACTATATGTTTGTCGTAAAGAATTCCAAGAGCCTGCGCAAGGAAGTTTTGAATACAACAAAAGAGATGCGTGAAATGTTGATTTATGGTGTAGGTAAAGCCAACCCAAGCTTTGTAACTTGCCGTTATTGTGTATGTAACGGCACAGTTTGTGAATATTCAGGGACAGAAATTATTGGAGGAAAAGGAAATGAGTCTTCCTGTGGAGAAGAATGAAATATATGAAATGACCATTGATGCATTGGGTAGCAATGGGGAGGGTATCGGTAGAATTGATGGCTTTACCATTTTTGTAGAAGGAGCGTTACCAGAGGAAAGAATTAAGGTGCTCATTCTAAAAATAAAGAAAAGCTATGGATATGGGAAATTGGTTGAAATCCTCTCTGAATCCCCATATCGTGTGAAACCACACTGTCCTGTGGCAAAGACTTGCGGAGGGTGTCAATTGCAGCACTTATCTTATGAAGGTCAGCTGGAATATAAGGCAAAAAAGGTAAAAGATGATTTAGAGCGTATCGGGGGCATAAAAGATATTGGGGATGTGCCCATTTTAGGTATGGAAGATCCATGGAGATATCGAAATAAGGCTCAATTTCCCGTGGGAATGGGAAAAGCCGGTGCAACAGAAATTGGATTTTATGCAAAGCGTAGTCATCGAATTGTAGACTCCTCAGTGTGTTTTTTGCAGGATACTGTAAATGATGAAATTATTGCCGTTGTTCGAGAATTCATGGATGAATTTAAAATATCGGCCTATGATGAAGAAAAGCATAGGGGTTTAGTGAGGCATATTTTGACCCGAGTTGGAAAAAATAGCGGCGAAATTATGGTTTGCATCGTAATAAATGGAAAGAAGCTTCCTAATGGTGAAGTTTTGGTTGAACGGTTAAGAAAAATTGATGGTGTAGTCTCAATTGTGCTAAATGTCAATAAGCAACAAACCAATGTAATTCTGGGTGAGAAAGTGATTACTCTTTGGGGGAAAAGTTCGATAGAAGATACCTTGGGTGGTATTTCTTTTGAGATTTCACCATTATCTTTTTATCAAGTGAACCCAACACAAACTGAAGTTTTATATTCTAAGGCTGTTGAAATGGCAGACCTAAATGGTGAAGAAATAGTTTTGGATTTATATTGTGGAATCGGTACAATATCACTATTTTTTGCGAAAAAGGCAAAGAAGGTTTTTGGCGTAGAGATTGTGCCAGAGGCAATTTTAGATGCAAGAAAAAATGCAGAACAAAATGACATACAAAATGTATCTTTTGAGGTTGGTGCAGCAGAGGTTGTTATTCCTAAATTATTTGAGGAGCAGGGGATTTCAGCAGATGTTATTGTGGTGGATCCGCCAAGAAAGGGTTGCGATGAGATTCTTTTGAACACCATTGCATCTATGAAACCGAAAAAACTAATCTATGTTTCTTGTAACCCCGCAACACTGGCGAGAGATGTGTCAATATTAACGGAAAAAGGGTTTCATGTGAAGGGTGTGCAAGCGGTCGATCAATTTCCAATGACTACGCACGTTGAAGCGATAATAATGATGACGTATTGTGGTGACAAGGCTAAAAACGAGGGTTGAACCACAATATGTTGTAGTTTTGGAGCGATTTTTAGGCTTGAAAATGAGTGAAAATGTCATCTGTTTGAGGGCGAAAATTAAGCAAAAATATAGATGACATGGCGATTTTGAAGAGAATTTCATAGTATTAAGGCTAAGTGGTAGGTCAATTAACGATCTGCAACTTAGCCTTTTTATGTACCTTAAAACTATATTCATCTGTAATGATTTACTATGAAATGATGAAAGTTATTGTCGTTCCTATTCAACTAGTGCTGAATATTTTCCCATTATCGCAAGAAGGCAAACAGAGAAGAGAGATACTGTTGCCATACCAGCCACTTTTTCTGAGAAATATTCATATGCAATACATGTGAGTATTATTTCAATTATAATAATAACCAATGCTCTCATTCTCATTTGTGACATTCTGTTTTCTGAAACAGGATGATTGGGGTGAACCACTGGTGCAATTTTATATACAATAAAAAAACTAACTATTAATATGATTCCCACTAATACTGGGGTTTCAATCACAAAGGGATATAAGAAAATGCATAAATAAGATAGTAAAATAGAAGACAGTATGCATTTTAAATGAGAGGATGCATGCATTCCCCCTAGATGAATCCGCAGAGGTGTAAAAAATAGAATCCATAGAATCATTTCAAATGTTTTGTGAAATATCAATGCTGTTAAGATTAACAAAATATCTGAGAATAACTCATTAAGCATACACTCTGCGCCATATGTATATATTTCATGGTCATCTGAATTTGCTCCATTTTCCACGAGCCAGTCAGCCCAAGTATTTGCAATTTTAAGTATCATGATTGCCTCCTCATAAAATAGTGTCTAAAAAAGCCTTTCTTACATGTTCAAGGTAGGTATTGCTAATGGGTAGTGTTGCGCCATTAGAAAGAAATATTTCATTCTTCACAATCTTATCAACATGGTTCAAATTCACTAAAATTGAACGATGACATTGGGTGAATTGATAAGGAAGATGACTGATCATATCTGCCACTTTTGCTTTATGGGAATATGTGGTTTCTGATGTATAGATATCTATATAATGGTTTGCGCTGGAGAAATAAAAAATCTGATGATACGGAATTTTTATTGTCTGATTGTTATTTTGAATAATATAGTTTTTTTCTTTGGTCAATTGATAGACCATATTCATGCATTTTTTGATGTCTTTTTCTTGTACAGGTTTCAGTAGATAGTGTAAAGCTTGAACATCATAGCCCTGAAAAACGTATTCTTTATAGCTCGTCAGAAATACGATGGAACCTTGATATTCGTTTTTACGCAAACTTTGGGCCAAAGATAATCCATCCATTGCACCGTCTAATTGAATATCCAAAAAAGCCACGTCATACATATTAAAATCAGTTTTCAAAAAGTCAGCTGAACTTTTAAAATGCACCAAAGAAAGCGTGCAATACAGTTGTTGCGCCCAATGGTTTAAGATTTTATCTAACTGCTCCGCATATATAAGTTCGTCTTCAACAACAGCAATATAAATATTCATTTCTCTTCCTCCTCACGTTGAAAGGGGATCATGATAGTAGCTGCAAAAGAATTGTTTTCAGGCTCATAATTAAAAAAGCCACCGTAATTCTCAACTATTTTATTGATGTTATGAAAACCATATCCATGTTCAGGGTGTTTTTTTGTACTGATAAGTTTTTTATTGTCAAAAAGGTAAATGCCATTCGAACTATTGACTACTTTGAAATAAAGCATACCTTTATGTATCTTTATCGTGATATTAATATAAGGTAGTTGTTGTTGGTTTGGTTTATTGCAAGCCTCTATGGCATTATCCAATAAATTACCCAAGACAATACATAAGTCTGTTTGTGGTATGGAAGGTTTTTCGGGTAAAAAAATAGTTTGTTCCACAGTAATGCCGTGGGATTTTGCAATAAGTATTTTACTAGAGAGTATTGCATCTAAAGTAGGATTCCCTGTTGAAACCATAGAAGTTAAATTTGTAAAATCAGAGTTAAACTGTGCCAAATATGTATTTAACTCATTATATTGCTGATTTTCTAAAAGCATTTGCATAGCCTGTGTGTGATGGTGATAGTCGTGTTTCCATTGACGCAATGTTTTCATAGATACCTGAATATTCTCCAAGTGATTTTCCAGAAGGCTTGCTTCTCGCAGCTGCATTGTTAGGGCAGTATTTTTGTGGTAATAATCACCTAATGCCTCGAATAAGAAAATGCATCCCAATAAAACAGATAAATATACTACGCCGATAAAGCCAAGCTTTGAAGTTATTTGGTTTCCAGGAATAGATATAGATAGACCAATAAGCATATCAGATGCAACAATGCCAAGAGATAGTAGTATAAATAATACAATTTGTAATACTCGCGGTAATAAAATTGCTTTTTTAGAGGAAAGTTCAATTATAGTAAAGTAAAAAACAGAACAAACCACCAGATAAATCAAAGTCATTTGAATGCGGATAGTTGATGGAACTGTCAGTGTATTTAAATCATAGTTTGTAAAAAAAGATACCATAGAAAAAACAACTGTGTTTGAAAGAATTCCAATGACAGATGCGGAGCACCCCCAAAAAAACCGAGAGCTGTGATTAGAAGTAAAACAAAAAGTTGAAAAAACAATATCTGCCAACAAAAGCAACAAGATTACAATATTTGTGTGTTGGACTGCAACGTTTAAAATTGTAGTAAAAATAATTAAAAGAAAAAAACCAAGATAAAGTCTTACGACTTTATCTTTTTTATATCCAAGTGTTTTTGTTAGTAAATAGCAAAACATACCTTCTTCAAGAAGGTTAATGAATAATTCCCATCCAATCCATAAAATTGACATAAGTATCCCCCGTAAGATGTTTTTAAAATTTTCTAAATACATCATAGCATGACAAAAATAGACATACAATCATAAAAAAACTTATTTCACGACCTAAAAAGCCTATTTCACGACCTACCACTAGAATTTGGAAAAATATGTTGTTAATATACTTCGTGAAAGGGGGTCAAGTGAAAGGTGTAATTAACGATGTATTTAGATTTGATTGGGAGGGATCGAAATGAAAAAGATTAAAGAATTTTTGAGAATTAGCAGTGTTAAATTGTCGGCACATATGCTCTGTACTTCGGCATCATTTTTTGCGATCATGATGTGCCACGGAAGACTGTATGAACCAAAAGTTCCAGAAAGATTAAAAAGATAAGTAAGAAAGAAATGGGGTGAAAATATATGATTTTTTGAAGATAGGTTTTTTGTAGATAATTATTGCTAACTGATATGAATATCATAAATCGCTTAAGCATCATTGTGTGTACTTGATAAAAATAGGAGGAAAAGACCATGATAAAAAAAATAATTGATAAAATAATTTTGTTAATTCTAACTCTAGCAGTGGGGGTGACATCGCTTCCAACTTCTGTATTTGCAAATCAAGGAAATAGTGGCTATACCCAGTCTAAATCTATAACAGAAAAAGAAGGGGTCTCTGGAACTGAATATATATCCACTGTTAAGAATAAAACAACGGGTGAGATAAAAAAAATAAAATTGATTGATATAAATAATACTGGTATAATTACAGAAGATTTTATTTCTGATAATCTAAACAAAGAATTTACATTAATTAATTTAGACATCAAAACAAAGCAAGAGAGTAGGAGTGCGCAAACTCAGTCAGTTAGATTTATTTCACCTGAAACTTTATTTGATATAGGTTGTTTAGTGATATCAGCAACAGAGTTTTATGCCAATCCATCTGTATGGGGAGCAATGACGGTTATATTTGATGGCGCATCTGTTGCATTACCCTTTGTCCCTTCGGTAAGCGGTGTAAAAAGACTAATAAAAGCTAGTTCCAAACTTCAAGATTCTCTTGAATATGGTATAAGGCCATATAAAGTACTAAAAAATGAATCATCTGTGATGTATCCTGCACATCATATAATGCCCAAGAAATTTGCAGATAGATTTGGTTTAGATGGAGATTATATGTTTGCGATGATAATAAACAGATCTGACCACATTAAGATAACAAGTAAGTTCAATCAAAGCAAATATGGATTAAGAGAATCGGCAGATTCTTATTCAAGATCATACATTATTAGGCAATCTGAATTAATTTATAAGGACTTATACAATGAAACTGGAGATGAAATTTTTGAATTTATGAGAAGGTTTATAAGTGAAAGTTCACAGTATGGGGTGTAGAAATGAGTATTGAATATGTACATGAAATCATAAATAAAATTAAAAATAAAAAATTATACTTAGAAGGGGGGATGGAGGAGAATGAAACACCTACTTCTATTGCCACAGAAGAAATGATAAATGAGGCAGAAGATTATTGTAAAATTAGACTACCGGATAGCTTTAGAACATTTCTGAAAGAATTTTCAAATGGTAATCTATATATGTATGGAGTTGAGCCATTGGTAGGAGTTGGGTTAGAAAGTAAATTGTGCTCTTTATCAAAGTATACCTCATCTTTAAGATTACTCAGTATCAAAGACTTTGAAAAAGAGTGTTATATTGTTCCGCAAGATAAACTTGTAAAGATTAATCAATTAGTCCCATTTACTTTTGGAAATGCAGACCAATTATCAATAGACCATTGGGTTTTTATATGTGATAGAGAATATCCCAATAACGAATATCCTGTGGGTTATATTACCCAAGGTTCCCACAACATTGTCTGTGTTTTGGAAAGTTTTGAAAAATGGCTTGAGATATTCTGGGAGGGAAATAAAGATCTTGATGGAGAATATCAAGCTGTAATTAGTATACTCTTTCCTGATTATCATAGTTTAATGGATTTGTTGGATGCAGAAACAAAAGAAGAACTTATTTCAATATATCCTCAGATTATAGAAACGAATAAAGAAAATTTAATAAAATACGGCGTATATCAAAAGTGATATTATGTAGTGGTGTTTTGATGTCTCTCGTTCCGAGTGTACCCGTTTCTAAATAGTATGTATTGTTAATTATGAGCTTTACTTTTGCACACCCAAGGTTTTTAAGCCAGTTTGACATTAGGGATAGAAAAGCTTCCGTTGGATAAACGGTGCTTTTCTATCCTTTTTTAAGGATAGAGAGGGGGAAATATGAAAAAAAGATTAATAAAGTTAGGTATGGTAGTTGTTATTTTATTTTGTTCAAATTGCAGTTTGGTACAAGCGGAGCCGTTATCAACAGAAACAATACAAGCTTCTCCTACAGAAAATAGAGTTATTTTAAATACTGAGGGGAGTATCACTGAGATAAAAAATGTAGCTGTTTATGCAATTAACAACAAAAACTACTTTAAACTTAGGGATGTTGCAATGCTCATTGATTTTGATGTTAAATGGGATGCAGGAACAAGAACAAAACATTAGTCAAGAGGATATAAATAATCTAAACGAATTGGTAAAAGAGTATATTGATGATAGACGAAAACAAATAATCATTAATGATAATGATATCAGGTATGTTGCAAAATCTAAGAACTACGATGAGATTGAAAGTTATTTTAAAAATAATATTAACCCGGATTTTAATATAAATGATTTTGTTGTTGAAGAATATTCCCCGTTAGGAGATGTAGTAATAGATACAACTGACACAGGAAACAACGTGATACAGTTGCCGCTTAATATGCTGGATATCCGATATTATGTTGGTGAGTATCGTTCCTCCTATGGTTACCATGTTACTGCAATACATGGATATGCAAAATTAATTGATTATCTTGATGAATGGAATAATGATATACATTTAGATAATATTAAGTTTCCCACAATATCTGACGAAGAACTAAACAAAAAGCAACAGCTTATCATCCGGAAAATAAGATTACAGGCTATAATATTGTACGTTAAGTTTTGAGGCATATGTTATTGTTAATTTTATTACTAAGGACGGGTATTATGTGTCAGAGGGACATAATTTTACGCTGTAGATCTTTCATATCAAATATTATGCAGATTGTATTCTGGGAGTAAAATAGTATTTTGAGAAAATCAATAGATTAGAATAATAAGTAACACTTATCAACCGTAGCTCAATTGTTATGTACCAAAGAGCCATGGAAATTACGAAGCTTGTAGGAAGTGATGAAAACAGATACCAAAGTTATACCGATTACAGCCAAGTAAGTGACTGGGCAAAAACAAATGTAAAGAATGTATTAGCGGCTCATGTATTTAATGGCACAACAAAAATCAATTATACATCAACTATCTGCACCGATGTTCTAAGAGATTTAGAAAATTGTATGAAAACTGATGATAAGACGCTTGATGAAATCTGCATCTTATACAAATTATAAGCTTACCCATAGCAAATTCAATTTCCTGTTAAGGACAAGAGTATTAGAAATCGCAAGAAGATTATCTTACTAGTATTAGTTGCATTTTATTGAAAATGTGTCCTACAATTAATTTTTGTAAAAAGAAATTAGGAGATTTATGATGGTAAAAAAAATGATATTTATTGCTCAAATACTTATAGGTATAATAAGTCCAATAATATTATGTATAATTTTTCCGCAACCTGTATGGTATTTTGTCATTGACGTAGCTGAAAAACTTGAGTCAATTGGTGTTACTTTAGATTAAGTAGCAGAACCTGCAACTATTGATTATGGAGCAGTTATTGTAGCGGTTTTATATCTATGTATGATCGTAGCAATTTCCTATGATTTTATTACGAAAAAATATAAGGTCTTAGGTATAACCTTTTTAATAAGTGGTTTTTTTATGACAAATATGGTTTTTATATTGAGTAGCTCAATAATTTGGTTTTAATGTCTATATAACAATATTTTTTCTGTATCGGAGTAAATGATATTAGTTATAGATGGTAAGAACTTCTGATTATGTTTATAGGCAGTAATTATTATGATGATACAAAATGTTAATTACTTATTATAATAGAAAGGTGGTAAATGATGAATTCAAATAAGGCCTTTTTGGTGGTAGGAGTGCTCTTTTTTATAATAGGAGTTATTGCCCTATTCAATGGAACTAATTTTGGTGCAGCAATGGCACAAGGCGCTATAAATAATAATGGCGGCAGTATGGACACACAAGAATTATATTGGATTAAGCAATCCAACACACTTGGTTTTCAGATTTTCGGAGCAATTTTATCTGTACCGGGTGGTTTTTCCTCAATATTGGCGGTATATAAGTTTAATGAAAAATAACTTCCTATTAATTTCCGATTATGTTTAGTTTCCTAAATTCAATTTTGGGAAATGTTTAGAAAGCTATTGTATTATTTATAGAGGGGGAAAAGAAATGGCAAAATACGAAAAGTCTGTGCAAGGGGATTTTGATAAAATAGTCGAACAACTAGACGAAGCGATATTCAAAAGTGGCGTAAGCGTAAATTTGGTAGATAAAAGTAATTACCAGAGTGAAAATATTAAAATGGCTGTTCGGGTATACGATAAATATTTTATGCGAAATAGCAGTAGAGCAAGTTTAAGTGTGACAATTATTGATACTGGAAGAGAAGTGTTTGTATCTGCTATTGGTGCCGGGGGCGGCAGTGGCGCAATTTTTAATTTCAGTTTAGGGGCAGAAAGCGAACTAACAGAAGTTGTTGCAAATAGCATCAGAAAAATGGGACTATAATTTTCTGGACTATGAGGTTTTTATACTTATATACTAAATTGGATAGTAGTAAAAATTGAATTTCTTATTATGTTTAAAATGCAAACTGCACTTGATATTATGTAGATGAAGAGATACTGAAATTTTGATTTTTTTAGGAGGGGATGTTTGTGAAAAAACTCATTATTATATTACTATGTATAGGGCTGTTTATTTTGACTGCTTGTCAAGACAAAGTAACTAAACTATCCTCCTCATTAGATGGAACTCAAAGTGATGAGTTATCAGCAGGTATACCTAGTATGAAAAAAATGGATCTATCAAGCATGGAAGAATTTTATTTATCAGCTTTTACTAATGGAATGAAATCTGATGTATATTTACTTGAACATGTTGACGAGTACAAATTTTTCACTGCCACTTTGTATTATTTGCAAGATAATCAGTGGGTAAAACAATCAAATTTTAAAGCTGATATTAAAAATGAAAAAAGTTTTTTAGCCATTGATTACTCTAACTTATTTTGTCCTAAAATAGCTTTTAAATCTGGTAATGAGGTAAAAAGACTAACAACAAGTAGTGAAAACTTTAAAAGTCAATATGATGAATTGACATGGGATATTGATATAAGTAATTCAATTATGATTTCTGAAAAAGAAATACCCATTATCGCTTATCGGAATTCCGATATTAACGGAACCATCCATAAAGCCAATCTTGAAGATTTTTATTCATTAGAGAATTTACTTGTAAACAAAAATGAAGAATATGCTATATTAACAGTTAAAATCAGTAATTAATCGCTATTTATTCAAGGTGTAAAACATGTAGATTACTGTTGTAAAATTAACTTCGCATTATGTTTACACTGCGTAACCAACTTGAGGGGTATATAGTTGTACCATAATGGGACGTTTACATAGTAGCTCATTATGTGAATATTTGAAACAATGTAATTTGAGGTGAATTGGAATGGTTAAAAGAGCTTGGTATGAAATGCAAATGCATGAGAAGATAGCATCTATTCTTGGGAGCATTTGTTCTGTATGTATAATTATATTGGCTTCTTTGCAACTATTAGACATATGGGATAAAGCAATATATATTTTTGAGCCATTAGTAGGTGTTCTTATGGTAACGCAAGGAGTATTGCAATGGAGGAAAAATAAAACAGTAGCAGTATTTTCTTTGTGTGTAGCAATATTTATTTTTATCGTTGCCTTTATAATTTATTATAAATTAAGGTGAAGTTTGTTTTACTTGTGTAAATTAAGGAGCTATGGATTAATGGAAAAGATAAATTGGAAAATATTAAACTCAGCATTTTGGATAGAGATTATTTTATCATATATTTTACCTTTTAGGGTCGTTAATCACTTTCAACATAAGATTGGTTGGCCTATACAATTTATTTGGGTATATGATTCGAAGCCTATATTAAGCCCGCTTATGTCAATGAGTCTTAATCCTTTAGGACTATTGCTAAATGGAGTTATTATATATTTGGTTATTTCAGTTGCAGTAAAAGCTTACAGCAAACTCAAATACCACGAGACAAAATGAGCATACCCGTAGCAGAATCAGAATCAATTTCTAGTTATGTTTATGACATACCAAACGTACAGACTGGTAAATTACCGGTTATCTATACATGAAAAATGTCCACAAAATGCCATATGAAGAGCATGCTTAAGGCTTGTTATCAGAGAGAGGATGAAACTATGAATGTAGCTAAACCCAAAATATCCAAAGAGGTTATGCAGATAGATGCGTTTTATTCTTATGTGAAGGATCGTTTATCAGATGATATCTCAATCTTTGCAATAAAAAGTTATGCTGAAAGAATCGAAGGAATGGATTTTTCCAGAATGGAACTAAGATCAAGTATTCTTGAAAAATGTAAATTTTGCAGTTGCGACTTTAAAGGCGCGAGCTTTATTGATGTTATATTCCAATCTTGTGATTTTTCAAATAGTAAATTCGCAGACGTTTATTTTGAAAGATGCCAATTTGTTGACTGTAAATGTGTTGGATTGGATATGCACGGTACGGTTATAAAGCAAACTACTTTTGAACAGTCAAATTTTACATATTCAAATTTTGATGAAACTAAAATGACTGAAGTTCTTTTTGATAACATTGATTTTACTGAATCATCTATTTCTGAAGCAAAACTGAAAAAGTTTGAAGCAAAAAATTCCAGATTCATAAAAAATAACTTTTTTAAGACAATGCTAGCAACAGTGGATTTTACTGAAAATGAATTCAAAATGCCATTGGTATCTACTCCCCCTATTGAGTTGAAAGGAATGGTTATAAATATGTTTCAAGCAGCTGATTTGATTGGCCTTTTGGGTATCATTGTTAATCGGTAATTAAAATGCTTAATATTTTAAATTTAGAATGAAGAATACAGATTGCTCTTATCCATTATGGCACACAATGAGCTTGCAGCTTTTCTACATGAACTGTACATTGTGTTTATACAGCGGAACCAGTCAGATAGGTACACAGTTGTACCATAATGGAACATACAATACTAAATATTATTTATGAATGTGGGTGGCCTAATTTAATGAAAAGGTTGATGACGATAATTTTATTAATATTAATACTTTTATTTGTTTCAGCATGTGGAGCGAAAAAGGTTACACATATGGGATTGAATGCAGAAATTTTAGAAATTAATACTGAGCTAAAAGGCTTTGTAGTTAAACGCTCAGATAAGGATAGTATTTTGGGCGAAAAATGCTACATTAGTTGTGAAAGTGATGATGTCTATTATATATATGCTGACAACGAAACTGGTGAAACTAAAGATTTATCATACAATGATTTTAGGGTGGGAGACGAAATTACAGTAGATGTAAACTCTGTAGAAAATGGTTATAGTTTAACTTCTTGAGTTCAACTGATTACCCAAAAAAAAATGAGCAAAATCTGTAGTGGATTCAGTTTCACAGTATGTTTATGATATACAGTCTGATTACAAAGAGTCCAATGTTGTACATGCGAAACAAAAATACTAATTATTTTATTGTGTATATCTTTGTTTGCAAGGAGAGAAGAGGATGACTATGAAGAAGATAGTAATAATAGTTTTATCTGCATTTGTGATTTTTTTCATGGCTGCTTGCAATGCTCCATCTAAGGCAGAGGTGTTTAGCGAGGAAAAGTTTTTGGAGGATATTACACCTAATTTGGTCTGCCTTAATTCCTGTGTGCATGAGATGTTTGGTGCAGAGGTAGACTTTAATGAAGATAGCTATTTAGCTGCATATGAAAGCGAGAGTGCCTATGCTGATGGCATGGGTGATATTGCCCTGCTTTTTAAACCGGGAGAAGAGAGCAAATATGTGGATTATTTTATTGACCCTACATGTTCCGATTATTATCCTGTAACAAACTTCAAAACAAATGCTGAGGTAAGGGACTATTTAAGAAAATATTTATCGGATGAAGTTATTGATAAATGGTTTTCAAACGACTTTTTGGAATATGAGGGACAGCTTTATTTAATAAGGGGTTCAAGGGGCTACGGTGCTATGAAATGTGATTTGGAAAGTCTGAAGTATGTAGAAGAAAAAGATGACAAACAATATGTCACTGTTGATTTTAAGCTCTTTGATACGTTTGACCATACGGAAACATTGGAATTTTCAAAGGTTAATGATGTATGGATTATGACAGACGAAGTGGTGCCTCCCATTAAAGAAACTATTGAAAACAGTGACAAGGAAGTGTCTGAAGAAACGATTATACCACCAAAGATGGAAGATTATTCGGGTTCGTATGTCGACAGGCAGGGGACGGCAGAAATATACAATAATTTGGATTTAACATATTTGGAAGATGAGTCATATCAAGCCACGATTGGTCTCTACCGTTTGACAGAATTAGAAGGAGTTGCTAAGGTCGATGGAGAGACTCTTTCTTTTAAAGATGATGGTATGCAGGTAAAAGGTACAATTATCATAAAAGACAATATGGCGGTGTTAACCATTACAGAATCCGGTTTTGAATATATTAATCAAGGAGACGTTTTTGAGTTTTCTGAAAAACTTTAGCAATATGGAATACGATGCTAAGATTTAATATCAGGAAGGGAAAGAACTTCCTAACAACTTAATAACGAAATTTCTGAGAGCAATGATATCACGTATATGAATATGATGTTATGGCTCTTTTTTCATATAAGAAAATCAATAGGCTTTGGTTTGGCAGGGGCACCTGCTTGAACTAAAGCCTATTTTTTTATGCCCAAAAATGAACGGAATGTGAGAAAAATGCCAAGATTATTTATGTATGGAACAAAATTACAGGAGGTGGAACAATTGATGATGCTTGTTCCTAGATTTTCGCCTAGGCAGAAAGGATTGATTGTGGTGGGAGAAACAGCGGATGTAAAAGGAGGAATTAAGAAGTGCCGTTCCTGTGAAAAATGGGGTAAAGAAAATTGTGGGGGAACCGCTTACACAAATCTTGCGAACAGCATGGGTATGGGTAGAGTAACCTACAGAAAAGTGATTATAGAATTCTTTTCAGAAATCAACCATTTCTATTTTAGGAAAAGGCTTTCAGACTTAGTTGCAAGTTCTCCGGATGGTTGGTTTATCAGTGAAGCCCATGAGAAAAGATTTGAAAATGTTTGTGAGATGCTTAAAATTCATAAAATTGACAGCGATCCACGCTACATGGCCACTCTGTTTCTGCTGACCGCAGATGGTAGGTTATGCAGTCTTGCAAAAGAGCATATATATTCCAATCGTTTTGAATTTAAGCAAATACGTCTTAATGGTATGACCACAAACAGCTATGCCATATACAAGGTGGCAAAAACCATCTATACCGGAAAAGAATACATAAAGCTAAACGAAATTTCAGATAAGCACTTGATTGATCATCAAACGTTTATGGCCATTATAAATGCAATTCTCATCGTAAAATATGGCGGTGAAATTTTAAGCTTTGAAATGAAGGTTAGATTTTACACAATGGTGAACTTGATAAATAGATAATTATTTTGTATAGGTCATCAAATCGGAAATTTCGCAATCCAAAACAAAGCAAATACGAGTAAGAACATCTATATCCATTCTCTCAATATTTCCGTTGTACCATTTATCGGCTACTTCAAAACGAATGTTTGCAAGTTTAGCAAGCTTGCTTCTGGTCAATTCTTTGCTGTCCATGATTTCTTTTACGTGAAAACTGATTTTTCCGTAATCTTTTATTTCAAAAATTGAGTTATTGTTCATATTAGCCACCTCTTTACAGCTATTCTATATGTAGTATTACATATTGACTATATACATATAAATAGATACTATATATATAGTATTAAAAAGGAGGAATAAAACTATGCAGAAAAAAGAAAAATCTTTATGTTTTAGCGGTCACAGAAGTGAAAGGCTTCCGAAAAGCAAAGATGAAATGGAAAACTTGAAATTAAGAATAGGGGAAGAGGTTGACAAAGCGATTAAAAATGGAACAGACACCTTTTACTTCGGAGCGTGCTATGGATTCGATTTACTGTGTGCAGAAATTGTGATCATGCGAAAACGAGTAGTACATATATCAGAGCCAAGAGTAATAAAGCTCATTGCCGTAGTTCCCTATGAAGAGCAGCCAAAAAACTGGAACGAGGAGAACCGAGAAATCTATTTCACCACCCTCGCTCAGTGCGATGAGGTCATTACCCTAAATGCAAAATATCATCAAGGTTGTTTTCACCAGAGAAATCGATATATGGTGGACAATAGCAGTAAAATGATATGCTACTATGATGGTAGTAAAGGAGGGACAGCATACACTGTAAAATGTGCAGAGAAAAACAAAGTGCAAATAATAAACCTATACGAATCCTAATAAATTCGAGTCACAAAGGTGACTCTTTTTTAATGTGAAAAACAGAACGGAGGAAAAAATGAGAATAACAATCCAGAACCCTGTGAACGAAAGAAGGGAAGGCCTTTGGTTTCCTTGGAAAGCTGAAGATTTTGAAAAAGTCTGCTTCAACTTAGAGATTGTACCAAGTACAGAACCAAACTGCATCGTTGTAGAAGTATCCGATGAAAGGCTATCTACTCTCCTTAAAGATAAGCCCTGCAATATTGATGAGCTGGATTACCTAATGAAACGATTGGACAGTTTTGGTAGAGATGAGTTGCAAACTTTTTACGCTATGGCATATGCAGAAAAGCCAGAGACCACGGCAAACCTTATCAATATAACCTTTAACACCCACTGTTACAGCCTCGTTGCCGATTTCAGCGACCTTGATGCGGTAGGTAAGAAAATGTACCTAACAGAACAAGGTGCGGTCAGCGAGAAAGAATTTCAGGAGTTTGACGGCAGAGCATATTTTGAAAAACTACTTGCTGAAAATCCCACCTCAGGAATTACACCCTATGGAATTCTTTATCAAAACAAGAATCCAATACAGACAATTTATGATGGAATGCACTTTCCGCTGTATCATTGGCAAGATGAAATTGCTGAGTTGGAAGTGGGAAAAGACGGATATAGTCAATTTCTCTATCTGCCATGCACGAAAATGCAAATAGAATATGCCTTGCTGAGGTTGGATGCAGATTCACTGTCGGATTGCAGTCTAGGTCTCACAAGTGATCATTTTCCAGAAACAATGCTTGAAATTATAACTTCCGATAAACCGCTCTACGAGAATGTAGACAATCTTAATTACTTTGCAAGTAAGTTTCGAGAGATTGGCACCCAAGAGGAAAGTTATTTTGAAAAGCTGATGGAATTTGTTCAGTCAGATAATCAAAAGGACTTAAAAACACTTCTGGACAGTATGTATGAGTTTGAACTTTTCCCCAATATCCATACTGCGGAAGAATACGGTAAATATATCATCTGTGAAAGCGGTCATTTTGACTATGACGAGAATCTTGAAGAATACATAGACTTTGAACGCTATGGCAAGCAGAAAATTGCCAGTGAAAATGGAGCATTTACTGAAAAGGGATATGTTCTCTATCACGGTTATAATGGGGAACTTGCACAGGTTTTATGGGAGCATTTTGGAATAGAAATCCCAAAGCAAGACTTTCAGGAACTAAAGCTGTATATGCCACTTTGTGGGACCACGTATTATGATGAGAATGACTATGGAGATCTTTATCAGGTGGATTATAGAATCGATGTTTGCCCAGATGAGCTTGCGGAATATAAAGATGAAATTTTGCAGGCGATTGAGAGAAATGCCTTGCCCGAGGAAACGAAACGTGGGTTGATGAGGTGCTACTGCGACCAGGATAGCGTCAATGCAAAAGTAAAAAGGTACGATTTCTCTGTGGAAGAAGTGAATGGACAGTTGATGGGAGTTGCAAATCTCATTTTAAATGCACCCCTTGATGATAGGGAACTTGCCAGAATAAAAGATGAAATTACAGGCCAAGCCAGTGACGGATGGGGCGAGGGCTTTGAGCAAAGAGAGATTAAATGCAACGGTAAACAGGTATATGTCAGTTTTTGGGGAGCAAAAAACTGGAGTTTGCAGACGTCTGAAGAATTGGAAATAAAACTGCAAAATCATGATATGAAGTTTGGAGGAATGTGAGATGCCAAAGGAAGCAGAAGAAAATAGTCAGTTTGGTTTTACAAATGAAGGCTTGGCAGCTCTGAAAAGAGCATCCGATTCAACCGCCACCCACTCCTACCGATGGTTCGTGTTGGAAAACTTAGGACTGCCAAATGAGATGTTGGAATATGCATCTTCCTTGGAAGATGCCATCTATTAATACCAAGCCTCAGTCAGTGATAATAAGCGATTGGGTGTAACAAAGGATGAAATCGTTACGATAGATATTCTGATAAAAGAAAATGGTGATGAAAGAATTGATTCAAACTACAAAGCTTCAGACAGCTTCAATCACGACACTGTTATAATCCAGGCCGTTTCAAAATTGGAACAGATTGTGCAACAGAATCAGCAAAAACAAGAACTAATAGGGGAGGAATTTAAAATGAGAGGATTTTCAAGAGAATATTGAAAGAATCAAAGAACAGTACCCAGTGGGTACAAGGCTTGAGCTTACGTCAGATATGGATGATTCGTATGCTCCAGTGCTTGCAGGAACACAAGGCGAGGTGATTTCAGTTGATGACATAGGAACTTTGCATATGCAGTGGGACAATGGCCGTTCCCTTGGCATTGTGATAGGCGAGGATCACTTCAAGGTGATTTTAAAACCACAGGAAGAGCAGACTATGGATTCCCAAGGGATTGGGGGTATAAGCCAGTGAAAAAAGTGCTGTAGGTAAAGATCTGAATGAAAGAGAAAAATATAAAACAGCCGACAGGATGAGTGAAAAATATCAATCTGTCGGTCTTTTTGTTTGGAAAGGAGTAGAGAAATGCATGAACTTATGATTTTTGAAAATGAGGAATTCGGCAAAATAAGAACCTTATTAATTGACGGCGAACCTTGGTTTGTGGGAAAAGATGCCGCAGAAATATTGGGATATTCCAATACCAGAGACAGCCTATCTAAACATGTGGAAAAGGAAGATAAGGCTGGTGTCGCAATTCACGACGGTAGGCAAAACCGAGTCATGGTAGCAATCAACGAAAGCGGTCTTTATGCCCTTATTTTCTCCAGTAAGTTGCCAACTGCCAAAAAGTTTAAACGCTGGGTAACTACGGAAGTTTTGCCGTCCATTAGAAAACATGGGGCTTATATTACCATGCTAAAGCTTGGTGAGATTATGGCAAATCCTGAAAGCTTGGAATTACTTTTAAAACAGCTTCTTTTTGAAACACAGAAAAACAAGGAGCTAAAAAATGAGATTGCAACCCTTGTACCCAAAGGAAAATATTTTGATAAACTGATTGCTTCTGAAATGCTTACTGATTTTCGCACTAATGCCAAGGAACTGGGGCTAAAGCCAATGGCATTTACGCAATTTCTCATTGATAAAAAATATGTCTACCGTGATAAACATTAAAGAATTCTACCAATGCAGCCTTATGTGCATTATGAATTTTTTGCAATCAAAGACTTTTGCAACAACGGGTATCATGGTACGCAGACACTGATCACTGTTCTGGGGAAGCTTCATTTTTTAGAACGAATAGGAAAAGACGAACAAATTTAAGGCCGATTGTTTCTCTGCTTAGGCAGGAAAGCAGTCGACTTTTTTGTTTCTTGGAAGGAAGGTGGTTGAGAAGTGAATAGTTTTATTTCGTGGATTGGTGGGAAAAAGGCTTTAAGAAAGCTGTTATATAAGCTGTTTCCTAAAAATCATACACGATATATAGAAGTGTTTGGAGGAGGTGGCTGGGTACTATTTGGAAAAAGACAGAGAAAGAACTGCATGGAGGTTTACAATGATTTTAATTCAAATCTTGTAAACCTTTTTTTATGTGTAAAAGAACGCCCTCTTGTTTTTCTAAAAGAGCTTGGGTTTTTACCTTTGTGTGCAAGAGATGAATTTGGAGTTTTGAGAAAATTTATTGAACAGGAAGAATTCACAGATAACTATATGGCTGAGGAGCTGGAATTGGCAGAAAAATATATACCTCCTCCGTCTACCGAGGAAATGAAGCTTTTATATGAAAAGAAAGCAGAGCTCTATGAAGTAAAAAGAGCAGCCGCTTTTTTCAAGTTGATAAAGTACAGCTACGGCAGTAGTACAACTTCCTTTGGTGGTCAGCCCTGCGATATTCGAAAGTGCTTCAAAATTATATGGGAAGCCTCGGAACGATTAAAGGACGTTGTTATAGAAAACAAAGATTTTGAGGATTTCATTAAACAGTATGACAGGGAGGGAGCTTTTATCTATTGTGATCCACCTTATTTTGGAACAGAAGGTCATTATGCTGTGGGCTTTCCAAAAGAAAACCATGTAAGACTTAGGGATACTCTTTCAGCTTGTAAGGGACTTTGGATGGTGTCCTATAACGATTGTGAGTACATCAGGGAATTGTATAAGGATTTTCATATTCGCACAGTTGTTCGTATTAATAACTTGGCTCAGCGTTATGAAGGAGGTGCGGAGTACAGAGAAGTGATAATTACAAATTTTGATCCAAAGAAGATGGTTATAAAGGATTTTAGTTTTCAAATGAATCTTTTTTCTGATTTGGACGACGAGGATGAACAATTTGAATTTTACTTAAAAGAGGATTAGGGGGAAATGTACATGAAAAAATTAGAACAGCAAGGCTTGACTGTTGAAAACGAAATGATTGAATTTGCAAATTTAGGAGATGAAGTAGTTGTTACTGCATTTGACCATCTTGTGGTGCTGACAAAGGCAAAAATGACTGCTTTGGATATGGTGAAAACCATTGCAACCCTTGCGGAAGTCACTCAAAATTTCCTTGTCATATTGGCGAAAAATTGTGGCACTTGTGAGGACTGCGGCCATTGTGAAGAAATGGATACAGAAAACATTAAGCTTCCTCACTATATGTTGGAGGCTGCGGGGATTCCAAATGATGCAAAGCTGATTGCCTTTGCTGAGGAGGACAGCGGAATTGTTCGTGTGGAACAGGCGGAATACGACCATGATATTGCAGATATTCCTGAGGACATTCGTGAACTGCTTTCAAACTATGGGATTTGTATGGGCGAGCTTGATGCATTGCTTGTAAAGGGGGAATTTCTTCATGGATAAGAATTATGTATATCCTTACAGTTTTCAGTTTGCGAAGGGAAATCAGGAGCTTAGTTTATACAAGGAATCCCATAAAGCAAATGTAGATTGTAAAAATGCCATTGAAAAAGCCATCAGTGGAAATTTTGATGGTCTAAGGCTTGAAAAAAACACAGCAGAGCAAGTGATTTCTCAGTTTGGCTATGACCGAGTTAATTTTGTTCTTGCTAATTCAGTACAGCAAAAAAGTCATGACGGCAGATTTTCTCGTGAAAATAAGGAATGAGCAAATCACTTTTTTATTCTGCACGATAAGATTCAGGGCTTTGATAAACGGCTGGAGTACGCAGTGGATAGTCACCCTGCAGTGCTGGATGGCTTTATCAATCAGGCAAGGCGAGCCTACCAAGCCTTGAATTTATGGGAGGCAAAACATTGTAACAATGCCACAGGGCTTAACTTTGAGGGGAAGGTGATGGTCCTTCGTGCCACAAACCTCAAAGATGAGTATAAAAATCCTCGAGACCAGCTTGTTTTGTGTGAGAGCGGTTTTGGTTGTTCGCCCACAGCAAGTGGAAGAAAGGTGTTCGGGCGATTTCTGGCTGACGGAGAGCGTTGTCAATATGAACGTTCAGATTTTATTGGAGAATTAAAAGCGGAGTACCTTCCTGATTGGGCAGTTGAAAAGCGAAAGGAGATAGGAGCGAGCATGGAGGTAGGTCAAAGCATGGGAGGAATGGAAATGCAGTAAGGGGGTAGAAAAATGAGTAATATACAAATCAAAAAGGGCTTTATTTACTACTATGGTAACCCAGCCGGATATGTAAAAGAGCAAAATGCAGTGGTGGATACCATGTTTCAAAGGGAAGAACTGAAAGAATGGCTGACCGAGAAAAATCTCTCAGCTACTTGGACAGATGGTGTATTTGAACGGCTTTCCAGGGGTGAAAAGCTGGCAGAATTGAATGGGGAAATCAAGCCACTAAAAAAAGTCCGAATTTGGCAGTTAAAAGCCGATTCGGACTTTGCTTTGCGGTTTATTCCTTTGGAAGAGAGCCAAAAGAAATTTGGTGAACCGCGTATTGAAAATTATGAAACCGTTTATGATGGAGAGCTTGCAACCAACGATTTGGAAGGCATCTATACAAAATTCAATATTGACCACCCGTATGGTTATGAGGGGCACTCCCTATCTATGTCGGATGTTGTGGAACTTTATGATGACGAAGGGAGTGTTTTTCACTACGTAGACCAGTTCGGATTTAAGGAGATTGGCTTCAAACAGCATAAGCAGGAAATGCAAATAAAAATGTAGGAGGATGAATATGAAGAAAAACAATCAGCTTCACTATGATGTAAAGATTCAAAGCATTCGACCAGAAGGAACTTTAAAAGCAACAGCAACTGTCAATATTAATGAAGCTTTTGCCATTCGTGGCGTCAAGGTGATGGAGGGCAGTAAAGGATTATTTGTTTCCATGCCTAGTTACAAAGCAGGAAACGGAGAATACAAGGATATTTGTTTTCCGTGCACAGCAGAAGCAAGAAAGGAATTTGACCAAGCAGTGATGGGTGCATATGAACAGGCATTGTCTCAAAAGCAGGAGCAAAAACAGGAGACATCCACACAGGAGCAAGGCAGTGCTCCAACGATGACCATGTGAAATTAGGAGGGAAAGAAGTGAAAAATTCAATGATAAAGGCAGTCGTTTTTGTAAAGGAAAAGGTAACACAGGCACAATCGTTTTTTATATTGCAGTCTGCTAAACTGCGGTTTGCAGCAGCCAATAATCGCGGTGAAAATTACGTAGACAGTGCAGTTAAAATACTTATTGCTGTGGTTTTGGGCGGATTGCTTCTTGCAGGACTTTATGCATTATTTGGCGATGTGGTGATGCCAACCTTGGAAACCAAGATTAAGGAAATGTTCAATTATGCAGGCTGATGGAGGGATGGTATGAAACAGAACCTAAAAAAGACAACTTCTATATTTTTGATTATTTGTCTTGTGCTAGTAATGTTTGAGAGTGCATATGCAGAAAAGCTGATCTTTCAAGATAGTATAGGTCATTGGGCGGAGGATGCCATTCTAAAGCTGACGGACGAGGGTGTGATATCAGGATTTCCCGATGGTCTTTGTCACCCAGATGAAATGATAACAAGAGCAGAATTTACAGCATTGGTTGACCGCAAAATTGAAAGGAGTCAAGATGGTGCAGTCAATAGACCTTCCGATTTTACTGACATCAAGGGACATTGGGCGGAAAAAAATATTACGAAGTTGACCAGCCTTGACATTATTGTAGAAGAAGAATATCCAGAAAATCAATTTTCCCCAGATGAGCCAATTACCAGATTGGAGATGGTGAAAATGCTGGTTCGTGCATTGGGAATAGAAAATCACAGTGGAAATTGTATCTGTGATCTTGATTTTACCGATGCACAGTTGATTAAAAGCGAGGATAAGATCTACGTTTGCATTGGAAAAAAATATGGCATTATTAGTGGTTATCCAGACGGAACGATGCAATCCGCGGGCGTTGCTACCCGTGCAGAAGCCTTTAAAATGCTTGTAAAAGAGGAAGAAGCCAGCGAACAGATTAAGAGAGAGAAAGAACAAAATTCTGTGATTAAAAATCCAAAGGAAGAAAGCTCCAATGGAGGCAGTGGAGGTGCAGCTTATGTGCCTGAGCCACAGTTTAGCTTCATTCTTCCGAAAACTGCATATGCAGGAGAAGGAATTGAGATTAAAAGCGAAAGTCAGAATGTAACAACAGTGGCTTGGGTTGTCTTGAAAAATGGTATTTCCGTGGAAATACCTGACGTTGTGGATGGAGAACTAAATTCAGGCGGCGGTATTGTGAAAATCAAGGAGAGTGGGATTTACACCTTTACAGCAACGGCAAAAAATAGTGTTGGAAAGAAAATTACCTGTGAGCAGACCGTTACGATTTACCCTGTGGTGACGGTAAACTTTGATATGCCGAAAACAGCACATACCGACACCGGTATTGCGGTGGATTTAAAATCCGAGAATCTTGGTCAAAACCTTGTAGTGTGGTCTCTGATAAAAGATGGTATGGAAGTAAAACTTGAAAATTCCGTTATAGGAGAGCTTGGCAATACAGGGGGAGCGATGCTGTTCAGCAGAAAAGGCAGTTATGAACTTACTGCAACGATTACCGATGAACTTGGTAAGGTTTCTACTGTATCAAAGAATATTGATATATATCCTGTGGCAGAAATCAATTTGGCCTTACAGTCTGTTACCCATACAGACAAAACCATTGCTTTCCATGTTCAGACAAAAGAAGCTGAGGATATGACTGTAAAATGGTCACTTATGAAAGATGGAGAACCCGTAACTATTGAAAATTTCATTGAGGGTGAACTTAGCCTTGGTGAAAACAATATCCGTTTCAAGGAAAAGGGTGTTTATCGACTTACAGCTACACTAACTGATAAAACAGGGCGGGTTTTTACAGATACGGCGGAAATAATCGCATATCCTGTAGGCTCTGTTGGTTTTTATCTTCCATCTATTCTACATACAGATGATACTGTGAAAGTGGAAGCAACACTAGACGAAATTGGAAACCATACAGCGATATGGTCTCTCAAAAAAGACGGAAAAGATGTACAGCTTTCTGAATTTATCAGTGGGGATTTGACCAATGATGGCGGGGAGGTGCGTTTCAAGGGAAAAGGAATTTATACTTTAAAAGCCTCTTTTACCGATGACGGACAGAGAGATTATTCTTATGAACAGCAAATTAAGGTGTATTCTGTGCCAATAGTTAGTTATACGCAGCCGCAATACGCACATACAGATACAGAAATTGAAATAATTGTAAAGAGCACAGACTTGGATGGTCTCACCCTTGAATGGCTTGTAGATAACAGCTTCGGCTATCAAGATTGGAATACCTTTGTGGAAGGTTCTCTTTCCGATACTGGTGGGAAAATCAAGTTTAAGCGGGCAGGAATTTATGAGCTTGTTGCCAGAGCGACCGATGAAACAGGAAGAGTATTTCTTTTTGAACCAAAGAAAACAACTGAGGTTTTGCCTGTGCTTACAATTGATTTCAACCTACCGAAAGTGGCTTACACAGATACTTCAATTGACTTAAGAACTAGTGGGCATAACAATACCCTCCCTGTGGAATGGTCATTGAGTAGAAATGGTCAGGCTGTTTCTTTAAGCAAAGTGCTGGATGGAGCATTAACTGCACTTGGTGGAAAGGTGATTTTCAAGGAACATGGTGAGTTTGTTTTAACGGCAACCATGACAGACTTTTTAGGAAGAAGCTATACCCACAGTCAAGAAATCAAAATTATGCCGGTAATGGATTTTACCTTCACAATGCCGTCAGACGTTCACTATGGGAAAAG
Organism: Anaerotignum propionicum; assembly: GCF_024461735.1. Taxonomy (GTDB): domain Bacteria; phylum Bacillota; class Clostridia; order Lachnospirales; family Anaerotignaceae; genus Chakrabartyella. Next base: position 239,385 of record NZ_JANGAD010000003.1, read on the forward strand.
CTTTCCAGTGACAATTTCAAATGCAAAGCATACTCAAAATGCAACGGTTGTTTGGGTACTTACCCAAAATGGGGAAACAGAACGCTATACAGGAGCACTAACTGAGAAGGGCGGCAATATTTCAATTTCAAATACCGGCAAATTTGTACTTACTTCTGTTGCAACTGATGTTCTCGGCAGAGAAAGCAGATGCACACAAGAAATCAATGTGACCAACACTGCACCAACTATCACAAATCTTACAGCAACTCCAACTAGAACAGTGAAAGATGGTAAATTCTTAGTAGAAGTTTCTGCTACAGCAGAAGATGCAGACGGAGATAAATTTGAACTTGAGTGGGAAGGCAGAGCGTCAGACGGTTATTATGCAGTGGGAACAAATACGGTGAAGGTTCGTGCCAAAGATATTGCAGGGGCATATTCCAATTGGGCAGAAAAAACTTTCACTGTAGTAAACACTGCACCGACCATCACAAACTTTACAGTAACTCAAACCAGAAATACGAAAGATGGTAAATTTCTGGTGAATATTTCTGCAACAGCAGAAGATACAGATGGAGATAAATTTGAACTTGAGTGGGACGGCAAAGTGGCAGACAGTTACTATGCAGTTGGAACGAATACGGTGAAGGTTCGTGCGCAAGATATTGCAGGAGCGTGTTCCCAGTGGGAAGTAAAAACCTTTACTGTAGTAAACGCTACACCGACTATCACAAACTTTACAGTAACTCCCACTAGAACAGTGAAAGATGGCAAATTTCTAGTGAATATTTCTGCTACAGCGGTAGATGCAGACGGAGATAAATTTGAGCTTGAGTGGGAAGGCAAAGTGGCAGACGGTTACTATGCAGTAGGAACACATACCGTGAAGGTTCGTGCAAAAGATATTGCAGGAGCGTGTTCCCAGTGGGCGGTGAAAACTTTTACAATTGCTAACAGTGCACCGACTATCATCAACTTTACATTAACTCCCACTAGAACAGTGAAAGATGGTAAATTTCTGGTGAATATTTCTGCCACAGCGGCGGATGCAGATGGAGATAAATTTGAGCTTGAGTGGGAAGGCAAATCAGCAGATGGTTACTATGGGGTAGGAACACATACCGTGAAAGTTCGTGCTAAAGATATTGCTGGAGTATATTCACAGTGGGCAGTAAAAACTTTTACGGTTGCAAACAGTGCACCGACCATCACCAACTTTACAGTAACTCCCACTAGAACAGCGAAAGATGGTAAATTTCTTGTGAATATTTCTGCTTCAGCGGTAGATGCAGACGGAGATGCAACTGTGATTGAATGGCAGGGTAAAAATTCAGATGGCTACTATGCAGTAGGTACATACACCATAAAGGTTCGTGCCAAAGATTCTGTAGGTTCATATTCTCCGTGGTCGGAAAAGACATTTACTGTTGCAAACTCAGCACCTGAACGGCCTGTGATTACCAGAACTCCCAACGGAAACAGTGTTACACCGGGAACTGCAGTAACCATAACAGCAAAAAGCAGTGATGCAGATGGAGATGCCATCACCTATGTATGGGAGAACAGGCCAGCGGAATCGGCAGTGTATCCTCTAGGCAAAAATGTAGTGAGAGTAAAAGCGGTAGACAGTGCAGGGGCAGAATCCCCTTGGTCAGCTATTATGTTCTTCGTTGCTGATTCAAATGGCTCGGGCGGTATGACTTTGTCAGGCCCAGATTCTATCATATTGGAAAATGGCATTGAAGGAGCTACCATTACGGGATATACCTTTACCGTTCCCCCTGTATCGGGTCACAGCGGTAACGATTACGGCAGAGTGAGAGGTTATAACATACGCACAAATCAGTGGGATCAACTTGACTATGAAACAACCAGTAACGGTATCACTTTTGAACGAAGCCTTAACAGCGGATCATATTCCAAGCTGGAATTTTACTACTACACAAACCATAACTGCATGTATAACAAATCAAACATAACATACACCGTCGATTATTATTTTGAATAAGGGAGGATTTTTAAATGAAGATAATGATGAAGGAAGCACAAAAAAAGGCAGTACAGGCAAAGACTTTTTTTATGATTCAATCTATGAAAATGAGAAGTGTAATCACAAATAACCGTGGTGAAAACTATGTTGACTCGGCAGTCAAAATTCTCATTGCTGTAGTTTTGGGCGGATTGCTACTAGCAGGACTTTATGCATTGTTTGGAGATGTGGTGATGCCTACTTTGGAAACCAAAATTAAGGAAATGTTCAATTATGCAGGCTAACGGCATCGCACAGGCGGTGCTTTTTTCTTTTCTGCTGATTTTGGTGTCTGTGGAGGACATGAAGAAAAGAGAGATTCCACCACTGTTTTGTGTAGGAATTGCCCTCTGTGCACTGCTGAATTTTAAGGCGGAAAATCTTTTGGGACTTGGCATTCCAATGGTTTTATTAATAACTGCCGCATGGATTTACCCAGACCAGCTTGGCGGTGGAGATATCAAGCTCACTGCCGCTGTAAGCTTCGTTCTTGGCTTTACTGCCACAGCATATGGCGTTATCCTTGGATTTTCCCTTGAACTTGCAGTATTTATTATTTTAAAGCACAGGCGAAAGCTTACAAAGCAAGAGGCAAAGGAGTTTCCAATGCCTCTTGCTCCTTTTTTAACCATTGGCTTTTTAGTAACATATTTTATGAATTTTGGAGGACTGATGCGATGAGGAAAAGCAGAAATAACAAATGTTTTATTGCACTGTGGGTCATTGTTCCTATGGTAACAGCACTTGCATTTATACCCAAATTGATTAAAGAAAGCAAAAAGAGAAAATATACAACATCATTTTAAGGAGGTAAAAAATTATGAGTATTTTGAAAAATAGAACGGTTGTGGGAGTGATTTGTATTGTGCTGTCCCTCATTATTTGTTTTGGAGTCACTCCTTTATTTAATAAAGGGATGAGTCAAAAAACAGAGATTGTGCGTGTTGCAAAGGAAATTAAGACAGGTGATGAAATTAAAAATGATATGGTACAGGTGGTGGAAGTAGGAGGTTACAACCTTCCTGAAAATATCATTAAGAATAAAGATACCGTCATTGGCACTTACGCAACCGCTGATTTGTACATTGGGGATTATATTTTAAATACCAAGGTGTCTCAAGTTCCTGCTGTAGAAAATGCCTATTTATACAACTTGGATGGCAGTAAGCAGGCTATTTCCATTACCATTAAAACCTTTTCAAATGGTCTTTCTGGTAAACTTCAAAGTGGAGATATTGTTTCTGTTATTGCCCCAGATTATAAAAAACAAGGTGCATCTGTCATTCCCACAGAACTGAAATACGTAGAGGTTATTTCGGTAACTACGCCAAGTGGGTACGACGCTAACACAGGGGAACAAATTAATGGTGAAGATGATAGAGAGCTTCCTTCAACTGTTACCCTGCTTGTAACTCCCGAACAAGGAAATGTGTTAGCAGAGCTCGAGGCTGGCGGAACGGCACATCTTTCCCTTGTTTATCGAGGAGTTTCCGAAAAGGCACAGGAATTCATTATTGCACAGGACGAAGTTATTGCAAAAATTTATCATCAAGAATTGACGGAAACTACAGACGAGGAAAATGCAGGTGATGCATCTGTTGAAAATCCTCAAACAGTTAGAAATACGTCAGGGGAGGACTTAGCACAATGAACTTCATGAAAAACTCCATCTTTTCACGAGAACAAAGAGCAGAACCCCTAAAAGAAGAGGTATTGCATGGTGGTGTGCTTGCAGTTTGGGGAAGCCCTGGTTCTGGAAAATCAACGGTTGCAGTAAAGCTTGCAAAATACCTTGCAGACAAAAAGAAAAACGTAGTCTTGGTGTTATGTGATATGACAGCACCCATGCTTCCCTGTATTTGCCCACCTTCGGATTTGGAATGCGAGAAATCCCTTGGCAGTATTTTATCGGCAACCCATGTGACAGAGCCCCTTGTGAAATACAATATGATTACTCATAAGAAGATGTCGTATCTCACCATCATCGGTATGCTGAAAGGCGAAAACGAATACACCTATGCCTCTTATTCCAAAGTGCAGGCACAGGAGCTAATAGAGAGTCTGCGAAAGATTGCTCCATTTATAATTATTGATTGCAGCAGTTACATTGCCAACGATATTTTATCTGCCGTTGCCTTGCTGGAAAGCGACAGTGTACTTCGCCTTGCAAACTGTGATTTAAAATCCATTAGCTACCTGTCAAGCCAGTTACAGCTTTTGCAAAACAGCAATTGGGATATGGAGAAACAATATAAGGTGGCATCAAATATCAAAGCTAGTCACGGTATTGAACATATGGCTGGGGCAATGGGTAGTTTGACGTTTAAGATTCCTCATTCCGATGAAGTGGAACAGCAATATCTTGAGGGAAATCTGTTTGCAGATTTATCCCTAAAAGATAGTAGAGAATTTCGCAGGGAGATTGAGAAAATAATAAAGGAGGTGTTTGGGTGCTAGGAAACAAACGAGGAAATTCTGTGTTTGCAACAGAGAACAATAAACAGAGCCCTACTGTGTCAATAGAATCAGATAACAAAAAACAGGAATTAGAGCTTATAGAAAAAGAAACCGTAAACGAGGAACATTCACCAGATGAAATGGTATCAGTAGAAAACAGAGCCAAAAATCTTATTATTCCCCCACAGAAACAGAAAAAGGTAGCGGAGCTGGGTACAGGAAATCGAACCCACTCCTTATTTTTTGCCCCAGAATCAGAAGGCAGGGATTTTTCTTCTGTGCTAAAGGATGTGCAGGAGCATATATCCAGCAACTATTCACAGCTGATTACCAATGGCGACCTACAAGATGCCAAAGAGCAGATGAAACGATACATCAGCAAATATGTGCTGGATGAGCGAATTGCAGTCAAAGGCATGGACGGCGGCGAGCTGATAGATGCTCTTTATACAGAGATGGCAGAGTACGGATTTTTAACCAAATATATTTTCGGAAAAAACATTGAGGAAATTGACATTAACTCTTGGCAGGATATAGAGGTGCAGTATTCAGATGGCAGAAATGTGAAGCTGGAGGAGCATTTTGACTCCCCGGAACATGCCATCAACGTGGTGCGAAGAATGCTCCATGTATCTGGTATGGTGCTTGATAACGCAAGCCCTGCAATCCTTGGGCATCTATCCAAAAACATTCGTATTGCGGTGTTGAAAACACCGCTTGTAGATGAAGATGTGGGAATTGCCGCATCAATTCGTATCGTAAATCCTCAAAGCATGAAAAAAGAAGATTTTGTGCGTAGTGGAACGGCAACTGACACCATGCTTGATTTTCTTTCGCAGCTTATTCGCTATGGCATTTCTGTTTGCGTTGCCGGTGCAACTTCAAGTGGAAAAACAACGGTGCTGGGTTGGCTTTTAACCACCATTCCCAATAATAAAAGAATTTACACCATTGAAAACGGTTCTCGTGAACTTGACCTCACACGATATGAGAATGGAAAAGTAGTAAACTCGGTCATTCATACCCTCACTCGGGACAGTGAAAATGAGAAGCAAAAAGTGGATCAAATTACACTGCTGGATATGGCATTACGCTTTAATCCCGATATTGCCGTAGTTGGTGAAATGCGTGGAGCAGAAGCCAATGCAGCACAGGAGGCAGCACGAACAGGTATTGCAGTGCTCACAACCATTCACGCAAATTCCTGTGAAGCCACCTACCGCCGAATGGTTTCTCTTTGCAAACGTGCGGTGGATATGAGTGATGAAACTCTTTATGGCTATGTGACGGAGGCATATCCTATTATTGTGTTCTGTAAACAGCTTGAAAACAAGGAAAGACGCATGATGGAGATTATGGAATGTGAAATTCTGCCTGACGGTACAAGAAATTACTGCACGCTGTTCCAATATATCATTACAGAAAATCGTATGGAGGAAAACGGAACATTTACGATTATTGGTCACCATGAACGGAAAGAATCTATTTCCGAAAGCCTGTCAAAACGGCTTTTGGAAAATGGCATGCCCATTGAAATGATTAAAAGCCTCAAGGAAAGGACGGTGAAAACAGCGTGAATATCATACTTTTAGTTGCCTGTATCGGAATGATTACAGGTTTTTTTATTATATTATCCCTTTCTCCCACAGAGTTTACCGATGGGATATTTAAAGGATTTTTAAGTAAGCCCAAAAGTATCAAGGATGAAATAAACGAGGTTACCAACCGAAAAAAGGTCAACCTTTTCAAAAGAGAAATCACTGAGGTACAGGGAATCTTGAAAATCACAGGTCGTGAAAAAAGGTTTCCTATACTTTGTGTCATTTCTTTGGCACTGTTTGCTGTGGGAGGTTCAATAGCCATTATGATGAGCAACTTTTTTCTGGTTCCTGTTCTTGCCGTAGGTTTTATGTTCCTGCCATTTTGGTATATCAGATTAACCCAGACACACTTCAAAAAAGATATTTCGGCAGAACTGGAAACAGCTCTCAGTATCATTACAACGGCGTATCTGCGAAATGAAGATATTTTAACAGCGGTGGAGGAAAACATTTCTTACTTAAATCCGCCTGTTTTATCGGTCTTCAAAGGATTTATCTATAGAATCAAAATGATTAATCCTGATATAACGGCAGGATTGCAGGCTATGCGTGGGCAGATAGAGAATGCCGTTTTCCGTGAATGGTGTGATGCCTTGATAGCTTGCCAGTTTGACAGAGGGCTGAAAAGCACCCTAACACCTATTGTTTCAAAGCTTAGCGATATGCGAGTGGTAAACGGAGAGTTGGAGAATATGGTGTTTGAACCGAGAAAAGAGTTTATTACCATGCAGGTACTGGTGCTTGCCAATATACCGCTCCTGTATTTCCTAAATAAGGACTGGTATCACACACTGATGCACACCATTGTGGGTCAGATTGTTCTTGCCATTTGCTTTACGGCAATGTTTATTTCTATGGCATTTGTAATTAAGCTTACCCAGCCCATAGAGTATCGGAGGTAGATGGATGACAAAGAAAATGAAGAAAAGGGAGGTGGAGGAATGCAACTGATGATGATACTGTTTGGTAGTTTACTTGCCACAGGAATTTTTTTGATTTTTGCAGATATTTTGAAACTGCCAAGCCTAGCCACAGGGAAAGCCATGCTCTCGGCAACAAAGCCTAGCAAAGAGAAAACAAAAACCATGGATGCTCTAATTGCTGGATGGGCGGTCAGGTTGGCAAAGTTCTTGCCAATGGACGAATATAAGAAAATTCGTTTGCAAAATACCCTAAGTGCCGCAGGCATGAAAGAATCACCGGAAGAATTTACGGCAAATGCAATTGTGAAATCGGGACTCATTGTACTTGCAGTTGTGCCGGCTCTTTGGATTTTACCGTTGACTGCTCCTGTTTTGCTGTTTCTAGCAATAATTGTTTATTTCAAGGAAATCCGCAAGGCGGATGAAAAGCTGTCGGCCAAGCGTGAGAAGATTGAGGTTGAACTGCCAAGGTTTGTAGCAACGGTTACTCAGGAGTTAAAGGCAAGCCGAGATGTACTTTCTATCTTGGAGAATTTCAAGAAAAATGCAGGCGAAGACTTTGCTAAGGAACTGGATGTTTTAACAGCCGATATGCGTTCCTCATCCTATGAGGCTGCCCTCACTAGGTTTGAAGCAAGGATTAATTCTTCTATGCTTTCGGATATTACAAGAGGGCTTATTGGTGTGCTTCGTGGAGATGACGGAGCTATTTATTTTCAAATGTTAAGCCATGATATGAAGCAGTTGGAATTGCAACGTCTTAAGGCACAGGCAATGAAGATACCGCCGAAAATAAGGATATTTAGTTTTACCATGCTGTTGTGCTTTCTGATGACCTATATCGTAATTATTGTCTATGAAATCATTCGTTCCCTTGGCGGAATGCTGTAAAGGGGGCGGATAAATAAGATGAAAAAAATGATGAAGGCATTTAGAAATAATCGTGGTGAGGGTTATATGGATGTGGTGGTGCTTGTTCTTTGTGCCATGCTGGTGATTGCTGTAGCAGTTAAAGTATTTCCTGCCTATATCGTTAAACAGCAGGTAGATACCTTTGCTACAGAGCTGGTGAGAGAGGCAGAAATTGCAGGACAGGTGGGTACGGAAACTGCAAGGCGAGAACAGCTTCTTGCTGAAAAAATAGGAATCACTCCAACTGTTGTATGGTCAAAAACAGGTAAAATTCAGCTGAATGAGGAAATTTCTGTGGTTGTTACCTACGAAGTGAACATTGGGATGTTCAATGGTTTTGGCTCTTTTCCTATCACTTTAAGAGGAGAAGCACTGGGAAAAAGCGAGGTGTATTGGAAATGACCACCGTGATGCTGGATCTAATTCGCACATTAAATTTAGCTAGTAGTTTAAGCTTTGTGCCTTGGGTTGAACTTAGCGGAAAGGAGAAAAATGATAAATAAACGATTAGAACCACTGAAAAACAACCGAGGCAACGGTTATCCCTTTGCCGTTGCCATTACCCTTTGTCTTGTTATGATTTTTACAGGCATTTCAGAATATTTTCGCTTGATGATTGTTGCACAAGGGGTGCGAGATGCTTTGCAGGATGCAGTCATTTCTACTGTGGTAGAAAATTATGATGATGTGTATCATGGAGTGCGTGAGGGATATTCGGGAGGGTATCAGCCTACTGCCGAGGACTTTGAGGAATGCATTGATTATGGGAATATTTATGATAAAATGGATAATATACTTGGCCTGACTCAGAACGGTGGATATCACGAAAAAAATGCCTCTGGCAGTGAAACACAGTTTAAAATATGGAATTTAGATGTAGAGATTCGCAATGCACCCTTCGCAGATAGTGATAGGGCAGACAAAAGATTTGAGATTGACAGCGCTGTTATGCTGGAAGTTCCCATTTCTTTTGGAGGCAAATTACTACCTACCATGAAAATGAAAGTGAAAAGCAGTGCCGGTTACACTCCTAAATTTTAACTTTCTAATAGTTATATAAATTATGTTAGACTTTCAGATTTTCTTGTGGTAGGGTGTGGCTTGTAAGGGTAGATACATAAACGAGGAGGCGAATAACTTATGAAAAATATGAATGATAAAACAAAGAAATGGCTTATAGTGGCAGGTGGCCTTGCCATTTGTGCTGTGCTTGCAGTGATGATTGCAGGCTGCTTTAGCAAACCAACTGCAGAAGACGTATTGCTTCCAATACAGAGCGGTGATGGGAAAGATATAGTGGTAGAAGAATCAAATAATATAGAAAGAGAAAACCAGATTACAGTATCGCCAATTGAAGTTTCTGAACAACCAGATGCTGATAATGGTGTTGTGGATCAGGGAACGGAGCAGACTATCCAAGGGGATGCTAAAAAACCAACTTATACGCAAGAAGAGCTTACAAATCCTGACCAAAAGCCAAATGGAGAAAAAGTAACAGAGCAGGATAAACCAGTTGACCATGATAAGGTGGAAACTCCTACAGAGACACCAACACAGAGGCAACCATCTGGTGGACTACCCGGATTTGACAATGTTCCTAATGCAGGAGAAAACCAAGTAACCCAAGGCGTGAGTGATGGCGATATTAATAAGCAAGTAGGCACAATGGATTAAAATAAATATAGTAATAGATTGACACCACAGGAATGTGGTGTTTTTCTGTTGCGGAAAGGTAAATCAATGAAAAAAATATTAACTGTTGTATGCTTATCGTTTGTGATGTTATGTTGCACCGCTGTTTCTGTATTAGCTGTTGGTGACGGAAATATTGATGGCGGAGGCGGAGGGATGGACAATGGAACAAGTGGAAATATATGGTCCCCCGGAAATGATGGTGTTCGGGTAACTGTTGTTCGTGCAAGTGATTATGCGGTTGTGACAACACCTATTGATATCACCAATAAGCCACCGTTGTCATCAATCTATAATTTTGGAAAGGTAAGCAAGTTACAATATAATAATGGAAAAAGTCTTGCACCACAACAAGGTGGTTATAAATGCGTTAAACCATCTCAATTAATGCCAACAATTATAAGTGACAAGGGCAACAGCAATATCGACGCAATCAAGAAATATTTCTGTTCGGAATATATTGTGCAGATGATTGCCAACCACACGGGCATGAACTATGACATTCTTATTGGAGGAGGATATAAACTACTTCTTGAACCAATAGCCTATTACAAATTTGAAGATGTAATGATTGCAACTACAGCAACAGAGGCGGCAATGTATGATGAACAAATCAGCGGATTGCTCAGACGAAGAATGGTAGCACTTTCTCATCAAAATTTACCTCTTGCTATGTTTTTAGAGGTTTCAGATTTGGGCTATCCCGCATGGAGAGGAAGTACATCAAAAGCCGCCTCAAATGCAGATATCAAATCATCACTTGGGCTTGGCGTTGTACGTTTTACAGAATTGCCGGAATCTCCTGAAATTGTAACCCAAGACTATGAGTATCGTGTAAATACTGAGGTTATTACGACAGTTACTGTCAGCGGAGGGCAGAGTGACCCAGATAACCCAACTAAAGTCAGCTTTTCTATTGACGAAAAAACTTATAATGTTGGAAATGTCTATTATCCTCAAGGCGATAGTCAACTTGCCTGGGTAAAATGGACAACACCAGATACTGAACAAGACATGGTAATTCATGTATCGGTGAAGGGACCAGGTGGAACAGATAAAACCACCATTAACTGTAAGATTGTCGATCTTGATAAAAATCCTCCTCCAAATCCTATTGCTGATGATAGAAACGAAAAATTTTCATCAGTATCTGTTCCTAACCGTAGTGAAAAAGTGAGGGCAGATTGGAGTGTTTGGGATCCTTGGTGGCATGAACATTGGGTATGGCATAGTACAGGTGAAGATAGTGGATACTGGTGTGACCACGGATGGTGGGAGTTCGACCTGGACAAGTATTATGCAAGATTTTCAGCTAATATGAGTATCAGATGTGACAGTAAAAATCCAACTGCCAGTGGTGGAATAATGAAGTCAGGATACGGCATCAATGAAACCGTAACGGCATCCGTAAGCAGTAACCAAAGCTCTGCAATTGCATATCCCCAGACTGCAGTCAGCTATTTTCCTGAGTTTGGATACGAAACCTATTGGAGACTTTTGGATAGGATGAAAGATGGATCATCAAATAGCTTTGAGCTTCAAAATAATAAGTATTCTACCTATAAAAATAGAACCCATTTCACACCGATTTGGATGCCAGATGGCGATTATACAGTAAATACTTGGGCAGCAGATAGCTGGACGCCAGTAGGAATGCTGTCAATGAATTTAACTGATAGCTTAACAATAAAGGGGAATTTATGGCAGGATTGGCATGTGGCACCTCTAAAACCATAAGGGAAGGAGAGAATTCATGAAAAAATATAAGCAATTATCAATCATACTTACAGTGGTATTGATTGTTTGCCTATTTTACGGAATATCAGCATTTGCAGCAGGGACGGGGGATGTAGCGGGGGCTATTGAAGGAACATGGACGACGGCATCGGGACAAATTAAGACTGTGGTTAATAAGGTAATCTTTCCGGCAATTGACCTAATTCTTGCGGTTTTTTTCTTTGCCAAACTCGGGATGACGTACTTTGATTTTCGCAAACACGGTCAATTTGAGTGGAGTGGTCCAGCAATTTTGTTTGCTTGTTTGGTATTTACGTTAACAGCTCCGCTGTATATTTGGACGATTTTGGGCATATAACGAACAAGGAGCCGTTGCATCAGAGTAGAGGTGCAACGGCTTAATTTCATATTTAGTGAGCTTTTCTCTGGTGGACGAATTAAATCAGTTTCGGAGGGTATCCGCGTTTGAATCGTTCAGAACATTTATGAAACAAAACAGGCACTAATGGTTTATGCTATTCTTTTCCTGTCAAAACAACCTTTTTCCATCTGAAATATTGATACCGAGCTCTTTTGCCATACCTGTTTGCTTAAATGGATTTATTTTTTCTACCACACCATCACGTTTGAAAAGGGAACCTGTATTTTTTAGCCAAAATGTTACATCTGCTTTTACGCATTGCTCCCGAATATTAAGTACCCAATCATAATCACATATACGGGATTCTCGCCCTGTTTCGCCACCAACAGTCACATGGTCTACTCCACGAAGATACGGTGTCAAGTCTATCTTTTCTAAGAGTGGTGCACAAGCGATAAACCGCCGCTTTATCGGATAAGATAAAAAGAGTGGCAGTCTGTACTCAGCTAATGCTTGATTTTCGACAGTACAACCAATATTCACATTGTCATAGCCTGCACCCCAATCGGGTGGAAGTGATACGAGAAGACGGTCAATTCGCTTTGTTAAAATCAAGAAATCAATATCAGTTCTTTCCTTGATGATAGCCCAAATGTCTTTACGCCACTCGTCTGTTTCTGGCAGGAAAAAGTCAGTCGCAAAACAGGTTGGAAGAATTTTGTTGCCTTTGATATTGTATTCGCCCTTTGCATTTTTCCTTGTGGGCCAATCAAATTTATCTGTTTTTTGTATTGTGCTTTGACCATAGCGTTTTGCATACGGCCCATAAAAATAGCAATTTGTACAGCCATCACTTATTTTGTAACAGCCTGTCCATGGTTCCCAGTTCATAGCGTTCCTCCTCTCGGATGGGTGAAGCCGATGATAGCAGAAACGCAGCTGCTTTTCAGCAGCGTTTGAACGTCACCGTCCGTGCCTTCATGGAGATCTTACCCACCTCGTAGCCATAGGCGGGCAGCTCTTTCTTGAAGGTTAAAAAGGCGTGGTCGATGGGAAAGCCCAGAATCTGTTCAATCTCGGCATAGGTCAGTGCGAAGCTGTTCTCTGTGCGTTGACCTATCGCCTTCCAAAGTGGCTCATATTTACTCATTGTCCGTCTCCTCCGATCTTGTTTGGAATAAAATAGCGACTTTGATTTACCAAAGCCGCCGTGTATCACATACCAAAGCCTAACGCATACTGTTTTACAACCTCAAGAGGGAACATTGTGCGTGTAGCAACTTCTTCTGCCGACATGCCTTGATTAAAAAAGCGTTTGAAAACCGTGGTCATATCCTCTGCAATTTCTACAATGTGCTTGTCGGGGTCATATACCCGAATATCACGCTGCCCCCACGGGTATTCTTTGATTTCGTGTACCCATTGCAAACTGAATATGCTTTTCATTTCGGCATACACCTTGTTCAAATCGTCTACTTCAAAATAGACTTGAAAGTTATGTGACTGCTTTTTTATGCTATCGTCTGTCAAACCAACGAGTTCAGCATATCCTTGTTGCAGCGTAAAGCCCTCAAACGTTACATGTGCATCAATATCCATGACCACATTTTGGTGAAGTACCTTTTCATAAAAGTGTTTCGATGCGGCTATATCCTTAACCGCTAAAAGACAACCTTGATATTTCATTTTTCAATCCTCCTTTGAGGATAGTGTATCGTATATCTCTGTGCTGTCATAGTAAAAATCCGACATTGTTTTCAAGTAATTTTGGGGTGACACACCACTTATAGCCTTGAAATCTTTATCAAAATGAGCTTGGTCGAAATAGCCAGCTTGTTGTGACAATGCCGCAAAAAAGCAAGGCGATTTTTGAATGTGCTTTAATACATAATTAAAGCGGGTTAAACGTGCAAAGTCCTTAACATTCATTCCAATTTGTGTGCGGAACAAGCGGTTTAGCTGCCGTTCACTATAACAAGATAGTCTGGCAATCTCTTTCACTTGTAGCTGTCCATGATTATCAGAAATCGCTTTGGTTGCCAATAGCAAAGCATCTGAAACAACATGCTTTTCCATACGTTCGTATAATATTTCTTCGCAAGCGTTCACTAAGTCGGTTGCAGTTTTTGATACTGCAAAAGCATGATGCAATAAATGGAACAACTCGTTGTCGATGTCCACAAGCGAAAGGCGTTTGTCTGCAAATTCCGCTTGGTTTTGGCGTGTGATTTGATACAACCCGTAGGGCGAAAGCTGGATAAGCATTAAAATATTATAACTATTTGGCTCCGTGCCTAACAGTATGGGGGAGAGGGACGCTCCCCATAGTTCAGCAATGACTGTATTTCCATCGAAAGCAAGCGACAATGTTCCGCAAGCGTTAGGCATAAGCATATAATGCTCTGTAAACATATCCTTAGATGGAAATACGATGTTGTAATATAGAATATATTTTCTCAGCCCCACATGTGAGGGAAACATATTGAATTGCTTGTTATCTTTTATAATCAAAATGTTCCCCCTTGCTTTTCAAAGAAAGATTTGCATTATGCGTATCTGCCTAATGCGAATTAATCAAATACGAATTCGTTTCCAGAGCAGAGAGTTAAATTTCCCAACTACCGGTTCATAAAAGTTATACTCAGTAAATATATAAAATAAGGTTACCATAGTAAAGTGGAAGTTTCAATTAATAAATATAAACAATAGAAAGAGTCCAGTATTATGAAAACTAAAAATTGTTCACAGTCTTTATGCAAGGATTGACTGGATGATTCTGGGGATATAGGCAAAGCGATAGCCGCAACATCAACAAAAAGATGCTGCGGCTCTATAAAGATTCAAAGAATAACGTTTGCACTATATTTTCTGATATTTCTGGTGAATGCCAAGCAAGATCGTATCCAATGCAGATGACATATCTGTGATGGCCGCTTCAGGATCAGACAATGCACTACCTAATTGCTGCGTCGCATAGCCATGAAGAAACCCTGTTAACAGACGAACAATAGGGCTGACATCGGAAACACTTAATCCAAAAGACTGAACTAATTTTCCCATCAATGAATGATACTCAGATAAAATCTGTTTTGTCTGGTCATTAGTGTGCCAACTTGCCCATTGAATTGTTTCATATATGCCGGGATGTTCAACCATAAAGCGCAGATACGCAACTGCGATTGCACGAATTGCCGCATCGCTGGAAACTCCAATGACCGCTTGAGTCATCTGACAATTCATTGTACGCATTCCTGTGTGCGCTACCTCTCGAAGCAGCTCATCCAAACTGTCTATATGGTTATATAAAGATGGCGTACGGATTTGTAGTGCCGCAGCCACAGCTTTTAGGGAAACTCCCGAAAGTCCATCTCTATCTGCAATTTCAGATGCAACTTGAAGGACAAGTTCTTTTGTTGTTCGCATTTTGCCACCATTACTTTCTTTGTTTTATCTCATTTTAACTAATTGGATTAGCTTTGTCAATAATATCATTCGCTTTCTGCTTGACAAAATAAACTGTATTAGCTAAAATACTAATTAAATTAGTTTGATTGGAGAATGACAATGAGAGAGAAATATTTTAAGATTAACGAGGTCCCTGCTGTTTTACTCGGTGAGCAGTCGGATAAACTATTTATGTTTGTTCATGGACAGGGTGGAAATAAAGATGAGGCAAAAGCATTTGCAGATGTTGCCTGCCCGCTTGGGTGGCAAGTATTAGGGGTTGATTTGCCGGAGCATGGATAACGAGTTGATGCCTCCGCTACTTTTGACCCGTGGCACGCCGTTCCAGAACTTCAACAAGTAATGCTATACGCAAAAAAAAGTTGGAGTCAAGTTGCTGTGCGTGCCAACAGCATCGGCAGCTATTTCACCCTTTTGTCTTTTTCAGGCGAGCCGCTGGAGCAGTGCCTGCTGGTCTCTCCCTTGGTGGATATGGAGAGAACGATTGATAATTTAATGCACTGGGCAGGCGTTACAGAGGAGCGCTTAGAGCGTGAAAAATTGATTGACACTGATTTTGGGCAAAAACTGTCGTGGAAATATCTTAGTTATGTGCGTAGCCATCGAATTGATGGGTGGAACACCCCCACCTTTATTTTAAGAGCAAAGAAAGATGAACTGATTGATGAGGACACCGTGATAAACTTTAGCAATCGTTTTGGCTGTAAACTGACGGTAACAAATGGGGGCGAGCACTGGTTTCACACTCCAGAGCAACTTTCGATTCTGTGCCAGTGGGAAGTCCAATCGCTAAATCAACATAATTTTAACTAATTCAAGCGTAAATAAGAAAACAAGTAATATGAACACTGAAACTCACCACCGTCCTTATGCAAGTATTGACTGGAGAATACTTGGAGTTTAAGCAATAAAAGAGCAGGCCAACTCTTTGTTATGGAGTCAGTCTGCTTGTTAAATTAAAATTTATCGGTTCGTATTATGTTAACAATGGGATATTTAGGGAAACGACCTATCAATATCACCATTCATAATATGGGGTAAATATTGTTGTATCTTATCAAAAGGCCAGTTCCACCAACCAATCCGTAGCAATTTCCGGATGATATCTTCATCATAACGCTTTTTGATTTCTTTTGCAGGGATACCACCAACGACTGTATATGGAGGAACATCCTTTGTTACGACGGCTCTTGTGCCAATAATTGCACCGTTACCGATACGAACGCCAGACAAGATTACCGCTTCGTAGCCGATCCAAACATCATTGCCGATGACAATATCACCTTTATTGTCCCAAGCGGCTGCAACCTGTTTTTTGTCCAGATTCCATTCTTCAAAGAAGATGGGAAACGGATAGGTTGAAAGTGATTTTTGCGCGTGGTTGGCGCTGGTAAAAAGGAACTTTGCGCCGCAGGCAATAGAACAGAACTTGCCGATAATCAGTTTGTCTTGGTTGACAGGATAATGATACAGCACATTGTTCTTTTCAAACTTCACAGGATCAGAAACGAAGTCATTGTACATGGTATAATCGCCAACAATAATGTTGGGATTTGTGATTACACCTTTCAAGTACACCGTTTCGGTATCGTTTGTTCTTGGATATATTTTTTTATCTGGAATAGTCATAAAAACCTCCTGAGTTTTATTTTTTAGCGAACTATTCCAGCAACTGCAATGCAAATTTTCATAATATCATCATCCTTATATTCATTCAAAATTAAATTTTGATACACAGTTATTATAGCATATACAGAAGTTTCTTTCCAATGTCGATGAGAAATTAGCAGTAAAAAAGCCTGTTTATTTCTTTGCTACATCCCGATATATTTCACATATTCCGGAATGGACATGAGTTGCCTTTCAAGTTTTAATTTTGTATCTGCTGATACATAATTTTGCGTTGCCATTTCAAATCCTGCCTGTTCCACAGCTTGCAAATACTCATTTACGGTTTTTTTGACTTCTGAATCTTTGCTTTTTAAAAGCTTGCCACAATTTCGGTAAATTTCAAGAACGGGATTGCAGGACGCAAACACTGCTTTCATGGTTTCAAAATTATTATTCCCTGGAAAGCCGCAGTTTGAAATCACCATAAATTGCTGCGTTTTTGGATTAGAATCTACAAGGTCAAAATTTTCGTCCGAATTTACAATCAGAGGACTTTTCAGAGGTACAAGTCTGTCTGCAAAATTTTTAAGAGCTGCGGTCATATTCCATGTATAAACAGGCGAAGCAAAGCAAACCACATCAGCAGAATTGTACTTGACTAAAAGCTCTGTCATATCATCCTGCATCACGCATTTGCCTGGTGTTTTAAACCAACAGTTAAAACATCCCTTGCAGTGTCCAATATTCTTATTTATTAAAAACACATTTTCTGTATCTGCACCAGCTTTTTTAGCACCATTCAAAAACGCTTCTGCAATTACATTTGTGTTGCTGTTTGCCCCAGCAGGGCTTCCGTTAAATATTATAAATTTCATTGTATTGTGTTCTCCTTTTCAATAATTGATGCATTGTACACTACTAAATTAGCATTTCGTTCTCCCTTTCGGGGAGGAGATACCTTAATTCCCATGGAGATACAGTTTGACTATCTATTCATGTTTTATGCATCCTTACAGTCATTGTAGAGAAGATTAAGCAGATTTTCAATAAACGCTCTAGAGTTAAGAATCGGATTTTTGTTTAAATTATATTCGTTCTAACAGAAGTATCGCTAGTAAAACAAGATTTAATTATGACCCATTCTTCCGTTTTCTATTTATCAAAGATTTTTTTGCGTATGTCGAGAAAGAAAGTGGGTTGGTTTCCCTGAATAAAACAAAGTCAATTTATGCATTGCTCTTGTGCAGGCAATATAGAGCAGGCCTCTGTCATATTTGCTGTAGTAATCATTCTGGCTCACATCAGGCACAATTACTTCGTCAAACTCCAAGCCCTTTGACATCTGAATAGAGGTAACAGAGATACCATTTGCAAAATGGGTGCTATCCGTGGAAATATGCTGAATATCGTAATCCTTTTTGAGAATATCAAACATATCCTTAGCGGCACTGTTGGTTTTTAGAATAATGCCAAGAGAAACATAATCACTCTGTAAAAAGTCATTTAGCTTTGCTCTGATTGTGTTTAATTCCGCTTGCTTGTCAGCACAGGAAATTACCATTGGCATATCTCCGTGTCGCACCATGGGTTCCAGTTTTTCCACCTGTCCGATACCCTTTGCAAAGGTAATGATTTCATAGGTGGAACGGTAGCTTTTATTTAGTTCTAAATAACTAGCATCACTGTAAAGCTCTTGTAGTTGAGCCATGGTATGCAAATGGTTTGGATTGATAGACTGCCCAAAGTCACCTAAAATTGTTTTTTGACAGTAGTAAATGCGGTTAAGCACGGCATATTGAATGGGGGTGTAGTCCTGCATTTCATCTATAACCAAATGTTTGATAAGATTACTTTCATTTAAACCCTGGAAAGCTCCGTGCAGATAAAGGAACGGAAAGACATCACACCAATCCAAAGTTTGTTTCTTCGGTAGAACGAGCAGTTGGGGGTGTCCTAGCCATCGATAAAAATCCTTGTATAACGCAAGGGTATTTTTGGTTTTAAGCATGGCGGTTAAGCTTTTTAAGATTATTTTTGCTCTTGGAATTTCATCAACCATAAAATTAACCGATTCAAAATGTTCATGAATGTCATTGGCAATCAGCTCAAGTCTTTTTTTGATAGGATAACTGCGGTAGGCAAAGAAACGCCTCTGTATCCAATCCGCTGTCACTGAAAACTGCCCAAAGGTATAGTCAGTCGATTCAAAAATGAGCGTTGGAAGCTCCTCGATGTAGCTATCAATTTTTCTCACAAAATCTATTGTAGACTTAAAGCGTACTCGCTCTGCCCACTTTATATCTTCTGTTTCTAGTGGGTCTTTCTCTGGCTCAAACCGGATTATTCCACTTAGCTGTTCATCAGCAATATCCCAAAAGCTTCGTTCACAAATTGGTTCCTCGCCAAGCTCTGGCAGGACATTTGCAATATAATCGCCGAATACCTTATTGGGAGACAGGATTGTGACATTGTTTGCCGACAGCCTATCCTTAAAACGGTAGAGTAGAAAAGCGATTCGGTGAAGTGCAATGGAGGTTTTTCCTGAGCCAGCCACTCCCTGAATAATCATAGTCTTAGCTTTGTCATTTCGGATAATTTGGTTCTGCTCCTTTTGTATGGTTGCGATGATGGATTTCATCTTTTCATCTGAGGTCTGGGAAAGCTCACGCTGCAAAACATCATCTTGAATGTTAACAGAGCTTTCAATTGCATATTCCAGCATACCGTTTTTTATCTTGAATTGGCGTTTACGGGCCAGCTTGCCCTCAATCCTACCCACAGGGGCATCATATCCAGCTGAACCAATCTCATAGTCATAAAACATACTTGCAATGGGGGCACGCCAGTCCAAAATAAGCAGTTGGTTTTCGTGGGTAAAGGCAAATCGCCCAATATAATGTTTTATCGCCTCTGCATCGCCATTTGTTTGAAAATCAATTCTTGCAAAATAGGGTGACTCCTTTAGTTTGGCAAGCTTTTCCCATATACCTACAGAGAAAGCACCGATGTGGTCTATCTGTTTTAGTGCAAGCTCGTTTTGAAACATTTCATTGGGGTCGATTTCTCCACGATAGTCTGCCATGTAGCGCTTTGCATCTGCATATTCCTTGTCAATTTTCTTAACATTGTTATTCGCCACTTGCGCAGCGTCATCCAACTTTTCGTTCATCATGGCAAGGTGTGCAATCTCATCAGGAAAAGGGATAGAAGATTGAACGGCAGGCACTGTTTCGTTCCTGCCGCTTTGTGGTTTACGATTCATGTGAGACCTCCCTTGGCAAAATAAAGCGTTGTGTGGGATAACCGAATTCCGTAAGTAGTTCCCCTTCTGCAAAGCCCAATTCCTGAATTAGCTTACGGTGTCCTGTATCCGCCTTATCTCCCTCTCTGTAAGTTGTAATACTGATTTCTTTTTCCCTAATCATTTCACCCATCACTTTATACAAAAATACTTTTGGAATTCCATTATTACGATAAAGGGGGTGCGTACCCATAAAGTCAATACTTCCTGTTTCGTAGGTGAAAAGCATAATACCAACCGCTATAGAATTATCCTTTGTGATAAGTGCCTGCTTGCTTTTGATATACCCCTTTAATTCCAAAATATATTCATCCTCCTGCAAATGGGGGAAGCCGTCAATCACTAGGCGTACTAAGTCCATCCAAGAGGGGATATCATCTTCTGTTGCAAAATGAATCATCCATTTGTCTGTTTTTTTGCTAAAAAGCATTTCATATTCTCCCTCCAAACGAAACTTTAGTTGCAATGGATAAAATTTTTCATTTTCTCGATATTGATTAGGGGGCTGCTTATACATAGCTGTGAAAATATTTGTGAAGGATTGCTGTGTTTCGTAGCCTGCCATTATAGCAATTTCTATGATTGGCTTTTCTGAAAAAACCAATAACTTTGCTGCTTCGGTGAGTTGTCGCCGTTGCACATAGTCATGTATGGTGAACCCTACAGTATTGGTGAACGCTCTATGTAGGTGATATTTGGAGTAATGAATTGCTTCCGCAACCCGTTCTAAATCTATCTTTTCTGTTAGATGGGTTTCAATAAATTGAATTGCGGCTGAAATTTTTGTGATACTCTTGGGATTCATGTAGAAAGCCTCCTGTCCATTTTATTTTACAAGATTAAAAAAATTAGTTTTATTGATTCTTGCTCTTTTTTCGTTTACAGGCAAAAGTTTTGGTCTACCACAGATGAGATAGGGTATTTGGAGTGGTTTTCACTGGAAATTTGGAATGTCAGGTTCAGAAAAAAAGCTGTTGCAATATGTTGTCTTGAATGTCCACTCTCTTTATAAAAGCATTGAAAGAGTATTTTTAGAAATGAATAAAGTAGCACAGACCGATTATTTTAGTGACCCTGTGCTACTTATGACGGCTTTTTTATTTAATTGCTACCAATTCAATATATCCTCTTGTACCGATTGGTTCAAGCTGTATACGCGGGTTTTCTTGATCCCAAGTGTAGCCAATTACAGTGGGATCATATTTTTTAATAGATTCCCACACCTGCTCGATTGCCTGGCAGAAGTCTTCTTCGGGAAAAGGCTCCCCTTGGAACATCAAATATTTGCAGGCGGGTAGGTTGATTAGGTCAAATCCCTCCGGAATAATATCTGCATAATCCATTGCAACCTCAACACCCTGCACATACGCTGAAGTGCCTGGTTTGATATAGCTTGCAGGGAGCCAAAGGGAAACAGGCTCTTTGCTAATGGATTTCATACTTATAAGTAGTCCCCACACATCACAACCAACTTCTTCGCAGTAGGTAAAATAGTCGGCCGCCTTTATTCCTCGTTTGATGAGTACTTTCCTTGCAGGTTTCTCAATAACTTGAATAAATACATTTTTTACGTTTTCCATTTTATTCTCCTTTCGGATAGCTCTGAACTTTACGCCATAAGGGGTGAAAAGATAAAGAGGAATGGGTGAAGCCGCATATTCCCTTGGATTGCAGCCAAACTCACGTAAAAAGGCACGCTGATATCCATCCACACTGCCAAAACCAAGCTCAAATGCAACATCAAGAATTTTGCAGTCTTCATCACGCAGCGTCAGTGCCGACCTGGATAGCCGTAATCTCCGGATATAATCCGCAGGTGTTAGATTCGTCCACTACTTTTTTTGCTAATCATGTTTTACATTTACAATATCAATATCACGCAAAATTGTCCTATGTGATACCCAAACTCTTGTACAAGTATCGTCGCTGTTACGCAATTTCTGTTAAGAATATAAAGAAAATTTTAAGTTGACTTTCGATTTTCATATTTCCTAAAGGTAATGTGTATAGTATAGCATAAATGAATTTCTTATGAATGTGTATTTAATAGAATGAAATTGAAAGTATTATGTACTTAGTATGGTGCACAAAGCAATTATGTTTTTACTTCAATTCTTGTTGGTGTTGGATATGGCTTTCACTTACGCTTTAGAGTATGCTTTGCTTGCAAAATTAAAAAGGGGGAAATGCGATGAAAGAAACAAAAAGTTTATGTGCCAAAATTCCTATTGAATTGCACAATAAAGTAAGAACAAGCCAAGAAGAAAGCAGACTTACTCTAAACCAATATATAGAAAATCTGCTGATTGAATACTATCAAATGAAGGAGATGAAGAACATGCCACAAACGAGGACACTTGCTTTGCAAATATCAGAGGAACTTTTCTTAAGGATTAAAAATTATCTTGATAAAAACCCGCAGTTAACCCAAAAGGCATTTATTACTGATCTTATCATAAAAGCTTTAGATGAAGCAGAGTCATAAAAATCAATAGAACAGCAACAAAAGCAGGGAACATCCTTGCTTTTGGTTTTAAATTTGTTGGTTTCTGTGTATAGCATAAATAAATTTCTTGTGCTATTGTGTTGTGCTGAAGGAGGTGAAAAAAATGCAGAAAGAAAAATTACTTAGTGAGTTGTATAATGGAAATTTGTGCCCCATAGCAAAGGAAGTGGTACAGGGAAGTGAATATCAAAAGTGCATGGATGAGTTAGCTGAGATTGAGGAAAAATTTAGCAGTCAGCTAGATGCAGAGAAAAAAGAAAAACTGCAAGATTTTGTAACGGCACAAGGAAAACTCAGTTGTATCAATGCTGAGGAACGATTTACACAAGGCTTTCGTATGGGAGCAAAACTGATATTGGAAATAATGAATGAAGATGACGGAGAGCTGGAATTATTGAAAAATTAGCACTCCGTCATTTTTTATGCAACCCTTAAGCATATCGTGAAAACGATATGCTTTTTTATTTGGATAGAAAGGAGGTTACGCTTTTTGTTTATATGGGATTTTTTGCTTAGTGATGTGATGGATCAAATTATGGATTGGTTTTATGGACATCTTGTAGGCTTTCTGGGCGACTTTTTTGCTCTGATGGGCAATATGGGGGTGGAATTATTTGATATGAATTGGGTTCAAAGTATTGTGCTGTTTTTTTCTTATCTTGCGTGGACTCTTTATGTTACGGGGCTTGTGGTGTCCTGTTTTGAAACTGGGATTGAATATCAGAACGGACGAGGAAACCTTAAGGATGCAGGGATAAATGCCATAAAAGGATTTATGGCGGTAAGCCTTTTTACTGTTGCCCCAATAGAACTGTATAAGTTATCGGTGAATTTGCAAGGAAGTTTTACTACAGGAATTACAGGGCATGCAAATGGAATTAGTGATTTAGCAAACAGCATTATTACTGGATTAAACAGTGCGGGGAATATTGATGCTGTTGGCAGTTCTAATGTTTTTGGCGGCATGTCAGATGTCACTTCACCTATTATGGGCTTGTTCACGATAATTCTTATGGGATATGCGGTGATAAAAGTATTTTTCGCAAATCTCAAGCGTGGCGGTATTTTGCTCATTCAGATAGCCGTTGGAAGCTTATATATGTTCTCTGTTCCCCGTGGATATTTGGATGGATTTATAGGGTGGTGCAAACAGATTATAGGACTTTGCTTAACAGCTTTTTTGCAAGCAACCATACTTATGGCAGGACTAATGGTATTAAAAGACCATGCATTACTGGGTTTTGGACTCATGCTGTCCGCTGGTGAAATTCCAAGAATTGCAGGGTCATTTGGTTTGGATACATCAACAAAAGCAAATGTGATGAGTGCAGTATATACGGCTCAAGCCGCAGTAAATACAACTAGAACCATTGTGCAGGGGGTGGCGAAGTAGCAAGGGAAGTGCTTATAGAATGGAGATGATTTAAATGTTTACAATGGGAAGCCTTTTTGATGGGATTGGCGGATTTCCCCTTGCTGCAGTTCACAATGAAATTGTGCCTTTGTGGGCCAGTGAAATCGAAAGTTTTCCCATCGAAGTTACTAAAGTACGATTTCCCGAGATGCTCCATGTTGGTGACATTACAAAGCTTGATGGGAGCAAACTTCCTGTTGTGGATATTATTTGTGGAGGCTCGCCTTGCCAAGATTTATCTGTAGCAGGAAAGAGAGCAGGACTTGAAGGTGAACGTTCCGGACTCTTTATGGAGCAGATTAGAATAACAAAAGAAATGAGGTGTGCCAATGGAAAAGACGGAAAAGCAAATGACCTTATTCGACCTCGATTCTTCGTTTGGGAAAATGTCCACGGAGCCTTCTCCTCTCAGTTTGGAGAAGATTTCAAAGCGGTTCTTGAAGAGACCGTTCACCGTATCTGTACCTCGACCTGCGGGAGGGGTATGGAAACCTGCTGGGTGCATTTTGGGAGGAGAATTCTCCCTTGCTTGGAGAGTTCTCGATGCTCAATACTGGGGTGTCGCCCAAAGACGCAAAAGAATCTTTCTTGTCGCAGATTTTGGAGGACACACCGCTCCCAAAATACTATTTGAGCAAGACCGCTTGCTTGGGAATACTTAGACGAGCAAAATCCAGGGGTAAGGAGTTGCCTAAACAATTAAAAACAGCATTGGAAATACAAGCCGGAATTACACAGGCAGATAATAGCAGTCTACCAAATATAAAAGAGATGAAATCTTATCACATTAATCAAAGGAATGAAGGAATTGACCTTGAAAATCTTTCGGGTGCATTGATGGCAACACAGAATATGCAGATGCAGACCTTTGTTACAGAACCCATGATTTGTTTAAATGACCAAGGTGGAAACCGCATGGATATTACCGAAAATATAACAGCTACATTAAGAGCAAGCATGGGTGGAAACCTCCCAATTATTATGGGAAGTCAGCAAGTAGGTGCGGAAATTTGTGAAAATATTTGCCCCACGATTACATCTGCCGTTGGAATAGGGAGAGAAAATCAACCTGTTTTGTTTGATAATCACGGTAAGGATTGCCGATATAACGGACCATTGAAAGTTGCACCGACAGTGGCAGCAGTTTATGGTACAGGTGGCAATAATATTCCTCTTGTTTCAAAGCCCGTTGCGTATAGCTTGGATAGCAAAGACAGCAATTCAATGAAATCTAATAACCCATTATCGGGGTGTAGGGAAACAGATAAATCACGAACCCTTGATACTTCGAACCCAGATCCAAGTAAAAACCAAGGTGGAATTGCCATCGTACAGGAAAGTTATTGCATTGCCAGTAATACGATTAACCGCCAAGATCACAATGGAGGCAATGGTCACGGGGTGCAAAAAGACATCAGTTATACCCTTACGACATCAGATATTCATGCTATTTATAAGCCTGAGCCTTATCAAGATGTAGTAGGAACATTATGTAATGGTGATTGGAAAGGTGCAGGCAGTCAATATGTCAGCCAAGATAAGTGTATTATTGATAGCCAAAGCACCATATATGGACAGTCTGCATTTGCAGATTACAAGGAAGGTTGCGGTACATTAAGAGCCGAAGGCGGTGACAATGGTGGAGGAAGTGAAAATCTTGCAGTATCACGGAACCTTGTCCGTAGGCTGACACCTCTTGAATGCGAAAGACTGCAAGGCTTTCCTGATGATTGGACAAATATACCAAAAGCTTCGGATTCGCCAAGATACAAGGCACTTGGAAACAGTGTGGCAATTCCATGCGTAGATTTTGTTCTCCGTGGGATTGCTTTTTACTTGGGAAAATTCAAGGAAGAAAGTGAGGAAAGTTAAAATGTATATGTATCCCGATAACTTAAAAGCAAAAGCAACACTATGGCTGTGGGAACTGCGTGACATTGGAATCATTGGAATAGGATTGCTTATTTCTGTTTTTGCCCTTGCTCAAACAGGCATCCTATTCCCAGTTGTGATTACTGCGGCATATGCTTTTTTAAGCATTCGCTTTGAGGATATGAGTATCTTGGATTTTATCCGATATGCTGTATCCTTTTTTATATTAAAGCCACAGACATATGAATGGGCAGCATGATGCTGCACCCATATTTTTGTTTGAACCAAGAGCAAATCACGACCTGATTATCCAGAAAGATAAATGTAGAAAGGGAAAATATAAAAAATGAAAAAACAGAAAGAAAAAAATAAAAATTCCACAAGAGAACTGATGGGAATTACGGAAATCACTGACTACAGCCTTGTTACGCAATATGGTGAACTTGTATATTTCATCATCCACCCAACCAATATCTCTGTACTTTCGGAAAGCAGTGTAAGCAGTAGAATATATGCACTGATGACGGTGCTGAATGGTATTGCAGAAATTGAAATGCTCTGCCTTAATTCCAAAGAGAATTTTGATGATAATAAGGAGTATCTGAAAAAGCGTATGGAGGAAGAGGAAAATCCGATGATCAGAAAACTTTTAATGCAAGACAGCACCAATCTTGACCGCATGCAAGTGCAGATGGCTACTGCTCGAGAATTTCTCATAATCATTCGATTGAAAAATGAGAAAGAAAGTGATGTTTTCCCGTATTTATCTCGTATAGAAAAGAGCTTAAAGGATCAAGGTTTTACAGCAAAGCGAGCAGATAATCCAGATATTAAAAGAATTTTGGGAGTGTACTTTGAACAGAATGTCACCACTGATAGGTACGAAGATTTTGACGGTGAGAGGTGGGTGGTGCTGGGGGATAAATAGTCTTTCAAGTTGAAATGATATTGGTTAAGTTATATAATGAAGAATACAAGGTTAGTCTATACGATATTTTTACCGCAGATGATAGTACTTCCTGATAATAATAAATTTTCGAAGGAGTTGTTGGTTGGTTATGTGTAATTTTCAAAAATGGGAAGAACAATTAAAGTTACTGTACGAAACATATATGAGAATTTGTAAAGCTGAAGATGTCAAGTATAAAAAAGATATTATTGCCACACAGGAGGAAGTAATAAAACTTGAAGAAAAGCTTGGAACATCTATTCCTTTGAGCTTGAGAAATACATTTTTGAAGATGTCCAAAGCTATAGAGTTTTCTGCATTTTTGCCTCAGGATTTTAGTTTGCCTAAAGAATTGAAAGGCATTTTTTCAGCTTATTTTACAATTTCATTGAATGAGATGATGGAGGCAGAAGAAAGTAGAAGGTCTTGGGTGGACGGGTGTTTTAGCAACGTAGAAGATGATTATGATAAAGTGTGGCATAATAAATTGGGTTTTATGACAGTAGGCACTGGCGATGTAATTGCATTTGACCTAAGCGACTCAAAAGAAGATAAACGTGTTGTCTATTTAAGTCATGACGGTTGTGAGAGCCACGGTGTTGTTTTAGGAGAAACATTTGCTGATTATTTTGATAGCTTACTTTTAATTGGTGGATGTGGCAATGAAGATTGGCAAATGATGCCGTTCATTAATAATGTAAAAGGATTTGACGCTTACTCTGAAAACGCAAATACATATCGAAAACTTATTGGACTTAAGCTATAGATTTTTGTATATAAGTAAATTATATTTTAAACAAAAACTGCGTGAATATCCGACATAGCTGTTATAGACGACGAAAAAACAATGGGAAGCCGGCACCGTATATCAGCTTCCCATTGTGCTCATACTCTATAGTTTAATTTTCAAATATTATCAGTTCACCTTTTTGAATTACTTGCTTATTCCAATCATAATTTTGGGGCTTTCCTGTAAAATAATAGTTTACTACACGTGTATTTGCAGCGTGGGTAATAATTAAACATTTCTACCTTTGTAATCTTTTTCAATCATGTCGCATACATCACAGTTTCTCTTTATAAATGAACGAAAGCTCTCTGTGCCCCTATCACCAGTTTGAATTGCTTGCCAAAACGCTTCATCATTTCAGGTGTTTCTTCCATACCTTCAAACTCCCCGCATAACATTTCAACAAGTCGTTCGTCGAAAACAACTGAGCCACTGTAAAGAATTTCACAAAATTGGCGAGCTCGTATTTGTGAACTGCAAAAGCACACATCAAAGTTAATGTCTTTTAAATTTTCAGATTGTAATTTTGCTTGTTGCAATCCTGTTTCATTCAAAAAGGTTTCGGTCATACCGTTGAATCTTTTAAATAAATTCCAATCAGTTTCACCGTGACGTACAAGATATATCATAAAATGTTTAACCTCCCATTATTATAAACAACGCAAAAGTCACATGCGCCCATTATACCATGGTTATACCAAAAAGTGTTAGTGCCGTCATAGAAATGTGGCGGCTTTTTCAATGATACCAAGTAAAAGAAAGGAAGTATTCATTATGGTAAAGCAAACAAAACCAAAGGTTCTACAAAAGGAGGATATAAAAATTAAGGAGTTTATCGACATGGTAGCGCCGGGCATCATTAAGTTTCAGGCTGACCATTTTATTTGCGGCAACACATTCCGATGTGTCTGGGCCCTTCGTGAATATCCCACAGTAACGGAAGAACAGGCAATTCTACGTCATTTAGGTGAAAAAGATGGCGTGACACTGCGCATCTATACCAGACAGGTAACACCAACAGAAGAAAAAAGAATTATTCATAATGCTACCAATAAGAACAGAATGAACACTGCAAACACTAACGATTTGCAAGAAAGTGTCACTGCTGAAAGCAATCTGCAGGATGTGGTTGCTTTGGTATCAACGATGCATCGAAATCGTGAACCACTCTTGCATTGTGCAGTATACATTGAGCTGACTGCAAGGGACTACGACAGCCTAAAGTTATTGCAAACTGATGTTTTGACAGAACTTGTTCGAAGTAAACTGAATATAGACAGGCTTTTGCTCCGTCAACAACAAGGTTTTTTCTGTGTTGGACCATCGGGGAGAAATATTTTTGGCAGTCAGTTTGAACGAGTCCTTCCGGCTTCATCCGTTGCAAATCTGTATCCCTTTAATTATTCGGGAAAGACAGACAGCAACGGTTTTTATTTAGGCAGAGATAAGTTTGGCAGTAACATTCTTGTGGATTTTGATAAACGAGATGATGATAAAACCAATCCTTGTATCCTCATATTAGGTAATTCGGGACAAGGCAAAAGCTATCTTCTAAAGCTGATTTTATGTAATATCTTAGAGTCTGGAAAAAGTGTAATTTGCCTTGACCCAGAGCATGAATTCGGTGAGCTTGCAGAAAATACAGGCGGTTGTTTTGTGGATTTAATGAGTGGACAGTATATGATAAACCCACTGGAACCCAAAAGTTGGGATGACGGTGGCTCGCCACAGGATAAGGATGCACCCATTGCATTCAGGCAAGCAACCAAGCTTAGTCAGCACATCAGCTTTTTAAAAGATTTTTTCCGTTGCTATAAAGACTTTGATGACAGGCATATTGATATCATTGAAATTATGCTTGGCAAATTATATTCCAATTGGAATATCAGTGATGGCACAGACTTTGCATCCCTTGAGTCTAATGACTATCCCATCCTGTCTGATCTTTATGCGCTGACTGAGAAAGAGTATAAAGACTATGACAAAGCAAAGTATCAGCTTTATACAGCTGAATTGTTACAGGAAATTTTACTTGGACTGCATTCTATGTGTAAGGGTGCGGAGAGTAAATTTTTTAACGGTCATACGAATATCACTTCAAACAGATTTATTGTGTTTGGTGTAAAAGGCTTATTAAATGCAAGCAAGAATGTGAAAAATGCTTTGCTTTTCAATGTTTTATCCTTTATGAGCGACAAGCTGCTCACCGAGGGGCATACAGCGGCGGCCATTGATGAACTGTATTTATTCCTTACAAATATGACTGCCATTGAGTACATCAGAAACTTTATGAAAAGAGTACGAAAGAAAGAGTCCTCCGTAATTCTGTCCAGTCAGAATTTGGAGGACTTTAATATTGAGGGCATTCGTGAGATGACAAAGCCATTGTTCTCCATCCCAACACACCAATTTTTATTCAATGCAGGTGCTGTTGATGCGAAGTTTTATATGGATACCTTACAGCTTGAAGAAAGCGAATTCAATCTTATTAAGTTCCCTCAGCGTGGTATATGTTTGTATAAATGCGGTAACGAGCGATATAACCTTGTCGTTCATGCTCCGACATATAAGGAAAAATTGTTTGGGAAGGCTGGTGGGAGATAGTAATGGGAATATGGCAACAAGATATGATAGAAAGATGATAGCATTTTATTGACTATTATAGAAAATATTGTTTAAAGGAATTTTATCGATATGGTCAGAAATAAAAATGGAGAAATCACCTTGACAATATATCGGGTTACCGATATATTGAAGATGGGTGATATACAATGACAATTATTGAATTATTAAAAGAAAAGGGATTGTCACGATACAGCTTATCTAAAACAAGCGGTGTCCCGTGGGCAACCCTTGCAGATATTTGTTCTGGCAAAACAAGCCTTAACCGATGCAGTGCAGAGACGCTTTCAAAGCTGTCCAAAGCACTGAATTTATCCATAGAAGAAATACTGGAACTGGAAACAGAGTCTACTAAACCCGAAAAAACTGGGAAACCAACGGATAAAACATATTTGGAAACTAACTTGTCTCCGCAATTAACAAAGGCGATCAAAGACTATGAAAAGGGAGAAAAAGACAACGTATCCTATTTGGATTGCCTGTGGGGCGAACTATATGGCTCTATTAATGCAGATCTTTGGGCAGGTTGTATTTCAGAGGAGCAAGCAAACTATTTAAGAAAAAAATTTCTCTACGGAGAACAGGAGGGATTAAATGATTGATTTTACAACATGTGCCGTCAATAAGTTCAAAGCTTATGGCGGAGCCAATGGTAACAAAATCAATATTTCATATGAAGGTACAAGTTATATGCTGAAATTTCCACCTGTGCCTAGTAAAAGCAAAGCTATGAGTTATACAAACAGCTGTATCAGTGAATATCTTGCTTGCCATATCTTCCATTTATTTGGCATACCGGCACAGGAAACTATGTTGGGCACCTACACCGATAAACGAGGAAAAGAAAAGGTTGTGGTGGCCTGCAAGGATTTTACTGAAGAAGGAAAAAGGCTAATGGAGTTTGCTCACCTTAAAAATACCTGTGTGGATAGTGAACAAAGCGGCTATGGAACGGAGTTATCTTCCATTATGAAAGCCATTGATGAACAAGCATTGATTCCATCAGGCGAATTACGAGCATTCTTTTGGGATATGTTTATTGCAGATGCTTTGCTTGGAAATTTTGACCGTCATAACGGCAACTGGGGAATCTTAATAGATGAACAGAAACAAATTGCGGAAATTGCACCAGTTTATGACTGCGGTTCCTGTTTATATCCCCAATTAGATGAGGCACATATGGAGAAGGTTTTGAACAGTGAAGATGAAATAAACCAACGTATCTTTGTTTTTCCTACCTCATCGATTATGGAAAATGGCAAAAAAATATCTTATTTTGATTTTATTTCCTCTCTGCAAAATGAAGAATGCAATGTAGCATTGAAAAAAATAGCAGAGAAAATCGATATCGAGGAAATCAATAAACTGATAGAGGATATTCCCTCCATTACTCCTATGCAAAGGGATTTTTACAAGACGATGATTGCAGAGCGAAAGGTGAGAATCTTGGATTATAGCATGGAACTTCTAATGAAACAAGAAACGAAGCAGACTGACGTGAAAAAATCTTTGGGGGCAGGCCAGGATATTTCCATGTAGAAAGTATTATGAAACAACCAGATATCGAAGAAAACACTCACAACTGTGGGTGTTTTTATGTTTGGAGGTGATTTTTATTGCAAATCCTGTTTTGATTGCCAAGGCTGTAGTGATGGGATTGAATAATGATAAGCTCCGTAGAGGCATGGGTTGGACAATTGCTGCAATCTTCTCGCCTATAATTGTTATCTTTGCGCTGCTAATTGGCATCATGTCTGCAACAGCAGACCACAACACTACAGCAATAGATTTATGTTTTAACGGCGGTGTCGTGTCGTGTAATGTTCCTGAAGAATTTAGAAAATATATTGAAGATATGCAGTACAGCTTCAACCTATTAGATTACGATATAAACAAACTTAACAGCCAAACAGAAGACGGAAACAGCCTTGACCTAATAAGAGTTAAGGCTATTTTTTATGCTCTGTATTTCGGCGAGGATCGCCCATCTCTCATCAATACATTGAGATTTTCAGATTGCTTTGTATCTTATGAGGAGCGTAATCGAACCGTCATCGACGAGGAAGGAAATGAAAGAGAAGAAACCTATACCGTAGTAGTTCCCATCACGGACCTTTCGATTGTTTACAGAAACATTGAAAATATGATGAAAATTACGGTGACATCAGAAAACCAAATGAATGCCAATCGCATTTATGCATTGGTGAAGTACGGGCATGGAGCAATCGGGTTGGATGAATTTCAATTTCAATACCCCGGTGAACCCATTGGCGATGGTAGTTACAAAGAACTGATTGAGGAAGCAGAAAAATACTTGGGTTACCCCTATGTTTGGGGTGGTTCAAATCCAAGAACGTCCTTTGATTGCTCGGGGTATGTTTGTTGGGTCTATACCCAGTCGGGGGTTTATAATCTTCCACGAACTACTGCCACGGGAATCTATAATCAATGTGTACTGGTACCGAAAGATGAAGTAATGCCTGGTGATTTGGTGTTTTTCAAAGGGACTTATGCAGGTGCAGGTGTGGCATCTCATATAGGAATTTATGTGGGAAATGGAAAGATGCTCCATGCTGGTGATCCTATTGGCTATGCTGATATTAATACAAAGTATTGGCAGAAGCATTTCCTTGGGTTCGGTAGACTGCCAGAAATTAATTAAAAAGAAGTTTGAAAAGGGATGTACCAATAAAGCAGAAAGATTGATTTTATGCTAAGTGATATTTCAAAGAAAATGCGTTTCTATTGAAACACAGAATTTTGGAAAAGAATGAATAGGGAGGAATGTGGTATGAAAGAAAATAAAATTAAGGTTGTAAAAATGGATATTGGTAATCCGCCAGTAGTAAAAGAAATTGATAACACCCTTGGGGCATTACAAACGGAAGTTGGTGGGCTTATTGAATGTGCTTACCTCGATGATGGATGCATTGCTGTTGTCAATGAAGAAGGAAAGCTAAATGGAA
Source organism: Anaerotignum propionicum (assembly GCF_024461735.1). Taxonomy (GTDB): domain Bacteria; phylum Bacillota; class Clostridia; order Lachnospirales; family Anaerotignaceae; genus Chakrabartyella. The sequence goes on from NZ_JANGAD010000003.1 coordinate 272,575, forward strand.
TGGAACCAAACCGACGCTTGGGCTCAGATATTATTTGTGGTCCATTTTTTATTTGTGGTGATAGTGAAGACGGTGAATTTGTTTCACTTGATGACAAACAGGTGGAAGAATACGTGAAAAAGTTTTCTGATGTTCCCATTTTTACAGGGGAAGAACCAGAGCTTAAACCACGAATGACCTTCATGGGTTTTGATTTCAAGTAAACCAGCATGACTTGTACGCTGATTTTGTTTGAATTCTTACTTAAACAAGGCTAAAATAAAAGATACGATTGGAAAGTAGGTGAGAAATTGATTTATTACCTCATGCACAAAAATTTGAATGTATTGGAGATGGAAATAGACGAAGAAACAAGCACAATTGTGAAGGTGCTTAATGTCATAGAGGTGGAGCATATTCCTCTTGGAGTCTGTTTTGAAAATCAGATTGTTGACAGAAAGGCACTGAATCATTGGTTTAAAAGCAGATGTATACCTGAAAACCGACAGAGTATTGACCGTGTACTTGAGACGGTAGGTGAATTGAATACAGTTGGTTTGGCACTTAAATGCTATGGTCTCAGCTTATCGGACTGCTATTGGATTTGTCCCAAAAGTTCTGACCTTGACTTTGATAAAATTAATTTCTTTGAAAATCACTTTTCCAAGGATATGGGTGAAATTTTGTTTGGCAAACAGCTGGACAGTTTCAGCTTAGTATCTCCTGATAATACCTCTGATGGCTGGTTGAAAAAGAAATGGATTATCTTAAATGAAGATAGATACCTCCTAAAAGGAGCCAGCGGTGTGTTTAGGCAAGAACCGTTTAATGAGAAAATAACAGGAATGGTGATGGAAAAACTTCGTTTGCCACATGTGGAATATGAGGTGATTTTTGAGGACGGAATGCCGTACAGCCTGTGTAAAAACTTTCTCTCAAAGGATACGGAGCTAGTGTCTGCATGGAGCGTGTACAGTCATTTCAAGAAACCAAACCACCTTTTTGCATATGAATATTTAATAGAATCCTACGAAAAAATAGGGATTACGAATGCAGTTGAAAACATAGAAAAGCTTCTGGTAACAGATTTCTTGATTGCTAATACTGACAGGCACATGAACAACTTTGGTATTGTGAGAAACAGTAATACTCTTGAAGTATTGGGGGCGGCACCTATCTTTGATAGCGGTACCTCTCTGTTTATGTCTACGCCAACCAAGGTAGAAGTTTCTGATATAGAAAGCAAACCGTTTGCCAAGACACATGAAAAACAGATAAAGCTAGTCAGTGATTTGCGGAAATTTGATATTGAAAGTGTCCTTGAACTTAGAGAAGGAATCAGAATTAACCTTTCTCAAAATCCTTTTATGTATGAGGAAAGAATTGATTTTGTTATAAAAAACTTTGATCAAAGAGCGAAGCTGTTGCTGGAACTAATGCAGGAACAGCGTCAGATGCAATCCCACAAAATGATATAAAAACAGAAAAAGCTAAGTGGCACATCGTATTATGCGGTGTGCTTTTGTTTTTTGGAAAGGAGTATCCAATGAAAAAAGCAACCTTAACCATTACTTTTGAAAAGGAAAAACTCGATGCACTCACTTATTATATGGAGAAAAAGGATATGAAATTGCAAGCAGAACTTTCCGATACAATCCAAAAGCTCTATGAAAAGTATGTGCCACAGCCAACACGAGAGTACATAGAGGATAAACTGCAGTGTGAAAATATGCCAAGTAAGCCTAAAAAGGTGGAAACGGCCAAGGCGAATGCTTCTCAAACAGTAAATGGCAATTCATAAGAAGGTAATATTCGCCGTTGTTGCCGATTGTGTGCCACTTTTGTTCCAAGGAGGGGTGTAACACCATAACAAGAGAATTGGGGCGAATTTGGCAAGGTGTGAGAAAGTGGGAAATGCCATGAAAACAGAACCTAAATTACCACACAACATCGCAAATTTTAAGTGACCCCACCCATTGATTTAGGTGCAGGATAAAGAGAGGTGGTCGCAAGCGACCTCCTCTCGGTCAAAAAGCTCGGCAGTGCCGAGCTTTTCTCGTACTTCCGTTAGGTGGTCGAAAAACAGACTTTGTGATGCTTAGGTGGTCTGCAATCTATGAAAAGACCGTGATTACGGCATTTACAAGGTGGTTAGAGAGGTGGTCTTGATCTTTGGAGGTGATATTTTGAAAGAACCACAAAACAAAAATAAGAAAAGGACAGCGGTTTGGCTGTATCCTTATACCTTTGAAAAAATGGATGTTTTATTGAAAGAAGATAACTGCAATAACCGTAGTGAGTTTATTGAAAAAGCATTGACTTTTTATATGGGATATTTGGTTAGTAATCAAAGTACAGATTATCTTTCAAAAATTCTGCTTGGAGCAATTCAAGGCACACTGCGAGAAACCGAAAATCGTCAATCAGCAAACCTCTTTCGTTTGTCGGTAGAGATGAGTATGATGATGAACATTCTTGCCGCTGGACTTGAAATCAGTGATGAAGACTTGCGTAAACTTCGTGGCAGATGCGTTGCCGAAGTAAAAAGACATAAAGGCAGAATTAATATGGAGGATGCGGTTAAATACCAGCAAGGATTAGAAGAATAAATAGTGGAGGGAGATGTTTATGCCGAGAATTATTTTTAAGTGTCCATATCTCAAAGGTGGAGATAATACAGCTCACCTATCCAATCTTGTAAGTTACATTGCCACAAGAGATGGTGTGCAGAAATTTAATGAGAAACATAAAAATCTTCCTTCCACAAAAAAACAGGAGCAGCTCATTGCAGATATTATAAAAGAATTTCCGAATACTAGAAATCTGTTTGAGTATGAAGATTACATTGCAAGCAAAACCATTGAAAACGCTTCGGACTTCATCTCCATAGCATTAGAACATAACCTTGATATAGTGGCAAAAAAAGAAAACTATGTGGACTACATTGCCAATCGTCCAAGAGTAGAAAAGCTATCTTCCCATGGTTTATTTACAAGCGGAGATGATGAAATTATTCTTAGTAAGGTTGCTGATGAAGTATCCAATCATCAAGGGAATGTATGGACACCTATCATATCCCTTAGGCGAGAAGATGCTGTCAGTACAGGGTTTGACCATGCAGAAAACTGGAATGACTTTTTATCACACTATGCACCTACCATTGCAGAAAATTTGAAAATACCAATTGAGGACTTTAGATGGTACGCAGCTTTTCATAATGAGAGTCATCATCCTCACATTCACATGATTTGTTATTCCACAGATATTCGCAGAGGGTATCTCACCAAGGAGGGCATTAAAAATATCAAGTCGGGGTTGGTGTCGCATATTTTCAAAAATGAAATGAAAAACATCTATGAGCGGCAGAGCCGAAGGAGGGATAGCCTAAAAGTAGAAAGCAAAAAATCACTGCTACAGTTGATTGCCGAAATGAAAACAGGCACAATACAAAATTCCAAAATGGAAGAACTGATTTTGCTTCTTGCAGAAAAACTAAAGCACACCACTGGTAAACGAGTCTACGGGTATTTGCAGCCAAATGTAAAAAATATTGTGGACAGTATTGTAGATGAGCTTGCTAAAGATGAAAAAGTGGCAAAGGAGTATAGTTTGTGGTATGAAATGCGTAATGAGATATTTCTCGGATATTCTGATAACCTGCCTGAACCGTTGACGCTTTCAAAGCAAAAAGAGTTTAAATCCATCAAGAATTTTATTATCACGGAAGCAGATAAACTCTCCAAAGGCGAAATCAGCTTTTCGGAAACGAAAATCATTGAAATAATTGATGATGACAGGAGCACTGATTCGATTGATAGCCAAGTAGTTGAAAAAGCTTTTGAAGAAGAGCCTCGTATGGAGGTATCTGATTTCATTGAAGAATCGGTTGACGATGCTGTGGAAGAGCAGCCAAATCCATATGTAAAATGGACAGAAGAATATAAGCAGGCTCGCAAGTTTCTGTTTGGTACAGAACAACAACAACCGGACTTTGAACAGGCGTGCATATTGTTGCTCGAAGAATCAGAAAACGGAAATGCTCTTGCAACCTTTGACTTGGGGAGGATATATGCAGATGGTCTTGGGGTTGAGATGGATGGTGAAAAGGCACAGGAATATTATGAGAAGGCTCTTGCAGATTTTCAGTTTGTAGAAAATAAGAAATCTTGGAAATATACACAATACCGTATTGGCAAGATGTATGCCAGAGGTCTTGGAACAGAGCAAAATTATGAAGTGGTTGCTGATTGGTTTGAAAAGTCGGCAAATCAGAAATATAAGTTTGCTGAATACTCTCTTGGGAGCCAATATTTGCGTGGGCAGGGTGTGGAGCAAAACGATGAACAAGCATTTGCTTTATATTTGCGTTCTGCAAAACAGGGTTTTCCCTATGCCGATTTTGAAGTGGCGAAAATGTATCGGGATGCAATTGGTACAGACAAAAATGAAGGAGAAAGTAATGTTCATTTCAAAAAAGCCTTTGTTGGTTTTACCGCTTTGGAAAAGCAAAGCCACGATGATAAAATACAGTATCGCCTTGGGTGGATGCTGCAAAACGGTATAGGAACAGAGAAAGACATTTCAAAGGCAAAAGAATACTTTCAGAAATCCGCAAAGCTGGGAAATACTTTTGCATGCTATTCACTGGCTAAAATAATTCTTGGTGAAGAAAGTCCAACCGCAAAAGACGTAGAAACTGCTGTTGGGTATTTGAAAACGGCATCGGATAGCGGAAATCAGTTTGCACAGTATGCTCTTGCCAAGATTAATTTTGAGGGCAAACATATTACCCAGGATATTGCAAAAGCAGTGGAGTTGTTCACCCTCTCGGCAGAGCAGGATAATGAGTGGGCAGCTTATCGTCTTGGGAAAATCTATCTCACCGAAGTAAACTGTAAAAATATCTCTTCTGCTGTTCACTGGCTAACAAAATCATCCGAACATGGCAATCAATTTGCACAATATCAACTTGGCAAGATGTTTCTAATGGGAAAGGTTGTGCCAAGGGATAAAGAGACGGCAATAAAATGGTTTATGCTCTCGGCAGAGCAAGGCAATGAATATGCTCAATTTTTCCTTGACCACATAGAACAGTGGAGAGAGCCATCGGTAGGTTTACTTGCTACACGAGTGCTCCACCATATGAGTAAAGTATTTGAAGATAATGTTCCTTTAGAGAAATCCTCAAGGGGAATAAAGATTGACAGCAAGTTACTCAGGAAAATGAAAAAGAAGAAAATGGCACAGGGTCATAAGGAAGATGACCAAGAACAGTATATGAGCTTGTAAATTTACAAGGGGAATCTATTAAATCTTTGGTGTAAACATAAGAATGCTTCTAACAGTCTTTCAAAACGAAGGTCTGTTATTTTTTTACCCTAAATCTATATAGAAAGGATTTTTATGATGAAAAACAAGGAGAAAAATACTTATCATTCAAAGGTATTAGAAAAACAGAATGTGAAACCAAATAGGAAAGGCTGTCCCATCAAAAGGACAGTCTTTCATCGTAAAATCGGTAAAAAATCATAAAGGAGGTATCACTATGGGTAAATACATTCACTTTACTGAGGAACAAAAGCAAAGAGCCAATGAGGTTGACCTTGAATATTTTCTTCATCAAAGGGGTGAAACTTTGCTTCCATCTGGCAGAGAAAAACGGTTAAAAAGTGACCACAGTATTACTGTCAGAGGAAATGAATGGTATGACCATGCCACGGAAAAAGGGGGTCTTGCTATTGATTTTGTGCAAAACTTTTATGGTTTATCATTTCCCGATGCGGTAACGATGCTTCTTGGTGGTGAGAGTGGTGAAGTCTATCATTGTGCAGAAAAGAAGGAAGAAATAAAAAAGCCGTTTATACTGCCACCACAGAACAAAGATATGCGTAGAACGTTTGCCTATCTTATCAAGCACCGATGCATTGATAGCAATGTAGTCAGTTTTTTTGCAAAAGAAAAGTTGCTTTATGAAAGCTGTGAAAAATCGGCTGATGGTACAAAGGAATATCACAACGCAATTTTTGTAGGATTAGATGAAGAGGGAGTTGCTCGACACGCACATAAACGAGGAATCTACACAGAAGGGATGAGCTACAAAGGAAATATTGACAGCAGTAATTCTTGTTACAGCTTTCATTTCTGTGGAACAAGTGACCAACTCTATGTTTTTGAGGCACCCATAGATATGTTGTCTTTCATCAGCGTACATAAAAACAGTGATTGGAAAAAGCACAGCTACGTTTCACTCTGTGGACTTTCGGAACAGGCAATGTTGAAACAGTTGGAGATTAATCCTCAAATTAATAAAGTGGTGCTGTGCTTGGATAATGATAAAGCTGGCATTCAGGCGTGTGAGAAGTTTATAAATCTATTATGCGAACAAGGTAAAATTGTTTTTCGTATTTTCCCTACACTCAAAGATTTTAATGAGGATTTGCAAGAGAGCATAAATGGGCAGCCACAAAGTTATGAAATAAAAATGGCATAAAAATAAGCAGAGGGAGTTAAATACCCTCTGCTTCTAAAGCTTCTACTTTTATAAAACGACTAGTTTATAATCTATCTAGCATTTCAAAACTTAATGATTGAAAAACCGTACAATATTTTTGAAATGCGTTTTGACCTATAATATAAATATTTGGCATATAGGACATCCTTTTTTTTGAATATAAAATTCGCTCTAGCCCATTATCAATGGCGGTATGGTTGCTTAACGCTACATCTACTTTTTTGTTATTTGCCTCACGAATAAAATAGTCTAGGGATTTTAGATATTGTTCAACTCCATTCTTAGTCCATGGAGGAGTAGTGCCGCCCCATAGTGCTGCCATATGAGTTTCGCCAGCTTCTTTTACTGGGAATATATAACTCAAGCACCCAGGAGTATGGCCGGGAGTACCGTAAACATATATTGTCTTATCTCCAAGGGTTATAGTATCTCCATCTTGTATATAAGTATCAATTTGATAATCTTTCCACGTTTCTGGGCGCTCGGGTTTCGTCGGATGTTCTGTCCAAAAGATATCATCCACTTCAGAAAGATATGTTTCTGCGTTATATGTTTCTACAAAATACTTTCCGCAACCGGTATGATCAACATGTCCGTGTGTTAAGACTAATTTCTTTATGGCATCTGGATTCCAACCTACAGATTTAATCGCATCTACTATCGCATCAAAAACTATTTTTGCTGGCCAAATAGCATCTATCACTATCAGTCCATCATTGGTTTTTAATACGTAACAATTAGTTTCTTTTTGTGCAATAATTAGTAAATCATCAAAAATGAGAGCATGAGTAAAAAATGACATGTCCTCCATTGCTTTGATGGTTTCTTTTGCGATGATTGGTTTGTTTAATCTATTCATTTTTGATTACTCCTCTGTACAATTTATTTTAAAGTCATACAGAGGTCAAACGATTCTTTGGATGCATTCTTAAAAATATTTTCATAATTCAGCTCACGATACCTATCTTTATATACTGATTTAAACATACTCCATTCATCGACAAAAATTGTACTTTGAGAAAATGGAGAGTATCTTCAATAACTAATTGCAATGCAATTGCTTTTTAACATTATACTGCAAAAAAATTGAAAAAGAAAGGGACCCTTTATGAACGAACAAATTACTATTTTAATATCAGTGACTGCTTTAATGTTTATGGTCATTGGCGGACTATCTCTCATTGCCAATTACTATACACTTAATGGAATCAAATCTAAAACCGTAGGCGACGGTCAACATGGTGTGGCGAGGTTTGCAACCAAAAAGGAAATTACTAATACTTATCATCCTGTAGCCTTTCAAGTTGTTAAATGGAGAAAGAGTGAAAATCTTCCAACGGAGCAAGGCTTAGTTATCGGTTCAACTGGGAAAAAGAGTGAGGTTACTGCACTTGTAGACACAGGCGATGTCCACTGCTTAATGATTGGTGCAGCAGGAGTTGGTAAAACTGCATTTTTCCTTTATCCAAACCTAGAATATGCCTGTGCCAGTGGTATGAGCTTCATTACTACCGATACCAAGGGGGATCTCGCTCGAAACTATGGATCCATCGCAAAAGAGAATTACGGATATAACATTGCTGTTCTTGATTTGCGTAATCCTACACGCAGTGACGGAAACAATCTTCTGCATCTGGTAAATAAATATATGGACTTGTATCGACAGGATAATGGCAACTTTTCCGCAAGGGCAAAGGCTGAAAAGTACGCAAAGATTATTTCCAAAACGATTGTATCCCCCGATGGCAATAATGCCGCAATGGGGCAAAATGCATTTTTCTATGATGCTGCAGAGGGGCTTCTTACAGCGGTGATATTACTCATTGCAGAATACTTACCACCAACTGAGATTGACGGACAGTTAGTAGATAAAAGACATATTGTTTCTGTGTTTAAGATGGTACAAGATCTAATGGCACCAAGTCAAGTGAAGGGGAAGAGTCAATTTCAGCTTTTAATGGACAAACTGCCATCAAACCATAAAGCAAAATGGTTTGCCGGAGCGGCACTTAACTCAGCGGAACAAGCAATGGCATCTGTTCTTTCCACTGTATTGTCGCGGCTTAATGCATTTTTAGATACGGAAATGGAGCAGATTCTTTGTTTTCATTCATCCATTGATGCTGAAACTTTTTGCAAAGAAAAGTCGGCAATATTTCTTATACTTCCAGAAGAGGACAACAGTGCGACACGTTCCTGACTGAAAAGGTCAGGCACTAAATTAAGAACGTGAAATGTTCAGTTTAGGAGAACTGATATTCCGAGAGGTGGAATGATAGGGTAACGCCTTGAAACGCCCCCTTGATACTGTGGCAGGCAGTTCGGTATGTAATATCGAATTGTCTGAAGCCCGCTGAAGTCGGCAGAGAGTAACCCAAACAGATAATGCTGTGGAAAACTGTACAGAGGTGTACGGTGTTACCTATATGCCGGAGGTCTAAAAGATACCTATGGTGAGTATGTGGTGTGAAAGACTACTGACAAACCTCAGATTGTACGGGTCTAAACTTCTGAATGATAGAAATGTCGTTGTCCGATTACGGACGTAAGCCGAGGAAAAGTAAGATTTTGTTGTTATGAAATTCCTTATTGTGTTACAGGCACAAGGCGAGCTTACAGGCTTAGATGAGGCACCTAAGGGTATAAATGCAAAGATAGGAATATTGGAACGTGGTAAGGTCAGAGCGTGGAGCAAATTACATTGCAAGGAAGCGTTATCAAGGAAAATTTAGCGATATAACTTGATTTTATCTGACTGAAAGTGATGCCACAGTACCTGTGAAGCCGTGATAATAAGCGGTGGAGGGATAGGCATTAGTCGCAGGAAAACTAAAGGAAAGGATTACACAACACTCTATGGGTTCGAGTATGACTAAAAAAGGTAAATCCAAAATGTGATTTTCACACAAAGGAGGTAACCGACCATAGCAAACTCAAAAGCACCAAAACACCGTAAACTCCGAAATAGTGAATATTATGACTTACAAAGTACCTTTGATAAGCTGTATGCCGACAGCAAAGATGGTAAATGCTTTCGAAATTTAATGAGTATTATCACTTCGGAAGAAAATATCCGTTTGGCATACAGAAAAATTAAGACGAACAAAGGTAGTAAAACCGCAGGAGTAGACGGCAAAACAATAGAAGATTTGAAAAGATGGAATGACCAAGCCTTATTGCAAATATCCAAAAATCATTTGAATGGTATACACCGAACAAGGTGCGCAGAGTAGAAATACCAAAGGACAACGGAAAAACTCGACCGCTTGGAATACCCTCAATCAGAGACAGGTTGATACAGCAATGTATTATGCAAGTTTTAGAGCCAATTTGTGAAGCAAAATTTCATGAGCGCTCTAATGGGTTTCGTCCCAATAGGAGTGCAGAACATGCCGTTGCACAAGCAATGACAATGATACAGCAGAGAAACTTGTTTTATGTTATTGACATAGACATTAAAGGGTTCTTCGATAACGTATCACATGGAAAATTGTTAAAACAGATGTGGGCGCTGGGCATCCAGGAGAAAAAGTTACTTTGTATTATATCAACTATGCTAAAGGCGGAAATTGCAGAAATAGGATTTCCTGAAAAAGGAACGCCGCAGGGCGGTATTATTAGTCCGCTTCTCTCCAATATCGTATTAAATGAGTTGGATTGGTGGATTGCAAGCCAATGGGAAGAAATGCCTACACAGTATGAATATAAGTGTAGTATCCATGGGAATGGTTCTCCCAATAAAAGCCCAATCTATTCTGCACTCCGCAAGACAGGATTGAAAGAATGTTACATTATCAGATATGCTGATGACTTCAAGATATTCTGTCGCAAAAGGGATGACGCAGTCAAGCTCTTTGAGGCAACACGCCAATGGTTGAAACAGCGATTAAGACTTGATATTAGCTCAGAGAAGTCGAAGATAGTTAACCTTAAAAGGCATTATTCAGAATTTGTGGGGTTTAAGCTGAAAGCAAAAACTAAAGGCAAAAAGCCAAATGGGAAAGCGAAATATGTTGTCACCTCTCACATAAGCGATAAGGCAAGCAGGAAAATCCTAAAACGAGCAACAGAAACGGTGTGTAACATGGCAAAGCATATTGATAAAGAAACCGCCTATAAATTTTTAGGCATTTATAATGCTTATGTCATGGGTGTTCATCAGTATTACAGCGTTGCAACGGAGGTCAATAAAGACTTTCATAAAATATCTTTTCATGTCAATAGAACCCTGAAAACAAAACTCAGGAAACGATTAAAGCGTCCGGATATTTCAAAGTTAAAGTGCAAAGCGATTGTAGAAAGGTATGGAAAAAGCAAAGAACTTAGGTGTGTACTTGATTTACCCGTTGCTCCCAGTGGGTATGTGCAGCACAGAAATCCAATGTGGAAACGGACAAGTATAAACAAATATACTGCCAAAGGAAGAGAAGAAATTCACAAGAACCTAAAAGGACTTGATATGAGTATTCTACTTTACCTTATGCGAAATCCAATCCAAAACCGCAGTATTGAATACAACGATAATAGAATATCGCTGTATTCGGGTCAAATGGGTAAATGTGCTGTCACAGGTCGAATACTAACATTAGAAGAAATTCATTGTCACCACAAAGTACCGAAATATTTAAAAGGTGATGATGGATATGTGAACCTGACAATAATACATATCAATGTCCACAGACTTATTCATGCGGTACACACAGATACTACTCAAAAATTGCTTAAAGTACTACAATTAACGGAATATCAAATGGGGCGAATAAATAATCTTCGCAAGCTATGTGAGCTTGCACCAATAACTGTAAATTGAGTTTGAAAATGTGTAAATCTAATTGAGGTTTTCTTGCGATGGAACGCCGGATGATGGGAAACCATCATGTCCGGTGTGAAGTGGGGGAAAACTTGGCGATAGTATCAAAGAGTTACCTATCACTATCAAAATATTTTATGGTGTCATTATTTCTACAGCAGTTCTATCGTGAAATGCTTATGGTGGCGGATGAACACAGTGGCAAACTTCCAAATCGTGTGATGATTTATGCAGATGAGATTGGAACTATTCCCAAAATTGAGTCATTTGAAATGATGCTGTCTGCTGGACGTTCAAGAAGAATTTCTGTTGTTCCTATCATCCAGTCTTTTGCACAGCTTGATAAGAATTATGGTAAAGAAGGCGCTGAGATTATCACGGATAATTGTCAGCTGACGATTTTCGGTGGCTTTGCATCTAACTCCGAAACAGCTCAAGTGCTCTCCAAAGCACTGGGTAGTAGAACTGTAATGAGCGGCAGTGTCAGCCGTGGTAAAAATGATCCATCTCAATCTTTGCAGATGATAGAAAGACCGCTCTTAACCGCAGATGAACTGAAGTCATTGCCAAAGGGTAGCTTTGTAGTAATGAAAACAGGTGCTCATCCTATTCAGACGAAGTTAAGGGTATTTCTTGATTGGGGTATTACTTTTGAGAAACCATATGAAGCTGAGGAAAAATCACATCGAAGGGTTTACTATGCGGATAAGGAAGAATTAGAGCAGAACATTATCGAATCCTTAAGCTCTATTGATGTTGAAGATGATTCTGTATTTGCTGTAAATAAAAGACATGGAGGTTTAAATCATACTGCAATAATAGAGCAGGCAGTAGTAACCACATCAAAAGGTAAAGCAGTATTTAAACCGTAAGAAAGAGGGGTAATATGAGCTTTTTCGGAAATCTTTATCGTGAGGATTTGCCATCAAGGGCAAAGATTGTCTACATGTATTTAAAGGACCGCAGTAATAAGGATGGGGAATGCTGGCCGGCTGTCAAAACAATTGCAAAAGACACCTCAATGTCAATCAGTACCGTAAAGAGAGCCATAGCGGATTTAATTCGTTATGGCTTGCTTTCTAAAGAATATCGCTATAGAGAAAACGGAAGTCACACTTCCAATCGATATTTTTTGAAAGAGCAGAAATAGTAAGAGGGTGCCTGAATTTTGAAAATAAAAAACTTTCCGCCTAGAGGGTAATAGGTCTGATTTATGAACGCAGCCTATGTTCATAGTGAACTATCCAGAAGAAGTCACTTTACGAATAGTTTAAAGACAGAGAAAAAGATTTAACTAGCAGAAAAATAATCACTACCGAAGAACATCCGGATCTTGTTTGCAGAATTACTTATACGAAATTTAGCCTATAATAAAATACTATATTTTATATTGCTTTGAAAATTTCGTCTGATGAAGTAAAACAATATGATGGAATATGACAGTTCACTTATATTCCTTGATATAGGAAAAAGATATATCTTAAAATCTTCCAATCATAAAAGGTGCAGGCCATTTTATGGCACTGCACCTGGCTGTCTTATGTAAAATCCTGATTTTACGAAGTTACAGTTCTTTTTTGTTTTCGGAACCAGGAGTTGTAATGATGACCTTTTCGGGAGTAATAATTAAAGCTCCTTTTGCAGTCGCAGCGCCATTGAACATTTTTTCTACCATTGCTTTAAATGTATCAACGATATTTCCTACTGTTACATATTCGGCTTTGCCCTTAATTTGATAGCCTTCAAGATTCTTTGCATCGTACACGGAAATAGCAATTTTTCCATTGTTGGCCTGGACATTTTTTAGGGTGGTTTCAAGGAATACATCACCTACAATAAGTTTGCCGTCGTCGGTTACATCTTTGAATGCGACAGGTACAACATTTGGTTCATTGTTCAGGCATGTTGCCAAATCCCACATGCTTTCTTTCAGTAGCTTCTTTACGTTTTCATTTAACATAACAAATACCTCCATTAGAAATTATTTTGATGTTTGACTACTTTAGTGATTATAGAGAATTGACTTTTGACCTGCAAGATATTAATAAATTAGTTAGATACTATTAAAATTCATAGTAACTTGCCAATACATAGAATGTTATTTATAATTAGTGCAGATAAGGTAGGAGGAGTGGGAAAATGTATCAAAAAAAAATGGATAAAGATATTCGCTGTCCTTTGGAATATGGTCTTGAGATTTTCGGTGGAAAATGGAAGCCTAGGATTATTTGTGTACTTAATGAAAAGAAAATATTACGTTATAGTGGAATCAGAAAAGAAATGATGAACATCACAGACGCAGTATTAGCTTCAGCTTTAAAGGCATTGATTAAAGATGAGATTGTGCAGAGAAAGTCCTTTGATGAGATACCCCCCAGGGTAGAGTACAGTCTTACGCAAAAGGGGGAGTCTGTGGTTCCGATATTACAGAGCATCTGTGGCTGGTCGGGGATTTTTTATAGGAAAGACAGCGACCTTGCTTTAATGCAATGTCAGAAGTGCGATTATAATGCTCGAATTTCAGGGATACGGTAAGGTTGTTACGGCGCAGATTTGGCTGTTTGGAGCGCAGTTCAGAGGTCAGGTTTTACGGTTTGGAATAAAGCTTGTTGCCTAAATTAAAGGATAATTTGTGGAGGGATAATGAAATAATTATGAAAATACGAGATAGGGGACTTGCTGTATTTGTTATCGTACTGTGGGGCATCAATTTTACAGTAATCAAGTTTGGAATAAATGAAATGTCGCCAATGTTATTGATAACATTAAGGTACATATTTGCTGCATTGCCTGCAATCTTTTTTGTAAAGCGACCAGATACTAATTGGAAATATATTGGTGCTTACGGGCTTGCCGTTGGAGTTGGTCAGTTTTCATGCCTTTTTTATGCCGAATATATTGGTATGCCTGCTGGTGTTGCGTCGGTGGTTTTGCAAGCCCAAGCTATTTTCACAATTTTACTTGCAGGTGTGCTGTTCAAGGAACGTATTGGGGTAGGCCAAATAGCAGGACTTATCGTGGCATGTCTAGGTCTAATTCTTATAAGCGGTAGTATTGGTGCACAAGGTGGTATGGTCATACCAGGAAAAGCATTTATTTTGACGATCATTGCCGCTCTTTTTTGGGGAATCTCTAATATCATCATAAGATATGCGTCAAAAGAAGCTGAGGTGCAGGGGAAGAATTTAAATATGTTCAATATGGTTATATGGTCCAGTTTAGTTCCACCGGTTCCTATGATGGTAGCGGCGCTCATCATTGATAAGCCTGTTAAAGTCTGGTATCAGCTTAGCCATATCAATGGATCAGCCCTCTTTTCCATATTATATCTAGCGCTATTCGCAACGCTGATTGGATATGGTCTTTGGAGTACATTGCTTGCCAAATACCCCGCGAGTAAAGTTGCTCCACTGTCACTCCTCGTGCCAGTAATGGGCCTTACTACGGCTCAGAAAATTTTAGGAGAAAAACTTACCACAATCCAATGGATTGGAGGGCTTATCATTATTTTTGGTCTGCTGATATCAAATTTCTCACACTTGCTACGGAATACATGTTTAAAAAATCTTATTAAATCTAAAATGTAAAAGGTGATACTGATAAAATCCATAGTGGTATTTTTATTAAGAAATCCAACCAAAAGTTGGGTATTGTCTATCAGAAAAAAGGTCTTTGTTATTACAGTAAGGAAACAAGCGAAATTAAATGCACTAAATCGAAAAGTTGAGAATCTTTATTGCGAGGATTTGGCATTAGGGGAATTATTATTGAAATATTAACTCCATGACTAAGTATTCAAGGGATACTGATGACAGTATTATTATCCTTGGGGCTTATTCAGGGAGTTTTCTGTTTATATTAGGTTACGGAGAGCATATTGTAAAGTCGAAGCAAACGAATATCTTCTTTTGAGATCTTTAATTGTTTGAGAAGCAAGGCATCTTCTTTCAGCAGAATTTTGGAGAACAGCATTTTCGTTGCTATGGGCATCATCGGACGTGATGACAATCCATTCCATAATCCCCACTTAGTATCTGAATCCAGATGAGAAGCTAAAATTTGAACGCTGGCTTTTTCCATAGGCATATACTGATTTGTGAGTTCAATATTTGTAACAGCGTCATAATGTTCTATGTATCCACAATAGGTGTTTTCACAATGCTGGTAATGGTTATAGTCCGAAAAATTCATATACATTATGATTTTATACCGATTATGTTCTACTTCAGAAAAAAGATCAAATACACACTGAATAATCTGATTTGTTCTTCCATCGAAGACATAGGAAAAGAATTGTGATATACCATTAAAAAAAGATGGACAACTGGCAGAAGTGAGATAGGGAGTTTTTTGGGGGTTGCAGTATAGCAATTGTTCTACGTGTATCTGGAGTGCATCCGCAAGTTCATATAATGTTTCAATATCAACAGCAATTTCCCCCTTTTCATATCTTTTACAAATGATATTTGACATTTCATCCAGAGTTAAATTTCTCTTTTTTCTAAAATTTCGGATACGTTTTCCTATTTCAATTCTGATTTCTGCCATGATATTTTCCTCCTTAAGGGGAATTTCCTAATAATACAAAAACATGCGAAAAATCAGTGCGTTTTTTTGTATACAAAAATTCTAGCATTATAAAAGAAAAAAATCAACAGAGAAGAAAAATATGAAATGAAAAATATACTGTGAAGAGATAATTGGCTTTTTGACTACTTAAGATATTATTGATAGAATACAAGTGCAAAATGAGAGAGCAAAAAGAACGGGGAAGGATGAGAAAAATATGTACAATTTTGATGAATTTATTGACAGGCGGCATACGAATGCTATGAACACACAGATGGTTTTCGTGATTACATTTTTCATGCTGATGAGAGTATGAAATTTCCTTACAAAGATGAGGAATTTATCAGAATGTGGGTGGCGGATATGGAATTTGCTACGCCAGATGTAGTAATTGATGGAATCAAGGAGCGGTTGAAAAAACGAATTTTCGGCTATACCAGAGTATTTGAAGAGAGCTACTATGATGCGTTTGCAGGATGGTGTAAAAATCGTTATGACTGGACCTTTCATAGAAAGGAATTGGTGATGTCAAACGGCATTATTCCGGCATTGTATGAGTTGGTAGAATATATCTGCAAGACAGACGAGAAGGTTCTCTTTCTGACACCTTCCTATGCATATTTTAAATATGCGGCGGATTTTAATAAACGGGACTATTTATGCTCCGACTTAAAAAATGAAGATGGACAGTATTCCATAGATTTCGAGGATTTTGAAAAGAAGGCAGCAGATGTGGAAGGAAGAAGAACTGAAAAAGCTTGCTGAAATCATTAAAAAATATAATCTATGGGTGATTTCTGATGAAATTCACTGCGATTTAATTCGGTTGAATCAGAAACACATTCCCCTTGGGAAAATTATGCCGGATTATGAGAGGCTTATCACTGCTATGGCACCCAGCAAGACCTTCAATCTTGCTGGACTAATGATTTCCAATATTATAATTCGGAATGAAAATTTAAGAGAAGTATGGCTGAGTCGGCATTATAATTTCGATAATCCTCTAAGTATTGCAGCTGCACAAGCTGAGAAAGGTAATGTATGGCTGGAAGAACTACGGGCATACCTAGATGAAAATTTTCAGTTTACAGGTGAGTATCTGTCGAAGCATTTGCCCAAAGCCAGGTATCGTATTTCTGAAGCAACATATTTAGCTTGGGCAGATCTGAATGAATATTTTGAACCTGATGAGCAACTGCCCCTTTTCTTTGCTTATAGGGCTGGAGTTCTTCTGGAGGGCGGAAATATGTTTATACAGAATTCGGATGGATTTATTCGTTTAAATTTAGCATGCCCGAAGGCAACACTGGCTGAGGGTCTGAAACGCATCTGTGAAGCAGTGAATACGAAACACATGGAGAAAACATGGGGGAATAAAAGCATTTAGTGTGTTTTGCACAGTTGAAATTTCTACAACGAGAAACAATACGTGATTTTTCATTGATTGGAAGTCATTTATGTCAAGATACTTTGTATATGTTGGAAAATTAAAAGAGGAAAGTGTCTATTGGTTTTGTAAATATTTTGGTGGTTTCACTCAACTATCATCATTTAAGGTCTTTAGTTGTGTGAAAAAAGAGATAATGTAAAGAGAAAGAAACAGATACAAAAATCAGTGATATAAAATTTTTTGAAAAGCGTCAAATTTTTTTGGGCGGACGAATTAATTTCGTCCGCTTTCTCTATTCTTGATTATTTTTAAGGCCCTTATCTAGCTGTATCTTATGTTTACGCAGCTATACTTTGCAGTATCTGCGAGTCGTACTCCTTTTTGGCTGTTTACTTTCTATGGTAGTACAATATCAATCTTTGCTGCGTATGATATGCAAGAAGTAATAGTTTATCTTTATTATAAAAGGTATACAAACAAAACTCTCTGTGATATGACAGGAAAAGAAGAAAAAACCATTTGAAAGAAGGAACGAATGAGCAATATTTGCAATATATATGACAACTTATATCATAGACATATGTAACTGCTAGGAGATACTATGTTTTATAGAACAGTTTAACTTGATATAGTGATATGCATCTAAATTTTAAGTTAAAATGATGAAATAGCAACCTCCTTGTATAAAATTTTGTTTACTTTGAGAGAATCTAGAAAATTGTTTCCTTTGAACAAATACAAAATATCTTTAATTTAAGATAAGGGGTGACCAATGAATACATATCAAATAATTAAGGGGATCGTGACCATAGGAATCATAATTGGGGGTATTGATTTTTTATTTAACAAGCATCATTCTGTTGGTGAGAGGTTCGAAAGTGGCTTTACAATAGCGGGACAAATGTTTTTATCAATGATTGGGATTATGTCAATTGCGCCAGTAATAGCAAATATTCTCAAACCGTTGATTGTTCCTGTTTTTCAATTTTTTGATGTGGATCCGGCTGTCTTTGGTATGTTTTTAAGTATCGATATGGGTGGATATCATCTTGCGATGTCGCTGGCTGATTCTTCAGGAGTAGGAAAAATGATTGGGTTGATTACATCATCTATGTTTGGTGGAACATTGATTTTTACGATACCCGTTGCAGCAGGTTTAATTAAAAAAGAGAAACTGCCTTTATTCAACAGAGGTTTGCTTTATGGATTAATTGCAATTCCAATAGGAAGTATTATTGGCGGTCTTTTATTGGGAATTGGAACAGGTGAAGTGTTAATAAATAACATTCCGGTTATGATTCTATCTTTTGTTGTAGTTTTGGGATTTCGATTTCATCCAACAGAAACGCTTAAGATTTTTGATGGTCTTGGGTTTTTGCTCACCAAGATAGGAATCATAGGTATAATCTTGGGTTTTGTTGCTTATTTGATAGAAGTGCCGCTCATATCTGGATTTATCCCAATTACCGAGAGTATGGAAATTGTATGCGGCATGATAATATTTTTGGTAGGGAGTTTGCCCATTATTGAGCTTATTACTAGAATGCTAAGAAAACCGCTTTCGGTTATTGGTGAGAAATTTGGATTTACAGTAGCTGATACGAGCGGGTTATTGATTGCAATGGCAAGCAATGTTCCAATGATTGCTTCGATTGACAAAATGAGTGATCGCGGAATCATTATAAATGCTACATGGACGGTGGCTATTTCAGCGATTTTGGGTAGTCAAATGAGTTTTGTCTTGGTATTGAGCCAACATGCATTGTTCCGTTTATGTTATCAAAAATGATAACGGGGATCATTTCGCTTTTAATAGCTTTTTTTGATACGTGTGATGAGAGGTCTGCTAAAATTGAAGTATAATCAATTATTTTATAGTAGAGAGTTTTGAAAAAGGATATAAATTTATTTACAAAGGAAAAGAGGGGAATTATTAATGTTTGGAAGGATTAGTAAAAAGAAAGAAAAAAGAGATGGGGGCGGGATAAAGAATAAAGGTCTTTTAACTAAATTTTTGGCCTTAATTGGTGTACCGATGTTACTTTGTTTTATTGTTGTTGCAATAGTTATTACGAATGTAGTCGGGAAATCAGTTTCTACTCTGACAAATACTGACTTGGAAAAATCATCGATTCTCGCTACGGCTCAAGTTGACACCTATTTTTTGAAATATAGGCAAATGTCCTTGGCTTTAGCGGCCAGCACACAAACTATTGACATTCTCGAGGAGACGAATGCTGGAGAGCACTTTAATAACTCAGAAAACTACAATAAAGTTTTAAAAACTCTTGATAATATATTTAAAGATTCTGATACATTAGTTTCTGTATGGGTTAATGATATAGACTCCAGTACATATATGTTGTCGGGAGGAGTTTTATCTGATGATACCTTCCGGATTACTGAACGTCCTTGGTATAAGGATGCAATGGCGGCGGGGACATTGATTATGACAGAACCTTATACAGATGCAGCATCCAATGAAGAAGTAACAAGTATCATGGCACCTGTCTTCGATAGTACGGGGAGTAAAATAATTGGTTTCGCAGGTGCGGATTTTAGCCTAACTAAAATGGAAAGCATTATTAATAAGTATAAGATTGGTGAAAGTGGTTTTTTTATACTTACAACGAGAGACGGCAAAGTTCTCTGTCATCCTAATTCAAGCAACCTTGGTAAAAATATTAAGGACCTAGATATTTCTGAAGTTATTTCTGAGGCTTTATCGAAAGGAACCCAAGGTTTGGTTGATTATACTTTAGAAGGCGAACATGTACATGGCTATATTTCTATTGTTGGAGATACTGGTTGGACTGTTATATCCGGTCTCCCTGAACAAGAATATAACAAATCGATGAGTGTATTAAACACAACAATGCTTATAATTTTCACACTCGCCCTAATTGTTTTAGGTTTAATTTTGTTTTTAATGGGAAAAAGCATAATTTTTCCGCTCAAAAAACTCAATGATGTTGCTAATGAGATTGCAGATGGAAACTTAGATGTAAAATTGGAGATTGAATCTCGTGATGAAGTTGGTCAAGTAGCAGAATCGGTTAATAGAATTATTTTACGTTTGAGAGGTTATATTGACTATATTAATGAAATCTCTTATGTATTGAGTATAATGGCCCAAGGGGACATGAGGATTCAGCTTAAGCAGGATTATGTAGGGGAATTTGAAGCAATAAAGACAGGATTAATTGGGATTTCGAAATCTCTTAGTCAAACACTTTCTCAGATTCAGAATTCTGCAGAACAGGTAGACAACGGTGCTTCTCAAATTTCTATAGCTGCGCAGGATCTTGCGGCAGGTTCCACAGAACAAGCAAGTTCGATTCAGGAGCTTTCAGTATCTATCGCAGAGATTTCTGATAAAGCTAATTGCAATATGAAGAAAGTTATTTTAGCAACTGATTATATCGTTGAGGCAAGCAATAAAGTCGAACAAAGTAATAATCATATGCAAGAAATGCTTACTTCGATGAAAGAAATTAATGATTCATCAAGAGAAATCCAAAAGATCATTAAGGCAATCGATGATATTGCGTTTCAAACAAATATTCTTGCCCTTAATGCCGCGGTTGAGGCTGCAAGAGCAGGTTCAGCAGGAAAAGGTTTTGCTGTTGTTGCGGAAGAGGTTAGAAACCTTGCTGCGCGCTCTGCAGATGCCGCAAAACAGACTGAGGCGCTTATTTTATCATCAATAGAGGTGGTTCGCCATGGTTCTGGAATTACAGAATCTACTGCGCAGACTTTGCGGGAAGCGGCGATGCATACCGAAAAGGTTCAGTCTATAATTTTTGAAATACAAAGTGGTACGCAAGAGCAAGCAAACTCTATTGAACACATAAATCAAGGTATTGGGCAAATTTCTTCGGTTATTCAAACGAATGCTGCTACGGCAGAACAAAGCTCTGCTTCAAGTGAAGAGCTTTCTGCACAAGCTGCTCTTTTATATGATGAGTCAAAAAAGTTTGTTTTAGCTGAATATCCAGAATGGCGAAGCAGCTATGAAATAAATGATTGATATAAAGATTCATTCGTTTTAGATGAAAATAAATTAATTGTTAATCTAGTAAGCTAATATACAACACTGCGCAACGTTCGCATAGGGTGTAAGTCTTTTATGATTAGAGTGCAGTCTACACGCATGTATTTTAAAAAACTATAAAATGATGTTGCACTTATATTAGGCTAGGTATGGATAACTCAGTTCAAATCAAAAGATAAGCAATATTTGCAATTATTTGAGCAAAAAAAGTTATAGACAAACAAAGAAAATATTCCTAGAATTATAATAAAAAAGTATTTTTATATGGAATAGAAAGAAGGGTGTATATGTCAAACAAATTAAAATTGATGGATACAATATCACAAGGGATTTATATCATTGGAACAAAGATGAATGATAAATATAACTTTATGACGGCAGCATGGATAACACAAGTATCGTTTTCTCCATGCAAAATTGCGATCTCTGTTGATAAATCTCGTTATAGCACTGATTTAATTAAAAAGCAGGGAATATTTACGGTATCTGTACTAACAAAAGGGCAAGAAAATGTTGCTAAAATATGTGGATTTCAATCCGGGAAAGATGTAAATAAATCTGAACGGGTAAATTATGAATTAAATGAAGAAGGGTTGCCAATTATAAGAAACTGTGCAGCACAAATGACGTGTAAATTAATTGATACATTTGATGCAGGTGATCATTTTCTGTTTGTGGCGGAAATAGAGAACGGAGAAGTAGGCGAAGAAGAGCCTCTAGTATATGTATCCTCCTCTTATTTTTCTTAATGCTAATGTAGTTAGTAAAATAAAAATACAGTTCTGAAGTTAATCGGAGAGCTCCGATTAATATATACAGCTTTAGACATAAGCCTTAATAAACAAATAAAAGAGTTGTTCCATTTTGGAACAGCTCTTTTATTTGTTTATTCTCATAGAAATCTTTTTGTACTCCGATGGAGACAATCCCGTTATTTTTTTAAAAGCCCGGAAGAAATTGCTGTAGTTATCAAATCCCATAGTTTTTGCAACATCAGCAGCTTCTTGAGTTAACAAAATCTTTTTTGCAATTTCAATTTTTTTGTCTAGAATATATTTGCCGAGAGTAAAACCGGTGTACTTTTTAAAAGTATGACATAAGTAATATGTGCTAAAATGCAACTCGTTTGACAATAATTCCAGAGAAATTGTATTTTCAATATTAAGATCAATAAATTGAATGATTTCAAAAATTAGCGTCATGTGTTTGGAATTGGCAGTTTTAAATTCTAAATCATCATGATAATTATCAAATATATGTGAAAGTATTAAAAGTATCAATCCTTTTTCGAATATGTCAAAGCCGTTTTCAATGGTTGCACCATGAAAGCTCTTAAACAAGCTGATTAATGAATTGGTTTTATGGTCTTCTAATTGTCTAATAGGATAAATATTGTTTTTATTACTGAAAATATTTAAAAGATTCGATTTTTGTGATGAGGCAAAATGTATAATATTTGGTGATATATCAAGGCAGTATCGATAGCAATTTTTACTAGTGATATCTATTTTATGTTTTTCAAAGAGATTCACCAGAATCAAATTGTTGTTATATAGTGGATATTCTTGATTTTCTAAAGTGACATATCCTAGTATCTCGTTATTATCATTATTTTTCGCTTGAACCAATTGTACTTCATAAAAATCATGATATTGCAGGTGTTTTCCATAAGCATACTCATATTTGTCATCATAAATAAACAAGGTGTATCTTTTTTTGCTGGGATAAATATTATCGTGTGATAGGTATTTAGCTTCCATAGCAATGTACACTCCTCTCAGAAAAGTTTTACCAATTTGTTCTTTTGTCAAAACAATTGAACAATATTTGCAATGTATAAGACAAAATAAGATATGGACATATGTGTTTAATATTTATAAAATAATAACAAGGTTAATCGTTATTTCAGTATGAATTGTTCACATGTTTCCGATGAAAAATAGTAACAACTGGATTTAGATAGAGATAATGCATACACATCAAGGTTATTTTAAAAATGGTGTTGTGCAATCTGTCAGGGGCTTCCCTTGCAATATGTACCCATGAAATCCGGTTTTATTATAAAAAATTATTTAAGAAAGGAGGAATCTGTTTGCATGTCGAAGGATTTAAAGCTTCTAAATCAATTAACCAGAAATTTTGTAATAAAAAATCAAGGAAGAGTGATGCATATGATATGAATACCCCTGCAAGGCTCATACAAGCAACACTCAGCCCTGATTTTATTGCCCCGTCGATTGAGCGTACTCATTATACAACTGAATTCGTGAAAAATCAAGATTATTTTAAAGTGTTATTTCTTACAGAAAAGTTAAGACATATTACTGAAAAATTCCAATTGCCCTTGAATAAAAAATTAGACAGTTTAGAAAAAGCGGTTTTTGAGTTGGTGAAAAATGGGTTGCCCGTTATGAGCAATTCTTCGACAGAGATAAGTTGCCGATTATGGAAGCGCAATAGAGTAGCAAATTGAAACGAGTTTGTTTCAAATTTCAGTATCAATTGTATAAAGTGCTGGAAAAAAATTTCTAATGTCTGTTAAAGGACCCTGATGTAAAAGCAAAACTTATTTTACTTTTAGAATCTAATTTGAAAGGGGAACTAAAATGAGCAATTCAAGTGGAAATGGAACGGGTAGTTTTAATAGTCGTTTTGGCGCTATTATGTCAATGACGGGTATGTGCGTCGGCATGGGAAGCGTGTGGCGCTTTCCTTATATGGTTGGTCAGTATGGCGGAGGTTCATTCATTGTAGCATATATTGCATGTATGCTGATTGTTGTTTTGCCCCTCGGTATCATTGAGTGTGGTATTGGTAAGGGCTTTGAAAAAGGTATGATTGGTGTCTTCACAGATGCTTTGAAAAATAAAACCGCTGGAAAGATTTTCGGAGCTATCTTTTCTCTAGGATATTTTTCAATGAATTTCTTCTATTATGTCGTATTAGCTGCCAGCACATACTTTATCTATTCCAGCGCTACCAGTGAATGGAACAGAACCAGTCCTGAACTAATTTATGAAGGCTTAGCAAAGAATACAACATTAATTGCAGTTATTTCTCTTATTCTGGTTGTTGCAACTATCTATATCATTATAAAGGGTGTTGATAGCGGTATAGAGAGAATGAGTAAGATCATGATTCCGCTGATGTTCATTTTCTTCATCGTAGTAGTGTTCTTTGGAATTTTCTTTATTGACGGTATTCAACAGGGCTACAACTGGTACATTGAGCCGGATTTGGCTATATTGGCTAAACCTGACATATGGATTGCAGCAATGAGTCAAGCGTTGTTTGCTGTGGGTGTTGGCCCCGGTTGTGTATTAATTTATGGTAGCCATTTGAAGAAGACCAGCGATGTAACGCTGAATATGACCACAGTATGTCTACTGACTTGCTCGGTAGGTGTTATCGTGGGAATGGCTTTGATTCCGGCTTGCATCGCTCTAAACCTGAATCCTGAGTCCGGTTCTATGCTGATTTATGTTATTATACCTACTTTGCTATCCAAGATTCCTGGTGGTGCTGTTGTTGGTATATTGCTATTTCTTGCAATATTCTTTGCGGGTTTCTCTACTGCGATTGCGCAGACAGAGGTTGCTGTCGCAACATTTGCTACTGATTTTAACTGGGGCAGAAAAAAGGCAGGTCTTTTCTTCGGCGTAATTAACGTTGTAGCTGCTGTAATCGCTGCATACAGTATAGCCTTCTATGACTTCTGGAATAACTTTTCCGGAAACTATCTGTTCATTGGAACTGCTGGCATTGGTGCTATTGTTTACGTATATATAATCAATGCGGAGAAGGTTAGGAGAAAATTCCTCAATCCCAGCAGTGATATTCGAATGGGCGAGTGGTTCAGCAAATATGCAAAAATCATCGCGGCTCCTATTATGATCATAATCATGATAAACTCGTTGTTCCCGATATTTCTGTCTAGTGAGACTTCTTTTACAAAAGGGGATGTGCCTGAGACGTTGACAGTGGCGACTATCATTACATTGGCAGTGATTGTTCTGGGATTGTTTGGTATTACTATCAAGATGCTTCACAAGTGTTTAACCACTGAAGAAAGAACAGAGGAAGAAGTTTTAACATACGAGAGAGAGCAAGAAGTACCAATTGTATAAGATTCGAAAGGAAAACCTTTGAAAAAACTTATATATCAACGTGATAGAAGAAAGGGGACTTAATATGAGAGTAGTATCACATCCTGTTTTAGGTGAGATGCAGGATATAGAATGGGTGAATATCATTGTGAATGGAAAACCTATGAAGGCAAAAAAAGGAGAAATGATTTTGGCAGCGTTGTTATCGGAAGGCATCATTGTGAATCGGTACACAACAAAAAAACACGAACCAAGAGGGATTTTTTGCGGCATAGGACAATGCACAGATTGTATGATGGTCGTAAATGGAATTCCTGGTGTGCGAACCTGTATCACTCCGGTAGAAGAAGGTATGACGGTGGACGTGCAAGAAGGGTTAGGAAGCTGGAGGGGTGACAAATGAAACAATGTGAAATGCTTGTGATAGGTGGCGGCCCTGCCGGACTTTCGGCAGCGATTGAAGCGGCAGAGGCGGGTGTTAAGGTTATTATTGTAGATGCAAATGAGAAGGCCGGTGGGCAGCTTTTTAAGCAGATACATAAATTTTTTGGCTCGAGTATGCACCGTGCAGGGATTAGAGGTATGAATATAGGTCAGGAATTACTGGAACGCTGTGAGAAACTCGGTGTGGAGATTTGGCTGGATAGCTTAGCTATTGGTATGTACAAGGGCAATATTGTAGCGGTGGATGTGAAGAAAAGTCTTACAGAGCATAAGTTAGAAAAAATTCAAGCAAAAAAAGTTGTGATTGCAACGGGGGCTTCGGAAAATGCAGTACGTTTTCCAGGCTGGACATTACCCGGAGTAATGGGTGCAGGTGCGGCACAAACCATGGTTAATTTCCATAGAGTTCTTCCGGGAAAAAAGGTTCTCATGATTGGTTCAGGAAATGTTGGATTAATTGTTTCCTATCAGTTGATGCAAGCAGGAGCAGAAATTGTAGGTATTGTGGAAGCGCAGCCGAAAATTAACGGCTATGCGGTGCATGCATCTAAGCTGACAAGAGAAGGAATTCCTATTTACACCGGTTATACAATTGTAGAGGCTTGTGGCGACGAGAGAGTGAATAAAGCAATTATTGCAAAAGTAAATCCTGATTGGTCTATAGAACCAGGAACAGAGATCACCTTGGATATTGATACAATAGCAATCGGTGCGGGCTTAAAGCCGTTAATCGGAATGAGCTACATGAGTAACTGTCATTTAATGAATGATAGATTCTTAGGTGGATGGGCACCATGCCATAATTACAGCATGGAAACGACAACAAAGGATGTTTATGTTGCTGGTGATGCATCTGGTGTAGAAGAGGCTAACACTGCAATCGAAGAAGGAAAAGTCTGCGGCATTGCGATTGCACAAGCGTTAGGATATTTGGAAGAAAAAAAAGCAGAACAAATGAAAAAAGATGCATGGGGACGATTAGCTGGGTTGCGTGAGGGTGCTCATGGTGCCGAACGTACGGCAGCAAAGGAAAGACAGTTACTCGAGTACAAAAAAGTAATGGAAGGTTAAGGTGATGAACGAATGAAGTTGAAAGAAACTGGCGTTCTGACAACAGCAGATTTAAAGGAAATGGGACGCTACCCATCAGAAGAAAGAATGAAAAAAGGCCCTGTTGCAGTGGCTGAATGTGTTCAGGATATTCCTTGTAACCCATGTGAAACTTCTTGCCCTTTTAAAGCAATTCATGTTGGAGAGAATATTTCAAATCTTCCCAATGTAAATGTGGATGTATGCAATGGCTGCACCACTTGCGTTGCTGCTTGTTCAGGTCTTGCAATATTTGTGTTGGATAAGTCTTACTCCGACAGCGTTGGAAAGGTTAGCTTTCCTTATGAATATGGCCATTCCTTTAAAGTAAATGACGTTGTTAAAGCAGCAGACAGAAGCGGGAAGAATGTCTGTGACGGAAAAATTTTAAAAATTACAAATACACAAAAGGCGGATAAAACTACCATTATTACCTTGGAGGTACCCATTGAATGGGTTGACGAAGTAAGAAGTATTTACCGTGACAGACAACAGCAATTAGTCAAAGAAGTTTTATCAGAAAAATTAGGTGACGATGTAATGGTTTGCCGCTGTGAAGAAATTACGGCTGGAGAGATAAGAGCGGCGATTCGACAAGGCGCAACGGATATTACAGGGGTTAAATTGCGCACAAGAGCGGGGATGGGTCTGTGTCAAGGACGTACTTGCGAAGCACTTGTTAATCAGATTATTAGGCAGGAATTAGGGAACTCACCCGAGGAAATAGGGTTTTCAACGCCAAGAACACCTCAAAGACCGGTGACATTTGGTACATTAGGAGGTGACCTCGATGAATAAAACTTATGATGTTGTAATTGTTGGAGCTGGTGTAATTGGTACAAGTTGTGCATACCATCTTGTAAAAAAGGGGTTCCAAGTTGCACTTGTTGAAAAAAAGGATCTTGCACGAGAAACATCTAGCCATTGTGATGCCGTAGCCCTTATTCCCGACAAAATGCCTGGTATTGATGCAGCAATGGGCTATGCCAGTATCCAGAGATTCAAAGAGTTGGAAAAAGAATTGGATTACGATTTCGAATTCCATCAAAACGGAAGCTTGCACCTTTGTGAAACGGATCAGGAAATGGAAATTGCAACAAAATATGCAAATGATTTGATTGCAGAAGGCTATGCCATTGATATTTTAAATCCTCAGGAGCTTTTGGAAAAAGAGCCATTCCTTGCAACAGATTTAAAAGGAGGTTTGTTTAGCCATGAATGTTGTGGCGTGAATCCCTACAAGCTATGCTTTGCCTTTGTGGATGCGGTTGAAGGAAAAGGTCTTGATGTTTACACACACACAACGGTAACAGATATTAAGCGTGATGCTGAAAATAACGTAGTTGGTGTAGAGACAGACAAGGGAATTCTTAAGACAAATAAAGTGGTGAATTGTTGCGGCGTTTGGGCACCGGAAATCGGAAAAATGGTCGGAATTGATATTCCTATTAAACCAAGAAAAGGCGTTATTTTAATCTCTGGTGCAGGCTTCCCCATTTGTAAGCAGAAAATTCATGAATTTGGCTATATGGTATCTAAGTTTGACGATATTCAATGCGAGAGAGATCCTGAGGCTGAAAAATATAATGTTGCTTTTACCATCGAACCTTCCGCAGGAAATAACGTGCTGATTGGCAGTAGCCGCAACTTTGATGGATATGATGTAGATGCAGAGATTGATATTATTCGTGTAATTGCCAAGAGAGCAGTTCGTTTCTTGCCTATTTTAAAGGATATAAACTGTATCCGTTCTTACGCAGGGGTTAGACCATTTATCGAAGAACATTTACCGTTGATTACCCATGTTAAGGAGATCCCCGGATATTATATTGCCGCAGGGCACGAAGGCGATGGTATTTCCATGTCACCTTTAACGGGAAGATTGATTTCTGAAATGATTGCAGGCGAAGAACCTTGTATGGATGTTTCACCTTTTAGTTTTAGTCGCTACAATAAATGATTTTTTTACATAATTAGGAGGATATTATGAGTAAAGCACCTATTGGACTTTTTGTACCACTGGTTACCCCATTTCATACAGATGAAAGTATCAATTTTGATGCATATAAAACCATTATTGATTACACAATCGAAAATGGAATGCATGGGATATTAGTAGGAGGGAGTACCGGCGAATATCATATGATGTCGTTGGAGGAAAGAAAAGAGGTTATTAAAAAAGGTTGTGAATTTGCCAATGGCAGAGTTCCTGTTATGGCAGGAACTGGCGAATATACTGCAAAAGCAACCATTGAATTGACAAACTATGCAGCAGATTGTGGGGCAAAATGGGGTTTGGTATTGCCACCATTTTATCAGCAGACAAGTGAAGAAGGCATTTATGAATTCTTCAAAGAAATCGCAGAAGGCTCTAAAATCGGCATTGTAATTTATCATAATCCCGGTTCAACTTGCGTTGAATTGTCACCGGAATTTATTCGTAGATTGGCATTGATTGATAACATTGTTGCTGTAAAAGAAACTATTGATGAACGTCATACTAGCCAAACTTATGCAGCAGTAAGAGATATCCCTGATTTTGTTGTTATGGAGGCGGAGGAACATCTTCTTATGCCCACATATTCACTGGGTTCTAAGAGTGCATTTTCTATTGTTTTTAATCTTTTACCCAAAGAAATGCGAGAAATGTATGACTTAGCAGTAGTTAAAAATGACTTTAGAGCAGCAGCAGAACTGAATCAAAAACTTGTTCCTTTCTATGATTTAATGGAAGCAGAACCATACCCAGGACCCGTGAAGGCAGGTTTGGATGCTATCGGTTTGCCAGGAGGCATTGTAAGAAAGCCTCTTACACAGCCCAGTGATGAATTAAGAGCAAAAATGCGTGAAGAACTCAAAAGGCTTGGTTACAAAGTAAAATAAAAGATTCCCAACAGAGGAGGTCTTGATATGAGTAAATATATGGATGGTAGACGTTATGGTTATTTAACACCCGGCAATGACGGAGGTTATTACAAAGGAATACAGGGACAACAAGTAGCAGGGTATTCAGTTGGTATTGTATATATTGAAAACATCAATTACCCAATTTTACCGGGTAATGTAGTGAATGCTTATACCTATAATTTTCCGGTTAGAATGAAGGCTGTTTCCAACTTAACGAATGACCGACTTTTCAATAATGATCCCACAATAGTGGATGATATTATTTTTGCGGCGAAATCTATGGTTGAAAACGAAGGCGTGAGAGCCATTTGCAGTGCTTGTGGCTTCTTTGGAAATTACCAAAAGCAGGTTCGGGAGGCAGTGGATGTTCCTGTTGCTATGAGCAGCTTGGTACAGATACCTTGGATTCAAACTTTAATCAAACCAGGACAAAAAATTGGTATTTTAACTGCCAATAAAGACTCCATGACCAATGCACTTTTAGAGAGCTGCGGAGTTGTAAACAAAGACAATCTTGTCATAAAGGATGCCTTAAAGACAAAAGAATTCGCTACAGTTGTTAATATGAGAGGCTATTTTGATAATAGCATTGCGAAAGAAGAAATTGTAGCACTGGCACGGGAATTGGTAGAAGAAAATGATGATTTAGGAGCTATATTGTTGGAATGCAGTGATATGCCTCCCTATGCTTATGCAGTACAGGAAGCGACACAATTACCAGTATTTGATTTTATTACCTTAATTAATTGGCTTCATAATGCAACAGCACAAAGACCATATAATGGCTGGATTTAATTAAGATAACTTTTAATTCGTGAAAGACATAAGAGAGAAAGAAGGAGAATGAATATGACTATTCAGGCAATAATTGACAATGCGCGAAAAGCATTCGCCGAGATCAGCGATTATACACAGGAACAAATTGATCATCTGGTTTATGAGAGCGCAAAGATTATTTATCAAAATGCAGTACCTCTGGCAAAGATGGCTGTTGAAGAAACAGAACTTGGCTGTGTTGAAGACAAAATTGGAAAAAATACAGGTACGGCTGCTGTTTTCTGGGATTATCTGAAAGATAAAAAATCTGTAGGGATCATTAATGAAATTCCCGAGCAGGGTATCATTGAGGTAGCTCATCCTGTAGGGGTTATTGCTGCTATCACACCTGCTACAAACCCTACGGTTACACCTCTGGGTAACTTCATGCACGCATTAAAAGGCAAAAATGCCATTATCATTTCCCCTGCACCTCGTGCGGAAAAAACCTCTACCAAAACGGTAAACTTAATCAGAGAAGCCTTGGAAAAAAATGGCGCTCCCACTGACCTGATTCAGATCGTGGCAGGTGCAACCATTGAAAAATCCGCCGAATTAATGGAAAAATGCGACTTGGTATTAGCAACAGGTGGACCAGGACTCACCAAGGCAGCATACTCCAGCGGAACTCCCGCTTACGGCGTAGGCCCCGGCAACCCTCCTGTTATTTTGGACAGAGATTATGACCTGAAAACAGCGGCAGAGATGACAGTAATCGCAGTTGGCAGTGACAACGGTATCCTGTGCGATGGTGACAACTTATTGCTGTATCCTCAAGAAGTGGAAGCAAAATTCTTTGAAGAAATGAAGAATGCAGGCTTTGTGGTTTACGAAGATGCTAAAGATGTGGAAAAATTCCGCCAGGCGTTGTTTCATGACGGTAAGGTAGACAGCGGTCTGGTGGGCAAGGACGCTTTCGTTATTGCAAAGGCTGCGGGCTTTGATGTCCCTGTGGAAACCAAGGTGCTTGCAGTGAAAATTGACGGCGTAGGCAAGGATGATGTTTTCGGTCATGAAATCATGGGACCTATTGTGGTTATGAAATCCTACGATAAATTTGAAGAGGCAGTGGATATGGCAGTTAGAAATATGAAAGAGTCTGGTGGTATTGGTCATACCGCTGGTCTGTTCAGTAACAATCAAGAGCATATTAGGTATGCCGGAGAAAAAATACCTGTGGCTCGTTTGTTAGTAAACCAGCCTACACCAGATGCGTGGGGACCTGCTACTAACGGTCTATCACCTGCAGTATCTGAAGGATGTGGTACATGGGGAAACAATATTTTGGCAGGAAACGTTGACTATATACATCTGATTAATGTATCAAAAATTGCAATGCCCCTTGATGTAAAAGTGCCGGATGCGGCTAGCATTTTTAAAAAGTAACGACAAGGAACGTGCCGGGTCTATGAAAGAACGGAGTGGTGAGAAGGCTTAAAAAGATTTCATGAATAAATCGAAGCTTATAAGTTATGAAATAAGTGGAATATATAGGAGAAGTTCGAATAGACCGGATTTAAATGATAGACATTATTCAAATTCCCTCTCGAAGTGTCATGCCGAAAAATATTTGGAAGTGTCTAATCAAAAACAAATGAAAACGGGCTTTTTTAAGAAGCGATTTCCCGAGACAGTTTTCTTAATCACATATTCATAGACCCGAATTATTATATTGTTAATTTTACATAGGAGAATGAAAAGGAGGAAGTAGTTATGGTAGGTAAAAAGGTTGTACATCATTTAATGATGAGCGCAAAAGATGCTCACTATACTGGAAATTTAGTAAACGGGGCTAGAATTGTGAATCAGTGGGGCGACGTTGGTACAGAATTAATGGTTTATGTTGATGGTGACATTAGCTTGTTCTTGGGCTACAAAGACATCGAATTCACAGCTCCAGTATATGTTGGTGATTTTATGGAATACCATGGCTGGATTGAAAAAGTTGGGAGCCAGTCCTATACATGTAAATTTGAAGCATGGAAAGTTGCTAAGATGGTTGATATCACAAACCCTCAGGATACGCGCGCAACAGCTTGTGAGCCTCCGGTAATGTGCGGAAGAGCAACGGGCAGTTTGTTCATCGCAAAAAAAGATCAGAGAGGCCCTCAGGAATCATCTTTTAAAGATAGAAAGCATCCTGGTGAATAAGGAAGTTTTTTAGTATCTTGTGTTTTAAATTGTACATTGCTTTAGTTATATAAGCGGACGAATTTATTTTGTCCGCTTTTTCTATAATCAGAGGTGTACTTTTATGAGGAAGGTGGAGACCCAATTCCATTGATGCCAAGAAACTTAATTGTAGCGTTTATTTTTCACTGGGGGCACTTTCACTATGAAGCAGAAGTAAGTTATGCATTTCTTGTAAAGACGAATCCGCTTGGAGTCTTCAGGAAGACGGTTTTCTTTCTTCTTAAGGGCGTAAAGATATAGGAGGAACAAGTTTATGAAACAGCCAACTAGTATTTTTAATGATGTTGTGGGTCCGATAATGACTGGACCATCAAGCTCACACACAGCAGGACCGTGTAGAATCGGTTTGATTGGATACCAACTATGTTTAGGTATACCAAAAACAATTCGTATTTCATTTGATAAATCTGGTTCTTTTGCTTCAAGCTATAATTTGCAAGGAACAGACAGAGGTTTAGTAGGCGGATTACTTGGAGTTTATCCGGAAGATAATCGGTTACATGACATATTAAAGGAAGCCAAAAATAAAGATGTAAATGTATCTTTTCATATTACTGAATTTGAAACCGACCACCCTAATACAGCAAAAATTAGTTTGCTTACGCATAATGGAGAACAAATTAAACTAATAGGGCAGTCTACTGGTGAGGGAATTTTTAAGATTGTTGATATTAATGGTTTTTCTGTACAAATTATGCGAGACTATTACGAATTGATTGCTATGAGAAAGATTGGCTGCGAAATTAAAGTTCTTCAGTTACTGCAAGGAGTAGATATACAAGTCAATTATACTTCAGTAGTTAAGTGATGAAATAATGGTTAATGTTAAATTTAGGGAACCATTAGACAAGGAGATTTATAATAAAATCCGTAATTTGCATGAAATCAGATGGACTCGTCTTTTAAATCCAGTTTTACCAGTGCTCGCTAGGGCTAATTGCGAGATTCCTTTTTTGACAAATGAAGATATGATGAAATGGATTGAAGAAACAGGGTCTGAATATTGGGAGGGTGCGGTTTATTATGAGTAAAAAGAGGAGGTATATCTAAAGAAGAGGTATATAATAAAATGGGGTATATAGCTCAAGTCATGGAAGAATCCGTGTATGAGGGCTTAAATAATCCAAAGCCAGGGCAAATAATTAATGCTAGAGCAGGCAGATATTTAAATGATTCCAAAAATCAAAGGTTGATACCATTGGGAGTGATGGATACTGCAATCGCGTGGAGTATGGCTGTTGTAGAAGTTAATAGCAGGTATGGACGAATTGTTGCCGCACCCACAGGTGGGGCATGTGGCGTAACTCCAGGTGCTATTTTAGGTGTTGCTGAGCATTTGTGTTTATCTAAGGAAGATAGAACAAAAGCATTACTTGCGGCAGGAATAGTGGGCCTGTTCATAGCTGAGCATGCAACATTTGCGGCAGAGATTTGTGGTTGTCAGGCTGAATGCGGAGCCGCCTCTGCAATGGCTGCGGCAGGAGTTGTTCAATTATATGTCGGAACGCCTAAACAATGTGCTGCTGCAGCTTCAATTGCGTTGCAAAATGTTTTGGGGATGGTCTGTGATTCAGTTGCAGATTTAGTTGAAGTGCCGTGCCTTGGTAGAAATGTTTTGGGGACGATTAATGCCATTTCTTGTGCAATATGGCAATGGCCGGCGTAGAGGAAGAGGAAGTAATTCCTCTTGATGAAACAATTGTTTCTATGCTAGAAGTTGGAAAACTGATGCCGAGTGAATTATGCTGTACAGGAAAAGGTGGATTAGCAATTACTGAGACGTCTAAATTCATAAAAAACGAGTTGGGGTACTAATGGTTTCGACGACCAAAATGACATCAGAATCACTTAACTATTTCTGCCTTACCCTTTGCCTCTTACATTTTTAAAACAACTGTTCCTTAAGGGAAGCTTGATATCAAAATACTTTTGGCAACAAGTATGACTCAATTGTAAGTGCATCCAAAAATAACTTTTTTACTTGTATTTGGATTTCATAGTAAATCATTTAATGAATAGGCTGCCTTCAAAACCTAAAGCCAAGTAATCACAAGGAGCAACCCTTAACTCTGTGGAACAAATAAGATCTTTTTCTCTATTAGAAATAATAGATAGTAAAATGTGATTTATAGTCTAATTTTGTTTGAGGTATACTTATTATTTATCTCCTTTGAATCCCAATAAGCCTGCTGTAATGCCTGCATAACAGCATCTTTCTCTGCTTCTGATAATTCACAGCTAGTAAATAAACCTTTTATTTCAGCAACTAATTCGTGAGTTTTTTTTGGACATTGAATATCGTATTTTTCTTTGGTTTCTCCAATAAATTCTTCATCTTCTGTGAGTAAATAATTTACGTCAATATGAAAACAGTCTGCAAGGATAGCATATATTTCTCTTCTTTTGGGGTAGCTTTTCCCAGTCTCATAGCTGATTACTGTGCGTAGTGAAACATCAAGTTGTTTTGCTAAGTCCGTTTGTGTAAGCCCTTTATCCTTTCGCAAATTTTTAACTTTCTCTCCAAACTTCATATAATCCTCCTAAAATGTAAAGCGAAATATCACGAAATATGTTGTATTGTATTGACAAATAAAGGAAATCTTCATATAATGATTTATATGAAGATAAACTGCACAATAATATTACTTTAATCTTCATGCTTTGTCAATCAATTTAACGATATGGGGGAGTATTACTGATCATAAAGTATACTAATTAAAAACGGAGGTCTGCTATGAGAGTTACCAGAACAATGAGAAATATTTCGCTTATGTATGAAGGCATGAATCTTGATGAAGAGCAAGTTTTTCATAAGTCTAAGTTGCTGTTGGATATTTATCGTGATGTTGTATGGAAAACTCTGAAAGAGGTCGAATACATAAAAGATGTATGTGAATCTTATTATAGCAATGATTTAAATGCTGCGTTAACATATTTATCTGACTTTGCACCATCAGAGCAAAGAGCGGACTTCAAGGATAGGGTTTCATATATATTTGAAACTTCATGGATGATTGAACTTATTGATACAGCAATGATTAAAATATATGATTACCCTGTGCACGGAAAGCTCTATCATGAAATATTATCAAATTGCTATATAAATTCTAACACACTAAACGAACATGAATTGCTTGAATGCTTATTGATGGAAAGAACAAGCTTTTATGTAAGAAAAAAAGAAGCAATTAAGTTATTTGGAGTTGCGCTTTGGGGGTATGCACTTCCAAAATATAAGTCTGTTTTAACTAACAACTTCGGAGAAGAAGATAATAATAGCTTCTTTAAAAAAGAAGATGAAATTCAGACACAGTGCGAACTTAGTGCATACTAACCACGTACTGACTTTGAACATTGCATAACTTATAATCTGTATTGTGGGATGGGTACGAAATTAATTAGTAAATAACCTCGACTGTAAAAAGTCGGGGTTTTTTTATACCCATTTTTCATAATACGGCAGTTAGAGAGTCGGGAGTAACAGAAATGTTATTCTCGGCTTTTTTTGTGCCCATTTTTAGGAGGGAAAATGGATAAGTCCAATCGTTTGTTTCGGTGTCGCTCTCCACCTTTCCGATTTTGATTTGAGATATTTCAAAATTTAGAAGCGGAGGGAAGCAAATGGCGGCAAATAAAAGGATACCAAATTATAAAAAGATGTATCCAAGTGCAAATGATGAAGTTATAAAGGTTCTAAAACAAGGGGCAAGAAAAGCTATTTACCAAGAGTATGACTTAAAGTGTGAAACTTTTATAGTAGATGAAGCCCAGGAAAATGTTTATTTTGTTCCAAGCAGAGAGGATTCATTAGAGCGTTTAATGGAATCGGGAGTACAATTCTGTGATGAGGGAGCCACTGTGGAAGAATTAGCAATCGAGGAAGTTATGATTGAAATGCTTCTTGCAAATTTAAAATTTCTTACCTTGGAAGAGCTGGAGCTGATAAATGCTCTTTTTTATGAGGAAAAAAGTGAACGTGAATACGCAGAAAGATTAGGGGTTTATCACAATGCGATACATAAGAGAAAGAAAAAAATTATAAAAAAACTAAAATATTTAATGACAAAATAATTTTCTGGGTGTGCACCCCCCCTCACTTAGCGTTGAAGTAAGTGAGGGGGATTTTTGTTCTCTCAAAGTACCTTGAAAATTAAATATCCGATTTCATAAATACATTAGCTGATAAGCCTTAGTCGGAAAAGCAACTGTGAAAGATGCGCTGTGACCTCCTGTAAAATCAGAAAATCCATGAAGATGGATTTTTTCTTCTGAATTTTATAAATGCAGCCAATATAAGGAGCGAGCGGGTTCGTCTGTTCATGAAACAATTCATAGTGGATTGTATTGCCATAACCTTATCCAGCCTATAATGATACTTCTGTCCAGCCACAGACATCGCAATGGGGGCAGCCTGAAGAGATCCTGCAGGAGGTGAGATTCCTATGATGAGAATTAACTACTCTCAGTTTATGTAAATCGCCCAGTACTTGGGAAGTAGTGTCCAATAAAGTACAAAAACAAAAATAACTGACTTAATGTCAGAAGTAATGGGGATTACCTATGCTTTATCTGCTTTTGCAGTTGCAAGTCAAACAGCGGTAATCCCTATTTTTGTGGTATTAAGAAAAACTATATGGGGATGGGGGAAAAGAATATGGATTTAATGGAAATAGGGGCTGAAGAGGCAAAAGAGCATGAAATGACAATAGAACAATCTGAAAATGAAGTGCACTATAAAATGTCGCTTAAGTTTCTTGACATTCTTAAGAGAAAAGGCATCGTTTCTGATGTTGAGTATGCACAAATCGATGAACTAAACCGCCAATCCTTTTCTCCATGCCTTGCAAAAGTATATGTGTAATAACACTTGATATTATAATTGCTTTGGGGTATTGTGTGTTACGAACAGCGAGATTACTGATGGGAAAGGAGGAAAACTCATGACCAAAATGGTTAAAACGATAGAACCTGTAAGGCAGAAAGTCTTGAAGGAATTAAGACCAAAGAAAAGAGTTTGTGCCTACTGCAGAGTCAGTACCGATAGTTCAAAACAACATACTTCCTATGTTGCTCAAACAAAATACTATAAAGAATATATTGAAAAACGAGGAGAATGGGAATTTGCTGGAATATTTGCAGATGAATCAAGCGGTACTAAGGTAAAAAATCGGGATGAGTTTGGTAGAATGATTAGGGAATGTGAGAAAGGAAACATCGACCTTATCATTACAAAATCCATCACAAGGTTTGCCAGAAACACCGTAGACAGCATCGAGACAATTCGAACGCTGAAAGCTCTTGGGGTTTCGGTATATTTTGAAAAAGAGAATATCATTACTATGTCGGAGCAGAGTGAGCAAATGCTGACCATTCTAAGCTCTATCGCCCAAGGTGAATCAGAAAATATATCTACAAATGTTCGCTGGGGTATTCACAAAAGGTTTGGGGATGGCAGTTACATACCAAGCAGTGTGGCATATGGATATGCCAAAGATGAAAATGGTGAGCTTATTATCAAAGAAGATGAGGCTGAAATTATCCGAAAAATTTATAATGAATACTTAAGCGGAAAAGGTAGTTATGCAATCGCCCGAGATTTAACTTGTGACAACATACCCACTATTCGAATAGCAGAAAAATGGAACGAAGGCGTGATAAAGCAGATACTTCAGAACCCAATTTATTCGGGAGAATTGTTGCTGCAGAAAACATATACTACAGATGTACTCCCTTTTACAAAGAAGATAAACCATGGAGAACTACCCATGTACTCCGTGAAAGATAGTCATGAGCCCATTATTACAAAGGAACAAGCAGAAAGAGTTCAAGAAATTTATGAATACCGAAGAATGCAGATGGGCATGAATGACAGCGATAAATACCAAAATCGTTATGAATTCAGTGGTAAGATTATCTGTAAAGAATGCGGTGGAATTTTTCGCAGACAGAAAATTTATATCGGAAAGCCTTACGAGAAGATACAATGGTGCTGTATCAACCATATAGAAAACAGCAGATTGTGTACCTTGAAA
Source organism: Anaerotignum propionicum (assembly GCF_024461735.1). Taxonomy (GTDB): domain Bacteria; phylum Bacillota; class Clostridia; order Lachnospirales; family Anaerotignaceae; genus Chakrabartyella. The sequence continues at coordinate 311,475 of NZ_JANGAD010000003.1, forward strand.
GCAGTAAGAGAGGATATAATCAAAGTTGCCTTTCTAACCATGTGGAATAAGCTTGTAAGCAATCATATTGAAATCCTTTACCCACTCTTGGAATCCTTAAAAAAGCTAAGGGTGAATAAAGAACAGGAAGAGGAAATTCTGAGACTAAACAATAAAATATCGGAGTTAATGGAGCAGAGCCATATCCTACATCGAGTGATGATAAAAGGATATATGGACTCTGCTATTTTTATGGAAAAACAGAATGCAATTGACATTGAAATTGAGGAATATAAGAAAAGACGAAATGTTCTCCTTGAGAGTAATGGCTATGAAAAAGAGATTGAGGGAACAAATAGGATACTACAAATCATAAAATACAACCCTGTAATCATGGACGAGTACCAAGAAGAACTGTTTATCCATACCGTAGATAAAGTCTTAGTGGGAAACAGCGGTGATATTACATTTAGACTTATAAATCACCTTGAACTGACGGAATACATTGCAGGAGGTGAAACCAAATATGCAAACTCATATGCCAATAGGCTATGTAATGGTAAATGGTAAAATACAGATAGATAAAGAAAAATTTAAAATTGTAAAAAAGATATATTCTGAATACCTAAAAGGAAAATCTTTAGTAGCTATAGCAAAAGCACTGAGTGAAAAAGAAGTTCCAAATGCAAATAACAAAACCAATTGGACACATAGTGCAGTAGGAAGAATACTGGAAAACAATAAATACAAGGGTGACGAGTTTTACCCTGAATTGATTGATAAAGCCACCTTCGATGAGGTACAAGTCAAGAGAAAACAGAAAGAAAAACAGCTTGGACGCACGGCACAGCCAAACAGCATGAAAAATCAAAACCTATTTTCAAACAAGATATACTGTGGTGAATGTGGCGAACCGTATAGAAAGTACACAGAGCATTCAGGAAAGGCATCAGAAAAGAGTAGGTGGAAGTGCAAAAAATACATATTTAAAAACCGAGTACTATGCAGAAACCTTTTCTATACAGATGAGGAATTAAAATTGGTATTTAAAAGTGCAGTAAATCAGCTTATTAAAAACCAACGACTACTGGATATGCCTCGAAAAAAAGAAACACCTAAAATCAGCAAAGAACGGCGGGAGATAGAAAATCAAATACATCAATTTGAGGAAGATGAAGATTTCTCATCAAAAGAGCTGGCGGTACTCATATTTAAAAGGGCAGAACTTACTTACAGCACTTCCAAGATAGATGACTATGAAGTGCAGACACAGAAAATAAAAGAAATGTTAATTGGTAAAGACCTACTAACGGAATTCCATGAAGAATTATTCAAAGAAATGATAGACAAAATCACCATTTATCAAGACGGCAAAGTGGAAACCCAATTTATAAACGGACTGATAATCAGTGAGATTTTAGAATACAAGAGAAAGGATGAAAAAAATGGCTACACCAAAAAAAATAGTGGCAATCATACCGCCTCAAATGAAATATGACAGACAATTAAGAGTGGAGCAGAAAACACTACGTGTAGCCGCCTACTGCCGAGTAAGCACCTTACTGGAACAGCAGGAAGGGAGTTATGAGGCGCAGGTTGACTACTACACTAATAAAATAAATAGCAACCCAAACTGGCAATGTGCCGGCATCTTTGCTGACGATGGAAAATCAGCAACCCAGACGAGAAAACGTGAAGACTTTAATGCCATGATTAATGCCTGTATGAATGGGAAAATAGACTTAGTATTAACAAAATCTATCAGCAGATTTGCAAGAAATACGGTAGATGCCTTGCAAAATATCAGAAAACTGAAAGAGAAAAATGTGCCTGTGATATTTGAAAAAGAGGGCATCAACACCATGGAAAGCGGTGGAGAATTGCTAATCACCATACTCAGCAGTCAAGCACAAGAGGAAAGCCGAAACATTAGTGAAAATACACGATGGGGGCTAACCAGAAGATTTGAAAACGGAATCATATCGGTGAATCACAAAAAGTTCTTAGGCTACACCAAAGATGAAGATGGAAACCTTGTTGTAGTACCTAAGGAGGCTGTCATTGTAAAAAGGATTTTTAGGGAGTATCTTGAGGGAAACAGTATTGTTCAGATATGTAAAGGATTAGAAAAAGACGGTATTAAGACCGTGACAGGACTTGACCAGTGGCATCCGGGAACTATCGACAAGATGCTCTCAAACGAAAAACTATGTGGTGACGCTCGTATGCAAAAGACCTATACAGTAGATTTTCTCACCAAGAAAAGGGTGAAAAACGATGGTTATATCAGACAGTACTATGTATCAGATAACCATGAGGCGATTATTCCAAAGGAGTTATTCCATCAGGTGCAGGCAGAAAAAGTAAGGCGAGCAAGCTTGAATAAATCGGCGATTACAAGAAAAAAGAATCAGGAGTTAAAAGAGAAAAGCAAATACAGTTCTAAATACATACTGTCGGATTTAATGGTATGTGGGGAATGCGGACATGCCTATCGTAGACAGATATGGTCCAAGTACGGTGATAAATCTGCTGTATGGAGATGCGAGGATAGGCTGAAACAAGGTAAAAAATCAAGATGCCAAAATTCACCTACCTTAAAAGAAGAACAACTACATGATGCAATTATGCAAGCCATAAATAATGTAGTAGAAAATACAGGGGAGTTTATAGACGCATTCCGAGAAAATGTAATAAGAGTTATTGGTAACTACAGCACCAAAGAGGTTACAACCGAATATGACGAACAGATAAAAAAGATTCAAGATCAGATGCTTATACTCATAGAAAATAACGCAAAAGAAGGAGCTGTCAGCGAAGAATTTGACGAAGAGTATAAGAAACTATCGGAACAGATAAATGAATTGAAAATTGCGAAAATAAAGATGGTGCAAGCACAGAAAAATGCAGAAAATTATGTTCAAAGGGTTGAGGAGTTAGACAAAACGATTGGCAATGTTAATCCGCAAGTAAGTGAGTTTGACCAAGACCTTGTAAAAAGACTGATTTCTTCCATAAGGGTACATAAAGGAATGAAACTGGAGATACAGTTCCACTCAGGAATTGTGGTAAAACAAGAAGTGGACTACTATGAATAGGCATTAAAATAGGAGTAGAGTGTTTTCCCTGCTCCTGTTGATTTTTTAACTACTAAGAATAAAGTACTTAAAGTGTTAAGGGTTTTATTGTTGGCGGTTTTGTTATTTTCATGCTAAATATTTGTAAAATGTGTCTTATAACCGAAGAGTTTTATACCATTATCTCGATTAGGAGGCGTCTTTTCGTCAAAAGTAATTTGGATATAAAATATTGCAGAGAACTGACTAAATGAGAACTAACCAATTCTAAGTTGGTGCGATAATCTAAATGCGAGTCAATTTAGAATACAAGCGAAAATAGAATATCACAAAGTTCGAAATAAGCTTGCGGAATTATTATATCCATAATTATCCAAATAAATTAATTGCTAATTTTATGTTAACTTGGAAAATATGTGATATAATTCACTTCGTGTGTTATTAAATTAGATTTTAATTAAAAGGAGTTTATTTGTATGAGGAACAAAATAGTAGCAATTTTCATTTCAATTAGTTTCATATTAGGTAGTTTTTCAGTAGAAATTGCAGCTCAAACTAAATCAGGTGAGGGAACAGAGACGAATCCATACATCATAGAAACAACAGAGCAGCTGAATTCCATTCGGGAAGATATAACAGCGTGTTACAAGTTAGGCAGTGATATTGATTTAAATAACGAAACATGGATATCTATTTCTCAGTTTTCGGGGACGTTAGATGGAGATGGATATGTGATTAGAAATTTGGATACAAAAGGCACAGGAAGTTTCTTTGCGAATTGCCAAGGAACTTTGAAAAATATTGTATTAGAGAATGTAACTGCAACAAATGGAGCATTGGTAGGTAATCTTACTGGAACGGTTGATTCCTGTATTGCAAAAGGAAAAATTAGCATACAAGACGGAGGAGGTCTTGTTGGCTATGCATCAGGTAATGCCTCTGTAAAAAACAGTGGTGTGCAAGGAAATCTTACAGTACAAGGCGGCACTTATGGTGGTGGCTTAATCGGCAATACCTATGGGAGCACTGTAAGTGTGGAAAATTGCTTTGTAACGGGAAATCTTTCAATAA
>NZ_JANGAD010000030.1 GCF_024461735.1 Anaerotignum propionicum
GAAGAACCCATTATTCCCTCTGTGGACGAGCATGGCTTGAAAGTATGTAAGTTGCGCAGTACTAAGACTCCACGATGTCGTGTTGTGGTTGTACGGCAAGGGATTTAGATATATTTGATGACAACAACAGCGTTGCGATGTGGAAACGGATCGCGCTGAAGGACTCTTATAGAATAAGTTTGGTACCTTCTTCTGATGGAATATCTGTATGTGGAAAACTTTGGGGAGAGTTGAACAACTGCTTCCATGTGCCAGCCTCATTTTGCG
>NZ_JANGAD010000031.1 GCF_024461735.1 Anaerotignum propionicum
CATTCCTCTATCGCTTTCTTCACTTCTTCTGTAATCACAACTGAGGATGCAAACTTTTCTCCGCCGTGTACGACACGATGTCCTACAGCTCCGATTTCATCCAAACTCTTAACAACACCCGTTACCGGATTTGTAAGAGCTTCAATCACAAACTGAATTGCCTCTGTATGGGTCGGCATCGCCTTTTCCGACACCTCTTTTTCTCCGCCTTCCGGCTGATACGTCAGACGTCCGTCAATTCCGATCCTCTCACAAATTCCTTTCG
>NZ_JANGAD010000032.1 GCF_024461735.1 Anaerotignum propionicum
TGAGCAAAAAGACAAATCAGGGAGGTGCAAAGACGCATGAAAGAATTTAAAAATCTCATGATCATCGGCGTGGATCACGGCTACGGCAACATTAAGACCGCCGGTACTGTCACTAAAAACGGCGTGACAGCCTATGAGACCGAACCGATCTTCTCCGGCAACATCCTGGAATACGGCGGGATGTACTATCGGATCGGGGACTGCCACAAGGAATTTATCCCGGACAAAGCTGCGGATGAGGACTATTACCTGCTCACGCT
>NZ_JANGAD010000033.1 GCF_024461735.1 Anaerotignum propionicum
CGCTTCCAAAGTCAGAAGAGCGGTTTCATCTACTTCATGTACTTCATATTGTGCGCCAAGCGGGATATTTTCATAGACAGTACTTCCTGTCAATTCCCCTGCTTTTACAACTACAGTCTGCGGAACGACAACGACCTTTTCCTTATTGTTTTCATCCGTTGTTTTATAATGGATATGGAACAAATAACCCCGCTCTTCCCCATACGCTTTTCCCTGAAGTTTTTTCGTAATCTTAATTTCTCCGTGAGCAGGCACTTGTT
>NZ_JANGAD010000034.1 GCF_024461735.1 Anaerotignum propionicum
TTTGAATAAAGACGATTACGCAGAAAATCTGTGGAACGAGTTTAAGACAGCATACGACAATGCCGTTAAGGGAATGAATGACGACAAGACGACAAAAGAGCAGGCTGATAAGCTTGCAGCAGACTTGAACGCAGCAGGTGCAAAACTTGAAGCGGCAGAAATTCCGGCTCCGACGATTCCGGAAGATGCAAAAGCAACTGTAATGGGAGTTACAAGTACAGAAGCAACTGTTTCATGGACGAAACTTCCAAGGGCAG
>NZ_JANGAD010000035.1 GCF_024461735.1 Anaerotignum propionicum
TTCAAAACAATAGCTTGTTCTTTGGAATGTTTCGTAGTAGCGATACTACGGTTTTGTTGGCATCGTCTGCCAACATTTGTTACATTTATTTCTAAAGAAAATTTATTTTTTCTCGATTGACTCTTTTTTCTTGTATTCAGTTTTCAAGGTGCAGCATTGAAGGTTTGATCCTTCAAAACCAAACAGTAGTATACATTACAACCAATACTCCATAGAAAGGAGGTGATCCAGCCGCACCTTCCGATACGGCTA
>NZ_JANGAD010000036.1 GCF_024461735.1 Anaerotignum propionicum
GGTGGGGTGGTATAGTCCGCATTGGGATGTTACTTTCCTGTTATGGCATGGATTTCCCTTTAGGGTCTCTGAAGCGTATTTCCGTCACCGAAAAAGGCAGAAAAAGGGAAACTGAAGGGAGGATAGTAGTAAAGTTTGAATGGTGGTAGTGTAATGTATGATATCCGTTGGTTTTGGTTTCGGTTGTGAAAAGTTTTTTGGTATGATATTTTGCAAGTAGCATATATTTCTTGTGTGAGAAAGGTATATTTT
>NZ_JANGAD010000037.1 GCF_024461735.1 Anaerotignum propionicum
CTCTATTCAACGGAGTGCTAACAATATTATATTTCTTTCTCTCCGCCTTGTCAACATGAATATATCAATTCATTCAACACAATTTCTTCTGCACGATTGTGGATGCTGCCCATTCTCTGAATCCATTCCCACTGATTATCCGCTTTCATCTTCTCAGTTACAGACTCAGCTTTTTGCATCTGACTGATAATAACCTGGAATCTCTCTTGTGCCTGCTCATTTATATCAGCAAGGTAAGTCCAGAGCTG
>NZ_JANGAD010000038.1 GCF_024461735.1 Anaerotignum propionicum
GCCCCAACTCATGCTTTACCTCTCTTTCTTCTCGACATCATTCCAACAAATTTCCGCATATCTGCGGTCATTTCAAGGGGGATTGAAGGGGGGCTTGCCACCCTCACAAGTTCTAAATGGCTAGCCATTTAGGGAACTTGCAATATATCCGCTACACATAATATAGCATGTGGCTAGCCACTTGTCAAGCGGATATATTCGTGCGTGGATTTCGCCAGAAATACAGTGGAGCTTACTTCCTCTTGG
>NZ_JANGAD010000039.1 GCF_024461735.1 Anaerotignum propionicum
TATTACTTTATCATAGATTCCGTTTTCTTTAATAGAACCCGCACCGTAAACAAGTACAACATTTTTCCCGTATTTAGGAAGCTCCTCATTCAAAAAATCAAGGGAATCTTCTCCGAAATAAAGCTTCGTAGGATTGCAGTAAACAAAATTTCCGTTCATATCACATCGTCTCCTTTTCATTTATCTCATTATCTTCTCTTGATATCATACTCCTTTCCCCCTGCTTCATGTCAAGTGTTTCTTCC
>NZ_JANGAD010000004.1 GCF_024461735.1 Anaerotignum propionicum
GAGAGCATCTGCCTTACAAGCAGAGGGTCACAGGTTCGAGCCCTGTAACTCCCATACTTAAACCACTTCTTAAATTAAGAAGTGGTTTTTATTTTTATTCCAAAAGAGAGATAAATCTTTATATAAATGGGAGAAAGAAATGAAGTCAAATTGTGATACATGTGGATACTTTAGTTACGATGAAATGTACGATGAATATTATTGTCAAGTGAATTTAGATGAAGATGAAATGGAGCGATTTTTGAAGGACGAGAACAATGATTGTCCCTATTATCGTTTGGAAGATGAATATAAAACAGTGCAAAAGCAAAACTGAGGAAAAATAAATGTTATTAGAATGGTTAAATATAGATTTTTCAGTGGCGAAATGGATAGGAGCTCATGAAATAACGGATTTGGGACGTTTTAGCTTTTGGTCAAGAACAGATCATGAGCTTTCTTTGGTTTGCCCTACAAAACGTTTACCCCGAGATGTTGAGGTACATGAAGATGGATGGAGCTGTTTTCGCGTTGTGGGACAGATGGAGTTTTCCATGGTGGGAATTTTAGCAAAGATATCAGAATGTTTAGCAAAAAATGAAATTAGTATTTTTGCAGTATCGACTTTTGATACAGATTATATTTTAATTAAGAAAGAGAATAGTTTTAAAGCACAGGTGGCGTTAGAAGCTCTGGGATATAGCTTTATGGAAAGAATATAAAACATTGTTAAACATAGTATTTCTGAAGAGAAAATGCCGCAAAGACATATGCTATAATTATATCTAAGCCCGAATAAAATGAGGCTTATTTTTTTTGTCTTAGAGTAAAAAAAAGTTTACTTTTGGTAATTATTAATAATTCCTAAATTTACCTTTTCTTTTGTCTTGCTATTTTTGGAGAAATTTGTATACTTTTATATAGAGTGGTAACAATTTGTCACCAGAAAATAATTGCACAGAGAGGTAAATGGTTTTGAATGAAGTTGTAAAAGATTGGGCGAATGTAATTGTTAGGGCGTCAATTATCATAATAATATTATTTTTCTTTTTATGGCCAGTGAAGCTAGAGGGAAGTTCTATGGACCCCACCTTAAATGATGGTGATATTATCTGTATGAGTCGCTTTTTTGTTCAGATGGGGTGGTATGAAAAAGGAGATATTATCGTTTTTCAGTACAATGATAGCGGAAAGGTAAAAACAGTTTTAAAAAGAATTGTGGCTACCGAGGGGGATCATATTCGACTGCTTCCTGATGGCCTTGTTGAAATTAATGGTGAAATACTGGAAGAAGAGTATATAGATGGGCCCACCAATGGAGTCGTGGATATGACCATTCCACAAGGCACAGTGTTTGTGTTGGGTGACAATCGAGATTTAAGTTATGACAGCCGTCAAATGGGGGTCATCTCCCGTGGTGATTTGACAGGAAAGGTTGTTTTTCGATGGTTCCCGATTACGGAACTGAGGGGATTTTGAGGCTCAAAAGAAGTGATAGGAGATAAGATTTATTGTAAAACGGCTGTTTATTAAGATTTTTAGTTGATTCTCGTATGATAGAGCAAGTGAAACGCTGTTTTTTTTGTATGAAGATTTATCCTAACTTTTCCCGTTGATGTAATATCTGTAAAGCCTGAACGTCTTTTCCATAAAATGAACGTAACTCTATGCAAAAAAAGCAAGTCCTATTATTCATGTTTTCGTCAAGCATGTATAATGGGATTTTTTATTTCACTTTTTCTCTATAGATTGAAAAAGTGAAACAACATTTTTCAGAGAAACCCTTATTTTTAGGAATACAATAGAAGAATTTCAATATATTTATATATAGACAAAGGGTGGATGGTGACCGAAAAAAAGGAAAAGCCCGAAATCAGTGTCTGAAAACTGCCGCAAGAATAGCGAAGGAGGTTTTTTATGCCGATGGAATGGGAAAGAGAAGAAATTGTATTGAAGCAGCAGGGTGGGAAACAAGCCTCCCAAATCTTGCTGGAAGGGGATATCATCGCGCCTGACAGCAAGCCTGATGTAAATGAAGTTTTGTGTTGCCATGGAAAAGTAAAGATGAAGGATGTACGGGTGGGGGACGATCGCATCAACCTCTCTGGGGACTTGGACCTTACTATCCTATATTCTTCTGACAAAGGCGACGATGCAGTATATGCGATGAAATCCAGTTTACCCATTGAAGATATTATATACATGGATGGACTGGAAAAGGATATGCAGGTAAAACTAACAACAACACTGGAGCATTTGGATTGCCAAGTAATCAATGATAGAAAGTTGGGAATAAAGGCAGTCATTGGCTTGACAGCAAATGCAGAACGTGTACATAAAGTTAATGTAGTTGCACCTGGCGACAGCGGCGGAATGGCCTTTTTGGAAGGTAAGATTCGTATGGAGGAAGTTGTCGCTGAGAAGAAAGAAGGATTCACGGTTAAAGAGGAAATTACGTTACCTCAGACGGCACCAGCTGTTGGAGAAATTTTGAGTTGCGACTTTAATCTGACAGATCAAGAAGTTCGCCCAATGGATGGCAAGGTAATGATCCGTAGTAATCTCATCGTTGATATTTTATATACGGATGATCAGGGTACAGGAACTGTGCATTCATGGAGCGAGAAAATACCATTTAACGGGTATTTAGAAGCAGATAAGATTACACCGAAAAGTACAGTGGATGTGAATTTAACCATCGATGAGGCCTCAATTAAAACCAGCCTTGATGACGACGGCGAACCTAGAGTTTTAGATGTGAATGCATCTATTATGAGCGAGATGTCAGCTTGGGATTCAACAGAGAAAACTGTGGTTACTGACGCCTATGCACCGGGAATGGAAACAGAGGTTATGCGGGAAACCGTCACCTATCCTATCTGCATGGGAAGAGCAAAAAATCAATTTTCCTTGAAAGAGAAAATCACATTGGATCAAAGCGAGCGTCCTATGCTGCAGGCAGGAAAAACTTGGGGAACGCTGCATATTCAAGACGTAAGCCCCCAAGAGGATATGATTCAAGTTGAGGGCGTTTTGAATGTGGAGATCATGTATTTATGCCAAGAGGATGATCACGCAGTTTGCATGGCAAACAAAGGAATTCCTTTTAGCCAAAAAATTGAGATGAAGGGTGTTATGCCTACTGATGAAATAAATGTGAAGGGTAGACTTGAGGAAATCGACTTTCAGATTTTATCCGATCGGGAAGGTGAGTTATTTGCATCCATTGTACTTGAGGCAGATGCGAAAAGGCAGGAAACAACTCAGCTTGTAACGGATATTCGTCTGAAAAATACAGATACACCTCAAAAACCCATGGCAGGTGCCGTAATTTATACTGTGCAGCCAGGGGACAGTTTATGGAAGATTGCAAAACATTTTGATACCACAATTGATCGGATTTTAATGGTAAACGACATTGAGGATCCTGATAAAATCTATCCTGGTCAGAAGCTACTAATTATCAAGATGATGCATTAACAGTAGTATATGCGGGTTATTTCAACGATTTTTTTGAATTCCACCGCCTTTTTAGGCGGTGGATGTATATGAAAGAGATTAATCCGTATTGTGATAAACTCTATTTGGCACCTAAAAGCCTTTCTAAGCAATGGAAGTTGTTGGACTAGTATTTCATTAAGCAACATGGAAAGAGCTGGTATGAACCGTATTATGAGAAAATAAAGCTATTTCATGAGGAGTGGATTAGATTCTATTATTTTGGCGGACAGAGAACTGTCTGTTTTTTTTATGCTTAAAAAAGGAACGGCAAATCAAAAAAACCCCTTTACTTTAGCGTGGTAATGTGATAATATAATAAAGAGCTTAGGTCAATAGGCCTAAAAATGTAGAAAAAAATGAAAAAGGGGAAATGAAGTATGAAAAAATATTTGGGAATATTTGTAGCAATGCTAATGGGTGTCTCTGTGTTAGCAGGTTGTGGCAACAGTGATGGAAAAACAAACGCAACACCTGCAAAAGATGCAGCAGCGGCAGAACGTACAAAGTTAATTGTTGGCTTTGATGCTGAATATCCTCCTTATGGATATCGTAATGATGCTGGCGATTATGTTGGGTTTGACTTGGACTTGGCGGCAGAGGTTTGCCAACGTCGTGGTTGGGAATTGGTGAAACAGCCAATTGATTGGGATGCCAAGGATATGGAACTCAACAGTGGCTCTATTGATTGTATTTGGAATGGCTTTACGATGACAGGAAGAGAGGATAGCTATACTTTCTCTGATCCTTATGTTGACAATAGCATTGTTTTTGTGGTGAGAGCAGACTCCGGCATTAAAATGAAGGCTGATTTGGCGGGAAAAGTTGTTATGACTCAGGCAGATTCTTCTGCATTAACCGCTCTGACAAATCAAGAAAACAATGATGAAAATCTTGCATTGGCGGCAAGCTTCGCTTCCTTGGAGCAATCGAAAGATTATAACTCAGCTTTTATGAATTTAGAAGCCGGTTCCATTGACGCAATTGCTGTTGATATTGGTGTGGCACAGTACCAGTTAACCTCACGTGGAGATAAATTTGCCAAATTGGAAGAGCCTTTATCCACAGAGCAGTATGCAATAGGCTTTAAGAAGGGAAACACAGAGCTTCGTGATCAAGTTCAAGAAACCTTATATGAAATGCAAAAGGATGGTACCATTGACACCATTGCAGCAAATTATAAGGATTATAATTTGGATCAAATGATTTGCCTTGGAAAGTAATTTGGTGTAAAATAAATGGGTGATACAAGCGTGTCGGTAATCCGACACGCTTATCCTTGCTTTTTTCAAGGATATGTAAAAATGCAAAATATGGGGGTTTTCTTATGGGTTCTGCCGAATATTTCAATATCATCTACCAGCTTGGGGATGGCATGCTGGCAACACTACTTATTTTTGTTTTAACATTGGTGTTTTCTATGCCATTAGGTCTTTTGGTGGCCTTTGCCCGTATGTCAAAATGGACCCCCTTTGGGTTTTTGCTTCAAAAAGAAGGTTCTTTGGGGAAGGTTGTGGCTACTGGAGGATTAAGGGGATGGTCAGGAAACTTTAAGCCAATTCAATTTTTGGCGAAAGTATATATTTCTATTTTAAGGGGTACGCCCTTAATGCTTCAGCTTTTGGTGGTTTATTTTGCACCATACTATGTTTTTGGAATTAACTTAAGTAAAGAATATAGACTGATTGCAGTTTTAATTGGTTTTTCTATCAATTATGCGGCTTATTTTGCAGAAATCTATCGCTCGGGTATCGAATCCATTCCTGTTGGGCAGTATGAGGCGGCCTCAGTTTTGGGTTATAATAAATATCAGACCTTTTTTAAGATTGTATTCCCCCAAATGGTAAAGCGGATTTTGCCCCCTGTGACCAATGAAATCATTACATTAGTTAAGGATACGGCTATGGCGTTTGTTTTAAATTACACAGAAATGTTTACGCTGGCAAAACAAATTGCGGCGGCAAAAACCACTATTATTCCTCTATTCATTGCAGGTGCCTTCTATTTTATGTTTAATTGGGTTGTGGCATATGTTATGGAACGAGTGGAAAAGGCCTTGAGCTATTATCGTTAAGGGAGGGATGAACATGAAGGTATTGGAAATAAATCACTGCAATAAAAAATTTGGAGAGAATGAAGTCTTGAAAGATATATCTCTTTCTGTTTCAGAGGGACAAGTTGTATCGATTATCGGACCATCAGGTTCTGGGAAATCTACCTTGTTGCGTTGTGCAACCCTATTGGAAACTATGGATGGAGGAGATTTGATTTATCTGGGGAACTATGCGGCTAAGGCAGATGAGAATGGAATATCCACCTATGTGGATGAAAATAAGCTTAGAGAGATTAAAAAACACTTTGGGCTTGTGTTCCAAAATTTTAATTTATTCCCCCATTATTCTGTGATGAAGAATATTACGGAACCTCCTATTTTAATTGGAAAACGGTCAAAGGACGAGGTTTACGGGGAGGCACGGGTGCTTTTGGCAAAAATGGGTCTTTCTGAAAAGGAGGATGCTTATCCATATCAGCTTTCCGGTGGACAGCAGCAGCGTGTATCCATTGCCCGTGCATTAGCTATGAAACCGAAAATTTTGTTTTTTGATGAACCCACTTCTGCCCTAGACCCAGAATTAACAGGGGAGATTTTGAAGGTAATTAAGGATTTGGCTGCAGAGCATATGACTATGGTGATTGTAACCCATGAAATGTCCTTTGCCAGAGATGTCTCCAACCATATTATTTTTATGGACGGCGGTGTGATTGTAGAAGAAGGAGCCCCTGAGGAGGTAATCAATAATCCCAAGCAGGAGCGAACAAAAGCATTTTTGGGACGTTTTCAACAGTAAGGTGGGAATTTTGTGGAAATAGACTTTATTAAAACCAGCCCAACGGAAAACATGACAATTTTAGTGGAAACGCCACTTCCCCATGAGGAACACCTAGCAGTGGCAGAAAAACTAATGGCTTACAATAGCATTTACGGGGAGCAGGTGGGCTTTATTCAAGAGCCTAAGGATAAACATGCGGCAAAGGCATTACGTATGATGGCAGGGGAATTTTGTGGAAATGCTACCCTATCCTTGGCAGCCTGTCTCATGGAGGAGAAAAGACTTCCCTTGAATGCCACAGAAACTGTTTTATTAGAGGTATCTGGTGCCAAAAATTTGGTTCCGTGTGAAATGCAAAAGTTAGAAGTGGGATACTTGGGGAAGGTTAGCATGCCTTTGCCCCTATCTGTGGATTGGGAAGAGCTTGCTCTTGACGGTGAAACTTTCACATTGCCTGTGGTTCGCTTTGAAGGCATTGCACATATTATAGTGGAGCGCAACATTTGGGGTGAATATGCCAGAGTGAAAGCGGAGAAGGCTTCAACACTATGGTCAGACAGCATGCCGAATGCATTTGGCATACTTTTGTGGGATAGAGAGACCCAAAGCCTGGAGCCGTTGGTTTGTGTGAAAGGCACAAGCCTCATTTGGGAAAGGGGTTGCGGAAGCGGAACCTCTGCCATTGGTGTTTTTTTAGCAATGCAGGCAGGAAGAACTGTTTCTGTAGATTGCAATCAACCCGGAGGCACCATGGGTGTTCAGGTGGTCATGAAGGATGGGAAGATTACTGCCCTGGAAATTTCAGGTCATGTTTCTATTGTGGCTAAGGGGAAAGCTTATATTTAACATAAGGGTGTATTGGTGAAAACCGATACACTTATTTTTTTCTTTAAAACTAGAGATTTAGCAGAAATCAGGATGTGTTTTAATCTTGTAAATCAGACTTGGAAATCTAAGGGATGGGCGTTTGGTCATTCAAGGACAAAACGCTTTCAAGGCCTTTTGGTGGCAGAGTGCAACTATTTTCTATATTAGAAAAAAAGCTTAAAGAACTTTGAAAGGTGTCAATATTAATGGGCAGCAAAAAAGGAAGGGCTATTTTTCAACGAATAGTGCTTCCTTTTTATAATCATTTCTGAAATAATTTTTTTAACATTGCAACGGAGTCACCCGAGGAGGACAATGCTTCCTGATTGCTCATGGTAGCCAGCTTAAGTTCCTCACGCATAATCATAATATCTTTTGGCGCATCAATAGAAATTTTTACCTTATCGGCAGAAATATCTTGTATGGTGATTAAAATATCGTCGCCTATATAGATAGATTGACCAATTTTTCTTTGCAATACCAGCATATCAGCCCTCCTTAGGAATAAGATCTTTAAATGGGTATTTAAAGGGATATTCCGAGTTTTCCAATATAATTTGTTTTGCCAATCTGGTTTCCGTATTAACAATGACAGGGCACCTTAAATTTGTTGTGCTCTGGGGGATGGAGTCTAGAAGGACACAAATATTATATACAGTCAGATTGTCCGCATCCTTTAGTTTTAGATCCTGAATATCTGTTTCTGATAGAGAAACATTATAATCATGAATAAAATTATAGGGATTTATCATCACAAAAGCAATATCTGCATCTTCAATGCTTTGAAGACAAACAGGAGAGTTTTCATGGTCGTCGAAGCGGATTAAGAGAAATTTTTTATATTTCTCAAACCCAAAAAGTCCATGATTGAATAAAATAACATCATTGTCTTCATATGTCATATTGGAAAAATATTTTGTTACCAGTTCCATTTATTCACCTCGTTTGAATAATCATGCTCTTAAATCGGTAATCGGAACGTATTGAGGGTCTGCGCTTGGTGGAACATAGATAGGGTTCCCTATGTATTCGATCACAACATCCGGTCGCTGGGTAATGGAAATTTCAATGTTTCCGGGAATAAACTCAAAGTTTCCGTTCATAACCTTCCAGTCAAAATTAAGCTTATCCAATTCATATTCCATCATGATTTCCGGTTTTGACCAATTCAATTCGGGTCTGGCGGTAGGGGTAAAGGTTATTCCCACATTGGTGTTCACCTCTGTTTTTGACGCAGCGATTTTACTAATGACATCCTCACCTATTTTTGCATTTAAAAATAATTTACCTTCCCTTGCATAAGCGGCGGTTGCCTCATAGGCGGCCATTTTACCTTTTTCTGCAGCATCCCTAATGCTTGTTCTTGCTGTTGGGTTTATAGAGTTATAGCATTCAAAGGAATCAATATCTAATTTAATGGGGTTACTTTTAATTTTCAGACCGCCATCATCTCGAGAAATTTCTAGCTGTGCATTTGAATTATTGTATTCCAAGCGTGCATTGTTTACAGTCATTTCAAACTTTAAAGGTACTGTGGTAATTTTCAATAAAGGTTCCACCGTTTTTGCCCTCCCTTCTACGTATCAGAATGGTTTATTAATTCATAAAATCTATAAAAGATTGGCTGAGAATGCTGTTTCCAACCTTTAATGCAGAATTGTAAGCATACTGTGCCCAAGAATAATCTGAAATTGCTACAGCCAAGTCAACATTTTCAACGGACACGATTTTTTCATTGAGTGTAAATTGATTATCTTCCAGACGTGTCTGAGTTAATTCTAAAAAGTTACTTTTTGTGCCGATAGAGGTAACAAAGTCAGCCAGTTTACTTGAGGATTCTGTAAATTGTTTGCTAAGTCCATCCAACTTTTCTGAGTCGGCAGGATCCTTTTCCAGCTCATCGGCGATGCTACCTAGAATGTTAACCAAATTTTGTTCTTTGCCATCGTCGCTTTGTCCAAAACCAAGGGCATTTAGACCTGAAATAGCAATATTGAAAGCACTGTTTGTGTCCACGTTTCCATTGGTGAAGGATAGACCAAAGCCTAAGTCAACATAAACTGGTGCTTTAGACATATCTTTTAATTTTGTTTGTACGGCAGGATCAGTGCTTGATACGTCCAACCCAAAGTATTGGAGCTTTCCATCTACCATTTCAAAGGGGGTAGAGTCAGTTGTTTGCCCACCAAACAGGAAGGATTCACCCAATTTTGAATTTGCAGACATAACAATGGATTCTTGCATTTGTCTAAGACTTGTAGCAAGGGTTTTTCGTGATTCTAAACTGGTATTGCCTGAGATACCCTCTAAGATAAGGGCATTTGCTTTTTTCGCAATGGTTGTCATTTCCATGGCACTGCTCTCTACGGCATCAAATTGAGAAGAAGCGTCTTTCACGTTTTCAATATGATCGCCAGTTTCGATATATTCTTTTCTCAATTTATATGCAACTGCTGCAGAAGCGGGATCTTCAGATGCTTTCATGAAATTCCGTTTTGTAAGCACACGATTTCTTGCTGTATCTAGTTCATTTGTGGTTTTTGAGAGGTTTGTTTGATAATTGCTCAAAACCTGATTTGTTGTTATTCTCATTTAAAGCAACTCCTTTTCATTATCGTCCAACAACACCCATCTTATTAATGATGGTTTCCAAAGCTTCATCTAGCGTTGTCATTAATCTTGCAGCAGCCGCAAAGGACTTTTGATATTTAAGCAAATTCATACCTTCCTCATCTAAGCTAACGGAGGAAATAGAACTTTTTGCGTTTGCGATTTCGTTTGCTACAGATACATGGTTGTTTAATAGCGCTTTTGCAGATTTTATATCGATACCTAAGGTTGTATTTAAATTAGATACGAATGAGTGAAAAGTACCCTTAAAAATTGTCAAATCGGACGCTGGAGGAACACCTTTTTTTATAAAGGATTGATCTGATTTTAGGGCATCAAGCATTTTTAAGATATTTTCCTGGGCACCGGAGGCCGGCGTACTACCATCTGCGTTAACGGATGCAGTTAGACCATATTCTGAGTTTGACCAACCTGATGCAACGCAGATATTTTTCGCTGTAATGGTTGTACTGCCATCGGAGGTACCAAACATATCATGCAAGGTACCGCTGGGCAGGCCAGCATTATTAATTTCATTAAAGGTTGAGGCAAGGGTATTCGCCATAAGGTCTAGCATTTTTTGATAGTAACCAATACCCTGAAATGAATCTTTGTTATTATCAAAAGCTCCGTTGGAAGTTAAGAATTCTAAAGAGCCTTTGATTGATCCGCCTGTCAGTTCTTTGAATACATCTGTACCAATCACATCGCCACTGCTATTTTTAACGGGATTTCCCTTAGCATCTAAAATATTCAGCTGAGTTGTTCCTTCGGGTATATCCAGATTTACATGATCCAGATGGTTTAAGAGGTTAATTGTATTGTTTGCACCAACCAAATCGATCTTTAATTCGTCGATGGTTAAACTATCGGAGATTTTGGTTGGAACATAGGTTACGTCAATTTTTAGATAACCTGCTAAGTTATCAATCAAAACATTTCTCTGATCAATCAGCTCCAAAGCTGAAGAACCATTTACCTGACCGTCCTTAATTGATTTATTTAATTCGGAAATATTTTTTAATATGTTATTGATTTCAGGAATTTGAACCTCTTTCAGGTTGTATTCTTGATTGCTACGAATGGTTTCCAGCTGTTTTGCAGCTTGATTCATATATTTTGTCAAAGAATCTGCAGAGGACTTCACCATATTTTCGTATTCTTGGCTACTAACATTTCCAGCAAGTTTCTGAAGCATAGTATTTAAGTCACTTAATTGTTTTTGTATACCATCTGTAGCAACTTCATCAATTACAGATTCAATTTCTTGCAGGCCCCCCAATTTTTCGTCGGCTTCACCAACCTTGGCTACTTCGTTTCTGAATCTGATATCCAAGTAAGGATCTCTTACTTGGGAGATACCTGTAACCAGAGCGCCATAACCTACATTGGCAACAGAAGCATAGCGCCCACTATTTTGAAGGTTTAAGCTGATTTGGTCTACTACCTGTCTTGTATAACCTTGTGTATTAATATTTGAAATATTCTGTCCTGTTACATCCAGCCCATACTGACTTGCGCGAAGACCTAACTGAGCAGTAGTAAAAGCGCCAAACGTTGAACGCATGAAGTTTTCCCCCTTTGGTAATAAATCAAGAGTTAAGCAAATCTATTTTTTAAATTATTCCCAGAGGGTGTTTGTTGGGTTTCTGGGTTTATACCTAATTTGCTAAGTGTCGTGTTGATTACATGTAAATTTACATCAAGAGCAATTTTCACGCTATCATTGATTGCATGAAATTCATCTGTCGCTTGCTGAAGTGTTGTGAAAAGTTTATTGCTTTCTTCCTTCTGTTCAGCAGGAAGGCGAGCTATTATTTCTTTGTAAGATAGGCCATCATAACCCAAGGCTGAAAGAATTTGTTCCCGCTTTTTATCAAAGCCCTTGAGTTTCAAAACCAGAACCTGTTCATTTTTGATACAGTTGTTTAAAGTATCTAAATTTTTAGAGGTAACGGCTTCTAACTTCTCCTTTTCGATTGCGATAAGTGCTTCCAATAACTCAATTAAATGAATCACAATGTTATGAAAATCAATTAAAGTTGTCATTTTTTTCAGTCCTTTTCAATTAACTTAAGAGCATTTTTTTTGCAATTTGATCAATATCAATTTGATAAGTTCCTGCTTCGATTTGTTGCTTCAAATCAGCAATTTTCTCTTCAGAGGTAGGAGTTGCTACTTCTTTGGAAATTTTATTTTTTAGTGCATCTACAAAGCTATTCTGCTCTGGAGTTTCTGTTTTTCCGCATATAATGATTTCGTCATAGTTTTTAGCCCTAGAAACAGAAGGGCTCTGTGAGGAGATATAGGTACTTTTATCTTTATTTGCTGCATTTGATTGCAGATTAAAAAAATGGTTTCCAGTAACTTTCATAAAAATTTCCCCTTAATATTTATAGTAACAGACAATTTGTACTCACTTAATTATATCGGCATTTTGGATATATAAATAATATTATTTGGATAAAAAACATAAATTAGATTTTTTTATAAGCATTACAACGCTTAGAAATGTATCATTCTGTAGAGTAATTGTGAATAGTTGAAAGAGGTGCAAGTGCCTACTTGTAAAATCTAAATAAAAAAGCCGAAAAACAGATATGATTTCACCATTACGGGGATTCTGTTTTTCGGCTTATATTTTATAGAATTTTCGGGATTAGGCAGTGGCTAAATCTTAATACTACAGGGAAGCCAGATACCTGCGTAAAACCAAAGGAATATTTTCGTTGGAGGCTTCAATCATAACAGCCCCAATATTTTTTGCCACCATGGGCATTCCATAGACAACACAAGATTCTTTGTTTTGTCCGATGGTATATGCACCCTGTTGGCGCATATTCAAAAGCCCTTGGGCACCATCTCTGCCCATTCCTGTCATGATAATACCGACAGCATTCTTTTTTGCAACCTCTGCCACGGAATTAAACAAAACATCAACAGAGGGTCTGTGTCCGCTGACTTTCTCTGCCTGAAAGCATTTTACAACGTAATTGGAGCCCAGCTTTGCAAGCTTCATATGGTAATCACCGGGGGCAATAAGAACCAATCCGTTTTTTACAATATCCCCATCCACAGCTTCACGTACCTCCATTTTGCAAAGGCGGTTTAGTCTTTCGGCATACATTTTCGTAAAACCGGGGGGCATATGCTGCACAATCAAAATACCAGGAGTATCTTCCGGCAAATCTTTGATTACGGAAATAGTGGCCTCTGTACCTCCTGTGGATGCGCCCAAAGCGATAACTGTTGTGTTTGCCAGCCTAGAAGGATTGATTGGTGCGAAACTTGGCTTAGCAGCAACAGAAATCTTACTTGCACCTGAGGGCGGTGTCACTTTTGCTCTACTTGCAATGGTTATTTTTGCAGCCAGCTCCTCAATAAAGGTGGAGATCGTGTCGGATTTGGATAGCTCCGGTTTTTTTACAAATTCCACTGCACCGGCAGCCAGCGCATCAAATACGCTGATATTAAGGGCTGAAACCAATACAACAGGAATTGGGCGTTCCGGAAGAAGTTGTTTTAAAAATTCAATGCCGTTTAGTTTGGGCATTTCCACATCCAATGTAACCACGTCAGGATTAAGCTGGGGTATTTTTTCTTTCGCCTCAAAGGCATCTCTAGCATACCCCAAAACCTCAATATGGTCAAATTCAGCAAGCTTTTTTGTAAGTACTCCTCGGAAAAACAGAGAGTCGTCTACGACCAATACCTTGATTTTTTCATTCATAGAGAACTACCTTTCTTTTTTAGGAATTCCTTATATTTTTCTGTATACTGCAGGCACAACATATTTGTACTTTGTGCTGTTCTTATTAATGGTTTCTGAAAGACCAATAATAAGATATCCTCCAGGATTCGTGGAATCATAGAAGCGGTCTACCAAAGCATCCTTTGTGGGCTGATTAAAGTAGATCATAACGTTTCGACAGAAAATAACATCAAACGGAATTCTAAAATGTATGGGATCCATTAAATTAAACGTTTTATAGATTACGTTTGCCTTTAATTCGAGGGTTACTTCGTATTGATCTGTGTTTGCAACACGGGTAAAGTATTTACGAACCCACTCGTTTGGCATATCTTTTAGGGAATCCCCAGGATAAATTCCTTTTTGCGCCTGCAAAAGGACTTTTTGAGAAATATCCGTTGCCAAAATACGGGTATCCCAATTGGGGGCATCCTTACCTAAAAACTCTTTCATTAGAATAGAAAGGGTATAAGGTTCCTGACCTGTTGAACATCCTGCACTCCAAACACTCAAGACTTTTTCCTTTTTATTCTTTACGAGAGCGGGAAGGATATTATGCGAAAAAAAATCAAAATGGGTTTTCTCTCGCATAAAATATGTGTAGTTCGTTGTTAATTTATTCAACAGAACCTCCACATCTTTTTCCGTAGACTTTGTAAGAATAAAATCTACATAATCAGAAAAATCATTGAAGCCCATAGTAAACAGTGTGGAATTCAGACGTCCTTCAATGAGCTGCTTCTTTTTAGAAAGATTAATTCCGTACTTTTTTTGAATAAAAGTATAAAGACGGATGAAGTCATTTTCGTTTAAAGTATTCATGGCTTAACCACCTTATTATTTATTGCTGATCAACGCTTGGCAATCCAAGGAGAACATAACGGTTCCATCAATGAGATTTGTCATGCCATTGATAAAGTCCAGATTTTTGGAAGGAGGGTCGGAAAGCTTATTGTTCACGTTGATTACCTGTAAAACTGTATCCACCAAAACACCAATGGAAATGGAGTCGATTTCCAAGATGATGACACATGTAATTGCAGCATCTTCATTTACGGGCTTATTCATAATTTGGCGAATGTCTATAATTGGGACAATCTGCCCTCTCAGGTTCATGATACCTTTTACATATGACGGAACCATAGGCAAAGAGGTAATGCCCGGATTTGTAATGATTTCAACTACATTGTCGATTGGGATGCCATATACCAATTCGGCAGAGATAAAAGTAAGGTATTTGTTTAAGTTTTCATCTGCCTCTGTTAAGTTAAATTCGTCATCCAACAATTCGTCGGTCAAATTATTTTCCATTTTCATTGTAACATTCCCCCCTTATAATGAATTTTCAAATGCTGTTTGCAGGCTTAGGGCATCTAAGATAATACTGATATTTCCATCACCCAGAATAGTACAACCTGCAATTCCGGAGTTTTTAATATTAAAACCGTTTAGGTATGGAGGTAAAGGTTTTACAACCACCTGCTGCTCGCCGATAAAAGAATCTACAAACAGACAATAGGAAATGTCGCTGGCTTCAACCCATACTAAAATTCCTTCTTCAATATCTGTAACCTCTGTTTCTAAATTGTAAAGCTTATGCAGTCTCACAATAGAGTAATAATTTCCCATACGCTCAATCATTTCATGCCCTAAAGAATCATATATAATTTCTTCCTGAGTGCATTTGAAGGACTGTCTGATATTTGTGATGGGTAAGGTAAAGGTAGATTTACCAACGGCAATTTCCATTCCATCCACAATTGCCAAGGTAAGGGGGATTTTCAGGGTGATACAAGTGCCTTCTCCCAATTCGCTTTCGATGGAAACAATACCGCCTACTTTTTCAATATTCTGTTTTACAACATCCATGCCAACGCCACGACCGGAGTATTCGGTAACGGTTTCGTTTGTGGAGAAACCTGGGGCGAGAAGAAGCATGAGAATTTCTCTTTTTGAATACTCACTTTCAGGTTTTGTTAAGATACCGTTTCTTTTTGCTTTTTCTAAAACCTTTTCAGTATTTACGCCAACGCCGTCATCGGCAATCGTAATCATAATATCGCTGCCGGTATGCTTTGCTTCCAAAACGATTTCGCCCTGGGGCTCTTTGCCTGCGGCAAGTCTTTCTTCTACGGTTTCTTCAATGCCATGATCCATAGCATTTCTAACAATATGAATCAATGGATCATTGATGCTGTCCACAATTGTTTTATCCAATTCGGTATTTTCACCAATAATCGTAAGGCGTACATCTTTATTCAAACTCTGACCCATATCACGAACAATACGGTTCATCTTATTAAATACACCTGAGATGGGAACCATACGCATGGACATAGCAATATCTTGCAATTCATCTGTCAGTTTTCTAAGCTGTCTGGTTGATTTCAAAAAATTATCCAGCTTCAGACCTTTTAAGTCAGGGGAGGAGGTCACCATGGATTCCGTAATAACAATTTCCCCCACAATGGCCATAAGGCTGTCTAATTTTGATAAATTCACACTAATAATGCTCTGCTTTGCCTGTTGTGACTGGGCAGCAGGGGGAGTACTTCCCTTTGCCGATTTATTTTGGACTGGGGCGGTTGCACTCTGGGTGACTTCTTTTTGCTGTAATTCCGGTTTCGCTTCCTCGGTTTTTGTAGCTTCAACAGTGGGATTGGCGATGACCTCGAAGGAAGCAATGTTTGGTGCACTTTTTATTGCGGAAATGGTTGCATCCATGAGAGATTCATCATCAAGGAAGATGAAAAAACCATGATCAATAATATAATTGCAGGTTTCTGAATTATGTTCCACATCTTCAGGATAAAACTTAAAATTGTTACCGATGGCATCAGATATTGCATTTTTTACAATAAAAGCACGCAAATGCTCCATACCGCTGCCATCATCAAAAAGGATTTTAACGATATAAGGAGATGCGGTTGCGGGAATAGATTGCAAAACAGCACTGTTCTGTGTTACGTTAGTTTCAGCGGGTGCGTTTGTCATTTCAGCGGCTTCTAAGGTGCTTGGCTCATCTGCATTCAATTTTTCAATAAAAGTATTAATATCGTTTATAAAATGGTCGATATTATCAGAGATAGGTTCATTTTGCTCGATTTTTGCCACTTCTGTGCGCATAAAATCATTCGTTCTTAGAATCAAATTAAAAAGCTCTTTGCGCATCCCTTCGGACAAGGAATCGGTTGTATTATTTTGCCTGAAGATGAAGAAAAGGTCTTCAAATCTATGGGCAACTTTAGAGATGGAATCGAATTCCATCATCGCTGAGGAACCTTTGATTGTGTGCATGATTCGGAAAATTTCGTCAATATCTGCGGAGGAGAAAGCCTTAGCCTTTTCCGCCTCAAGCATGATGTTTTCCAACTGTTCCAGTAGAGAATTTGTTTCGAAAAGATACATATCGATCATACTATCCATGCCGTTGTTCATTTTTGAGCACCACCTTAGTAAAGAATATGTTATTCCATTTTTTATACCTTTTGGTTAATTATACTACATATTTAATTCGACAAAAAGAGGGAAAATATAATAGTTGAGTGGAAAGGATGTGAAATAATGTCAAATATAATGAAAGTAACTACCCCTGTATCAGGATATGAAAATGCTTCCAGAACGAATCCCATTACAACAAACGATCCTAATATTAATAATATAACAAATATTAATAAAGTGACAAGACCTGATGGTAAATCTGCAAATGCGGATTACCAACAGAATGAATTTGTTCAAAACCATAAGTCAAACTATGAAGGTTTTTTGCGTGCTTTAAGAGAAACCCCTTCCATGACGGAGCTGATGGGGGATTTAATGTTCGTAAAACTAGGAAATTTGGTGAATTCAGGAATTGATGAGAACTTCGCAGAGGAGATTTCCCGTTTTCTTGAAATGATCAAGCTCTCCAAGGAAGCCCTTGGGGGACATTTAAAAAGTCAGGCTGAGGGGGCAACAAAATTTTCAGGAGCATTTTTTGATTTTTTAAGAGGCGCCCTTGCCCAATCGAATTCCTCTGAATTAAATTTCAAAATACTTGATTTATTAAAAAAATATAATGATTTTACCTCTAGTAAGCATATTTTAAATAGCATTGTGATTGATTTGTCTAATTTATCAAAAAGCCTGCCCAAAAGTTATTCCGTTCAGCTTTTGGAAATTACAAAGCTTTTAGATCAAAATGCAAAGCCCGGTGATGTTTCTAAAAATCTAGAAATATTAAAAAAAGAAATGATTCCCTTCTTATCGAAATATATTAGTTATACAAACGATTTTGGTCGGGTTAGAGATTTCATCTCCTCGTTGATGTTAAACATCGCCCGTTATGAAAATGCAAATAAAAATGGATTTATTGATGCATTTGAAGGCATTATGAATTATAATGTAATAAAGGATAAGCTTGGGAATATAGATTCCCAAACATTTGCTGACGTGTTGATACAGATGCATGGGGCGGATGGCAAGGGAAATGAGTATAACCAAAAGCTGATTGATATTTTGGAAAGAGGAATAAAGGGAGAAGCTGGCTACGAGAATATAGATATGTTTAAGGGGATATTATCTTCTATGCTTTTAAACGAAAGTGTTTATGTGCCGTTGCTGCATATGACATTACCCTTAAATGTGGATGGGACGATGATGTTTTCCGAGCTTTGGATTGATCCTGATGATGAGGAGGGGAAGACGGGGGAGGATGAGAGAAAGGCAAAATTGCTAATTAAGTTTGATATAAAAGACGTGGGATTTTTTGACTTAATTATACTGCATAGCAAAGGGAAAATCGATATGCAATTGTTCTGTCCGGAAAAGGTTCTTGCTATGGATAAAGGAATCCGTGCAGGGCTGACAGAAATTATGGAGCGCAATGGGCTTGCTATCAAATCTATATCAGTAGAGAAAAGCAAAGCGCCAATCAGCATATCCGAAGTATTTCCTAAAATTTATGAAAGGAAAAATACCGTTAATGTCAAGATATAGTGATAAAATTAATAAAAAGGCTGTGGCTTTGAAATATGACGGCGATCAAGTGGCTCCTGTGATTGTGGCTTCGGGTATGGGCCATGTTGCTGAAAAGATTGTAGAGCTTGCTGCTGAAAACCGTGTGCCTGTTTATGAGGATACCTCCTTAGCTACAATTTTATCCAGACTTGAGCTTGGCGCAGAGGTTCCGGAAGAGTTATATAAAGCAATTGTTGATATATATGTATATTTTTTGAAGTTTTCACCGTCAAATATACGCAGTGCCTCTGAAACGGATACGACTAAGAGCTAACGCTTAGGGGCAAACGTAAATAGAAAGGAATCGCTTGGAGGGATAAACAATGTCAATTAAGTGTATTTTATTGGACGAACGAAATAATTTAATTGATTATGCGGATTTGAGTTTTTTGGGGAGTGATGATACTTTTTTGGTTCCCTATGAAGAGGTTACGCTAAATCAGTTTCATGCAGGAGATAAGGTTGTTTTTCAGGTGGAGGATAAGTTTAATCAGATATATGATGCTGATATCACTGAAATTTCCTATGGCAAACTACATTTACAGGAAGTAAGAAATTTGGCACCATTATTACATAGAGACGTACGAGTGGAAGTTGAAATGAAATCAACAATTTTCTATTCTGAGGATGGGAAGGATATTCCTGTTGAGGTTCAACTTCGTGATTTAAGTTGTGGCGGCATGTGTATTGTTTGCCAGGAAGAGTTGAGTAGGGATTATGAGTATGAGTTTTTAGCCAATTGGTTAGATACACCATTTCTGGTGAAGTTCAAGATATTACGCAAGGAGGAGGCGAATTATAATCAATTTGCCTATGGATGCGAATTTCTTGGTCTGTTAAGAACGCAGGAGTGCCTGTTAAGGGCAAGTGTATTTAAAATACAGGCAATTAACTACAGACGAAAAAGGATGGATGAAGATGATGCAGTTTAAGAAATCGTTGCACAGTAAACTGAAACGAATGGCCGCACTTACTTTGACTGTAGCCATGACTGTGACGAGTTTTAGCTTTGTACATACGGAAAACGCATATGCTGCTTCGTTTAATATGGGGAGCGAAAACCATTGGGCAGAATCCTTTATGCGTAATTTATATAACAGAGGGCTTATGAGTGGGGATAAAAACGGAAATATGAATCCTGATAAGCCTATCACTAGAGCAGAATTTATTTCAATTATAAACCGTACCTTCGGTTATACCAAAACAGGGAAAACGCCCTTTAAAGACATTAAGGGGACTGAATGGTATGCCAAGGATATTGCTATTGCCTATAACCAAGGGTATTTTTCCGGCGATGGAAAAGGAACGGCCAATGCCAAGGGGTTGCTAACCCGTGAGCAGGCCATTGCGTTATTGGGCAGAAACCTGCAAATTGAGGAAATGCCTGGAGCATCCTCTTCTTTTTCAGATAACAACAGTATTGCTAATTGGAGCAGGGGCTTTGTAAATACATCGGCATCAAAGGGCTTTATTTCAGGCTATAGGGACAATACCTTTAGGCCGGGAAATAATATTACCAGAGCTGAGGTGGCTAAGGTGCTTACAGATGCTGTTGGTGAGCTGGTGAACCATTCTGGAACAAGAACTTTAGGCACTCAAAATGGAAATGTAACCATAGCTGCTTCCGGGGTCACCCTGAAGGATACTGTAGTTAGGGGAGACCTTTATATTACAGGAGGCGTTGGCCTTGGGAGCACGGTTTTTGACAATGTGCTTGTTTTGGGCGAAGTGATTGTAAACGGAACTGGGGAAAGCCAGGCGGGTAAAAGCAGTATAACCTTTAAAGATTGTACCATTACTAACCTGATCATTCCCGATACAAAGGGTACCATTAAGTCTATTAAGCTAACTGGGAATACAATTGTTGATGAAACCTTAGTTAAGACCAATGCCTATCTGGAGGAGATGGCCAGCAAAGGCGGCGGTTTTAAAAATGTTGTATTGAATGGACCAGCAAAAACAGCACTTCACTTGGCAGGACTATTCGATAAGGTAACTGTGAAGGGACCTCAAAATAATTTGTATGTGGACAAGGATACCGTGGAAAACCTGGTTATTGATGAAGAGGCTGTAAACAGCAAGGTTTTCTTAGATAGCAATACCTATGTAAATGGAGCTTATTTAGATGTAGGTGTGGATATTTCCGGTACCGGTGAAATTGGATATTTAAAAGTGAATTCCGCAGGCAGTAAGATAGAAATGCTACCTGATGATATTGAGGTAAGACCAGGCTTAACTGCCAATGTAAAAGGAAAGAATATGACAAGCAAGGATGCAGACGAGGCATCTTCCGGCCCTAAAATTTTAGTGGATTATCCCGAGATGGAGGATGTTGGTCCAGGGGATGCAGTGGCTAAGTTTAAAACAAATAAGCCCGGCATCATCTATTGGGCGGTTACTCGTTATGAGGATGGCAGAACCAGCATTGATGAATTGATTAAGCCTGGAAAGTATAATACGGAAATCAAGAAAAATGGTTCTCTTCCAGTGGAGTCAGATAAGGAATACACAGTAAGAATAACAGGACTTGAAATAAACATGGAGTATATCCTGTCGGCAGTTTTGGTGGATGACAGAGATGATAGAAGCGCCAGAAAAACCGCTAATTTTACTACCATGGATAACAGTAAGCCCGGCTTCTTATCCGGATATCCTCGAATAAAGTCGGTTACAGATGTAGCAGCTGCCATTGAGTATGTTACCTTAAAGGACAGCGATATGTATTGGGCGGTATATGAAAAGGGGTATCCTGCGCCGGATGCAAAAGGACTTAAATCTCAAAAGCTTTATGGAGCGGTGAAAAACGGCATAAAAACGAAGTGTTTGAAATATGAGGGGGGAACCCTTGATATTTCAGGCTTGAAGGAATTAAGCAGCTATGATTGCTATATTTTGTTGTCCGATGGTACCAATGAATCTTCGGTGACAAGACTTTCTTTTAACACATCAGATGCAACACCACCACAGTTTAACTTAGGTTATCCAAAAATCACTGCGACGGATAAAACAAGTACGGAAATTGGGGTTAGCCTGAATGAAGAGGGGCTAGTTTATTATGCAATTTATGAGGGAGGAACCTCCTTCCCTGTGAAGGAGCGGCCTGATGCTGATGCGCCTCTCTTCTCCTCTGACGACGCAAAACAGCAGGTAATCAAAGGAAAAGGTGCAGAAAAAACAGGTAAGTCCTCTAATATGAAGGCGGATACGGTGACTTTAATAAAGTTATCTGGTTTGAAGCCCGAAGGGGAGTATGATGTTTATTTTGTAGCTCAGGATAAAAGTGGTAATTTATCGGAAATTAAGAAAGTTTCCATTGAAGCTAAGCCTGATTTTATCACGGGCTATCCCAGAGTACAGTCAATTAAAAATTTATCTGCTGATATTGCTGTGAATGTAACAAAAAACTGTAAAGCCTATTGGGCAATTCTGCCTAAGGGTAGCATTGCACCCACGGAAGTAAATTTGAAGGCACAAGTGATTTCTGGTGCCACCAATATGGGAATTCTAGATGACTGCAAGAAGAATGAAGAGAAGGTTTTAACGGTAAGTGGGTTAAAAGAATTTGCTGAGTATGAGTTTTATATCCTCGTTACTGATGGATTAACAAGCTCCGCAGTAAACAAGCTTGAAATTCAAACGGCAGATTTAACCCCTCCTATTTTTGCCAATGGATACCCTGCATTGGACAAGGTGGCAGATAAATCGTTGGATGTTAAGTTTAAGGTAAATGAAAATGCAACCATTTATTATGTTTTGTGCAAAAAAGGGGATACCTTCCCCCTTCCTGCCACTCCCGGCGGAGTACAGCCAACACTGGATTCCGATGAGGCGAAAAATCAGGTTGTGTTGGGCAACAGCGGTCTAAAGAACGGTAAGGTAACTGCCAAACAAAACACAGAGGGAAAAATAAGTATCACAGGATTGGCGGCAGAAACGCCATATAATCTTTATATTGTAGCCCAAGATAGCTTTAATAATATTTCCAATGTAATTTACATGGACGTAAAAACAGCTGACTTCACAGCACCGAAAGCTGTATTAGAGTTTGAAGAAACCATTAGCGGCGATGTGGTTGCAGGAAGTGAAATTCGTATCAAATTCAGTGAAGAGGTTGTGGATAACGCTACAAAGAAAAAGCTCTCTACATTGGATAAATCCGAGCTTGAGAAAAATATAACTTTGTATGATTTGTCTGCATTAAGAAGGCCTGTAGTTCCCATTGATTTCTCCGAGGTTTTGGTAGAAGATATTGATGGAAAAACTGTGGTTACCTTCCCTAAAGGAGTACTGGGCTTAAACAGCGGTAACGCATATGAATTTGAGCTGAATAAAATTGCGGATACTTCGGGAAACAGAATGGATGAGAAAACCTTGCTGCCTTCCTTTAATACTGTGGCGCCTATGGTGGAGATTATGGAAACAGTTTCTTCAGCAGATTTAGACATGTCATTTGAGCTGACACCACAGGTTACAGAAACAAACGATAATATTTTTTATGACATTGTGTTCCAGAGTAATGAAAAGGTAGGCTTTGAAGTTTATGAAAAGCCAAAGGGCAGTGCAAACTTTACAAAAGTCACTTCTGGAGGAAAAAGTGTAGTTATCGTGGAAAAGGGTAAGTCAGTTTCCCTTCAAAATATAAAGGATAAGATTTTTAGTGACCCTGATGAAGATAATCAGTATAACTATGAAAGATTTAAAGATTTAAAGCAGACGGAATATGGAATAAAAATTGTTTCAATCAATGGAGATACGGCGAAAAAAGGGTGGTCCAGCACTGTTATTTTCGGTGTTAAGTGCATCATAGGCGGCAGTTCAGCCTTGAGTCCTGTTTCCGATAATCCTACTGACAGACTTGTGGAAGCCATTGGCGCAGGGAAAGTTACAGTTGTAAATTATCCTAAGGATTTCAGCGTGAAGGTTTACTTTACAGATACCATCATACCTGAATTTTCAGTAGGATATCCTGCCCTTGTAAATGCAGAAGGGGCTAGCAAGGTGGGGGATACTCTGATTCGCCCATTGGTAATGGTAACAAAGCAGTCAACCTTCTATTACTTGATTGCAAAAGAAGGAACTGTGGTAAACCCCACAGCGGATGGTATTATGAATGGAACATATAAACCGCAAGATGGGGTTTATGGAAGCTTTCCTATTGTAAGTGCAGAGACAGAGTACGAGTTTAGGATTGAAGGCCTAAAACCCAATGTGAACTACGTAATGTACTGCTTCTTGAAAGGAACGCCGGCAGCAACCTCTCCAATGAAGGAAATAAAGTTCACCACCGTGTCTGTTGCACCTCCAAAGCTGGATAGTGCATATATTCGGGATAGGTTAGAGAATTCTGCGATTATTGATATTGCTCTCGACAAGGAAGCGGATATTGATTGGATTGTATTTAATAAGCAGTCCATGCCTTTGGAAACCGTTATAAACGGAGATTTTATTCGAAAGAGAGAGGAAAATATCGCATACAGACCCATTGATTTTGGCTCTGCTACGGCAAAAATCAGTAAGGGTGACACATTAGCCAGAGCAACCATTACGATTAATAACATAGAAAGAAATGTATATTACAATTTCTACGCAGTGGCAAAAAGTCCTGCTGGCGGTGGCGATTCCACTATTATTAAGGTAATCAATATTACACCGGCGGATAAAACCAAGCCAACTGTAATTGCAGATACAGTTATTACAAATTACGGTGATATTTATGCACAAACACCGTATAAGGGCACGCTAACCTTAACTTTCTCTGAACCAATGTTCTATCTTCCTAAGGAAGAGGCGGCTTTAAAACCGTTGGATGTTACTGTGTTTAAACAGGGACTGGAGATTGGACTTGCGGAAAATGAAGATTCTGGAAATATGAAACTTGAAGTAATATCCTTTAAAACAGCAAGTACAGATTCAGGTGAAAGTGCATTAACCTCTGTTACTATAAGGTTTAGCGGAATTTACAATAACTCAGTAATTAACTTCCCATATGCTTTATCCGATAAGAATACGAATATCGCAGGTTTCTTGTATATGAAATTTGTTGATAAGGAATTAGAGGGTGGAATTAGAGCCAAATCCTACTGGACACAGCAATTCATATCGTAAGGAAAAAAGTGTTTTGTAAGTTGTGAATAACACAAAAGTTTTTTTAGGGCAGACAAATTTGATTGTCTGCCCTGCTTTTTTTATAGAAAGAGAAAATGAATTGTTTCAGATAGTATGAGGAAATGCTGCCTGCTTCTTAATGGAAGGGTGATATTTTAGTATACTTAGGCGTAGGATTGGTCGATTTTTTATAATTAAATATTTTTAAAATAATTATAACTTTGTGATTATGTGTGGATTTTATGTTGACTGGTTATAAAGCTTAGAAGTGCACTGGCAGTTGCTTATAGAAGTAATTGAAATCACTTACCCCTTTATTATAATAAAAAAAGCCCAAAAAACCTTGGTTTTCTGGGCTTTTCTTTCTGCACTCTACAGGATTCGAACCTGCGGCCTTTCGGTCCGGAGCCGAACGCTCTATCCCCTGAGCTAAGAGTGCACAAACTGCACTGTATATTTTACATTGATTAAGATGGGATGTCAAACGATTATTGGGTTATTTTTTATGAAATGTTTGAAAAACAATGAATTCAAGCAAATTGACGTTTTACATCAGTAATTTTTACGCCTGTCGGGTATTTTTACTAATACAAAAATGTATTTTTTTGTTATTTTGTGTGATGTTATTGTATAAAAATGGAGAACGAATTATATAGGAAGAAACAAATAACAAACCATCACGGTTAGATAATAAATATTCAAAAACTAATTATTAAATGCGAGGCCTTTCTATTGAAAAAGAGGGGGCATTATGCTACTATAGATATGTTATTAGCTGAATTTGGCATATATTGACGATGTATGCATAGAAGTGGTTATTTATTAACAAATGTAATGTTTTGGAAAAATGCAGTGAGGATGAATACATTTATATCACTTATGAAAATTATGAATAGTTTAGCTAAAAAAATTTAGAAATAATGTAATAAAAACTTCTCGTGCAATTATTTTTTATCCAAATCGGGGAGTAATAAATATGAAATGACAGAAGGTAATTTTACAAGTTTTCAATGGTGTTATGTTAAGCATTATGTTTAAGGGGGTGATTGCTTGAATACTACGCCTGTTTCAGCAAATTTGAGTATTTCTGAAAATAGTAAAATGGTAGTACAGCCAAAAAGCGGCAAATCAGAGGATAGCTTTAAAGACATGATAAGAAATGTATCATCAAGGAAATCCCCTGAAACCAAAAGTCAGGGAAATGATGTCAAGAAAGACATGAAAAATGCAAGCAATGAAGGTGCACAGAGAGGAAAAGAAACAACCAAAGAAAAGGGAACAACTGATGATAATGGGGTAGCTAAGGATGAGGGGAGCAGTGTTAACGAGCTGGCTGCATTCATTGCATCGTCTGCGGTTATGATTGATCCAATTCAGTTGGCAAAATTGGTCAGAGCTCCTGTAGAAGAACAGGCTCCAGTAGACAACGCTGTTTTGGCACAAGGGGATATGCAAAAGGGCATACAGGAAGTAAATATGGATGGCTTGCAAACAATTCCTGTTCCAATGGGAGCTGAGGAAAAACAAACAAGGGGAGTTGTTCCGCTTGAATATGCGGCGCAACCGGTGACGGAAAATGATACCAATGAAAGCACTCAACCCTTGCTAAAACAGGATGTCACAACGAAAGCTGTGGTGGACAATCCTCATGAGACGGTTGAAATAAAACAAGGCGCATTCCCGAAGGAGCAGAATACGGAAGGCGCTTTCTCTGAGGAAAATGGGAAAATGGAAAACAGTTCTATGGTAACGGATTTAAAACCACTGAAAACAGAGAGCACCCATGACTCCGTAGTGACGATTAAAGTGGGAGACCCCTCTTTAGAAACCTCTTGGAAGCAGGTTGCTGAAGAAATTGGAAATATGGTGGTTGAGAAAGTCAACAATGAGATACAAAAGGTTAGCATTAAGCTAAACCCTAAAGATTTGGGGGAAATTGCAGTGGAATTTGCTATAAAGAATGGCAAAATATCTGTTTCTCTAAATTGCAGTAATGAGAGTACAAGGACACTGCTGGCTTCAAATTTGGAATCCTTATCAAAGGTGGTTCAATCCAGCTTGATGCAAGAAGCAAATGTGAATATTTCTTATGATAAGGCTGAAGGTCAAAATACTAATCGTGAAAATTTTGATGGAAAAGGCCAGGGACAATATCAAGGAGACTCAAACAACAGGAATAAGGAGCAAGAACAAGCAGATTTGGACTTTGCCCAAAAGTTGCGTCTAGGCATTGAAAATATTGAAACAATGGAGGTGTAAATGTGGCTTCTGTTAATAACTACATGACAAATATTCCCACTGGTGCTACGACAAAAGCGAATAGTGAACAAACCAGCAAGGCAACAGGAAAAAGCACTTTGGATATGGAAGATTTTTTTAAACTCTTTGCAGCCCAGCTGCAAAATCAGGATATGACAAATCCTATGGATACAAGCGAGTTTATGAATCAGATGATTATGATGTCCACAATTCAATCAATTACTGATATTACCAACGTTTCATTAATTTCTTATGCGGCTTCTCTGGTTGGGAAGGATGTAACCGTAGGGCAGGTAGGCAGCGGTGGAAAGATAACAGAAGTTTATGGAACGGTTACTGCCACAGGCATGTATTCTGGAGAGCAAGTGGTGTTTGTAGATGGAAAAAGCTATAAATTATCATCCATTATGGCCGTCGGGAAACTTCCTGAGATAAATTCTTCTGAGCCTACAAGTAGTGGGGCGAATGATAACACTGGAAATGGAACAGGCGCAAATAGTGAATAATCTGGCTGAAAACCTGAAATAGTCAAAGAGCAATGAGGTTGCTCAAATTATTAATGTAAATTTGATAGCAATGCGAAGGGAGATTTCATAGTATGGTAAAGTCAATGTTTTCGGGTATCGCAGGACTCCGAGCACATCAGCAAAAAATGGACGTTATCGGTAATAATATCGCTAACGTAAATACATTCGGTTATAAAGCCGGAAGAGTAACGTTCAAGGAATCTATTTATCAAACAACATCCTCCTCTAGTGGAGGTAACGATGTTTTTGGTGGTTCCAACCCTTCTCAGGTTGGTTATGGTTCTCAGGTGGGAACCATTGACCTTATGTTTTCCAGCGGTTCTTATGCACCAACTGACAGCTCCATGGATTGTATGATTGATGGACAGGGATTTTTTATTGTAGGCCAAAAGAATGGTGAGACTGAGATAAAGACAGACCCCAAGGAAATGTCTGAGGCAATGTCCAAGTATACACTCTCTAGAGTGGGTAACTTTACCTTTGATGGTGATGGTTTTCTCGTGGATGGCAGCAGCAATGTAATCTATGGTTTTATGTATAAAGATGGTGCATTGAATGAGGGTACGCTACAACCAATCCGAGTGCCATATGTTGACAAGGATGGAAAACTTCTTACGCCAGGAGATAGCTCTGGAACACCTTTGAAGCTGAATAGTATCAGTATTTCTAAAACAGGTGAAATTACAGGTACCGACTCCGCAGGCAAAACAGTCAGTGTCGGCATGATTGCCATTGCGAATGTACCTAACCCTAATGCCCTTGAGAAGACACAGGGACCATACTACTCCATCCGTGAGAATACTGGTTACATTGTGCCATATAAACCCGGTGAAGGCACTACAGGAAAAATTTTGAACTATGGCTTAGAAATGTCAAATGTTGACTTAGCAAAGGAATTCTCTGAAATGATAACAACCCAGAGAGGATTTCAAGCAAATACAAGGATTATCACTGTTACAGACCAGATGCTTGAAGAGCTTGTAAATATTAAACGATAATTTTACTAGAGTGCAGACCGCTGCCATATGGGCTGCGGTTTGCTACTCTTAAGGCAAGTTTTAAAAATAAGAATGAATTTGTAAGTGTGTAATTATGGGGTATTGGTTAAATGGGTTTTCAATTAAAGCTTAAAATCCTTTAATATACAGACGTTGCGTTGGATAAGATAGGATTGCTTTAGGATATTTGGAAAAGACCTTTGGCGTTGGGCAATAAGGTATATTTTATCAGCGTTTTAGGCGATTACTGAACTGAATGTGGACATCTCAGGAGGAAAAGATGATAAAATTAACAAAGCTTAACGGAGAAAAATTTGTTTTAAATTGTGAGCAGATCATTGTGATAGAGAGCATTCCGGAGTCCAAGATACTGCTTAATAATTTAAGCTTTTATATAGTGCGAGAAACACCGGATGAGATTATTGAAAAGAGTATTAAGTATTTATCGGCAATACACACCATGAATTTAAATCAAGATGCTTAAAAATTGAGGTAATTTTGAAAAATAGTTTTGGAGGCGCAATATGGACTTAACAACGTTCATAGGGATTATAGCAGGCATGGTGCTTGTTCTTTACGGCATTGGCGTAAAAGATCTTGGGAACTTTTGGGATCTGCAGAGCGTAGTTATAGTAGTAGGTGGGACTTATGCTGCGTTAATTGCCAGTTATCCTGCAAGGGTGCTGAAACAGCTACCAAAGCAGTTTAAGATATTGTTAAAAAATCCATATAATGCTATGGAATTCATAGATCAATTATATGAGTTGGCAATTATTGCACGTAAAAGTGGACTTCTTGCTTTGGAAGAAAAAGCAAATACCATGAAAGATCCCTTTTTTCGAGAAGGTTTGATGCTGATTGTGGATTCGACCACACCGCAGCAGGTAAATGAAATTTTAAATAACACATTAGATTATATTTCAGAGAGACATAGTGAGATTATTGAATTTTATGAAAAGGGTGCAGGTTATGCACCGGCGTTTGGTATGGTAGGAACGCTGATTGGTTTGGTTAATATGTTAAAATCCATGAATATGGATACGGGTGCAGATGGGATCAGCCAGAACATGGCTATCGCATTGATTACAACCTTCTACGGGTCTTTGATGGCGAATATGTTCTTTATGCCCATTGCGAAGAAATTGCAAGTGCGCAGTGACGAAGAGTACTTGTGCAGGAAAATTATCATCGAAGGTATATTAGCAATTCAGGCTGGTGAAAACCCTAATTTCTTAAAAGAAAAGCTGATTGCTTATTTACCACAATATGAAAAATCCAAAAAACAAAAAAAAGGTAAAGGTGGAGCAGCAGAAGAGGAATAAAAAATACCGCTATTCAGCGTGCCGGAGGCTTGAAACTGCATAAGTTTTATTTCGTGCAAAGGGAATTCAAGAAATTGAAAACATCCTCCATTATGGAAAAGAAAGAAAAAATTTATGAATGTAATCGTTAATGTTCGCCAATCCACCGCTTTGAAAGGATGAATTCTTGTGAAAATAATTCCAATTAAGCATAGGCGACGACGTAGTACAAAGGAGGATAAAACAATGAAGAAAAAAAGAAGTGGAGGCATTTCTAACGAATGGCTGAACACCTATAGTGATATGGTGACACTTCTCCTATGTTTCTTTGTATTGCTCTATTCAATATCATCTGTTGATAGTGCAAAGTGGAAAATGATTGTAAAAAGCTTTAATCCAACAGATGCGGAGGTAAGTCAGATTGTTCAAAACGCAGAGGAGACCGGCGGAAACTATGATGTGGAAGGCGGTATGTTAGGTGATGGAGAAGAATATCAGTTTGCAGATGACTTTGATGAAATGTATTATAAATTGTCTAAGTATGTAGAGGTAAATGGTCTTTCTGCTGATGTTGAGGTTACCAAGGGGGATGGATATACATTTATTACGTTCCGAAATAATATCTTTTTTGATGGTGATAGCTATGTGTTAAAGCAAGATGGAAAAAATGTTCTGGATCAATTGTGTAAGATTCTTAAAGATGTGAATAACTCTATTGGTGAAATACAAATTTTGGGTCATACTTCTCAGGCAAGTCCGACAGAGCCAAATGAGATCCAGAGCGATAGATTTTTATCATCAGACAGAGCTGCAGAGGTGCTTGTTTATATGCAAAAGAAAAATATTATTGATCCTGATAAGCTGGTTTCCATTGGTTTTGGGCAGTTTAGACCTATCAGCTCTTTTGAGACTAGAGAAAGCAGAGCAAAAAACAGGCGTGTTGAGATAATAATTTCCAAAAATGACAGTGTTGTGAGATCACTTGATAACTATTATAATGAAGTGTATGGTACTGGTGAAACTCAAACACAGAATTAAGTAATGATCAATTTAAAGGCATAGGTGCTCAGTAGAAGCACTTAAATAATGATTTTTGGGGAATTAGGAATATCGTTATATGTCTCAGTCTTCTTTTGTTATTTACAGAATCAGAATGAAAAAGATTTTGCAAATCTGCGAGAGGGGCAAGCAAAACGAACCTAATAAAATATGGTAGGGGTGAACGCGAAAGATGTCTGAAGTATTAAGCCAGAGTCAGATTGATGCACTTCTTGCATCAGTAGTTGGTGGAGGCAGCATTGAGAAAGAAGTCTCTAAGGATGCTGGCGAGAAATACCGTAAATATGATTTCTACAGTCCCAAGAAATACACGAAGGACAAATTGAATATAATAAAAAACACCCATGAGAACTATTGCAGGCTGGTTTCTTCCAGATTGAACAGCTTGCTTAGATCATCCAGCCAGGTTACGCTTGTTACTGTAGAAGAAGAGCGCTATTATGAATTTAGTAATGCCTTATCGGACAATGATGCATTGACACTAATCAATGCATCATTGCTAAGTAAAGACGGCGGTGGCACGGTTATCATGCATATTACCACACCACTGATGCTTAGCATGATTGACCGAATGCTTGGAGGAAAGGGCGAAGAGCCACAAAATGTATCTTCTCAGTATGCATATACAGATATAGAGCTTTTACTCTACGAGAATATTACAAAATATTTGGTTGGTGTAATGAAAGATGGATGGGCAAATTATCTTGAGATTGACTTTGATATTGAAAAGGTAGAAACCTCTCATGGCTTGATGCAGGAAATTGGGATGGACGAAATCGTAGTCATTGTTGTAATTGAGGTAATTATTAATAATGTTGCAGGCAAAATAAATGTTTGTATCCCAAGTACATTACTGACGAATATTTTTGGGATACTGGATAACAAAAAATCTCCCAATAGCAGATCTTCTGGTGGAGCAGTTGACCATACTTCACGAGATATCTTTGAATCCATCAAGGAATCAGATCTGGAAATTACTGCTAGGATTGGTGATGCTACTGTAATGTTGCAAGATATTTATGATCTTAAGAAGGGTGATATTATTAATTTAAATAGGCCCCAAAACTCATTTGTTGATGTTTTTGTTGAGGATAATATCTGGTTCCAGGGGAAATTGGGTGTTCATAATAAAAATATGGCAGTGAGAATAAGTGAAATAAATAAGAACTAGGAAAAGCCAAAGGGGGGATTAATTGTTATGGCCAATAAAATTTTTAACTCTTTAGAGATGGACGCCATTGGCGAAATCTTAAACATCAGCCTTGGAGCATCTGCTACAGCAGTATCAACTATGCTTGACAGAAGAGTTGATATTACTGTTCCGACTGTAATGATATCGAGCAAAGAAAGCTTTGAGTTTACATATATGGAGCCGGCAGTTGCGGTGGAAATCACTTATGTTACAGGGTTAAGCGGCAATAATATCATGTTGCTGAAACGACACGATGTTAAGGTGATTGTTGAAATTCTCATGGGAACGGAAATCCCTGAAGAAGAATTTGAGCTCAATGACATCAATATGAGTGCAATACGCGAGGTAATGAATCAAATGATGGGGTCATCCTCCACCGCTTTGGCGGAGTTATTGGGAGAGCCTGTTAATATTTCAACACCCACCTCGTTTGAAATTAATACGGTAGCAGAATTTGCTGAAAAGTACTTACTGGATGACCAACCTATGGTTGTGGTAAGGTTTTCACTAAAAGTAGAAGAATCTTTGGAAAGCGAATTTTTAAACATTATGACGGTGGATTTGGCAAGAAAGCTGCTGTCATGTTTCGGGGTGCCAATTGGGGATTTGCCCGATGATAATTTAGAAGCTGTGTCTGAACCACCTACACCTGCGGTGGAAACTCAGGAAATGAATTTTCAAAACTTCCAAGAACCAGAAACCGCAGTGCCATCCTCCGGTGGCATGATGAGCCAGGAGGAGATTGAGAGACTACTGTCTCAGAGCAATACTCAGCCTGAACCGGTTAAGAAAGAGGCGGCACAAACCCATGTGGAAACCCCTATGGAAAATACGTCTTCCGGAGGAAAGATGAGTCAAGAGGAAATTGAAAAGCTTCTGTCTCAAAGCTTTCAGAATGATGCGCCTGCTACCCAGCCTGAACCAGTTAGAACAGCGGCAGTTCAGAATAATGTGGTTGCACCGCCAATGGAAAATACATCTGCAAGACCTGCACCACAACCAAGCTATGCACCACAGCAAAGCTATGCGCCTGCGGCAAACACTCCCCCGGCGCAACCCAAGGTCATTAATGTAAAGCCAAACGCTGATTTAAACAGAGGGGAAAGCTCTCTGGATCAAGAGCGCAAGGAAAATTTAGATTTGATTATGGGTGTACCTCTGGAGATTTCTGTGGAAATTGGTCGCACCAAGAAAAATGTGCGCGAGATTCTCGAATACAATAAGGGATCATTGATTGTTTTGGATAAGCTTGCCGGTGAGCAGGTTGATATTTATGTAAACGGTCAATGTATTGCAAAGGGCGATGTGGTTGTCGTTGATGATAATTTTGGTGTACGTGTGACAGAAGTTTTAAAGAAAATATAAGTTAGAAATGACAATGGAAAATACGAAAAAAGATAGGAAAAGAAAGGAATGGTTATAATGGCTAAAATTTTATTGGTGGATGACGCTTCTTTCATGAGAATGATGATTAAGGATGCACTGACAAAAAATGGTTATAGTGACATCTACGAAGCGGCGGACGGTGTTGAGGCGGTTGCGAAGTATACAGAAATTCATCCTGATTTGGTAATTATGGATATTACCATGCCTAACATGGATGGTTTGGGTGCACTAAAAGCAATCAAACAAATAGATCCTACTGCAAATGTGGTTATGTGCTCTGCTATGGGTCAGGAAGCAATGGTAATTGAGGCAATTAAATCCGGTGCAAAAGATTTCATAGTTAAGCCTTTTAAGCCTGATAGAATTTTGAAGACAGTCACAACTGTACTGGGGTAAGCTGGACAGGAGGAGAGTCTGATTTTTGAAGATTTTTTTATGATTTTTTTGACATTTTTATCAGTTATCTTAATTTTATTTCTGAGCTATTGGTTTACAAAATATGTGGGTACGAAGACGATGAAATTCAGGTCTTCACGACACATGGAAATTGTCGATAGGTTATCCATTTCCCAGGATAAATCTGTTGTTGTTTTAAAAGTGCAGAAAAATTATTATTTGCTGTCTTTATCCCCCAATGGGGTCGGACTCATTAAGGAATTAGATAATATAGATGAAGAGGCCTTTCAAAATACGGAAGAGCTTCGTAGTATTGGTGAATACGACTTCAAGGAAATCTTGTCTCAGTATTTACCGGGGAAAAAGAAATAAAATTCATGAATACATAGGAAACACAGGGGATGAAATGTATTTAGTGTACGAGGGAGTTTATCATGAATGATGCTTTTATCAATATAAACGGCGGACAGATTCAATCATTAGAAATGATATTAATGATAACTGTTCTTACAATGCTGCCTTCCATTGTTATTATGACAACGTCATTCACAAGAATTATTATTGTGATGTCTTTTTTGCGAAATGCGCTGGGCATGCAGCAGACTCCACCAAATACAGTTTTGGTGGGTATTGCCTTGTTTCTTACGCTTTTCATTATGTCCCCGGTGTTGAATCAAATTAACGAAGAGGCATACATACCTTATAAAAATGAGCAAATCAACGGGCAGGAGGCATTGGATCGGGCATCAGTGCCCATGAAGACCTTTATGCTGAAACAGACAGAAAAGGAAACTTTAGATATGTTCATGGATTTTTCAGGGGAAAAGATTACGGATGATTATGAGGACTTGCCGTTAACGGTTGTTATCCCCTCGTTTATGACAAGCGAGCTGAAACGAGCTTTTATCATGGGTTTCTTGTTATTCCTTCCCTTTTTATTAATTGATATTGTGGTATCTAGTACACTAATGTCAATGGGTATGATTATGTTACCTCCCGCTATGATTTCACTGCCGTTTAAAATTTTATTATTTATTACGGTAAATGGGTGGGAGTTGTTATTCTCTACTTTGATTAAAAGCTTTAATTAGTCGGGAGGATAATATATGACAAACGGAGAAGCTTTAGATATTATGCGTTCAGCCATTATGGTTGCAATGAAAATTGGTGGACCCATCCTTTTACTTAGTATGATTGTTGGTGTTTTTATATCAATCATACAGGCGGCAACCCAAATTCATGAACAA
The DNA here is from genome assembly GCF_024461735.1 of Anaerotignum propionicum. Lineage (GTDB taxonomy): Bacteria > Bacillota > Clostridia > Lachnospirales > Anaerotignaceae > Chakrabartyella. Next base: position 35,005 of record NZ_JANGAD010000004.1, read on the forward strand.
ACAATCACTTTTGTTCCAAAGGTTTTATTGATTGTATTTGTTTGTATTATTTGCGGGCCATGGATGCTTGAAACCTTGCAGGACTTTGTGTATGAAGTGTTTAAGCTTATGCTTTAATGGGTTGTTATTTACACCGAAGTGGGAAAAGGAAAATACATTTTGCACTAATGTAATTTCGGAGGCAAGAGAAACAGATGGATTATTATAAAAACTTTGTTTTCTTCTCGTTTATATTAATGAGAATGTCGGGATTTGTTCTGTTGAATCCTATTTTTGGGAGGAAAAATATTCCTGGTATTGTGAAATCCGGATTGATTCTTGCTTTGGCTATGATTGTATTTACTTCTTTGCCACAACAGCAGATGGAACTTTCGGGCATGTTTGAGTACGCCGTGCTTTTGATTAAGGAATTTGCGGCAGGTGCGGCCATTGGCTTTGTAATCAGTTTGTTTTTATTTGTCATTATTTTTGCAGGTGAAATCATTGATATGCAGCTGGGATTATCCATGTCAAAAATATTTGATGCCCAAAGTAATACCTCTATTGCACTGAGCGCAACCTACTACAACATTTTATTTATGTTTTTGTTCTTTGCAATGGATGCCCATTTAGCAATTATACATATTTTATTAAATTCTGCCCAAGTGGTGCCCTATGGACAGATTGTTTTAGGGCAGAATTTAGCCCAGGGCATAATGGATACTTTTGTTTTATGCAGTGAGCTGGCTTTGAAAATGGCATTTCCCGTTATTGCAATTGAATTTTTATGTGCGGTAGGTATGGGTATTTTGATGAGAGCCATTCCACAAATCAATGTTTTTGTTGTTGATATACAGCTTAAAATTTTTGTGGGATTGTTGACCATGTTGTTTATATTTTCGCCGATGGCGGATTTTTTGAATACATTAGTGATAACTATGGTGGACAGCGTAAGGCAAATTCTAATGCAAATGGGCTAAAAATGGTGCCCAATCCATAGAAATGATTTGGGAGGTTTATCCCACAAATAAGGATTTGTATAAGGGGGGAGAACATTGGCTGGAGATTCTAAAACCGAGAAGGCCACGCCCAAGCGAAGGAAGGACGAGCGGAAGAAGGGCAATGTTTTAATCAGCAAGGACGTGATTGCTGTTGTATCCTTGATAGGAACCTTCTTCGCTTTGAAAGTATTTTTCCCTCAGATGATACAAACCATAAACACGTTTATTTATAAAGCCTTTCAGTATGCTCAAACCAAAACGGAGATTACCAACGATTTTGCAATGGAAGTATCCAAGGAAACCATGCTTGCTTTTTTTCAAATTGCGGCACCTGTTATTTGTATTTCTGTTGCATTATCAATCCTTGCAACCGTTGCGCAAACGAAGCCTATTTTTGTTGCAGACAGTCTAAAACCGAAGTTTAGTCGAATGAATCCCCTCCAAGGGATAAAAAAGCTGTTTTCTGTAAAAAGCTTATTTGATGTGATAAAAGGAATCATAAAAATAACCATTTTAATTGTACTACTATATTCCTTTATTTCCAAAAGTATATTATCAGTTACACGAACCATACAAGGAGATGTTTATCCATCCTGCGCATTGTTGCTGAATATGACAATGTCCCTTGTATTCAAAATTTGTCTGGCTTTTATCGCCATTTCCGTATTGGATTATTTTTTCCAATGGTGGGAGTATGAACGACAAATTAAGATGTCTAAGCACGAATTGAAGCAAGAATATAAGCAAATGGAAGGTGACCCTCAAATTAAAGGCAAGATTAAAGAGGTACAGCGGAAAATGGCCATGTCAAGAATGATGCAGGCTGTTCCCCAGGCGGATGTTGTTATAAAAAACCCTACCCATTTTGCAGTTGCTTTAAAATATGATTTAGAAAAAGACAGCGCACCCATACTCCTTGCCAAGGGGCAAGATGAGGTTGCGCTTCGAATTATAAAAACGGCTGAAGAGAACGATGTTTATGTTCTGGAGAATAAGCCCTTAGCAAGGGCTATATATGCAATGACTGATTTAAACCAAGAAATACCCGCAGATTTTTACGGCACCGTTGCGGAAATTTTGGTACATGTATATCAATTGAAAAATAAAAAGCTACTTTAACTTGAAATGGTGTGAGATATGAAAAAGCTATTACAAAACTCAGTTTCTTTGTTTGTAATCCTAATTGTATTACTGTTGCTTATTCCCTTAAAGCCGTTTATGTTGGATACTTTATTTATTATAAATATTTCAGTATCCCTCATTATACTGCTGATTACAATGAATATAAAGGAGTCTTTGGAGTTCTCCATTTTTCCATCGCTGCTTTTAATTACAACGCTGTTTCGCCTTGGTTTGAATATATCTTCAACCAGATTGATTCTTACGAAACAAGGTGAAGCAGGGCAGGTTATTGAGGCCATGGGTACCTTTGTTTTACAAGGAAATGTAGTAGTAGGTACGATTATTTTCATTATTATCGTGCTTGTTCAATTTATTGTAATTACAAAGGGTGCCGAACGTGTTGCTGAGGTTGCGGCAAGATTTACACTGGACGCAATGCCCGGTAAACAGATGGCAATTGATGCCGATTTAAACTCGGGACTGATTACTGAGACTGAAGCAAAGGTTAGAAGATATAAAATCCAAAAAGAAGCGGATTTCTATGGTGCAATGGATGGTGCCACCAAGATTGTAAAAGGCGATGCCATAATGTCTATAATCATTACGGTAATCAACTTTTGCGCTGGTGTTATCATTGGTTTGGTACAATCGGGGATGTCTTTTTCCGAGGTATTGAAGGTTTATTCCATTGCTACCATTGGTGATGGTTTGGTTTCACAGATTCCCGCATTATTGATTTCAACTGCTACAGGTATGATTGTAACAAGAGCGGTATCAGACGGAAGCTTGAATACTGATGTTGCCACTCAGTTTTTAGCCCAGCCACAGTCAATGCTCATGGGCGGTTCACTGGTAGGCTTGATTTCCGTGATTCCCGGAATGCCTACTATTCCATTGCTATTAACCTCATCAATGCTTCTGTCTTTGGGGTATTTCTCAAGAAAGAATATGAAGCTCGCCATTGCTCAGGATGCTGTGGCTCAGGAAGCAGATTTTCCCCCGCAGATGGCCAGCGAAGAGGATTATTTCAAGGATGTAAACAATATTTATCCGTTATTGAATGTAGAACCTATTGAAATGGAGTTTGGGTATAGTTTGATTCCCTTGGTGGACGATGCCGGAGGGGGAAAGCTGATCAACAGAATTGTTATTTTCCGGCGGCAGTATGCTCAGGATATGGGGTTTGTCATTCCTTCCATTCGGTTGCGGGATAGTGCGTCCCTGAATCCCAATGAATATTCCATTAAAATAAAAGGCGAAGAAATAGCCTCGGGAGAAATCCTTGTGGACTATTATTTGGCCATTGAACCCTCTGATTTGGCGGGAGAAATTGACGGTATTGACACCATTGAACCAGCTTATGGAATACCCAGTAAGTGGATATTGCCTGAGAATAAGGAATTGGCTGAAATTTATGGCTATACAGTCATTGACCCCCTTTCTGTTATGTTGACACATATGTCTGAGGTAGTTTCCAAGCACTCCTATGAGCTGCTTTCCAGGGCAGAAGTGTTGCAGTTGATTGAGAATGTGAAGGCGAGTATTCCGGAACTTGTGGAGGAAGCCTTTCCAAATATTATTTCCTACAGTAGTTTCCAGAAAATTTTGTCCAACCTCCTAAAGGAGGGTGTGCCAATCAAGGATTTGGTTACGATTATTGAAACCATTGTAGATTCTTCTTCTACCACCAAGGATTTAGATATGATTACGGAAAATATAAGGGTTGCTCTAAAGCGTACCATTACCCGTAAGTTCTGCGAAGGTGGACAAATGAAGGTAATAACCCTAGATGCAGAGCTTGAAAAGCTAATTGTTTCAAGCATGGCAAAAAGCGAGCATGGCATATATCTTTCACTTAGTCCCGATGTATTGCAGAAGGTATTATTGCAGGTATCTGAAAATGTGAAAAAATTCAATGATATTTCAATCAAACCCGTAATATTGACAAGCCATGTAGTAAGAGTTTATTTCTATCGATTAATAGAGCAGTTTTATCCCAATGTCAGTGTTATTTCCTTTAACGAAATAGCCAATAATGTTCAAATTCAATCCATTGGAAATATTGTGTTATAACATAGGAGCGAATCATATTGAAGAAAAAACGCAACGAAATGACAAATGAAGAGCTTTTTGCTGAATACAAGGCCACCGGTGATTTGGGAATTAAAAATGAGCTGGTTTTAAGGTATGTACATATTGTAAAAAATGTGGCGATTCAAATGCGTGGTGTCTATCATGATTTTACACAAATTGATGACATCATAAATGAAGGTGTTCTTGCATTAATGCATGCAATTGATAAATTTGACATGGATAAGAATGTGAAGTTTGAAAGTTTCATCGCTAAGCGCATGCGTGGAATTGTAATTGACATTGCAAGAAAAAATGATTGGGTACCTAGAAGTGTGCGTAAGGCGGCAAAAGATATTGATAAAGCAATAAGTGCCTTGTATACAGAGTTGGGACGAGCTCCTTCCGACGAGGAAGTTGCAGAATATTTAAATGTTACTGTTGAAAAATATTATGATGATTTACGTAAAACCAATTTGATGAATGTTCTATCCTTTGAGATGTTATTGGAGGATGGGGAAAATGGTGGATATCATAATCAGGTTATGAACACCAATACGGAAACCATGCCCGAGCATTACCTTGATAGCGTGGAGCTGGAGCGGGAAATTAAAATGGGTTTGGAAAGCTTAAGAGAAAGAGAAAAGCTTGTTGTCTCACTGCATTATGTGCAGGATTTGAATATGAAAGAGATTGCAGCAGTTTTAGGTGTCAGTGAGCCCAGGGTTTCTCAGATACATTCTAATGCATTAAGAAAGCTTAGGTTGTATTTGAAAGAATAGTTTAGAATCATCTCTTATAAAAAGCATGAGATGGAGTCATAAAAAAGTGGATTAGAAACGCTCCAGAAGGAGGGGGAAAATGTTTAAAGGATTTTACAATTTATCATCCAGTATGCTCACCCAAAATAAAAATTTAAATGTCGTGAGTAATAACTTAGCCAATGTTTCCACCAGCGGTTATAAGTCAGATAAAATGGTTTCAGGAACATTTCAGGATGCAGTGATGTCAAGAACCGGTAATAATATTACAGGGGCAGAAGGGAATCCTTTGGGCAATTCCTCCATGATTACCGTACCTTATGAAACGGTGACAGACTTCTCTGATGGTGGCTGGGAGGAGACCGGAGGAATATCGGATTTTGCAATTAATGGGAAAGGTTTTTTTGAAATTGATAAACAAGGGGAAAAAGTTTATACCCGAAACGGTTCTTTTAGCTTGGATCAAGAGGGATATTTGGTGCTCCAGGGTATAGGCCGGGTAAGCGGGACAAATGGCCCTATTCTGATTAAGTCTGATGATTTTCAGGTTGAGCCTGATGGAGGAATTTATGATGCTACAGGCAATCTGATTTCCAAGCTGAAAGTTGTGGATTTTGAAAACTATGAGGACATGAGCAAGGTTACTGAGGGTGTTTTTTCCGGCGGAACAGTACAAAAAACAGACGCAACTGTTATGTGGAAGTATGTTGAAAATTCTAATGTGGATCCCCTCAGGGAGATGACAGATATGTTGGTAAACCAAAGAACTTTGCAAAGTGCAGCGCAGATATTGAAGATGTATGATGCTATGGCAGCCAAAGCCACAACGGAACTTGGCAGAGTATAAATAAGGATTATAAATGCTTTATAACTTGTTTTGACGTCTTCTATTGGCAGATTGTGAATTGCCAATGGTTTTATTTGCAAAGGAGAATCGGATATGGAAATGTCATTTTATAATGGGAAGGTTGGAGCTGCTGCACAACAGACAAAGCTGGATGTAGTTGCCAATAATATTGCAAATGTAAATACAGCTGGATACAAAACGAAAAATCAATCTTTTTCTGATTTGATGTACAACAATATGGCGGGAAAAGATGGTTTAGAATCTAAAGTTAAGGTAGGCAGTGGTGCAAAGGCAGATAGAACCAGTATTTCCTTTGAAAAAGGCAGCATGAATTTATCTTCCTCAGATTTGGATTTTACCATTGAAGGGCGAGGATTTTTTGCTCTGCAAAATCCTCAGACAAAAAAGTATTGTTATACTACAAATGGAAGTTTTGTTTTGTCCCAGAAGGAGGATGGCTTCTATTTAACATCGAAAGAGGGCTATTTTGTTATTGGTGAGAACGGAAATCCCATTAAAATTAAAACGAATGATGGAAATTTGACGGAGGAAGAAACAGATAAGGACGGCAACCCTCTGGATGGTGAAACTGTTTCCATTAAAGATGCAAAGCCCGCTGTGTTTGATTTCCCCAGAACTGAGGGTATGATAAGCATTGGTGATACAAACTTTGAACCGGTTGAGAAAAACGGAAAGCCTTTTTTGGTGGAAGCGAAGGTAACAAGTGGAGCCTTTGAGGGCTCAAATGTAGATATTTCTAAGGAATTTGTGAAGGTTATTGAAGCACAAAGAGCTTATCAATATTCTCTTAGAGTGGTTCAGACAACAGATGAAATTCAAAATTTGGTTAATAATTTAAGATGACGGATAACATTCTAGATGGCTGGAGGGACTATGAAGATAAGTAAATATGAAGAAATGAACGGATTTGCCATAGATATGCTTCGTGAAATCGGCAGTATCGGCACCGGCAATGCCGCAACAGCCCTTTCTAACACATTGTCAGCTAAGATTTCAATGTCTTTACCTGAAGTGAAAATTATGGGTTATAATCAAGTCATTGATTTTTTAGGTGGGCCTGAAAAAATAGTTTCAGCGGTTTTGGTGCATATGACCGGTGAATTCAGCGGTATTATGCTTTATTTATTGGATTTTGACTTTGTAAACATTGTTTTTGAAAGACTTTCCCTTGGTAAAATTGAGCATTTTGAAGATATTGACGAAATCAGAGCATCTGCAATTGCTGAGGTCAGCAATATCATCATTTCATCCTATGCGAATGCAGTATCCCAGTTAAGCAGTATATCAATCAACCTTTCTGTACCTGCCATGGCAATTAATATGTTGGGAGGAATCATGTCTGTTCCTATGATAGAATACGGATATGTGACCGATACGATTATGGTTGTTGATGGTAAGTTCATTTATAATGGCGGAGAGATGACCAGCAATTTGATTATGCTGCCGGACATCAAATCGTTAAATTTTTTATTAAATAAGCTGGGTGTTTTTAATGGATAAAGAGATTGCAGTGGGAATTGCAGATATGAAATTTACCAGGATGGAAGGACGCTTGATCACATATGCCCTTGGCTCATGTGTTGGGGTTTGTTTATATGACCCCATTGCAAAGGTTGGAGCCATGGTACATATTATGCTTCCGCAGAGATTAGAAAATAGTGCAGATGCAAATGTATATAAGTTTGCTGACACGGGGATTCGTGCCACAATCAAGAAAATGGAAGTTTTTGGCGCTGTGAAAAGAAGACTTACGGCGAAAATCGCCGGGGGTGCCAAAATGTTCGATATTCCAGGGGGTGGTTCCTTAGGCAATATCGGTCAGCGGAATATAGAGAGTGTTCGTAGTACGTTACGAGAGGAAGGCATACCTATTATCAGTGAGGAAGTAGGCGGGAATTTTGCCAGAACTTTGGTTTTTGATTGCAGCAACGGCCAAGGGAATATTAGATCGTTCGGTAGAAAAGAAGTTATTTTTTAATGAAATTTGGATTCTGAACTTTAGATAACAGAGCCGAAAGATAAATAATGCAATGGTATGCATAATTTTTTAATGAATTTTTCTAATTGCCGTTTTTTTGTAAAAATTTGTGGTATTATGTTAGCAAAGGTATTTGCATATCATCACGAATATGTAGTTTTCAATTTATTTGTAACAGGTTTACGCAACAAAGGATTACTACAATTTAATGGAGGAATACATATGGCCGTAAAAAATAAGAGCGAAATTTTACTTGAAACAGGAACGAATGAAATAGAAATTATGGAGTTTAAGATCAACGATAAGCTCTATGGTATCAATGTTGCCAAAGTAAGAGAGATTATGGTAGCTGAGGCTGTTACGGCAATGCCCCTGGCTCATCCTGTTGTGGAGGGTGTTTTTAAGCCAAGAGGTTCCGTTATTACTGTAGTAAATTTAGGAAAATATTTGTATGGAAATGATGCAACCAATGGTGAACGAGATTTATTTATTGTGACAAATTTCAATAGAATGCACATCGCTTTCCGTGTAAATAGCGTGGAGGGCATTGTCAGAATTTCTTGGACAGACATTCAAAAGCCCGATAAAACTGTAAGTGGCGGTGAAGAGGGTGTAGCAACAGGCATTACTGAAATAAATGGAGATTTGGTTGTTATTTTGGACTTTGAAAAAATAGTATCTGAAATTGCCCCTCGTACTGGCATACAGACAGAGGATATTGCTAAGCTAGGGGAGAGAAAAGTGAGCAATGCCCCTATTGTTTTGGCAGAAGATTCCATTTTACTATCTAAAATGATACTAGAATGCTTGCACAAAGCAGGATATAAAAACATCACAAAATTTGATAATGGACAAGAGGCATGGGACTATTTACATAGCATTCATGATGAGGCTGCCCTTGCTGAAAAAGTATCTATAGTGATAACCGATATTGAAATGCCAGCTATGGATGGTCATAGACTAACAAAATTAATTAAGAGTGATAAGCTTTTGAAGGAGCTTCCTGTTATTATTTTCTCCTCACTGATTAATGAAGAGCTTTACATTAAAGGAAAGCAGATTGGTGCAGATGAGCAGATTAGTAAGCCTGAGATTGGAAGTTTGGTTGAAGTTATCGATCATTTGCTTGAAAAGAAAAAAAGATAAAAATCAATTCAATATATTTTTTATAAAATTAAAAGCCCGTATTGCTAAGTCTACACTGAAAAAACTGTAGGTGGCAATGGGGCTTTTTTACATCTAAAGTTATTCCTATTCTTAGGCAGTTAGGATGTATCTGCTTCTTGCATTAATGCAGGGGTTTCTCCTTTACAGTCACACAAGCACTAGAGAGCTGGGTGGCAACGGGGGTTTTAAATTTTTCCCGATAAAAACTAAGCAAAGGAATGATTTTAGGATTATCTACAACGATATATTTTGCAGGTAGGTTTGTAAGTGCGATTGCAATCACATCAGCAGTGCATCTTGGGCAGGAACAAACCTCAAACATAGTTTGAAACTCTTCCAGACGTTCCAATACCAATTTCTCGTAAACATTCACATAGTGAAAAACATGCTCCTTGGGTGCTTCCACAGGTAGGGCCTGATGAGTGATTATAGTGGAATCAGCCACGTATGTTTCTTCCTTGGGTTGCATCTGTGACTCTGGGATAGGAACCTCCGCTGTGACTTCTGTAACCGGTTCAATAGTATTTATATCCACAGATTCTTCCACAGTATTTTCTTTCTCCAAAAGCTCATTTTCCATAGGTTCTTGTGCTACGGAGGAGGGGATATCTTCCTCTTCTATAAGAGCCTCTAAGTTTTCATTTATTTTTTCCGAAATGGATTTATCATTGGAAGGTTCGATTCCCATAAACATTAAGTCATTTGACACATCAGAGCCGGTATTATCAATTTCCATTTGTTCATCCATAGCTTGATGCTCATCCTTTGCCTTAGAAATCAGGTTTAGGACATGGGCGGTCTTATTGGTTTTACGCGCCATTTTAATACCTCTTTTCAAATAAATAATAAACAAAGCATATCATGAAACGTCATAACAGGCACTTGTTATGGGATATGCTGTAAAAGTTAGATTGTTGATTCAGAGCAATAAGTTAAAAAAAATGCAGTGAAACACCCCTATTTATTGAGGGGATGCAATGAACCCTTGATTATTTTCTTGCTCTCTTACAACGAATTAGGACTTCTTCAATGAAGTCGATATAATCAAGAGTTGGCTTTGATCTGGGAGCATACATCAGCACACAGGAACCGTGGGCAGGGGCTTCAGCAACTGCCACGCTGGCTCTAATTTTAGCAGAAAAAACAGAGGTATTCAGCTGACTTGCAATTTCGTTTGCCATATCAGCAACTTCAAGGGCTAGATTTGTACGACTATTATATTTTGTCAAAAGCAAGCCCAGAACATTTAATTTTGAATTATAGAATTTCTTTACCGTTTGTGCGGTCTCCTTTAATTGGCTGACGCCCAAAAGGCTCAGAATCTCGGGAACCATAGGTACAATCAGGTGATCAGAGCAAACATAGGCATTCACTGTTAATATATTTAATGCCGGCGGTGTGTCAATTATGATAAAGTCATACTTATCCATGACAGATTCCAGTGCCTCTTTCAGAAGGTATTCTCTTCCGGAACGGTTAAATTCAAGCTCCGCACTGCTTAACAAAATATTTGAAGGAATGATATCACCATATTCTGTTTCCTGAATCACATCCTCAATGTTCGCTTCGCCACGAAACACGTCGTAAATCGTTGCTGTATTTTCTATATCAAGCCCTAAGGAGAAGCCTAAGTTTCCTTGTGGATCTAAATCTATACCAAGAACTTTATATTCTTGAAGGGATAAGCCTGTAATAAGCGTGGCGGTGGTTGTTGTTTTCCCTACCCCACCTTTTTGATTTGTTAAAGTAATGATTACTGACACGAGTATCACCTCATAATTTTTAAATTGTGGTACCAAACTATTAATAAAAGTATACTATATGTCGAAAAATAAGTATAGAGGAAAATTAGATAAGAATGGATATTGAGCACATCATTTACTATATTGAAGGAGGAATACTATGGCAACAATATCAAGCCTCACTTCTACGTCATCATCCAGTAATGCATATGGAAGCCAATCAAAGGGAATTGGTGGTCTTGTCAGTGGTTTGAATACCGATGAATTGATAGATGGAATGACGGCGAGTACAAGAAGTAAGATTGCAAAGCAAAAGCAAAATAAAACCTTATTGTCATGGAAGACAGATGCTTACCGGGCAATTAGTGATAAGCTGGTAGGATTTGCTGATAATTACACATCGTACTCATCCAGCACAAACCTTTATAGTGCAAATTTTTACTCAAGAAGTGTAATTACCCCATCTGGGAGCAACAGCAAATATGTTACAGCCAGTGGAAGTGTTACCGGGGATCAGCAGTTCACTGTAAATGGGATTAAGCAATTGGCACAAGATGCAAACTTTACTACAACAGAAACATTATCAGATAACTACATACAAACCGGCGCAGTTAATTTTGGCAATGAGGATGTATCTACGTTATTGGGGAAAGCCTTTATCGTTAAATATGGAGATAAACAATATACTGCATACATGCCTCCGAAAGAAGGGGGCGGCCCTTATACCAATGCGGAAGAAGTAGCAAAAGGCATGAATAAGGCATTAGAAAATGTAGACATTGGCGGAAATAAAACCTTAGCCAGCGTTATGAATGTTTCTGCTGATGGAGAAACATTAAACTTTAAAAATACCAGTGAAGCTGGCAATGCTTTAAAAATTGTCAATGGCGATGCCGAACTTTTCAAAACGTTGGGAATTATTTCAGGTTCTTCCACCATTATGGATAAGAGCATTACATCTTCTGGATTAAATGCCCTTGCAGAGATTAAACCGGAGGACCTGAAAAAGGAAACAACTTTTGCTGAAAGAATGAAGGGCAAATCCCTTTCCTTTGAATACAATGGCACAAGAAAGGTCATTACCTTTAATGATGAAACAAAACTAAATGAGACAGATTTCAAAAAGTATTTGCAAGATGAATTGGATACCGCATTTGGTAAAGGCAGAGTTCAATTGACGCAAGGCAGTGATAATACGTTTCAATTTAAAACAGTACTCCCATCTGGAGCCGAGGATAAATCATCTGTACTATACGTTTCCAGCTCCTCTATTGGTATTACGGGAGAGGGCAGTGTTTTTGGCATTGAGAATGGCTCATCAAATAAATTGAACCTGACAACAACCCTAGAAAAATCAGGAATAAAGGATGTTGAAAATGCAGGGCTTGTGGATGGTAATGAATATGAAATTACCATTAATGGGGAAAGTATTAAAATTAAATATGAAAAGGATAAAACATCACTGAAGGACATTATGAATGCGATCAATTCGAATAAAAGTGCCGATGTGAACATTTCCTATCAAACCAATAGTGATTCCTTCTCCATTGTTTCTTCACAAAATGGTGCCTCTGGTTCTGTAACAATAGGCGCTAGAGATGCGGATGGGAATGTAACTCAATTAAATGAGCTGGAACAATTGCTTTTTGGTAAGCGTAACGCTGATGGGACCATTGATTCTAACAATAAAATGTTGAATGGAAAAGAGGTCAAAGGTCAGGATGCAATCATCCTGGTGGACTATGACGGAGAAGGCGGAGCAGATGCCACGGAAATTTCTCGTTCAACAAATTCTTTTAATCTAAACGGAATGAAGATTGTAGCGAACAATACCTTTGGCTATCAGGATAATGGGTCTGGTGCACTGGAGTATGTGGGAGGAACAGAGGGCATTAAATTTAGTGCCAGCGTTGACACAGATAAAGTAATCAAAGCTATCAAGAGTATGATTGATGAATATAACACCTTGGTTGCGGATAGTAATGCGGCAATTAAGGAAAAACGTGACAGAACTTATACTCCTCTAACAGATGAACAAAAAGAGGACATGTCAGAGTCAGAAATCACTGCATGGGAGAAGAAGGCGAAAGCAGGTCTGTTGTTTGGAGATTCAGATATATCTAGCTTAGCAAACGATTTAAGATTTGTTTTTATGAAGACAGGCAGCGAGAGTAATCAATTATCTGATATAGGTATTTCTGTTTCTTCAAGTTGGTCTGATAATGGTAAAATAACACTGGACGAGACTAAGTTGAAAAATGCATTGCAGGACGATCCCGAGAGAGTTAAAGAGCTTTTTACAGAGGAATTGACAGATAATAACCTTATGACGGGCGGGGTTATGTCCAGAATGAAGGCAATCACAGATAAGTATGCTGCAACTGTAGGGGCAACAAAAGGTAAATTAATAGAAAAAGCCGGTAATGCAAAGTCCCCTAGCTCAATGCTTAAAAATGCTTTGCTTACAGAAATGAACGATATTGATAAAACGATAAAAAAATATGAAACAAAATTAAAATCAGAGCGAACAAGATATCAGAACCAATTTACACGATTAGAAGTGGTTATGCAGAAAATGAACACCCAAAGTGGTTGGCTGAGTCAATATAGTAGCCAGTAATTGGTTGAAAGGGTTGGCATACAATATGAACAATTATGGTTATCAAAATTATAAACAGCAGTCCGTTAGCACAATGACCTCCGGTGAGCTATTGACGCTTCTTTTTGATGAATCCGCAAAAAGGCTTACTAAGGCAGAGATGGCAATAAAGGCTGAGAATTTTCCTGAGTTTGATGCATCCATGAACAGGGTCACGGAGATCATCAGATATCTAGACTCGACTTTAGATAAGACTTATCCCATCGGGCAAGAAATCTCTAAGCTGTATGAGTTTTTCCAGTTTCAAGTTGCCAGAATTAAAGCGGGAAGAAATGTTGAGTTGATTCACAATTTAAGATCTATGATTTTGGATCTTAAAAATACCTTTAAAGAGGCGGATCGTATCACCCAGGCGGAGTTGGTGAAAAATTAGAATCTTAGAGGATGTGCCAATATGAATACAGCATGGATGGAGATTATACTAAACCTCCAAAAGAAATATAATAAGGCAAATGAGTTGCAGGATGTTACAAAGCAAATGGCGGACTGCTTGCAGCGAAACGATTTATATGCGTTCGAGCTGTATCTAGAAATGCGCACAGAAATTATGCTTGAACTAGATAACTTGCAGTACATACAAGAAGAATTGATACGAAAATTGTCTGAAAAAGAGGAAGCTTTGGTGAAAAGCGTACTGACATTAGACGTGGAAGCATCATTTCTGGAAAATCAAGATTTTAGGCGAATGAACGAAATCTATTGTAAGATAAAAAGAAGCGTGGAAAGCACAATTCAATTTGATAAAGCAATTAGCCTTAAAATTGGAGGGAATGATTCTTTTTATAGAAATAAAGAGGAATAAACACCTGCTCAGTACATACTAGAAATAAAAAAAGGCTTATGCATGGAGTGTGCATAAGCCTTTAATAATGAATGACAAAGATATGTGAGTAGACTAGGAGGCTTTTTCGATGGACCAAAATGGACCTCCTGAACTTGCAGAATATTTTGCTTCATCTAAGATTGTTTGAATATCCCAAGGTTGTTTGCTATTTTCTGGGCTTTGGGAATCGGCAATCAAAACCTTGCCATTAGGTGTAACACCACGAAGAATAATAAAATGCCCTTGGGAAGTGAATAGTCCGCGATCCATGAGCACCACTACCAATTTTCCCCCAGAGAGCTCTTGAATAATGGTTTCTTTTGTGGGGTTTTTCAAACTCTTTGAGACAAGGCCATAATTTTGTGCGCCTTTTGGAATGATGGAATGGTAGGAGCCACTGTTGTTACAAAAATGACCATTGTCAAAAGCCCATTTTGCAGTGATCTCGGGAGTCACTTCATTTTCTGTCAGGCTGCTAACCACCATGGCAAGGGTGGTAGGCCCACAACCAAAAACACCGATGATATTATCTCCGCCGTAAAATTCCGTTCTCCAGCGAGAATCATTCTGGGAATAATAGACCAAGTCAATTGTGTCGGAATGCAGAGTGGTTTCTTCTGTTTCCTTTTTGCTTTCTTCTTTTTTTGTTTTTTTTGAGGATTCTTTTTCCTCAGCGGCTTTTTTTTCAGCCGCGAGAGCTTTTGCTAAAGCAGCCGCTTCCCGCTTTGCATCAAAAGCTGCCTTTTCTGTTTTTATTGTTAATACCAGTTGAGAGGCGTGCTGGGAGACACCGTTTATAAAATAATCCACATCCCATGGGGTTATGCGGGTAGCAAATAAATACAGAAAGAACAAAAAGCTGATATATGTTCCAACAAATACTGTACTAAAAAATTTTCTTCCATTATTTTTTTTCCGTTTTCGTTTTTTCATATAATCCAACCATATTTTCCTTTACTCACATCACCAAGAACTTTGCCGTTTTGCATTGTAATCACACGCTTTTTCATGATATCCACAAACTCTTTTGCATGGGTGGCAATAATGATTGTGATTCCCAATTGATTGATTTCATTAAATAAAGACATGATGTCAAGGGAAGAATCATAATCAAGATGGGCAGTGGGCTCGTCAGCAATTATAATTTTCGGATTATTTACCACAGCCCTTGCCATAAGAACTTTAAAGGTTTCGCCGCCTGACAAATTACTGGGATAGTCATACATTTTTTTACTCATTCCAACCAGACCAAGGGCCAAAGGAATGGCCTCTCGAATGGATTTGCTGGAATGACCTGTTGCTAGCATGGGTATTTCTAAATTTTGATAAATAGTTTTATGATCAATTAATAAACAATCATGATTAATGATACCCAAAAGTCTTCTGTAATAGGGAAAATCTTTATGGTTCAAACTGCCTAGTGAGAGATTATTTACAGTAATATCTCCTGTTGTTGGCTTTAATTCCCCTGTTAAAAGGTTAATTAACGTACTCTTTCCTGAGCCTGTTTGCCCCACAAGAAATACAAAATCCCCATCCTTTATTTCAAGAGAAACATTTTCCACACCCATTTCATTATTTGGATAGGTTTTTGATACATTATGGAATATAATCAAAATTCTCATGCCTTTCAAATAAGTTTGATTTAGACAAATAAAGCCCTATTTCTACCTTTTAGTATAACACTGAAGCGAAAAATTGTATATACCGCTAAATAATAGAAAAGAAAATATTTCAGTGCAATTTTTTATTTCATTATATCCAATTTGGCATAATTTATAAGGTTACATTGTTAAAAAACGCAAAAAAACTAAGAATAAAATACAATTATTGGAAGTATTTTTGAGGACAAAATATAGGGGCCAAAGTATTATTTGAAAAATATTTGTATTCTATTGTGGAAGGGTGCCGTAGCATATTTTGTAATATGATTGATATTTTTTGTAGAATATTGTATATTGAAAAGAAAATTAGATTTGCTCTTTTGTTGGATATAAAAGGAGGTTGTTTTCATGCTTCAGGAATTTAAAAAGTTTGCGTTAAAAGGAAATGTGATTGATCTGGCTGTAGGTGTTATCATAGGTGGTGCTTTTGGTAAAATTGTTACTTCGTTGGTAAATGATGTTTTGATGCCCATTCTTGGCTTGCTTTTGGGAGGAATCAATTTTGGGGATTTGAAGTACGTCATTACCCCTAGCGTGGGAAATGTGCCCGAGGTAGCAATTTTATATGGTTCTTTCATGCAGTCTATTGTTGATTTCTTGATTATCTCATTTTCTATTTTTATTTTTATTAAGATAATTTCAGTGAGAAAAAAGGAAGAAAATCCTGCACCCCCACAGCCTGCGGCAGAGGTCTTATTATTGGAGGAAATTAGAGATTTATTAAAAGAAAAATAATAGAAGAATTTTAAAAAAGACACGGGAATTTTTCTCTGTGTTTTTTTTATTTGTCATGTCTTTTAAAATTGTGAATTCATAATTTGATGTTTGTTTAGTCATTTGGATAAAATAAAAAAATCCACTCAACACGAGTAGATTTTAAAAGCTAAGTCACAATAAAATACCAATATTTGTGTTCAAAACAAAAACGCACACTATTTATTCCAAATATTTCTTGATAATACAAGGCTTCTTGATATTTTTATGAGCTTTCTGGTAATACTGCAAAAAGCGGATGATGGGAATCGAACCCACCTCTAAAGCTTGGGAAGCTTTCATTCTACCGATGAACTACATCCGCGAAGATATGTATCTATTATAACAGAAGATTGCCAACTGTAAAGCGTGAATTTAAACAAAAATTTTACAAATTCGGAGAATATTTTATCGGTTGCTTTTGTTTCCGACGGACATAATAAAGTCGCAATCATTATTATTTTTTTAGAAATGCGAGGGATGGGTATGGAAAAGTTTGTAATTCATCATACAGACTTGCTTCAAGGTAAAGTTCGTATTAGTGGTGCAAAAAATGCGGCTTTGCCAATTTTAGCAGCCTGTTTATTAACACAGGAGCCCTGCATTATTGAGAATGTTCCGCCTCTCACGGATGTTTTGAATATGCTGGAGATTTTGAAAGGTTTTGGTGCAGAAGTTTCCTATGATAAGGAAAAAGAAATTATATCTATTTGTGCAAAAGAATTGACATCAATTGAAAGTTTTTATGAACAGGCAGGGAAGATGCGCGCCTCCTTTCTTGTGGCGGGACCATTGCTTTCCAGATATGGTCAAGCAAGATTGCCCCATCCCGGAGGCTGTCAGATAGGAAGCAGACCCATTGATTTGCATTTAAAAGGCTTTCATGCCATGGGGGCGAAAAGTAAGCAGGAACACGGAATCATAGAATTAACTGCAAAAAAGTTAAAGGGAGCAAATATTTATTTGGATTTTCCCAGTGTTGGGGCAACGGAAAATATTATGATGGCAGCAGTTCTAGCAAAAGGCAAAACAGTCATTGAGAACGCAGCAGCAGAGCCGGAAATTATAGATTTAGCTGATTTCCTTAGAGAATTAGGGGCAGATGTGCAAGGAGACGGCACTGATACGGTGGAGATAATTGGTGGGAAAGAACTTGGAGGTACCAAACATCAAGTGATTCCTGATCGAATTGAAGCGGGCACTTTTATGGTAGGAGCGGCAATTACAGGTGGAGACATTATTCTTGAGAATGTAAGAGAAGAACATTTGAAACCGGTAATTGCAAAGCTTGCGGAATGCAATGTGAAGATTGAAACAATTCCAGAAGGACTCCATGTATATAGAAAAGGAAAGCTTCAACCATTACAATTAAAAACAATGCCTTTTCCTGGATTTCCCACAGATATGCAAGCACCTTTTATGAGTTTAATGACTGTGGCGAAAGGAACCAGTGTCATTACAGAAACGGTATTTGAAAATCGGTTTACCCACGCTGGTGAGCTTCAGCGAATGGGTGCAGATATTCGAATTGAGAGTCGTAATGCAGTGATTGAGGGCGTGGATGAGTTGACAGGCAGTAAGGTACGTGCAACGGATTTAAGAGCGGGTGCAGCGTTGATTCTTTCAGCTTTGGCAGCAAAGGGGGAAACAGAAATAGGTGACATTCACCATATTGAGCGAGGGTATTATAAAATAGACGAGAAATTAAGGGGCTTGGGCGCAGATATTCAGCGTACCGAGGAAAATTAGCAATTATATAGCAAATCTTAACTGTATTTTAATTGCCTTACGATTGTTAGGATGTTATACTGTCAGCAACCTAACAATCGGAGGTGATTTTATGGAGTTTCAGTCAAAATTTTGTGTGGAATTAAAATCTATTGTCAATTCTATTTGCAGACAAATCGCCCAACAGCCAAGTAATAAAGAAGCAGAAAACTTAACTACAATGCAGATTTGGATTATTCACTATCTTTATGACAATCAGGATAGAGATGTTTTTCAAAGGGATTTAGAAGCTGATTTTAATATTAGAAGATCAACTGTATCAGGTATTCTGCAGATTTTAGAAAGAAAAGGATATATCACAAGACAAAACGTTGCTCATGACGCAAGGTTAAAAAAAATAACCCTTACAGAAGATGCAAATCGTCTTTACCGTGATATCTTACAACAGCTTTGTCTTATGGAACAGAAAATGACAAAAAATATTTTGGATGAAGAGTGGATGGTTTTTTATAAGGTGCTTGAGAAAATAAAAGAAAATTTGGTTGATTTGAAAAAAAACGAGATGGACAAATAAATACATAACAATCAATGTTTGTGAGAGACCGGGGAAGAAAAGAAAGAGAGTGAACTATATGGAGAATAAAAAGAAGCCGTTTATATATTATTGGATATTGGCCTTATTGGCCATGTTTCTTTTCAACACCTTTTTATTACCTTTGTTTACAAAGGATGCAATGGAAAAGGTAAGCTATGATGTGTTTTTAAGTGATTTAAAAAATGAAAATGTCAGTGAAGTGCAGGTTAATGAAGATAATATATATTTTATTTTAAAAGGAACCAAGGATGGGGAGACCGGAGTTCAGCCGGAGAAGGTTTATGTAACCAGCCGTATGGATGATAGCATGCTTGTTGATCGGTTGGACAATGCTGGGGTTAAGTTTAACGAAGTAAAGCCGAAAGAATTTTCACCACTTATTAGCACCGTGGTCATGTTAGTTGTATTTGCTTTGTTCTGGCGATTTGTTATGAGTAAGATGATGGGAAAGATGGGCGGCATGGGTGGTAACGCCATGTCCTTTGGTAAGTCCAACGCAAAGGTTTATGTGAAAGCTCAAACAGGAAAGACCTTCGTAGACGTGGCTGGACAGGATGAGGCAAAGGAAGCCCTCACCGAAATAGTTGATTTCCTTCACAACCCATTTAAATATACGGTGGTTGGGGCGAAAATGCCAAAGGGTGCCTTATTGGTAGGACCTCCGGGAACAGGAAAAACTCTTTTGGCACAAGCTGTCGCCGGAGAAGCAAATGTACCATTTTTCTCCATATCCGGCTCGGAGTTTGTTGAAATGTTTGTTGGTATGGGTGCTGCCAAAGTGAGAGATTTATTTAAACAGGCTAACGAAAAAGCACCTTGCATTGTATTTATTGATGAAATTGATACCATTGGCAAAAAGCGTGATGGCGGAAATGGAATGGGTGGCAATGATGAAAGAGAGCAGACATTAAATCAGCTTTTAACGGAAATGGATGGGTTTGACGGCAAAAAAGGTGTTGTCATTTTGGCGGCTACAAACAGACCGGAAACATTGGATAAAGCATTGCTTCGTCCTGGTCGCTTTGATAGACGTATCCCTGTGGAATTGCCTGATTTACAAGGAAGAGAGTCCATTCTAAAGGTTCATGCACAAAAAGTAACCATGGAAGATAACATTGATTTTGGTCCGATTGCAAGGGCGACAGCCGGTGCATCTGGGGCTGAGCTTGCAAATATTATTAACGAGGGTGCCCTAAGAGCCGTTCGCTTGGGTCGTTCTAAAGTAAGTCAAAGCGATTTAGAGGAGAGTGTAGAGGTAATTTTAGCAGGCTATCAACGAAAAGGTGCAGTTGTTTCCAAGCATGAAAAGGAGATTATCGCCTATCACGAAGTGGGACATGCACTGGTTGCGGCAAAGCAGAAAAATTCTGCTCCGGTTCACAAAATTACCATTATCCCAAGAACCTCAGGAGCCCTCGGCTACACTATGCAGGTAGACGAAGGAGAATTTTTCCTTATGGATCGGGAAAAAGCTTTTAATAAAATTGCAACTTTAACAGGTGGACGTGTTGCAGAGGAAATATGTTTTAGCTCTATTACCACTGGCGCTTCTAATGATATTGAGCAGGCAACCCGAATGGCAAGAGCCATGATTACCCGCTATGGCATGAGTGAAGAGTTTGGCATGGTAGCTCTGGAAACGGTGAATAATCAATATTTGGGTGGGGATACCACACTGGCATGCTCTAACGAAACCGCCGCAAAAATTGACAAAGCTGTCATTGAAATGATAAGGGAAGCCCATGACAAAGCGTATGGGATAATCTCGGAAAACAGAGAAAAGATGGATGAAATTGCTGCATACCTTCTGGAAAAAGAAACGATAACCGGGGACGAATTTATGGAGATTCTAAACGGTGAAAAGAAAGAAAGAGACGAAGAACTATAGACCTTGGGCTTCGCCAAAATCTTTTGAAAAAAAGCAAGAGCCAAAAACTTTTATAAAAAATAGGGTGTCGACAAAGTTGACACTCTCTTTTTTAAGCGTTTATTTAAATATTCTTGCATAGTTTTAAAAGTATTTGAATCTCTAGGATAGCCAATGAGGTATGGAAAATTTGTAACAAAAAAAGGGGTGTCTACGATGTAGGCACCCCTTTAAAGTTTAAGGACAATTGGCATAGAAGTGCTGTTTGTTCCAAAGATAGTTTTAGGATGGAATTGCTGACCCAAATGGCTTTGATTCACCCAGCTAGCGCTTGCTTTTTATCCCCTGCATCCCCTAAGACAACAGGGTTGTTTGTTTGAAAGGAAAGGCTGTGTCCGTCGGTTTTCATAATAATTGTACCACTGCGGAAGGTTCCGTAAACGGTAGCTCCACTATTAAAATAACGCTCCAAAACAGCTTTATGGGGATGACCATAGCTGTTTCCCTTCCCGGCGGAGATAATAACGTATTCGGGTTTTAGCACATCTAAAAAATTTTGGGATGATGACGTTTTAGAACCGTGATGACCAGCTTTTAATACGTTTACCTTGCCAAATTTAGAAAGGGAAGTTGCCTCTGCTTCCTGCTCCATATCTCCAGTAAATAAAACAGAAACTTCGCCATAATTTAATTGTGTCACAACACTATTATCATTGGAATCTTTATAGTCGTCACCTGTTTCTATGATTTTCAGACTGGCACCATTGCCTAAATCAAGAACCATATCATCATCATATAGTACTTTACAATTAGGCTCGTTCTGGGCGGCCTGCCAATAATCTTCATAGGTTTTGGTATCTTTTGTGGCGCCGCTGTCTATAATTTTGGATACATCATAGGCCTTTATCACATCATCTAAACCGCCGATATGGTCAGCATCAGGATGGGTGGCAATCACCAAATCCAGATTTCCGTCAATATAATCTTTCAGATAAGTCACAATAGCCTTTCCATCCTTATTATTTCCACCATCTATAAGAACTTCAAAATCTTGATTATCTATCAAAATGGCATCCCCTTGCCCTACATCAATAAAATGCACCGTTAATATGCCGTCTATTTCTTGGGTAATGCCCAGTATATTCTTTTTTCCATCCCAACTAACTTTTGCACCAAAGGCCTCCAAAACAGAGCGAATTGGCAGGTAGGTGCGGCCGTCCTTTACAAGGGCACAGGTATCTGTAGTCTTTTGTATACCATTTATGACCAAGTAATTCTTTCCGATGGGAACCTGTACCGTGGTGTTTTCCTTTATTAGTGTCACTGTTTTTTCTGCTTCATTCCATGCAGTTTCACAGCCAAAGGCCTCCATAGTTGCCCGTAAGGGAACCTGCATCCGTCCATTGCTATCCGTAAAGGGATAGCCTGTACCTGTTGAAAAGGGAATATTCTGATTATTGATATAAACAGAAGCCATAGGTGGAGCCGCATAGACAATTCCAATAAATAAGTAAAAGCCAATAAGAACAATGCCAAAATTGATGCATTTTCTTCCATGCTTTTTACTCCAATGATTTCTCATTATTTTGAGCCCCCTTCTTGGTTATATTCTTTTTTCAGGTAGTAAGCTACTTTGTAATAGGGCAGGTCGTATCCCATTTCTGTCAAGCGGTTGGAAATTTTTCTGGGGCCATCTCCATTTTGATAGCGTTCAAATATAAATTGAGCAACATCCTCAGTTATTTTATTGGAGGGGGGCAGGGAATCATTTTTTTCTGTCTCCGATTTATCTGAAACATCAAAGGGGATATGCTCCAGTCCAACAGTGGTGGTAATATCTGTTTTCTCCCCGATATCCTCAATTAATGGGGATGAGGCATCAATACTATAATTGATAACATCGCGCATTTGTCGGATATTTCTTGGATAAACGGCATTTAACAAAGCATGCTTCGCCTGTGGTGTAAACACCACGTGATAGTGGATTTTTCTTGCTTCCCAAACAGCAGTTTCATATTTTTTCACAAAGTGCAAAAAGAGCTGCTCTTTTTCCTCTAAGGAACGTTCTTGCAAGGAAGGCAAATACATTTCATATTGCCCCAACCGCTGATAAAGCTCGGGGAGAAAGACCTCGTGAAGGTTTTTGGTGGATGCGGCAATGACGATAACATTGATATCAACTTCCCTTGTATCTCCAATACGACGGATTTTCCCCGATTCGATTGCTTTCAAAAGAAGGTTCTGATAATTTTCAATGGTATGGGCTTCATCTAAAAAAAGAATTCCGCCGTTTGCTTGCTCAAAAAGACCTTTTTTCTTTTTTGAACCTGTATACGCTCCTTCTACAGAACCGAAGATTTCCATAGCTGCAATATCCGGGTTTGTAAACTGTGCACAGTTGATTTCGATAAAAGGTGCATTTTTGCTGATTACACCAATTTCTTTGGCATAGTTATAAATTAAATTTGCCAGCATGGTTTTACCTGTGCCTGATGCCCCTGTAATGATAGAATGACGAGGGCCTCCTAAAGAGCCAACAATTTTTTTAGCTTGTCTAAACACACTTTGCATGGTTCCCAGATGAACCACATGGTTAAAATCACCCTCTGGTCTGGTGAGTTTTACTTGTATTTCCAATTGTTTGATTTTGCTGTTTAACTGATCCAGCTCCTGAATATCCTGAAAAACAGAAAAAGCCCCTAAAAATTTACCATTGTGGACAATGGGATAGGAGTTTACGATATATTTCTTTGGAGGAACAAAATGAATGGTTTTATCCAAAACAGGCTTGCGGTCTTGCAAAACAGTCAAAAGGACTGCGGCAGGATAAAAATCTGTTATTGGTTTACCAATCATCTCTTCCTTGGTTTTTCCAGCATAATTTGCGCTGATCTCATTTACATAAACAAGAATACCATCTGTATCTACCACATTTACCCCGTCATTGATGCGATCCAACACATCAGGGAGAATATCCAGAGATAAAAACAGCTCTTTTGTCAGTCTCATAAAAGTTACACCTCAATTTTGTGAGAAATTAATATTATAACAATTACTTTGTTACATTCTAACATTTATTGCAACAATTATCTATCATTAAATTTAGATTTCAGCGTAAAATCAGTAAAGGGCTTGTTTGGCACGGTAATTGCTGATAATATATAATCGTTAGAGAAATAACAATTTAGTATGCTAAATATGAAAATGATTTAAGGAGGAACAAGTTTATGGAGTTTGGCTATTCTAAAGAGCACGTTTTACTGCGAGATCTTTACAGAAAGTTCGCCGAAACAGAGGTTAAACCTTTGGCAGAAGAGCTTGATGAAGAAGAGAGATTTCCTGTGGAATCGATAAGCAAGCTGGCAAGATTCGGGTTTATGGGTATTCCATTCCCTAAAGAATATGGCGGCGCTGGCGGAGATTATTTATCTTACTCGATGGCAGTGGAAGAGCTTGGTAAAGTTTGCGCAACAACATCAGTAATTGTTTCTGCCCACACATCTTTGTGTGCTGGCCCAATCTATATGTTTGGTACTGAGGAGCAGAAGCAGAAATATTTGGTACCTTTGGCTAAGGGTGAAAAATTGGGTGCTTTTGGTTTAACTGAACCCAGTGCAGGTACTGATTCCTCCATGCAGCAGACAACAGCAAAGCTGGATGGCGATGAATATGTTTTGAATGGCACAAAGGTGTTCATTACTAACGCAGGCTATGCAGAAATTTATGTAATTATCGCAATGACAGATAAAGCAAAGGGCAACCGTGGTATTTCTGCATTTATCGTGGAAAAAGATACACCCGGTTTCTCTATCGGCAAAAAGGAAAGAAAAATGGGCATTCGTGGTTCCGCAACCTGTGATCTGATTATGGAAAACTGCCGTATCCCCAAAGAAAATCTTTTGGGTAAAGAAGGACAAGGCTTCAAAATTGCAATGCAGACATTGGATGGCGGACGTATCGGTATCGCTTCCCAGGCATTGGGTATCGCAGAAGGCGCAATTGAAGAATGCGTTAAATATGTAATGGAAAGAAAGCAGTTCAAAAAGAAAATTGGTCAGTTCCAGAACACACAGTTTGAATTGGCTGATATGGCAACAAAGGTGGAAGCTACAAAGCTTTTGATTTACAAAGCAGCTTGTGAAAAAGATGCTCATAGACCTTACAGCCACCTTTCTGCTATGGCAAAATACATGGCAGGCTCTACAGCAAGCGATGTAACAAGAAGATGCGTTCAGTTATTCGGTGGATATGGTTATACAAGAGATTACCCTATGGAAAGAATGATGCGTGACGCAAAAATCACAGAAATCTACGAAGGTACATCCGAAGTGCAGAAAATGGTTATCTCCAGCTGGTTAGGCTTGAAATAATTTTGCTATAGATGTGTTTTCCGGTGTAAGAAAACAATCCTAAAGATTCCAAAATATGAAAGGAGAAACTTTTCCTATGAAAATAGTTGTTTGTATCAAGCAGGTACCTGATACCGTAGAAGTAAAGATTGATCCAAAAACAGGCACACTGATTCGTGACGGTGTTCCCTCTATTATTAACCACGACGATAAGACAGGCATTGAAGCTGCCTTGACATTGAAAGAAAAAATAGGTGGCACAGTTACCGTTGTATCCATGGGCCCTCCTCAGGCAGATATTGCCTTGAGAGAAGCATTGGCTATGGGTTGTGACGAAGCGTATTTGGTTTCCGCAAGAGAATTCGGTGGTTCCGATACATATGCTACATCCGGAATTTTGGCTGCAGCTTTAGATAAAATTGGCTATGATGTTATTATCACAGGCCGTCAGGCAATCGATGGTGACACAGCACAGGTTGGTCCTCAGATTGCTGAAAAATTGCACTTACCTCAGGTTTCTTATGTAGAAGAACTGGTAGATGCAGGAGCAGATTATGTTACTGTAAAAAGACAGTTTGAAGATGGCTACCACATTGTGAAGGTAAAAACACCTTGTCTTTTGACTGCCATTGCAGAATTAGCTGAGCCTAGATATATGTCCGTTGGCGGCGTATTCGAAGCATATACCAAAGAAATCAAAACCATTGGCTTTGAAGAATTGAAGGATGGTTTGGAATTGGATATGATTGGTTTGAAGGGATCCCCTACAAACGTATACAAATCCTTCACAAAGGAAATGAAGGGTGCAGGTACCGTATTGAACGACCTTACACCTGAACAGGCTGTAGAAGCAATTGTGAACAAATTGGAAGAAAAATTCATTATCTAATTTGAATTAGATAGGAAATTTTTCTTATACATAAAATGTGCCGTAAAAACAGTTGAACGGCAAAGGGTCAGGGCATTTTCTAGACAAGCCGGGCTATGTTTAGTAAGATGCTGAAAAATTTAAGGAGGAAACACCTATGAGCAAAGGTATTTTTGTAGTAATAGAGCAAAGAAGCGGCAAGGTTCAGAACGTAGGCCTTGAGCTGATCGGCGAATCCACCAGATTGAAAGAAGACCTCAAGGATGAAGTAGTTGCTGTCCTGTTGGGTCATGAAATTGAAGGTCAGGTTGACAAACTTTTCCACTATGGTGCAGACAAGGTTATCCTTGTTGACAGCCCTTATTTGAAAGAGTATGTAACAGAGCCTTATACAAAAGCTATCACAGCTATCGCTAAGGAATATGATCCTGAAATCATGCTGTTTGGTGCATCTTCCATCGGCCGTGACGTGGCTCCTCGTGTAGCTAGCCGTGTAAAAACAGGTTTGGTTGCAGATACAACAGGCTTGAGAATGGCAAAGACAGAAGAAGAATATGCTAAGGAAGCAGCTATGGGTTGTGAAGATCCTACAAGAGCACTTCTTATGACTCGTCCTGCATTCGGTGGTAACATCATGGCAACATTGATGTGCCCTAGAACAAAACCTCAGATGGCAACAGTACGTCCTGGTGTTATGAAGAGAATTGCAAAAGACACAACAAGAACAGGCCAATTAATCAAATTCAACGTTGATTTTACAGACGCTGATATGAACGTTGAGATTCTTGAAGTTGTTAAGGCTGACAAGAAGGCTGTTGATTTGACAGAAGCAAAATTGATCGTATCCGGTGGCCGTGGTATTGGCGGTGCACAGGGCTTCGATTTAATCAGAGACGTAGCAGATGCATTGGGCGCAGAAGTTGGTTCTTCCAGAGCATGTGTTGACGCTGGTTGGATTGAAAAAGATCGTCAGGTTGGTCAGACAGGTAAGACAGTACGCCCTGACCTGTACATGGCTTGTGGTATTTCCGGTGCAATTCAGCACGTTGCAGGTATGGAAAACTCCGAATTGGTTATTTCCATCAACAAAAACGACACAGCTCCCATTTTCGAAGTTTCTGACTTGGGTATCGTTGGTGACGTTAAGGTTATCCTGCCTAAATTGGCTGATGCAATCAGAAAATATAAAGCAGCAAAGGCGAACAACTAAGAATTTGTTTGTCGGAGCATAATAAAGCAACGCCGCATAATGCACGGCTGATGATTTATAGGCCGAATTGTGTGCTCAGGTTTCACAAAATAATGCGGTATATAACTTAAGAATTTCGTAAGCCCCTTGCCTTTTCGGCATAGGGGGCTTTCGGAATGCAGTTAAAGTATAAGCTGTATTTGAATACAATATACAGTATTCCTTATTCCTTATTCTTTGACGCAATATAGTATCACTTTTTACAAATGGGTTTGTTTTTATATCGATAAGGGGGTTGTCGAGATGGAGAGTAATTCTATTTTTTTCCCTGGCTATACAGCTGGTGAGAACGCATATCGTGAGATAGAAGCTGTATGTTCACCTTATGGGACAAAGGCGGTAGTCATTGGCGGCAAAACAGCGATGGAAAAGACCAAAGAGTATTTATTGGAAGCAACGCAGGAGAGCTCCGTAAAAATTACCGATTTTATTTGGTATAAAGGAGAGGCGGCTTTTGAGTACGCTGAGGAATTGCAGCAATTGGATGTGGTAAAAGAAGCAGATATGGTTTTTTGCGTCGGGGGCGGCAAAGCGATTGATTGTGCAAAGTTGGTTGCAGATCATCTGAAAAAACCTTATTTCACTTTCCCTACCATTGCAGCAACCTGTGCATGTATTTCCGCATTGGGAATTTATTATCACACAAATCATGTATTCCGTGATTTCTTCCGTGTGGAAAGACCACCTGTGCATGTATTTATTTCAACAAAAGTTATCGCAGAGGCTCCAGAGGTATATCTTTGGGCAGGCATTGGCGACGGCATGAGCAAGGAAGCAGAAGTTAAATTTTCTGCAAGAGGTAAAGAGGCAGAATTAACTTTATCCGAGCAGGCTGGGGTTGCTATGTGCAGCTGCTGTACAGAGCCTTTGTTGAAATATGGTATCCAAGCTATGGAGGATTGTCGGTTAAACCGTCCTTCTCATGCCATTGAGCAGGTTGCTTTGGATATTTTCATTAACACTGGTATGGTATCTAATATGGTAGATTCCCATAAGTATAATACCAATTTGGCACATGCGCTGTTTAACAGTATGACCATGCTACCACAGGTTGAGGAAAGACATCGTCATGGCGAAGTTGTTTCTTATGGCACTTTGGTTTTATTGACATTGGATAAGCAGTATGACTTATTGGATCGTTTCTTTGCGTTCTACAAGGGAATGAACTTGCCCACAAAGCTGTCTGATATTGAGGTTTCCGTTGAAGAATTGGATCCTGTTTTAGAGGCAGCTGTGAAAAAGTATGATTTGGATTACACGCCTTATGAAATCACCACAGAAATGATTAAGGCGGCAATTTTGGAGCTGGAAGATTTCAATCTGAAGGCAACCGCTTAATGTAAATACATAGAGTGAAACTTTTGAGGCAAAGGAGGTAATCCTTTGCCTCGGATTGTTCAACGGAATGATTTTTAAGAGGAGCGGTAACCCTTTGTTTATTAAAATATAAAGCCTATGTTTCCAGGATTTGTAATAAAAAATCCATGTAAAGCAGTGAGGCTTTTTTTCTTTGTGGTTTTCAAAATAACTGCTACTTTTAGCCTTTTTTGAAGCTTGACAGCTGTGGCATATGCTTTTATACTTGTGAAGAGAAAAATAGACCTAAGGAGTGCGTAGGATGGCATTTTTTCCAAGAATTGGGATGCGTATGATTAAGACAGCAATCGCTGTGGGGATATGTTTTTTAATCAGCAGTTTAACAGGCGGAAACGGGAAACCTATTTTTTCTGCTATTGCTGCAATTATTTGCATGCAGCCTTATGTGGAGCATAGTGTAGATGTGGCATTTAACCGTATCATTGGAACGATCATAGGGGCAGTTTTCGGGTTAATTGCGGCATCTGTGAGCCTATACATTCCTCCAGAATATGATTATGTGCATTTTTTGGTGATATCCTTAACGGTTATCCCAGTTTTATATACAACAGTGTTGTTAAAAAAACCAGGAGCCTCAGCTTTGGCGGGGGTTGTTTTATTAAGTATTACTTTAAGCACTGGTTCTACACCACTTATGGATGCAGTCAATCGTTCTGTGGAAACCATCGTGGGAATTTTAGTCTCTCTGGGAGTAAATATGGCTCATTTACCCCGACGAAAAGAGAAGGATTTTCTTTTTGTTTCAGGGTTTGATGGGGCTATCTACGGAGAAAAGACCGGTATGACCCCCTATAGTATTTTTGAATTGAATCAGTTGTTAAAGGATGACATGGCGTTTACCATTGCAACAGAAAGAACACCTGCATCGCTGATAGCGGATATAGGCATGCTTCATATAAAATTGCCAATTATCGCAATGGATGGAGCTGTGCTTTATGATATGAACGAGAAACGTTATCTGGCTTGTCATGGTCTTTCAAAAGAGCTGACAGAAAAGATTGAAAACTTTTTGAAAGAGTTTGATTTACATTATTTTTTAAATGTTGTTTGGCAGGATGTTCTGCTGATTTATTATCACGACTTCAAAAATGAAGAAGAACAAAAGCTTTACCACCAGTTGCGTCTTTCTCCCCACAGAAACTATGTTTATGGAGAGCGTCCCGAGGATGGCATTGTTGTTTATATTCTCCTTGTAGTAAAGGACGAGACAGCTGACTTTGTTACGGAGAAATTGATTGAGATGGATAAAGAGAGGGAGCTTCTCTTTTTAAGGGATAAATCCGAGACCCCAGAAGACTATTGTCATCTGAAAATTTATCATAAAAATGCCACAAAGGAATATATGATGAATAGGCTTTTAGAAAAAATGTCTCAGAAAAAAACTGTGGTTTTCGGAAGTAACAAGAACGATGCATCCATGATGCAGGCGGCGGACTTGTCTTTCGCAACATTAGATGCCAGTGATGATGCTGTGAAGGCGTCGGACTATCAGCTAAAGGGTACAGGCGACAGCATTGTTCGTAAAATGTTCCATCTATATGAGCCTTTGCCTTGGCAGACTTTGCCCAAAGAGCTGAGGAGTGAAAAAAAGAAAAAGGTGAAATAAATGCAGGAAGAATTACATGAGTTATCCAGAGCGGAGCTTTTGTTGGGGGAGGATAGCTTAAGGAAATTAAAGCAAGCCAAGGTTGCTGTTTTTGGAATAGGTGGCGTAGGCTCCTTTGCTACGGAAGCATTGGCAAGGGGAGGTGTTGGACATTTAACCTTAATCGATGGAGATTGTGTGTCCTTAACAAACATAAACCGTCAGCTCATCGCAACTCAAAAAACTGTAGGACAGTTCAAAACAGAGGTTATGAAGGAACGTATTCATGATATTTTGCCCCAAACAACAGTGGAGAACCATTCTGTGCTTTTTACCAATGAAAATAGAGGGCTGATTAATTTTGGGGAATATGATTACATTGTGGATGCCATAGATATGATTACCTCAAAAATTATATTAATTGAAGAGGCAAAGAAAGCGGGTGTGCCCATCATTAGCTGTATGGGAACAGGAAATAAGCTTGATCCATCCAGATTTGAAGTGGCGGATATTGCAAAAACCTCTGTTTGTCCTTTGGCCAAGGTGATGCGCAAAGAGCTAAAAGAGAGAGGTATACGAGACGTTAAGGTGGTTTATTCCAAGGAGCTGCCAAGAAAACCACGAGAATCCCTGGAAAGCGGAAAGAGGCAGATACCTGGCAGCCTTTCTTTTGTTCCTCCAGCTGCAGGGATGGTTCTGGCGGGTGAGGTAATTTGTTATTTGGCTGGAATTGTGCGGGAGTGAAAAAAAGCCTAAGTGGCGAATAAAGTAAAAAAATTCCAAAAAATATCGGAAAAGTGGAGAGAACTATTAAGAAAAAGAAGCATTTCTTATATTTTTCTGAAACATTTCAAAATCCCTTGAAAGGGGAAATATATTTGGATAGAATAAATGTAACCATAAAATTTATGAATCTTGCTTCACAGAAAGCACCACTGTCTAAAATTGTGAAGGTGGATGAGGGGCAATACCAAGATGGTTTTTTATCAGTTTGGGAGAATAGAGCTTCAAAGCTTTTTTATCATTATCCCGATACCATAAAATGATGGTTTCCGAGATT
This sequence comes from Anaerotignum propionicum, assembly GCF_024461735.1. Taxonomy (GTDB): domain Bacteria; phylum Bacillota; class Clostridia; order Lachnospirales; family Anaerotignaceae; genus Chakrabartyella. Next base: position 66,270 of record NZ_JANGAD010000004.1, read on the forward strand.
GTAAAAGGAGGTGTTAGGGTGAAAAATAAAATAAAAGTTGCAATCACTATGGCTTTATGTGCAATGGTTTTCTTAAGTGGATGCAACGCAAAACCGACCTCCAATGTGGAAGTAGCTTTAGCTGAAGGGGGACCCGAAAATTATATTGCTTCAGCGAAGGCCAAGTTGGAAGCAGCCCCAAGCTTTGCTGCTGATTTTTATGCAGAGGCACAAATGGGCAAAGAGGAAGACAAAACTATTACCAAAGCGAAAATTGAAATGCTTCGGGAACCATTGGCAGTGGGGATTTTAACCCAAGATTTATTTGGAAAGACAACGATGGATTCTCAAATGTATTTGGAAAAAGTAAATGATGGTGTAAATATGTATATGTCATATGATGGACAGTGGACAGAGATGACATTGGCAGAAGAAAATGCAATGAAGTTTGTGGGCATGTATGATGCCGTTAAGGATATGAGCATTTTGTTGGATGCTGGGGATGAATGGAAGCTGGTTTCTGCAAAAAGCGGTGTTGTTACCATAACAGGGCAGATACCGGCGCAAAAGGTTTATGATGTATCAGAAGCGGGATTCTTTCTGCAGATTGCGGGTATGAATGGTGTTGGAGAGAATTATTATTCTGATGTGCAAGCTGTACCCTTTGAAATTCAGTTAAAAGAGGATGGAACGCCCATTTCCTTTACCATTGATTTTGGGAAAACCTTAGAAATTGTTATGAACCATGTTTTGCAGGAATTGGGACAGGAAGGAACTGAGCCTATTAAGGTTGATAAATACACGATCACGCAAAATATCTCCAAGCTTGGAGAAGTGAAAAAAATAGATATTCCATCTGGAGCGAGAAGTGCGATTAACTATGAAAAAGAAATTTCTCTGATAGAAAGCAATTCATCAAAGGATAAAGAGTAATAAAGCGTGAGATTTTTCAATGTATGCAGTGAAAAAACCTTGAAAAAGCAGTGCATTTTTCAAGGAATGGTTACTTCATTTCCATATCCTGAGGCCCTTGTGAAAGCAGGGGTTTATTTTTTTGAAAAAATGAAGAGGAAAGAGATATATTTCTGCAAAAAAACGTGAGAAGTGCTGATAATGAATGGATTTTATAAATAATACTGTTTTTTTTGTGGGATGATGCTATAATGAAAAAGATTGACTTGAAAAAAGGAGAGAATATACTATGATCGCAGCACAAGGTGTCAGCCTTCAATACGGGGGCAGAGTGCTTTTTAATGATGTAAATATTAACTTTACAAAAGGGAATTGTTATGGACTCATTGGTGCCAATGGCGCCGGTAAGTCTACATTTTTGAAAATTTTATCTGGGGAGATTGAACCCAATAAGGGCTCTGTATTCATAACCCCCGGCGAAAGAATGGCTGTTTTGAAGCAGGATCACTTCTTGTTTGATGAATTGGACGTTGTTCAGACGGTTTTGTATGGTCACAAAAGATTGTATGAAATTATGAAGGAAAAAGAAGAACTGTACTCCAAGGCAGATTTTACTGATGAGGATGGCATTAAGGTTTCCGAATTAGAAGGTGAATTTGCAGAGCTTGACGGATGGTCTGCCGAATCCAATGCGGAAATCTTGTTAAATGGCTTGGGTATTACCAATGAATTGCATTATGTAAAAATGAAGGAATTGACAGGTACCCAGAAGGTAAAGGTGCTTTTGGCACAGGCGTTATTTGGAAATCCTGATATTTTACTACTGGACGAGCCTACCAACCATTTGGATATTCATGCAATTAGATGGTTAGAAGACTTCTTAATGAACTTTGAAAATACCGTTATTGTTGTATCCCATGATAGACATTTCTTAAATAAGGTTTGTACCAATATTGCGGATATTGATTATGGTAAAATTACAATGTTTGTTGGTAACTATGATTTCTGGTATAGCTTTACCCAGTTGACCCAGCGTCAAATTAAAGACCAGAATAAACGGACAGAGCAGAAAATGAAGGAATTACAGGAATTCATTCAGCGCTTTAGCGCCAATGCTTCCAAAGCAAAGCAGGCAACCAGCAGAAAAAAATTGTTGGATAACCTTCAGATGGATACCGTTAAGCCTTCCAGCAGACGTTATCCTTTCTGTAGCTTTAAGCAAGACAGAGAAGTAGGAAATGATGTTTTATTGGTAGAGAATATTTCTAAAACCATTGATGGCAAGAAGATTTTGGATAACATAAGCTTTATGATTCGTCCTAACGAAAAGGTAGCCTTTGTAGGTAAGGACGAAATTGCAAGAACTGCTTTATTCCAGATTTTGATGGGGGAAATGGAGCCTGATGAAGGAAAATTTAAATGGGGCATTACAACCAAAACAGGATACTTCCCTAAGGATAATTCAGAATATTTTGAAGGCTGTAAAGAATCTTTGATTGAGTGGCTGAGACCCTTTGCCAAGGAAGGGGAGCAGTATGATGCGGATATTCGTGGATGGCTGGGACGCATGCTCTTTAGTGGCGAGGAAGCTTTGAAGTCTGCTCATGTTTTATCCGGTGGTGAGAAAGTACGTTGTATGCTTTGTAAGATGATGATGAGTGGTGCAAACGTATTGATTATGGACGAGCCCACAAACCATTTGGATTTGGAAGCAATCACTGCGTTAAATGAAGGTTTGTCTGAATATAAAGGTACACTGCTTTTTGATTCTCATGACCATCAGTTTGTACAGACCATTGCTGATAGAATTATTGAAATTCTACCGGGTGGAATCATTGACAGACAAATGACTTATGATGAATATTTGGAAGATGAAGAGATTAATAATTTGCGCTTAAAATTGACTGAGGAGGCGTAAGCATTGATTAACGGAAAAATTGATTTCAGAAGTGACACAGTAACTGTACCAACGGAAGAAATGAGAAAAGCAATGGCAAGCGCTGTGGTTGGCGATGACGTTTATGGAGATGATGCCACAATCAATGAGCTGGAGAGATTGGCTGCGGAGATGTTTGGCAAAGAAGCTGCACTTTTTGTTCCAACAGGAACAATGGCCAATCAGCTTGCGCTATTTACCCATGTACAAAGGGGAGAAGAGGTTATCCTTCCTGATAACTGCCATATTATTGCCCATGAAGCAGGAGCATCTGGGATTATTGCAGGTGCACAGTTGCGCTCTGTACCCAATGTGAAGGGTGAAATGTCTTTGGATTTGGTCGAACATTATATCAGAAAGGATCTGGATGATATTCATCAGCCAAGAACTGCTCTGATTAGCTATGAAAATGCAGATTCTGATGGCCAAGTGCGTTCTTTGGAGTATATGAAACATGTGAAGGCTCTTGCTGAAAAATATCAATTGCCCGTTTATGTTGATGGTGCCCGCATCTTTAATGCAGCTACTTATTTAAATGTGAATGTAAAGGAAATGGCACAATATGCAGATACCATTTCTGTTTGCTTGTCAAAAGGTCTTTGTGCCCCTGCTGGTTCCTTATTAATGGGTAGCAATGAGTTTATCGCAAAGGCAAGAAGAAAACGCAAAATTCTTGGTGGCGGTATGCGTCAGGTAGGTATTTTGGCGGCGGCAGGCATTCTTGCACTGAAGGAAATGTCAAAAAGATTGCAGGAAGATCATGATAATGCGAAATATTTGTGCACACGCTTGAAAGAAGTAGAAGGCTTGGAGGTTTATGAGGAACGTCAGCAAATTAATATGGTATTTTTCCGCCTAAAAGACTTCCCGCTGAATTCTTCTGCTTTGGTAAAATATATGGCTGATCGAGATATACGTATCAACGGTGAGGACAACGGAATGATGCGGTTTGTGACCCATAATTATGTTTCCAAGGAAGAAATTGATAAAGTTGTGCAGTTGTTAAAAGAAGCCTGATAAAAGTGTTGCCCTCGTATTTCGGGGGCAGCTTTTTTATTCATAGTTGTTTAAAATTATTGTTATACTAAGGTTTATGGGGGGATGAAAATGTGGAAGATTTTTTTGGTTTTGGCAATTGGTTTTGCAATTGGTTTTTTGGGACTACTTAAGGAAAAATATATAAAATTAAATTGTCGTCTGCAAACTCTTTGGCTGATGCTCTTGATTTTCTGCATGGGGGTTAGCATAGGCAGAAATGGTGAGGTAATTCGCAACTTACCTGCTTTGGGCGGGAAGGCTCTATTATTTGCGATTTTAGCAGTCATTGGCAGTATCCTTTTTGTGTTTCTTTTGAGTAAGCTGTTTTTTGAAAAGGAGGGAGCAAAATGAGTATGGCTATTTTAATCGTATTGGTATTGGGCATTCTTGGAGGTATGTATATGCCTATGGGGATAGCAGCTTTTTTAGATGAGGCATCATCTTTTATGCTTTTGATATTATTGTTTTCTGTTGGTATAGATTTGGGGCTGAACCGCCAGGTTTTTAGTCAGGTGCGCCAATTGGGCTTTCGCATCCTCCTGATTCCTCTTGGTGTAATTTTAGGTTCTTTATGCGGTGGTGCCATTGCAGCACTGATCTCCCAGATGCATTTTAAAGAAGGAATGGCCATTGCCGCAGGCTTGGGTTGGTACAGTCTATCTGGAATCATTTTAACAAATGCGGGAAATCCCGTTGGAGGGACTATATCCTTTTTATCTAACGTATTTCGAGAGATGCTTACTTTTATTCTAATTCCTTTTTTGGCAAAATACTTAAATTCTTATAGTGCCATTGCACCAGCAGGGGCGACAGCTATGGATACCACTTTGGGAATGATTAGTAAACATACCGATGGAAAGACAGCAGTCATCGCCTTTATGAGTGGAATAACTTGCACGTTGCTTGTTCCGGTTTTAATACAATTTTTCCTATAGGATAAAAAAATTGAAGAAATCCCTTGACTTTTATGGTCGAATATATTATTATTACTTAGCGAGTTGTCCACATGCGGATGTGGCGGAATTGGCAGACGCGCTAGATTCAGGTTCTAGTCGGGGTTTCCTGGTGCAGGTTCAAGTCCTGTCATCCGCATCATTGAATAAATTAACTCAACAGTCGAAAGATTTGTTGAGTTTTTTTGTTTTTCTTAAAAAGCCCTCATGCTCACATCTAACCACTGAAATTATTGGGAAAAAAGTAAAATTATGTTATACTGTTTACAGAAATGTGTATGGATGGGGGCGAAAAAGATAAAACGTTTTTTTGAGACATTTGTGATATGTTTTATTATGTGCGGCATTTTTCTTTTCTTTGGTCCGCTTATAATACAAAGCGTTATTGCATTCATTGGAACAATTGCTTTGTTTTTTGCAATTTTAATTTCTACCTATATTGAATTACAGACGAAAATAGAAGAACTTGAAAATCGAATCAAAGCCCTTGAACCCCTGGAGGGGGAGGGCGAATCGGTTAAGCAGGAAAATTAAGATAAGCTTGCTTGCTGTTTTCTCAAAGAACTAATCCTTGCAATATGCCATGTTATATGGTAATATCTTCAATAAAATAATTTTGTCGAGTAATGGGGCTCCTTTCAGCGTTGATTTGTTTATACAATAAAGCGCTGAAAGGAGTATTTTTTTAGGGAGGATTGGTTATGAAAAAATATGGAATTGTGGTTATTCATGGAATAGGGGCCTTTCTTTTAATTCTTTTGTGTTTTGTGGCAGAAACAAATCTATTTAAGATTGTCAGCGTATTAGGTTGTGTATTCATGGGGATTTTTGGACAACTCGTATGGAATAAAACCTTGGTTGAATATAAGAATGACAAAAATAAATTGTCTCAGGAGTTATCAGTAGCTTCGGGGAGTATAAAATCGGTTTCAGCAGAAATCGAACTTACTGTGGATGAAAGCAATACATATTCAAAAACTCTTTTTCAGCAGTCCACCCAAATGTCAGGACAAATGGCAGAGGTGAATGAAATTATCACCAAATCATCAGTGGCAATGAAAAACCTTGTTTCATTGACAAGCACAACTAGAGATATGGCTTTTCAGCTTGATAAAAACAGCAGAAGCTCAGAACAAACCATTTACAATAGTAAAACGGAGATTATGAATGTTGTTGAGGTGATTGGAACCATCAAGCAGACGAGTGGCAATGCCACTAACGCCATAGAAACCTTGAAGGAAACCTCGCAGAAAATTTCGAGTATGCTAAAAGAGATCATCGGAATTTTATCAAACATGAAGTTAATTTCTATGAATGCCACGATCGAAGCGGCAAGAGCCGGTCAGGCGGGGCATGGGTTCACTGTGGTGGCATCTGAATTTAAAAATCTTACACAGATAACAGAGGTATTTGTAAAGGATATTGAGGCGCAGATTTTGTCCATGAACAGTGATGTAAATAAAGTTTACTGTGACATTGGGCAAAACAACGAATGCGTAGATAGGGGGGTGGCTTTATCAAAATTAATAGAAGAAAATCTACAAGAAATGAGCCAATCCTTTCAAAAAGTGATTGCGACCGTTGAAGAGATTAATACCATTAGCAATGAGCAAAGTAAAATTTCTGATATGGTTGGAGAACAAATGGAATGTATGGAGGATTTGGTAAACATAACAAGCCAAAATGCAGATGCGGTCTATCATTCTGCGCTAAGTCAGAAGGATAGGGTAGAAAATATTGCAAAGATGAGCAAGAAATTGGGCGTTGCCTCCGACGAATTATCTGAGATTGCTGATAGCACCATTCAACTGCCTGTTCAATTTGAAACCAAAGAGTTTATGGATACGCTTCATGAGACTGCACAGGATTTTTTTAAAATAATTCAGACGGAGTTGACCATTCACCATAAATTTTTAACCAATGATCCAAACCTTCATGATAAAATGCTTCGAACATTTAAGGAAGCCCATAAAGAGGTGGTGGAAGCGGTATGGACCAATGATGTAAATGGAAGGTTTTTCTGTTCCATTCCTTCTGCCAGTATTGCAAATGCTACAATTAGGGAATGGTTTCAAGGAAGCATTGGTGGGGAACAATATATTTCTAAAATTTATATATCAGGAATTACCAGAAATCCTTGTGTTACCCTAGCAATACCCTATTATTCAAAGGGGGGAAAGATTATTGGGATTATAGGAGTGGATCTTAATTTAAATGGATTGGCAATAAAGAAGAGAAAGTAGAAAGTCAATTTTTTTAGTATTGGTATGAAATATATTGATTTTCACGAAACATAATTTCTATAACTTGTTCAACTAGCACCTTTTAGTTTTGTTTTTCCATTTGGACAGGGAGTTTGGCATGAAAATCACATGTTTTTGTATGGCTGAAAAACTTGTAGGGGTCGGTACCTTCTGTATTAAATTAATTCTTTCAATTCTATTGGCCTCCTATGTTATAATAACCTTAAAGTTTGAAAGCAGAATGGTGGGATAACATTATATTGGTTTTATATTTAGGAGGTGAACAATAGTGGAAAACAAAGAAATGATCTTAGAACAGGCAAAAAAATACAATAGTTTTTATTTCTATGATGAAAGTAAAATTATTTCAGCCGCAAATCGATTAAAGGAGGATTTCAATGGAATAGAATTTCTATATTCTTTGAAGTCTAACCCTGCACCGGCAATTGTTAAAACAATAGTCTCACAGGGTTTTGGGGCAGATGCGGCCAGCCTTGAAGAGGTAAAATTGGCTAAGAGGTTTGGCTTACCCCCCGAAAAGATACAATATTCAGCGCCGGGAAAAAGTAAGGTTGACATTGAAGGAGCATTGGCTATCTCCACAATTATTGCGGATAGCACCAATGAGGTTTTCTTGATTGAAGAGATGGCAAAGGAACGAAATATGACTGCTGAAATCGGAATTCGTATCAATCCCAATTTTACTTTTTTAGGAGATGAGGGTATTTCTTCAAAATTCGGGATAGACGAGAATCAAATGTATGAATGGATTCCAAAGCTGAGTACCCTCAACCATATAAAAATAGTGGGTATTCATGTTCATTTACGCAGTCAAGAATTGAAGGCGGAGGTTCTTGAGGCGTATTATAAAAAGATGCTTCTATTGGCAATTGCGTTTCAAGAGGCCATTGGCTATAGACTTACCTTTATTAATATGGGTTCTGGGTTGGGGATACCCTATGCAAAGAAAGACATTCCATTAGATACTAAATATTTAGGAGAAAAAACATTTTCCTTTATGAAGGATTTTCAAGAAAAGTTAGAAGGAGTAAAGCTTATTTTGGAAACAGGCCGCTATGTAGTAGGAGAAAGTGGATATTATATTACACGGGTGATGGATAAAAAGGTATCTATGGGAACTACCTTTATCATTCTCCATAATACACTGAATGGCTTCATCCGTCCCTCCTTAGCACAGCTTGTTTTGCATTATGCCAAGGAAAATACGCCTGATGGCAGTGAGCCTTTATTTACAAGCAAGGATGCCTTTCAGTTTGTTCCGCTAACTGAGGAAAAGGAAGAGGAAGAAGTAACTCTCATGGGAAATTTGTGCACTGCATCAGATGTCATTGCAAGGGATATGATGATGCCAAAACTCAATGTGGGGGATTTCATAGCAATTTCCAATGCGGGGAGCTATGGAGCTGTTTTAAGTCCCATGCAATTTTCCTGGCAATCGCCTCCGCCACAGCTAATTTTGCGCTGTGATGGTTCCGTAATGGATGCTTATGATTGAGATATTCAAATGCAAATAAAAAATCCGAATTTACGTCATGGCATTGACATAAAAACGGACTTTTTTTATTTAGATATAATAGTGAAAGTCTAGACTTGGCAGGGAATATCCCCCTGGGGGGGGCGGTTCACACCCATAAGGAAGAATACCATACCAATGATACAAAGAGCGGAGAAAAGCCATAGCATAACGCCTACGTTGAAAAATTGCAATAGGTATCCTCCAACAAGGCTGCCTAGGATATTTCCTATGGTGATGCCGATGGTGATTAGAGATTGGCCTTTCACCTGATCATGTTTTTCTAGGGCAGTACTCACATAATATACAATTGCTGCCGTAAAGGGCGCAAAGGAAATTGCTTGAAAGCCTAATGCGATATACAACAAGGAGATATTGGAAGCAAGGGTTACACCAACTGCCTTAAACACAAAAAATATGGCTGTAACCTGAAGCAGCTTTCCGCAATCCCATCTCCGAATGATCTTTGTGCACAAAAGCATGGCTGGAACTTCTAATAGGGCGGTAAATGCCATAATCTGCCCCAAAGCTTCGTTACCTTTTCCGATTCGCTTTAAAATATGTATCATGTAATTATTGATTGCACTATGAGATATAAAAATACAGGCAATGCCCAATACAAGTAAGGCAAAGCGGGGATTACTTTTTAGAACAGTAAGGGTACCACCCTGTATAGGATTTACGGATTTTTGGGAATCCAATTCAGGGAATTGCTTCAAAATAAGCAATACCAAAACGATTAATCCGCAAGCAATCACAGGAATGCACCTTGTTGAAAAAAGTACAGTCAACGTTCCTAAAAAAAATGTTAATACGGCGTAGGCGAAGGAACCAATGCCCCTTGCAACTCCAAAATTCAGGGGAATTCCGTTTTGTATCAATTGCATGCCGAATGCGCTAAGGATTGGCTGCATAGAGAGCCCCAACAGGATAATGAGCCCATATAAGACAGCTACAATAATCATAGGAGGGCTGAATACGGACAGAAGCACAAAAGGTACAATTTGTGCAAGGCACAAAATTACAAAAGCGCCCTTTACCGTAAAGCGTGTACCTTTATCCGCCGCTGTTGCAATGATGGGTTGTAAAAGGACGGAGAGAAAGCTGGAAACAGCAATCAAAAGTCCAATATTCCCATTGGTAAAGCCTTGGTCTAACAGATACACCGCAGCAAAGCTGGCGACACATCCATAGCTCATCCAATAGGTTCCTTGTAGTGCCCCGTAAAAATAGACTAAATTATCCTTTTTCATATCTAGACCTCATAAAATTTAATGGGTAATTATCTCTGCACCATCTTCTGTTACAAGGACGGTGTATTCCCACTGGGCGGATAAAGAGCCGTCTTTCGTGTAGATTGTCCATCCATTTTCTTCATCTTGGAAAAACTCTTCTTTTCCTGCGTTTACCATAGGTTCGATGGTGAAGACCATACCGGGAACCAAAAGCATACCCGTTCCTCGTTTGCCAATGTGGCAAACATAAGGGTCCTCATGAAAATCATTGCCAACCCCATGACCTCCAATATCTCTTAAAACGGTGTAACCATTGGCATGTATGTATTCACTAATGACAAAGCCAATGTCACCTAAAAATCCCCAAGGCTTTACTTCTTTTAATGCCATATCTACGGATTCTTTGGTTACCTGCACCAATTTTTTTGCCTCTGGGCTGACTTCTCCAATGCAGAACATACGGGAAGCATCAGCATAATAGCCGTTTAATATTGTTGTAACATCAACATTAATGATATCCCCATCCTTCAGAACCTCATCAGGGGAGGGTATGCCATGGCATATGATATTGTTGACGGAGGTGCACACGCTTTTTGGATATCCACAGTAGCCCAAGGGCGCCGGTGTGCCCCCATGGGAGACAGTGTATTCGTGTACCAGAGTATTGATATCCTCTGTAGACATACCTGCACAAATTTTTTCTGCCACCATATCTAAAATTTCCGTATTTAATTTTCCGGCTTTGCGAATACCTTCAATTTGCTCCGGTATTTTAATAATTTTATGTGAGGGAACAGTTGCCCCTTTTGCTTTGTACTGTGCAATTTTATCATCCATTGCTCCATGGCATTGCTTATATTTTTTACCGCTGTTGCACCAGCAGAGGTCGTTACGACCGAGTTTCATAAGTAGTCAGATCCTTTCTTAAATTCATTTCGAGTGCTGAACAATTTTCTTCAAGGCTTTTCTTCAAAAATGAGTATAGAAACATTGCAAGAAAAGGATATGAAATGTTATTTTTTTTCAGAACATCGAAAAAAATGATTTACAAATTCATTTTTCATAGTAGCATAAAAGGAAGGGAATAACAATAGAGATATTGCTTGATGAGAATTTGCATCAGTGGTACCATTTGAACAATAAAAGGAAGCAGAAAGGATGAAAAAGATGATTTATCACAGCATTGAACAGTTAATCGGAAAAACGCCTTTATTGGAGTTGACACAATTAGAAAAGAAATATAATCTGCAGGCAAAATTACTGGCAAAGGTTGAATTTATGAATCCGGGAGGCAGTGCCAAGGATAGAGTGGCAAAGGCCATGATTGAGGATGCGGAGGAAAGAGGAATTTTGCAGGAGGGTGCCACTATTATTGAGCCTACCAGCGGAAATACAGGAATTGGCTTAGCGGTTGTGGCTGCGGCGAAGGGGTATCGTGCCCTTATTGTTATGCCTGATTCCATGAGCATGGAGCGACGTATGCTGATGAAGGCCTTTGGCGCAGAACTGGTATTGACGCCGGGGGCAAAAGGAATGGCAGGTGCTATTGAGAAGGCGGAGGAATTGCAAAAGGAAATTCCCAATTCCTTTGTGCCGGGACAGTTTGATAACCCAGCTAATGTGAAAGCTCATTATGAAACAACAGGCCCAGAAATTTTTCAGGATACAGAAGGTAAGGTTGATATTTTTGTTGCGGGAATCGGAACCGGGGGCACTATTTCCGGGGTGGGTAAATATCTGAAGGAAAAGAATCCTCAGGTTCAGATTATTGCCGTTGAGCCGGCATCATCCCCCTTACTGTCTAAGGGTGTGGCAGGTTCCCATGGTATTCAGGGAATTGGTGCAAACTTTGTTCCTTCTATATTAAATACTGAAATTTATGATGAAATTATTGCTGTTGAAAATGAAGAGGCCTTTGGGTTTGGAAAAGAGGTAGCAAAAACAGAAGGACTTTTGGTGGGTATTTCTTCCGGTGCGGCGATTTTTGCGGCAATGAAGGTAGCAGAACGCCCTGAAAATGCAGAGAAGAATATTGTTGTATTTTTGCCTGATACTGGTGAGCGTTATCTTTCCACTTCGATGTTTGGGGATGAGTAATGGACAGGCGAAATCATGTTACTTCGGCACTAGCGGCAGTTCTGATGCTGATAGATCATATCGGGGCATTGTTTTTCCCTGAGCAAATAGTGTTTCGCCTGATAGGGCGGCTGTCCTTTCCGCTGTTTGCATATGGCATTGCCCAAGGGGTAGCGCATACATCTAATTTTCAAAGATATCTTTTTCGTATTCTTTTGGCGGCGATAATTTCTCAGCCAATTTACAGACTGGCATTTGAAAATGATAACCTTAACCCTTTATTTACCCTAGCCTTAGGAGGGGTGGTGCTATGGTTATGGAGAAGAGATGGAAAAGAGAGATTTTTGGCAGGAGGCCTGCTGATTCTATCCTATTGGGTCAAATGCAGTTATAGCTGGTATGGCGTTGCTACCATATTTTTATATGGCTTTTATGAATCTGCTCGGGCAGTTTCATTTTACTGGCAAGGCATTCTGCAGGTGGTTTATGGCTATTTTACTGGTACATGGTTACAGGGCTTATCCATTCTTTCTTTTCCTTTAGCGGGGGTGGAATGGAAAAGAAACATATATTTACCGAAATATTTTTTCTATGTTTTTTATCCGTTACATCTGATTATTTTAATTGGAATAAGAGAATTTAACTAGTAAAAAGGGTATACAAAAAAGGTGTCGACATAGTCGACACCTTTTCAATTACCAGAAGAAAGGTTGCGGTTATTTTTTTGTTGAAACAGAAGAATGGTTCGTAAAACAACAGCAACAACGGGCCCAAGAATCAATCCCCAAAAGCCGATACAGCGATAACCAAAGTACATGGAAAACAAAGCCAGTAGTGGGTGCATTCCAATTTGGTCCCCAAGTATTTTGGGTTGCATCAATTGACGTACAACTTGAACAACGCCGTAAATAACAAGATAGCCAATTCCTAAAATGTTATTGCCCAATACAAAGTGAAGTACTGCACCAGGCCAAAGAATAAAACCGCTTCCGAAGAATGGGAGAGCATCAATGATGGCAATGGCTACACTCAACAACAAAGCATAAGGGGAATGAAGAAGATACAAGCCAATAATACAGATAAGAAAAATATAGCCCATCAGTATCAACTGTGTTTTAGCATATCCCCAAAGGGAAGCGGCTAAATCTCGCTTGGTAGCCTCTAAAGAACCTCCCAGAAGTGGTTCAACATGGGTTTTAAATGCCCTGCGAATACCCGCTTTATCCTTTGTGAGGAAAAAAGCAGAAAATAGGGCAATGAAAAACCCCAGCAAAATCTTTGGGACAGCGGCAATCATTGAAACAGAGCCACTGCTTTGAACCAAGGAAAGCAAAATACCAAATATCCCATCCTGTAAATTTGCGGTTATGTTTGTAAATTCATCAGGCAAATCTACAAGAAGGTTATTTATCTCTATCCAGAATAGAGTCAAGCCTTCCTCCATTTTTTCTAAATAATAGGGTAGGTCATTCAGTAGGTTTTGAAGCTGTTGGTAAAGTTGATTTCCAGCAAAATATCCTAAGAACCCAAGGATAGAAACAAAAATAAGAATTCCCACAAGAGCCCCTGCCCAACGGGGGATATGATATTTCTCCAACTGATCCGCCAAAGGTATAAACATAAGGCTTAATAGCCAGCCCAAAATAAAGGGCAAAAAAATGGGAAATAAATAGCGGAAAAATAGAAAACAGACCAATATTCCCCCGCATAGGATAATGAAGTTTTGTACTGCTTGTTTATTTTTTATATAAAAATCCTCCATAGAATCCCTCCTGTTCTGGATAATTTTTGTATTATGTATATTGATTATAATACAAAATTAGGATTCAATACAGATTTTCCAGATAATTAAAGAAAATTTAACCATTGGTCGGAGTTTGAGATATAGCTTGGGGAAAAAGCTTTGATTAGTAGTCCCATTTTAGTTACTTGAAAAAGGGGATTCCAATGTAAATTTAAAATAAAATGTTATTCATTGGAAATCCCCCGTGTTACAATCAATGAATTATTAGCCCAGCTTTCTCACTTCGCCAGAGAGGTTTACCATCTCGATAGCTGCCAAGGCGGTATCATAGCCTTTGTTTCCTGCTTTTGTTCCTGCACGTTCTATGGCCTGTTCAATATTTTCTGTGGTGACAACACCGAAAAGAACAGGAGTGTCTGTTTCCATGGAAAGATGGGCAATTCCTTTGGACACTTCACTGCACACATAATCATAATGTGTGGTTGCCCCACGAATAACAGCACCCAAGCAAATAATTGCATCGTATGTACCGCTGTTTACCAGAAGCTTTGCCACGGGGGGGATTTCAAATGCCCCGGGGACACGCACCAATGAGATGTTGTCTGGGTCAACACCATGACGCAGGAGTGCATCCTCCGCACCGTCAATAAGCTTTCCAACAATAAAATCATTGAAACGAGATGCCACAATGGCTACCTTCATCTCTGTTGCTATTAAATTTCCTTGAATTAATTTCATGGTAATATTCCTCCTAAATATGTGGTATTATTTTTAATTTTTGACTGTAGCTGTAAAAATAAGTTTATGCTATATCCTTTTCAATGTTTATCTAAGATAGGGTTCCGGCAAAGGAAAGCTTGAACGTTTATTAAGTTTGGGTCAGCTTCCATTGACTTGTTACTGAGACTTTTAAAGGGCGTGGGAAAAAATATGACCCATCTTTTCTTGCTTGGTTTTTAGATATTCCAGATCATATTCTTGTGGTGCAATTTCAATGGGAACACGTTTGGTAATTTCTACACCGAATCCGCTAAGGCCGTATACCTTTTCGGGGTTATTGGTAAGTAGATGTAACTCTTTGGCACCTAAATCCTGCAAAATTTGTGCACCAATCCAATATTCCCTTAAATCAGGTGCAAAGCCAAGGGCAATGTTTGCCTCTACTGTATCTTGTCCCTGTTCCTGTAGGGCATATGCCTTTAATTTGTTGATTAAGCCAATGCCTCTGCCTTCCTGGCGCATATACAAGAGAATGCCTCTGCCTTTTTTCTCAATTTGTGCCATGGCAGCGGCAAGCTGTTGACCACAATCGCAACGGCAGGAGCCAAATACATCTCCCGTTAAGCATTCCGAATGCACTCGACAAAGGATATCCTTTCCGTTGCCGATTTCTCCTTTCACTAAGGCAACGTGATGTTCCCCAGTGATATCGTTCACATAGCCGTAGATTTTAAACTCTCCATAAGGGGTTGGCAGATTGGCCTCAGCTTCACAATGCACATGTTTTTCGTGACGGCGGCAGTAGTTTTGCAAATCATGTATGGTGATAAATTTTAGATTATGTTTCTTTGCAACCTTCCAAAGATCTGGTGTGCGCATCATGGTGCCATCCTCTGCCATAATCTCACAACAAAGACCACATTCCTGTAAGCCTGCAAGGCGCATTAAATCCACTGTGGCCTCGGTGTGCCCTTCTCTTTTTAAGACACCGCCTTTTCTGGCAATCAAGGGGAACATATGCCCAGGTCTACGGAAATTTTCAGGCTTTGCATCTTCTTCTACGCATTTTAGTGCAGTGATGGAGCGTTCTGCCGCGGAAATTCCTGTGGTGGTATCTACATGGTCGATGGAAACGGTGAAAGCAGTGGAATGATTATCTGTATTTTCCGCTACCATTTGGGGCAGTCCTAATTTATGTCCCAAATCCTCGCTCATGGGCATACAGATTAAGCCTTTACCGTATTTCGCCATAAAGTTTACATTATCTTGTGTGGCGAATTCTGCAGCGCAGATAAAATCCCCTTCGTTTTCACGGTCCGGGTCGTCAGTGACAAGAATAATTTTTCCTTGCTTTAGTTCTTCCAATGCTTCTTCAATTGTGTGATAGTTATACATTTTTTCTCCTCCTAAAATCCATTCTCTTTTAAAAATGCTAAGGTTAACGGTTTATCCTGCTGTTGAGTGCTGTTTTCAAAAAAACGCTGTATATACTTGGCGATAATATCTGTTTCTAAATTTACACTATCCCCAATTTTTTTATCCAATAAAATGGTCTGTGAATTTGTATGGGGGATAATGCCCACAGAAAACTGGGATTGTTCCACGGTAATGACTGTTAGGCTGACGCCATCAATGGCAATAGAGCCTTTTTCAATCATCTGTCGTAGGAGCGGGGTATCCGTTGTAATGAAAAGACGGATAGCATTTCCCTCTTGCTTTTTTCCAGAGATTATGCCGGTGCCGTCGATATGTCCGCTGACCATGTGCCCGCCAAACCGCCCGTTTGCAGCCATTGCTCGCTCCAGATGAACAGAGGAACCTTTTTGCAGCTTGCCAAGATTACTGCGTTTTAAGGTTTCAGGCATCACATCGGCGGTAAAAGAGGTTTTGGACACATTGGTTACAGTGAGACAAACGCCATTCACCGCAATGCTATCTCCCAATTTAGTGCCTTCTTGTATTGTTTTTGCTTGAATTACCAGTTGACCACAGTTGTTTTGTGAAGTGGTTTTTTCAATAAAGCCGATTTCTTCAATCAATCCTGTAAACATATGGCATCTCCTTCTTCTAAAATAAGTTTTGTTCCAAGCTATGAAAGGTTAAGTACTTTCTACGCAAAAGTGTAACGTTTTAGCCATCTTGTAAATAATTGAAAGGATTTTCTCCATTTTCCATATTTTTGAGTTTCAAAGGGGAAGCGGGTTACAAAATTCATCTTTACTCCTTTGGGTTGACTCTATTACATACTCCAGTAAAATATCTCCTTCCAGAACCTCACTTTGCAAAAGCTTTAGGCTAAAGGCATCCTCCGGCAGGGATATGCCTTTTCCTCCCACTGGGGATTTTGCTTCCTTTCCGCCAAAAATTTTCGGGGAAAAATATATGTATAGTTTTTGAGCTAGGTGACTTTCTAAAAAAGAAAAATGAATACTTCCTCCACCTTCAACCAAAACGCTGTCAACGCCATTTTGACCTAGCTTTTCTAATAGATTGGTCAGAGATACTTTATTGTTTTCATCAGGCAACTGCCATAAGGTAAGACCAAGGCTCTCTAAAATACCTTTCTTTTCCATGGTATCATTGGCGTAAGCAATAATGGTTTTGTATTTTTTTGCTGTTTTACAAATTTGGCTTTCCAAAGGTATACGCAGGCGGCTATCGCAAATAATACGAATAGGCTGTACTCCATGTTCCAGTCTGCAATTTAGCAATGGATCATCCTGCAAAACCGTTTCAATACCAACCATGATACTGCTGTACTGATGACGAAGCTCGTGGGCGTGATTTCGAGAGACTTCATTGCTAATCCAGCGGGAAGCACCAGTTTTGGTAGCGATTTTGCCGTCGGCAGTCATGGCATACTTGAGGGCCACAAAGGGCATTTTTGTTGTGATGTAGTGAAAAAATACTTGATTTATTTCGTCACATTCCTTTTGTAAAAAATGAGAGGTTACAGTGATGCCATGTTCTCGCAGTTTTTTTATACCATTGCCCATGACTAAAGGATTGGGGTCTAAGGAACCAATGACCACATGCTGAATGCCTGCGTCAATAATGGCATCCGTGCAAGGGGGTGTACGCCCTTGATGACAACAAGGTTCCAGCGTAACATAAATGGTTGCCCCTTTTGGGCTTTCCTTACAATCGGCCAGAGCCATACGTTCCGCATGGAGCTCCCCGGCTTTATGGTGGTAGCCCTCGCCAATAATTTTATTGTTTTTTACAATAACTGCTCCTACCAATGGGTTTGGACTGGTATAACCCAGTGCTTTTTTTGCCAAAGTAATAGCACGTTTCATATATGTTTCATTTACCATAGGGATTACGTCCTTTCCTTCAGGGGAAAGGCGGGAAAGAGTTCCCAAAGAAATGGATAGAGAAAGAGACCTCTTGATAAGAGGGGAAAAGCGATTTTTTTGCATGTAAAAATACACGCAAAAATGAAATCGCAAATTCACAATAAAAAGCCCTGTATGTGCCAAAAAGCTCATACAGGGCATATCAAACATTTTATAACAGCAAAAAACCTTCATAATTCCATGAAAAGAATTTATGGTATGCCAAAAAAGGCACACAGATATTGCTGTGAAAGGGGCAATTGAAAAGAATATAAATCACCACTTTTATGTTTGCTCTTCTTCCATCCAGACTATACTGTCGGTTTTGGAATTTCACCAAATCCTGCTTTCGCTCGCGGACTTTACCGCCGATCGGGAGTTTCACCCTGCCCTGAAGAGGTATTATGTTTTTACGACACCATTATACACCACTGACTTTAAAATGCAAGAGGAAATTTTGAGAAAAACTCTTGTCTAAATTATAAGGAAGAAAGGATAAAAATGAGCCATTAAATTTTTTTTATTAGCGTTTTTCATAGAGGAGTTACCAGTTTTTTTGTATAAGATGGCAGTTGTAACTTTGTCGAAAATATTGTACAATAAGAAAGACAATGTATACAGTATTATTATTCATGAGGGTGTATTTTGAAAGACATTAGATTAAGAGCGAGAGCAAAAATCAACTTAACATTGGATGTAACAGGCAAGCGTGATGACGGCTACCATCTGATTGAAAGCATTATGCAGACGGTTAGCTTATACGACGGAATTTACATGAAGCGAATCCAAAAAAATGAAATTATTCTCAAAAGCAACCTCTCTTGGCTGCCTACGGATAACCGCAATTTGGCGTACCGTGCGGCGGAGCTGATGAAGGCAAAGTTTGGTATCAAGGAAGGCGTTTTTATCGAAATTGATAAGCGCATTCCTGTGGCGGCAGGCTTAGCTGGGGGAAGCGCGGATTGTGCGGCTGTATTGGTTGGAATGAATCGCTTGTTTGATTTAGGGCTTTCCATGAAAGAATTGGAAAGCTTGGCTTTTCTTTTGGGGTCAGACATCCCATACTGCGTTCAAAGGGGAACAGTAGTATCTGAGGGTGTTGGAGAAATCTTGACACCGGTGAAATGCCCATGCCCCATGTGTTATGTTGTACTGGCAAAGCTTCCTGTCAGTGTTTCTACGGCGACGGTATACCGTGGATTGGACTGGCAGAGTGTCCAGAATCATCCCGATACAAAAGGGATGATACAAGCTATGGCTGAGGCGGATATTACAAAAATGGGACAGCTTCTGGGAAATGTTCTGGAAACTGTGACAATACCCATGCATCCGCAAATTGCTCAGTTGAAGGAGGAATTGGTTCAGCTAGGTGCAGAAGGTGCCTTGATGAGCGGGAGCGGTCCTACGGTTTTTGGGCTGTTTAAGGAAGAAGAGATTGCAAAAAAGGCGGCATCGACAATCCGGAAAAAATTCGGTTTGAAGGAAGTTGTAGCCACCAAGATTTACCATGGTAATAGTGGTAAGAGAGGAGAAATAAGAAATGGAAGAAACAAAATTTAATATCAATACCAATGAGTACCTGCCACTTAGGGACGTGGTTTTTCATACCCTGAGAGAGGCAATTTTAGTTGGAAAATTGGTTCCCGGCGAAAGACTGATGGAGAATCAGCTGGCTGATAAGCTTGGTGTTAGCAGAACCCCTGTCAGAGAAGCTCTGCGTATGCTGGCTTTGGAAAATCTGGTGGAGCTTGTGCCCAGAAAAGGAGCACAAGTGCTGGATATGAGCGAAAAGGATATTGTGAATATTCTTGAGGTCAGAGGTGCCCTGGAAAGTCTTGCCACAAGTATTGCCTGCGTTAAGATGAAAAAGGAAGATCTTCAGCAATTAAAGAAGTTGGAGAGCGAGTTTGAGCGTGCTATAGAAGAAAGTGATTTGGAACGAATCATTCAATTAGATGAGGATTTCCATGACTTAATTTTAAAGTCCACAGAAAATGACAAATTAGCTCAGATTTATCAGAACCTTCGCATTCAGCTTTATCGCTATCGTATGGCACATTTGAAGGCAGATAGTACCATCCCTGCTGTTGTTGCCCACCATAGAGGGATTTTGCGTGCAATTGAAAATCATGATGCTGAAGAAGGGGCAACGGTTGCCCATGGACATATCAAATATCACACGGAATTTATTTTGCGATCCATTCGCAATAAATAATCAAGAAAGCTTGGGTTTGGGTGTCGGTTATTCCGACACCCTTTCACATTCATATTCTATAAACTTAGCATTTTGTAGAAACTTACTGTTATGTCTAAATAAGCAGTTGCCCTGTTAGCATTGCTTACCTTTGTTTTGTAATAATCATTCTGTTCAACATTTAGGCCATAGGGAACCCTATGGTTTTTTATTGCCTTTATTTTAGTTATACTTTTCAAAGAAGAGATAATTTATTGTTTCAGCACAGTTTTTCGGTAATGCTGTCTTTTACTTGCAATCCGCTGTTGAATAAATTACAATAACATTAGTTTTAGTCGAATGAGGCAAAGGAAAGTGGGTGGTATTCAGGTGACCGATGAGAAGGAAAATTTTCCCCGCAGAGATGAGCGGGTGATATACGGAGTAAAAAAGAGAAAAGCATCGAAGCAAAATAACGAAACACGGGCAAGAAGGCCGCAAAAGACCCAAAGTGGGCAAAAGAGAAAGCCGAAAAGCCGTGTTTCATTGCCCAAAAAGCAAATGCTATTGGGGATAGCTGTACTGATTTTCGTGACAATTTTGTTCCTTTTTGTGCGAAAAGATGGTACTGAAGTTTTCGTTGGATCAGAAAGTGTCGGTGTATTGGAGGGGCGTGGTGTGAGCGCTGAAACCATTACCAGTACAATTGAAACCCAGCTTGCCGGAATTGTAGGTGCCCAGGTAAAATTAAACGAAGAAATAAAGGCCGTAGGCATTCATATTGGAAGCAGTCGTAAAAAGGATGTTTGTACATTGGAACATTTGATACCGAAAATTCGAAATATGGTTACATATAAAGTGAATGCGGCTATTATTATGATTGATGGAGGAAAAGGTGTTGTTTTGGCTAATGAGGAGCAGGCAAACAACGTTTTAAAGGCCATAAAGGAGCCTTACCTTCCTGCTGAAGGGGTTGAAGCAAAGACGGAGTGGCTGGAAACGGTTACCATTGCCACAGACTATGTGGATTCTGATGAGGTCCTTTCAGAAAAGGATGCCTTAGCATCCCTGCAATCCACCACAATGGTTACAGGGACTTATACCGTAGTATCCAATGACGCATTATATAAGATTGCACAAAAATATGAATGTTCTTTGGAAGATTTGTTGAAATTAAATCCAGGGATGACCGTACAAACAGGCATCCATGTGGGTCAGGTGCTTAATGTTCCCATCAGTAAGCCCAAGATTTCTGTAAAAACAATAGAAACCCAAGTTTTGACCACAGTGGAACCCAAAACTTATGAATATCAAACGGACAACACCCAACCCAAGAGCTATCAAAAAGTGAAGCAACAGGGCCGTGCCGGACAGAAAAAGAGCACAATTCAAATTACGAGGATAAACGGTTTTGTTCAGGAGGAAAAAGAAATTTCCAAAGAAATTATCACTCAGCCTGTTCCCGAAATCATCGTAAGAGGAACCTTATAATATACTGCAAAGAGGGCATACTTTCCAAGTCAGGAGGTATGCCTTTCACAGAAAGAAGGAGGAATTTAAATGGGAATTAAATTCACAGTGCAAGGGGAAGCAGTACAAAAAACGGAGATTTTTGCCCTTTCGGCAGAGGTTCGTCGTTGTCATGAGGCACTCCATAATAAAACCGGCAGAGGTAATGATTTTGTTGGTTGGGTTGATTTACCAGAACATTACAATAAAGAAGAATTCGCTAGAATTAAAAAGGCGGCTACAAAAATCAGAGAGGATAGTAGTGTGCTGATTGTGATTGGCATTGGCGGCTCTTATCTGGGGACAAGAACTGCCTTGGACTTTATCAAAAGTCCATATTATAACCAACTGAAAAAGGACACACCAGAAATTTACTTTGCAGGGAATAATATCAGCTCTGCTTATTTAAACGATATTTTGCAAATTTTAGGGGATAGGGATTTTTCAATCAATGTGATTTCAAAATCAGGAACCACAACGGAGCCTGCAATTGCCTTTCGAATTTTCAAACAGCTTTTGGAGAAAAAGTACGGAAACGAGGGAGCAGCCAAGCGCATTTATGCCACTACGGATGAGAAAAAAGGGGCATTAAAGGAAATGTGCAATGAACAAGGGTATGAAACCTTTGTAATCCCAGATGATATTGGGGGCAGATTTACGGTTTTAACGGCAGTAGGGTTGCTGGCAATGGCGGTTGCCGGTGTGGATATTGATGCAGTGATGGATGGCGCGAAGGCAGCAATGGAGGCCTACGGAAATCCTAACATTCAAGAAAACGAATGCTATCAATATGCGGCTATGCGTCATTTATTTTATAAAAAAGGAAAAAACATTGAGATATTAGCAAATTATGACCCCCATATGACTTCCTTCGGAGAATGGTATAAACAACTTTTCGGTGAAAGCGAGGGAAAGGAAGGTAAAGGGATTTTCCCTGTTTCTGCGAATTTTTCTACGGATTTACACTCCTTTGGTCAGTTTATTCAAGAAGGTGGAAGGTATTTCTTTGAAACAGTTTTGTGGAGCAAGGAGCCGAAAACACCAGCAATCATTCCTTATGACGAAGCAGATGGGGATGGATTGAACTTCTTAGCGGGGAAAGAAATGCAATTTGTGAATCAGAAGGCCTTTCGTGGAACCATGCTTGCCCATATGGATGGTGGGGTACCCAATATGGTGGTTGAAATAGACCGTATGGATGAATGGCATTTTGGTGCACTGATATATTTCTTTGAAAAGGCCGTTGGCATCAGCGGGTATCTTTTGGAAGTAAACCCATTTGACCAACCCGGTGTTGAGGCTTATAAGAAAAATATGTTTGCTTTGCTTGGCAAGCCGGGATATGAAGAGTTGAAGGCTGTGTTAGAGAATAGGCTTGCTGATTAATTTATAAAATACAGACTGAAACCAACTTTCGTTTCAAAAGAGTGCATTGTGTCTGCACTCTTTTTTATTTGGCCATTAGAAATTTCATTCGATGATAAGGTAGGCTAAGGGAATGATATGCCTTTGTTAAATAAAGCTGTTCTATTGCTTGAAACGGTTATAAAAGGCTCTTTTCTGAAAACATAGCAGAAAAAAGTTACAATAGAGGAACTTTTTTTCAAAAATCCTAGTCACAGAAATGTATGGCTTTCCTTTCCTTGTGTTTCTTTGATACTTCACGTATAATGGTAGGGAAAATAAGGAAGGTGAGATACGATGCGTGTGACGGTATTGATGGATAATAATACAAATATCGACGTTTACTATTTAGGGGAACCAGGTGTTTCCTATTGGATTGAGGCAGAGGGAAAAACCTTTTTGTTCGATGTTGGCTATTCTTCCGCATTTCTAAAAAATGCTATGGATATGTCAATTGATGTGACTAAGGCAGATGGAATTCTTCTTTCCCATGGCCATAACGACCACACTGGAGGTTTGGTTCCACTATCTGCCATTTGTGAAAAAAGCAAACCACCGCTTATTTGCCATCCATCAGCGCTGAAACCACGTTCGGTTGATGGGCTGTCTATTGGGAGTCCAATGAATAGAGAAACGGTTCAAGAGCATTTTTCTCTTTTCGAGACGAAAGAGCCCTATTGGCTGACGGAGCATCTTGTTTTTTTAGGGGAGATTCCCAGACAGGTTTCCTTTGAAGAGCCATATCCCATTGGGGTACTGGAGGAAGATGAGGGTAGTCAAAAGGATATGATTTTAGATGACTCAGCATTGGCATATCGTACCCAAGAGGGAATCTATATTATCACAGGTTGTTCCCATGGAGGAATTTGTAATATTATTGAATATGCAAAAAAGATAACGGGAAAAGAGAAAGTGCTTGGGCTTTTAGGCGGGTTTCATCTGTTTGAAACAAATGAGCGAACAACGGAAACCATTTCCTATCTAGCAAAAGAACAGATTAAAGACCTATATCCTTGCCATTGCACTTCTTTTCAGGTAAAAGCGGCGCTACATCAGCACAGCCCTGTGAAAGAGGTTGGTGTTGGATTGGTTCTAAATTGGGAATAGGGGGTGATATACAGTGCTTACAAAGGAAGAACTTTTAAAACATTTAGAAAAAGAAAAGCAGGCAATCTATCAAAGAGGTGATGCATTTTTTCAATGTGCTGAATTAGGTTTTCGTGAGGTGGAAACTGCAAGGATGATAACGGATTTATTGGTGGAATGGGGTATACCTTATAAAAAAGAGATTGCGTTAACAGGCGTAATTGCCACCATTGGTAAGGGAAATGGCTATCATATTGCCTTTGTAGCCGATATCGATGCCCTGCCCCGAAAAGACGGAAATGGCAACATTCATTCCTGTGGTCATAGCATACAGACAACCTTGGGATTATCCCTTTTAAAGGTACTGCATGATTCAGGGATACTGGAAAATACCGATACCAAGGTTAGCTTTTTCTTTACACCGGCAGAGGAATATATCGATTTTGAATATAGAGATGGGCTGATTGCCGCTGGAAAACTGGAATTTCGATCGGGAAAGCAGAATATGATTGCCTTAGGCTGTTTTGATGGGGTTGATTGTGTGCTTTCCGCCCATGCCAATGGAGATGAAGGAATGAAATTTGATGTAGCCTCTACCTTGGCTGGTTTTATGGCAAAAAAGGCAATTTTTATGGGACGTGCGGCCCATTCGGGAGCGGCACCTCACTTAGGAAGGAACACCTTACATGGCGCAACTTTAGCCATGAATGCCATTTCTTTTTTAAAGGATCAGTTTGCTTTGGAAAAGGGATTGAGACTGAATCCGGTTTTGACGGTAGGTGGTGGTAGTGTGAATACCATTCCTGATGAAACGGTATTGGAAACTTATGTAAGAGCCAATGACAATGAAACACTGTTTGAGGCTTGCAAACGGTTTGATGGATGTGTGGAGCACTGTGCCAAGGCTTTGGATTTGGAGTATAAGATTTTAAACACAGTGGGTTATTTACCACTGACCCAATCCAAGGGGTTAAACAACGTGGTGAGGGAAAATATGCTTCTCCATTGTTCTTTGGAAGAAATTGTGGAAGGCCCTATTTCTGGGGCTTCAGGGGATGTGGGGGACTTGGGGTTCCTGATTCCTACCATACAATTTGGGTTTTCGGGTGTAAAGGGCAGATTTCATGATGATAGCTTTCAAATATCCGATTATGAAAATTGTTATATTACCTCAGGGAAGGTAATGCTGGGGACAATTTATGATTTGATTACGAACCCCAATTGCCGCGTGCAACAGAATGCAAAAGAATATGTTGTGAAAAAAATGGAATATTTTGGCTGGTTGCACCAAAATTACCAATAAAAAACAGATTTTTTTAGTAAGATTAATATTTTTGAAAAGATTTTTCAATTTTTCTATGATATAGTAAATTTGGTAACTATAGTATAAGTAACTTTTGCTTGTACGTTTTTAAGGAATATAAGTTGAATGGGGGCATTTACTTATGAAAAGATTTTTAGCGGTTACATTGGCCGCAATGTTTACTTTTGGAAATATGGGCGTAACAGCCTTTGCCGCTGACTTTGCGGATATAAACAAAGTACCTTGGTCTGGGGCGGCGCAATTTATAAATCAGGCACAGTCATTGGGGTTAATGAATGGTTATACCGAAAATGGCAAAAAGTATGCCAAGCCAAAAAACAACGTGACCTTGTGTGAATCTGTGCAGATGATTTACTCCATTATGAAGGTATACACCAAGCAGGATGTTTCATCTGACACTGTTACAAAATGGACTACGGTAATGAGTGCATATAATATTCCCACATGGGCTTACAGCGCTACAGCTTATGTACTGGAGAATAAAATCATTGAAAACAGTGACTTGCCAAAATTGAAAAACGGAACACAGAATGCCACCAGAGAAGAGGTAGGCTTGATGTTTGGTAAGGCGCTGGCCACAATTTATACTGCCAACAACAGCGCAACACTGTCCTATAAAGACAGTAGCAAAATTTCAAGTGCCGCTGTACCTTATTTGGCACTATTAAACAGTAAAAACCTTATGGTTGGGGATCCAAATAATAAGTTCAATCCCAGCGCAAAAATTAACCGCTCCGAAATGGCTGTGTTATCCGTTAAGACTTATAATTTCTTAAATGATTCTAAGTCACAAACACCAACCACACCTACTACACCAACTACGCCTATATCACCCACCTCAGGCACTGTAAGCGGAACTGTTGTAAACAGCATGGTGCTGACCAATGGTGATATTTTCTTAAGTGTGGCAACGGATAATGGTTCAGGGGTGAATCTTTTTGGAAAGAAGTCTTCCGTAAAGGTAACTTTTGAAAATGAAACTGTAGCGCTGAAAGATATTGGTAACGGGGATACTGTTACGGTTACATTTGCAAATACAGATATTAGTACGGTAGTCATCAATAAATCCAAGGCGGGAATCATTTCTACAAAGGTATTTCCTTTGAAGAAATTAACCAGCAGTAAAATTACTGTGAAGGATGGAAGCAACGAAACCTCTTTCCGTTTGTCAGATAGTGTTAGTGTAACAATTGGTGGAAGCAAATCCTCCGTTTCTAAATTAATCAGTGAAATGGAAGATTATGATTATACTGTAACCCTGACCTTTGATAAGTTAAATGAGGTTTCTAAAATTGAAGCTATGACCAGCAAGAACAACCCACTGGCTGGTAAATTGACCTTTATGAGCAATTCAAGGCTAAAGATTGAGGTGGGAAGTAAAGACTATGAATATCCTCTTTCCGATGCGGATGTAACAGTCAAATATGATGGAAAGACTGTACGTTTCTCTACATTACTAGATGAATATAAAAGCAATAATTATAATGTGACACTGAAGTTGGATAACAAGGGTTATGTTACAACGATTACCATAGACTTCATGGAAGATGAAACCCATGGAACATTATCGTTTATTAACAGCCGTCGCCTTGATTTAAAGGCTGCAGGTAAAACCTATAGCTACTATCTTGATCCGGATGTAGACGTTGAAATAGACGGAAAGAGCAGTAAACTGTCCACATTAACTGAAAAATATGATAGTGCTCCTTATTCTGTAGCTTTAACCTTAGACAGATATGACTCGGTTACGAAAATTTCTGCAACATCTAAGAATTCAGGTTTGTCAAAGGGGACATTAAAAGAGATAACCTCATCTACAATTAAAATTACTGTAGATGGTAAGAGCTACCAATATGATTTAAAGGATCCTTCCATAAAAATTGACAATAAATCGGTAAGCCTATCCTCTTTGAGAAGCAGTTATAAGGACTATACCTATACTGTGGAGTTGACCTTTAACAGCAAAGGTGAGGTTACTGATATTGTGGGTAAAAATACTGGGGCTACAAAGGGAACTTTAAGATATGTGGAAACAAAAAGGGATCAGATTGCCATTACTGCCGGCGACGTAAATTATACCTATGATTTGGATTCGGATGTAAAGATTACGTTAAATGGCAGTACCACAACAGCTTCTAAATTGGATAGCGAAAACGAAACTGCAAAGAACTACAAAGAGAAAATTACTGTTACCTTGACATTGAACAGCAAGGATAAGGTGACAAAAGTTGTGGCGACTTCAGAGGATGAGAGCTCTAGTGATACCAAAAAGGGAACATTGAGTAGCCTAGATGATTGGTACATTAAAGTAAAAATTGATTCTAAAACCAAAGAATATAATTTTACTTCGGGTGCCATAACGGTAACATTGGATGGAAGCAGCAGCAGTGTGAGCAAGCTTATCTCGGCGTTGGATAAGTTGGACAGGGATGAGAGTATTACCGTGACCCTCTATTTCAATTCCAAGGATGAAGTTACAAAAGTTGTTGCAAAGATTGTGAATGACGATGATACTGAAGACAAACCAGAAAAGGGAGAGTTGTACAGTGTTTCATCCTCAGATGATAAAATTAAGATTAAAGATAAATCAGGAAAAAAATATACATGGAATGTAGACTCTGATGTTACCATCTCTTATAACTTGGGCAGAAGATATGATGAGGACAATTACAAGAAGTCACTAAAAGGTTTAAATAGTCTTCTAAATGACTGCGAAGACAAGGGTGATACTTGTTATGTTACCTTAAAAGTCAACAGCAAAGATAAGGTAACAAAGATAACTGCAGAAAATCAATAAATCGTAGTGGAAACACATCGTTTATCAAATGGATTTAAACAGAAAAGGACTTGTTGTTCAATGCAGCAAGTCCTTTTTTATGTGTGAAGTTAATGCAAAGTAGTTTTCTTAAGCCAAGAATAAGTAAGATTATAAAAGAATTTGCCGAAAAAATTTAGGCAATGCCTCCAGCAAATGACAAAAAAAGCAGTCATATTTTCCTACAATAAGGAATATGGAGGGAAGACGCATGGAAAAAACAGAAATCATCTTAGAACAAGTAGGACAAGGTTCTGGGGTACCCCCTGAGGTGCCATTTTATGGGGAGAAAACGCCAAAGCTGATTTGTGGCAAGGATATTTTGAAGTTTGCGCTCTTATGTGGAATGGGTGTTTGCTGGGGAAAGGCAGAAATGCTGCAATTTTTACGTCCCATGGGCATAGCATATATTTCTTTGTTTTTTGGTGAAGGGATTCTATTCTGGGGCGCATTGATATCTGTGGCGGCAGGCTGTGTTGTAGATATGCCTTTAAAGGCAGGGGCTGCATTGGCGGCGGCATGTGCAATTCAGTTGACCCTAGGAAGATTTACAGAACGGGAAGAAATGTTGAAAAAAGCCATTCTTGGTGCTTTTGCCATGGCGCTGGCTGGAGTTTTTTATGCATTCAGCAAGGGGGGACTGACCTTTTATTTTGTCATTGCCGGTGTTGAAAGTGCTCTGGTCATTGGCATTTCTTTATTGGCACAAAAAGGAGCCGTGTTTTTATGGGAGAAAAGGCGGGTTCCGGTACCTAGTCGAGAAGAGACCTTGGGGATGGTATTACTCTTAGGGGGTGCTTTAGCCGGACTTTCCGGCATGGAGGTACCGTATCTGCGACAAGGTCTGTTACCATTCTTTATTGCATTTTTTCTAGCTGCATGTGCATGGCGCGATGGAATGGGAGGTGGAGCGGCTGCGGGGACACTGTTTGGTTTTTTGCTTTATCTTTGTGGGGGCATAGATTTATTGCTTTTTACGGTTCTTGGTGTCAGCGGGCTGATTGCAGGGTGCCTAAAGGATATTGGCAGGCTTCCCTTAGTGCTGGCGCTGATTTTATCGCCACTGCTGTTTTTATTTTATACGGATGCTTCATTAATCGTGCCTTTATGGGCAGGAGGATGGGCATTAGGCGCCACTATATTTTTACTTACGCCAAAGAGCTGTCTTGTTTGGATATCAGGTAGCTTACGTGAGCAGGAGGGGAGCAAAGATAAATACATCAGAAAGAAAGAACTGCTGGAAGAGAGACTTCTTGGTTTCTCCCAGGCCTTTGCGGCTTTGTCAAAGACTTTTGTAAAACAGGAGGAGGTACAGGATAAAAAAGATGTTTCCAAATTGGTGGATTCCATTGCGGAAAAGGCTTGCCAAGGGTGTGGGATGGCACATTATTGCTGGAATGAAGAACTGTATCGAACATATAGCATGACATTTTCTGCTTTATCCTATTGTGAGGAGCGGGGACATATTTCAACAGCACAGCTTCCAGAATATTTTTGCCAGATGTGTGCAAGAAAAGAAGCTTTTGTAGATGCAGTAAACCATTCCTATGAGGGTTACCGACGGGATCGCCTTTGGTTGGGCCGCTTAGCAGAGTGCAGGGAGCTGGTCAGCCAGCAAATGACAGCGGTAAGCGATATTTTAATGGGACTTTCCGGGCAGTTAGAGGTTGGTTGTGTTTTTTTGGAGCAAGCAGGGCAATTATTAAAGGAGGAATGCGCAAAGGAGGGCATTCGCCTAAAGGATGTTCGGGTTGTGGAGGAAAAGAGTCGATATGGCAGACAGGTTCAACTTTCTTTTCGTGGATGCGGCTGTAGAGGTGTGTGCAAAAGTAAGCTATTACCTTTGGTTAAGCGTACCATGAACCGACCCATGGTTTTAAAAGATCCAAATACCTGTCATTGCCAAAAGGACGGTATTTGTACCCTTACCTTTGTGGAAGTACCTTCTTACAGTTTAACAACGGCTACCGCCTTCTCTTCAGCCGAGGAGGATCAGCCCATTGGTGATAGCACGGCATTTTTGGAAACAGATAAGGGAATTGCCATGATGGCACTGTCTGACGGCATGGGACAAGGCAAAGGAGCCGCCGAGGAAAGTCGTACTGCCATTGAGCTTTTGGAACAATTTACAGAAGCGGGATTTGAACGAGATTTGGCGGTGAAAATGATTAATTCCGCCCTGCTGTTACGAAAGGGTGCAGAAACATATGCCACTCTGGACATTTGTGCGGTGGACTTATTTGATGGGCGAGCAGAATTTATAAAGCTTGGTGCAGTCTCTTCTTACATAAGCCGTGGGGGACGAATTTTAACGGTCACCTCTCATACCTTGCCGGCAGGAATCTTACAACAGGTTCAGATTGTAAAAAATGAGATGCTGCTAAAGGATGGGGATATGGTGTTTTTGTTAAGTGATGGCATCACGGAAGCCTTGGGTGGGGAAAATCTTACAGGGGGATGGCTGAAGGATAAATTGGAAAGCGTGGCGCTTTCAAACCCGCAGGATGCGGCAGATTATATTCTCAAAGAGGCCCAAAAGGAAATTAAGGATGTACCTAAGGATGATATGACGGTTGTGGCAGGACGTTTTTGGAAAAAAAGGAAAACTGCATAAAAAATGGAGTATAGATAAAAAGAAGAAATGGGAGAAAATAAGTAAATAGTAATTAGCATCAAAGAGGATGCAGGACCTTCCTTCGCATAAAAAGCTTGGAAGGTCCTTTTTTTATTGATGATTGCAGTAGAAGATGGGCAATCTATAGTGTAGATATTGCCTTTCCATAAAATTTCGTGTAAAGTGAATACATATTTGATTTTGATACAAGAATTACAACATAATTTTTTATATGATGCTCGATGATAAGGCAATAAGCTAGCTACTGTTTGGGAATTGGGAGCGTTGCATATGCAAAATAAGGTTTGGCAGACCATTGAAAAATTTAATATGTGCCGGCAGGGTACCCATATTGTGGTTGGTGTTTCTGGTGGTGCGGATTCTGTGGCATTACTTCACCTATTAAATCGGTTTTCCGTTGAGGAAGGATGGAGCTTAACAGCTGTCCATGTGCATCATGGTTTGCGGGGAGAAGAGGCTGATGGTGACAGAGACTTTGTGCAGAAAATTTGCCATGAATGGGGGATTTCTTGCAAAGTTTATTATTTTGATGTGGCAAAAGAAGCCAAAGCCAGAGGATTGGGAACAGAGGAGACTGGAAGATTGTTGCGGTATGAGGCTTTTGAGCGGGAAAGACAGGGGGGCTTGATTGCTGTTGCACACAACAAAAATGACCAAGGTGAAACCATATTGATGCGCCTTTGCCGTGGTGCTGGTGTTTCGGGATTAACAGGCATACGTCCTGTAAGAGATTTTATTATTCGTCCCCTATTATTTTGCTCAAGAATGGAAATAGAAAGATACTGCCAAGAAGAGGGACTCTCTTATTGTGAAGATAGCACCAATCGAGAAAATATTTATACCAGAAATCGCATTAGAAATCAGGTTTTGCCTCTCCTTGAGGAAATCTATCCAAAGGCCACAGAGCATATTGCCCAAACGGCTGAAATTATGGCAGAAGAAGAAGAATTTCTAGTAGAACAAGCTAGCGCATTATTTAATAAGGCTTTGAAGAAAAAAGATAGAAATGAAATTGTTTTGGATGCTGAATGCTTAAAGGGCATGCATCGGGTTATGGCCAAAAGGGTATTTGCAATGGCTTTTGAAGGGCTAGGAAGAAAAAAAGATATAGGCTCTGTTCATTATGAAATGTTGGTAGATTTTTTGGGTCAGGAAAGTGGAAAAAGCTTACATTTACCCAATCATATCTTGGCTGAATTAAGCTATGGTTCATTTATTCTGAGAGAAGAACATGAAATCAGTAAGCCTTTTTCTTATCTTTTACCTTTAAATGAGGAAATTTTTGTGCCCGAAGCAAAGCTTTTTGTAGGAATTTATCTTTGTACGGAAAAAAGAACAGAAAAAAGCGAAGATAGCTGTACGAAAGTATTTGATTATGATAAAATAGGCTGTGCACTTTTTTGTCGAACCAGACAAAATGGAGATCGCCTTGCCATTAAAAACGGACGAAAAAAGCTGAAGGATTTTTTGATTGATGAAAAAATTCCAAGGGGAGAGCGGGATAGCCTGCCCCTTATTGCCACGGAAAAAGATGTTCTTTGGTTGGTAAATCAGCGGGTTTCTGCGGCATATCAGCCGGATGAAAATACAAAAAAATTTTTAACAGTTCAGATACGGAGGTTCATTGAAGAATGAAAGAAAGAGTAGAGGTAATGATCAGCGCTGATGCAATCAGCAAAAGATTGGAAGAAATGGCAGAGCAGATTTATGAAGATTTTGGTGGAGAACAGGTTGAGCTGGTTTGTGTTTTAAAGGGTGCAGTAATGACCTTAACAGAGCTTTCGAAAAGATTGAAAATGCCCGTTACAATGAGCTTTATGGATGTTTCCAGTTATGGAAATGGCACAGAAAGCACTGGGAAAATTAAAATTTTGCGGGATTTAGATGAAGATATTTCAGGAAAGAATGTCCTTTTAATTGAAGATATTATTGACAGCGGAAGAACCCTAAGCCATTTGAGAGATCTTTTATTGAAAAGAGAACCAAAAGCTTTCAAAATTTGTACGTTGTTAGATAAACCTGACAGACGCGTTGCTGATGTACCTGTTGATTATGTGGGATTTACCATTCCTGATGCTTTTGTGGTAGGTTATGGTTTAGATTATGCACAAAGATACCGTAATTTGAATTATGTAGGCGTATTAAACTTTGACGAAGAATAGAATGAAAGAGGAGGAGGAGTTCTAGTAAGGAATTCTTCTTCTTTTTTGTAGGAAAAGGCAGTGTTTTTGATTAATCTTTTCTAATCCTTCGTTGCCTTTTCTGTAAAAATGTGATAAAATTATAAACTGATACGGATTAATTAGGTAAAAATTTATGAATGAATTTTGAATCAACAGGAGGGAATCGATTGAATAAATACTGGAAGGCCATTGGGCTGTATGCGATGATTTTTGTTCTGATTTTGGCTGTACTGGCCTTCAATAGCGAGGCAATCACCGCTCCCCAGAAGGAGCAAAAGGCGTATAATTATAGCAACCTTTATACTGAACTGGAAAAAGACAATATTAAAGAGCTTGAAATTACCAGAAGTAAAGAGGTTGGAGATTTTGGATCGGTAGAAGCAACGTTGAGTGATGGCAGTGTAATTAACATAAATCTGCCCAGCGTTTCTACATTCCAAAAGCTCGTGGATGAAAAAATCGCCGACGGTAGTAAAATTGAAGTTACAACGAAGGATGTGCAAAAGGAAAGCTTGCTTTCCACAATACTTCCTTCTCTGATTATGATGATTGTCATGGTTCTTTTCTTTATCCTGCTGTTTAATAAGCTTCAGGGTGGCGGAGGAAAGATGGCATCCTTCGGTAAGAGCAAGGCAAAGATGAGCGTTGAAGGGGAAAACAAAATTACCTTTGAAAACGTGGCGGGATGTGATGAGGAAAAAGCGGAATTGGAAGAGCTTGTACAATTTCTTCGTACACCACAGAAATTTACAAATTTGGGTGCCAGAATTCCCAAGGGTGTGCTTTTGGTAGGCCCTCCGGGAACTGGTAAAACATTACTTGCAAAGGCTGTTGCCGGCGAGGCTGGCGTTCCTTTCTTTAGCATTTCCGGTTCTGATTTCGTTGAAATGTTTGTTGGTGTAGGTGCGTCTCGTGTCAGAGATTTGTTTGATCAGGCAAAGAAGCATGCACCAAGCATTGTTTTTATTGATGAAATTGATGCCGTAGGCCGCCGCAGAGGTGCTGGTCTTGGTGGTGGGCATGATGAAAGGGAACAGACTCTGAATCAGTTGCTGGTTGAGATGGACGGTTTCGGTATTAACGATAGCGTTATTATTATAGCGGCAACCAACCGTGCAGATATTTTAGACCCTGCTCTTTTGCGTCCAGGTCGTTTTGACAGACAGGTTTATGTAGGCAGACCGGATGTAAAGGGAAGAGAAGCCATTTTGCGTGTACATTCCAAGGGCAAGATATTGGCTCCTGAGGTAGATTTGAAGGTGGTTGCCCAGACAACAGCCGGCTTTACCGGTGCAGATTTGGCAAACCTTTTAAATGAGGCTGCATTATTGACTGCAAGAGTGAATAAAACGGAAATTGATATGGAAGAAATCCAAAGGGCGTTGATTAAAATTGGCGTTGGAACGGAGAAAAAGACCAGAGTTATTTCCGATAAAGAAAAATATATCACTGCGTACCATGAAAGCGGTCATGCAATTTTGTTTGAAGTTTTAAGCGAGCTGGATCCTGTGCATAGCATTTCCATTATTCCTACAGGAATGGCGGGAGGGTATACCATGCCTTTGCCCGGCGAGGACAAAATGTATTATACAAAGCTGTTTATGGAGCAGGAGATTATCAGCTTATTGGGTGGTCGTGCTGCCGAGTTTATTGTAATTAAGGATATTACTACAGGTGCTTCTAATGACATCGAACGGGCAACTGCAATGGCAAGAAATATGGTTACCAAATATGGCATGAGCGATATTTTGGGTCCCATTCAGTTTGGTGGCGAAGAGGGCAATGAGGTATTTATCGGTAGAGACTGGGGACATCAGCGCAATTACAGCGAGGCTATAGCCACAACCATTGATAAAGAAGTAAATCGTATTGTGACCCATGCTTATGAAGAGGCAATACGTATTTTGAGAGAAAATATTGAAGTTTTACATGCTTCCTCCAAGCTTCTTGTGGAAAAAGAAAAGGTAACAGGGGAAGAATTCCGCAAATTGTTTGATCAGGACGTGCGTAACGAGGTTTTAGGTATCACAAACGATTTGACAATGAGTTTTACTGAGTTTTAAAAACATAAGAAAAAGTGGAGAGGAGTAAGTGTAATGGAGTTTAACAATATTGTACCCGGCATTACCTTTGAGAGAGAATACTTTGTAGAGGAGGCAGATACAGCCACTGTATTTGGAAACGACAACGTTCCCGTTTTTGCTTCCCCCAGGTTGTTATCTTGGATTGAAGGCACCTCTATTGGCGCAGTAAAGCCTTTCTTACCCGAAGGTTGGGAAACAGTTGGTACTTCTTTTGATTTTAAACATATGGCCGCAACTCCCGTTGGGATGAAGGTTCGGGTAGTTGTTGAGGTAACAGAGGTAAACGGTAAGCTTTTAACCTTCCAGATTAAGGCTTATGATGAAGTTGATAAAATTTGTGAAGGAACCCATGGCCGTGCAATTATTGATTTGAAAAAGTTTATGAGCCGTGTAAATAGTAAGGCAAAAGGGTAAAATTAACTTAGAGCGTAGGCAAACCTTGGGTGTTACCCAACTTCCTTGATTTTCAGCTTTGCGTATTAAATTGCTGATTTGCGAGTGTGGGCAGGTTCCTCAAGATTTTCACTTATCTTTAAGCTAGCATAGGGCAAATAGATACGTTTTGGGGACCAAAAGGTCTTGAAACGCCCTATTTTCCTTGAATGAGCAGAGCCTATTCTGAAATAGGTTTTTCCACAGTCTAAGAGCGTCTCACAGGCGCTCTTTTTTTAGCGGAGGCTATGATTATGTATCGAATTTTAGAATTTTTACGTCAAGAAAAAGGGTTTATTTCCGGTGAAGAAATCGGAAAGAGATTGGATATTAGTCGGGCGGCAGTCTGGAAAGGCATTAAAAAGCTAAGGGAAGAGGGCTATGTCATTGAGGCGGTTACCAATAAGGGATATCGTTTAATTTTACATGATACCATGTATAATGAAAAAGAGATTGCCCAAGGGCTGGCTACAAAAAAACTGGGTTATCCTATATACTTTTTTAAGGAAACAGATACTACCAATGGTCGTCTGCGTGATATTGCTGCAGGGGGTGAATCCGAAGGAGCCATTGCCGTTGCGGAACAAATGACTGCAGGACGGGGTAGACGGGGACGGCCTTGGGAAGCACCGGCGGGTTCCGGCATCTGGATGAGCATATTATTACGACCGAATATTTTTCCTTCCCAAGCATCGGTCTTAACGCTTTTGGCAGGACTGGCCGTTTGTCAGAGCATAGAGGAGGAAACAGGCCTTACTCCTTCCATAAAATGGCCCAATGATATTATGCTCAATGGAAAAAAGCTGGTTGGCATTTTGACTGAAATGGAGTGTGAGATGCAACAGACCCATTTTGTTATAGTAGGTATTGGAATTAATGTTAATACTACAGAATTTCCAGAAGGACTCTCGGATGTAGCC
Organism: Anaerotignum propionicum; assembly: GCF_024461735.1. GTDB lineage: Bacteria > Bacillota > Clostridia > Lachnospirales > Anaerotignaceae > Chakrabartyella. The sequence goes on from NZ_JANGAD010000004.1 coordinate 102,543, forward strand.
ACGTCTCTTTATTTGGAAAGTGGACGAACCTTTTCCAGAAAGAATATTTTACAGCGAGTTTTGCTAAACTTTGAAAAGCTGTATCAAGAGCTTTTGGATTCCCATTGCAGTTTTGCCCCTTTCCTTGATCGGTACAAAGAAAAATGCTCTACCATTCATCAGGAAGTTAAGGTTTTGGGGAAAGAAACCTTTTTTGCCCAAGCAGTGGATATTACTCCAGAAGGAGAATTGGTTGTAATTAGAAAGGATAACGGAAAAAAAGAGGTGGTTTTTTCCGGAGAAGTATCGATTAGAGGAGGAAAGACCAGTGAATGATTTGGTTTTGGCGGCGGCAAGCTATGAAAAGCAGAAATATTATTTGGAACCAAAATTTCAGGCACTTCCTGAGGCAATTCAGGAGGATGTGCGTATCATTTGTGTCACAACGGCACAAAAGCTTGGCTGTACCTTTTTAATGGGTTTTCATCAGGACGGTGAAATTTACTTTGAAACGGTAAAACAAGAAGATGATTTTAACTTCGATGAGATTGGTGCAGAGTTGGAAATAAAAGAAATTATTCGTACTCAAAAAGAGCTGATAAGTGCATTAAAGGTATGGTTTACTGTGTTTTTTACAGAAGACGGGGAACAATTAAAGGATACCCTTTTAAACCAGTAAAAAATGACAAAACATTGTACAAAAATTAACGAAAATCACAAAAATATATTGTAATTCTCTCATTAACTGATATAATGGTGCATGGTAACCTTTCTGGGAAAAGCCATTAAAGATGTCATGGTAAAAAGCCAGATATACTTGAATGCTTGGAGAGTCTGCCAAATGAAAACCTAGTAATCTTATATCTTCCGCAATGCGGGGCATAAGAGTGAGAATGAAAGGAGCAATTACAATGAGTGAACAAGCAGTGGCAGTAAGAAGCGGAGGAAGACTTTCAGTACAGGACTTAACCACCACAGGGATGATGATCGGCATTATTTTGCTGATGTCCTTTACCCCTTTGGGTTATCTGCGAACAGCAGGACTGGAGGTTTCTTTGATAACCATTCCCGTTGCCATAGGTGCAATGATTATCGGCCCCAGAGCTGGGTTGCTGTTAGGCACAGTTTTTGGGTTAACCAGCTTTTATCAATGCTTTGGGATGAGTCCTTTTGGCGCGGCTCTTTTGGGAATCAATCCTTTTTTGACATTTCTTGTTTGTGTGCCTACAAGAGCCATTATGGGATGGCTTACAGGTATGTTATTTATTGCAGTTGAAAAGCTGGATCGTTCCAAAACAATATGCTTTTTTTTAGGCGGTATCATTGCCGCATTATTAAATACAGTATTGTTTATGGGGGCATTGATGCTGTTTTTCTGGAATACAGAATATATTCAGTCTATTAATGCCGGCGTCGGCAATTTGAGCATTTTTGCGTTTGTACTTACTTTTGTTGGTGTAAATGGTTTATTGGAAATGCCGGCAACCTGCATTGTGGGTGGCGTGGTCTCTAAAACACTGAGAAAAGTATTATATAAAAAGATTCGTTCAAACTAAGGGAAATCACAAGGGTACGGGTTATCCCGTACCCTTTTAGGCTTTGGTTTTGAGGAGAGGGCAAAATGATATTAGTAATTGATGTGAGCAATACCAATACAATTATGGGTGTTTTTGATGGAGAAGCCCTTGTGGCCAATTGGAGATTATCCACGTTAAGCACTCGAACTTCTGATGAAACAGGAATACTCATCCGCTCTTTATTTCAGCATTCCGGAATTTCCGTAATAGAAATAGAAGCAGTGGTTGTTTCTTCTGTTGTTCCAAACGTAATGTATTCCCTGACAAACGGTATACGCAAATATTTAAAGCGAGAAGCCATGATTGTTCGTTCGGGGATGAAAACGGGAATTAACCTGCGGATGGAAAATCCGAAAGAAATGGGTACAGATCGTATTGTGAATTTGGTTGCGGCCTACGAGAGATATGGCGGCCCAGCCATTGTAATAGATTACAGTACGGCTACAACCTACGATGTGGTGAATGAAAACGGCGAATTTGTAACGGGTATTACAGCACCGGGGCTTCAGGTTTGCGCCGAGGCCTTATACCAAAGGGCAGCAAACTTGCCTAAGTTTGAAATAGTCGCCCCCGATAGTATCATTACCAAAACAACGATTGAGAGTATGCAAGCAGGCCTTGTGATTAGTCATATTGGAGAAACCATCTATATGATTGAATGTATCCGCGAGGAGTTGGGATTCCCCGATTTAAAGGTGATTGCCACAGGTGGTCTTGCAAGAATCATTGATGAAAAGGAAGAGATATTTGATGTTTATGACCCTGTTCTTGCTCTGCATGGGTTACGGCTCATTTACGAAAAGAACAAGAATAGGCGACAGGGGGAAAGTAAATGCTTTTAGTAATTGATGTTGGGAATACGAATTATGTTTTGGGTGTATATCATGGTGAAAAGCTGGTGAAATGCTGGCGTATGGCTACAGGCAGTAATAAAACCGCTGATGAGACAGGAATTTTCTTGTATAATCTTTTTGAAGCATCAGGTTTTGACGTGAGTCGCATTGAAGCTGTGATTATTTCCTCTGTAGTGCCAGATATTATGTATTCTCTGACCCAGGGAATTCGGAAATATTTTAATATTGAGCCTATGATTGTTTCTGCCGGTATGAAAACGGGTATTGTCATTAAGCGGGACAACCCTAAAGCAGTAGGAGCAGACCGTATTGTAAATTTGGTTGCGGCTAATGAGATTTACGGCGGCCCTGCAGTAGTCATTGATTATGGTACTGCCAATACCTTTGATGTAATTAATGAAAAATCAGAATTTATTACCGGTTTAATTACACCAGGCATTTCTATCTGTGCAGAGGCACTATATCAAAGGGCGGCACAGCTTCCAAAAATAGAAATCAAAAAGCCAAAATCCATTATTGTGAAGAATACTGTGGGAAGTATTCAGGCGGGATTGGTCATTGGGCACATTGGTCAAACAAAATATATCATTCAACAATTAAGAGAGCAGCTAGGCATTCCGGATATGAAAGTAGTTGCAACGGGGGGCTTGGCTAGAGTGATTGACCCCAATAAGGAAATATTTGATATTCTTGACCCCGTTTTGACGTTAAAGGGATTGAAAATTCTATATCAAAAGAATAAATAATGATTGGCTACACTATTCACAGGGTTGAGAATCCTATTTTAAAAAGGATCACTGGGAAGAGAAGCTAGGATATTTTTTTCCATTTGGAAGAGTACCCCTACTTCTTGTAACACCTTTTGTGACAGAAGCCATGCATTTAAAATATGAAAAAGCTTATTAAATTAAGCTATAAAGGGTGTCGAGTTTATCGGCACCCTAACACGGGCTTGCCCGTTTTTTTATTGCAGATAACTTTGGGTGTTGTTGCCGATTTATACGTGCCTTCAAAAGAGTTTTCCTTGCATGAAATATAAATGTTTGGTATGATAATAAACCGAGAAGGATTTGAGGTGTTTATTGTGAAAATTGGAAATGTAGAACTTATGAATAATGTCTTTTTGGCACCGATGGCAGGGGTGACAGACTTACCCTTTCGTTTGTTATGCAAGGAAATGGGTTGCGGATTGGTCTATTCCGAAATGGTAAGCGCCAAAGGGATTTTATATGACAATAAAAATACGACGGAGCTATTGACGGTAGAAGCGGCAGAACGTCCCACGGCAATACAGCTTTTTGGTTCAGACCCCCAAATTTTAGGGGAGATGGGGCGAAAAATTGAGGAGTACCCATTTGATATTATTGATGTTAATATGGGATGTCCTGCCCCAAAAATTGTGAAAAACGGTGAGGGTAGTGCGCTGACAAAAGACCCCCTTCGTGTGGGTGAGATCGTAAAAGCTTTGGTTGAAGGGCAGAAGAAACCTGTTACCATTAAATTTCGCAAGGGATTCGATGATATGCATATTAATGCACCCGAGATTGCAAAAATTGCTGAGGCAAACGGTGCTTCTGCGGTAGCTGTACACGGGAGAACCAGAGAGCAATATTACAGCGGTAAGGCAGATTGGGATATCATTCATCAGGTGAAGGAGTCTGTATCTATCCCTGTCATAGGAAATGGAGATGTGTTTACCCCTGAGGATGCTAAAAGCTTATTTGAGCATACCGGTTGTGATGCCATAATGGTAGGGCGAGGGGCTCAAGGCAATCCTTGGATTTTCCAAAGAATTATTCATTATCTGAAAACAGGTGAGCTGTTACCAGAACCCACTGCAACGGAACGAGTGGAAAAGGCCTTGCGTCATGGCAAAATGCTGATTGATTACAAAGGAGAATACGTGGGTATTAGGGAAATGCGCAAGCATATGGCATGGTATTTAAAGGGGTTGCCCGGCGCTGCGGAGTTTAGAGGGAAGTTAAATTACACGGAAAGTTTAGAAGAAATGGAAGGCCTGCTAAAGGAATATTTAAAAAAGTTTAGGGAGCAGTGACCTGTAGCGTTCAGCGAAAATACTGTTTAGAAATTTACTCGGCTTAGCAAAGGTTTTTTTGGATCGCCTTTAGCATATGATAACAGGCATGTATCAAACAGGTCATTTCTTATTCACTTTTCAATGAATAGACTGAATAATGTGGATGGAGGCAAGGCTGTTAAATGGAAGCAATGTATATTTGTTTAAATGAAACATGAGCCATTGTTATTTGTGGAGTCTTATTTGAATAAAAAGATACTGTCATTGTTAAATGAAGTGCCAAAATGAGGAAAATGTTTATAAATGCAATGAAATATGTAAATATTTGCTTATCATTTGTTGTAAAAAAATCACCATATCTTTGTATATTTTTTGAGATTTTACAGCATATCGACAATTTCGCTTGTATTTCAACTCTTTTCATTGCAAGGGAAAAAAGAGAGTGCTATAATCTTTCAGGTGCTAAATTCTAATTATTGGTTTCCGACCAATAATTTTTTTTGGGGTTTTGTACCGAAAGGTCATTATACTGTTATGATTTATTTCATGATTACTAAAGGAGGTCATTATTTTGGAAAACCGTAAGATTATTCAAGTGGATGAAAAGGTACCTTTTTCTCTTCTTGCACCCCTATCTTTACAGCATATGTTCGCTATGTTTGGCGCAACGGTGCTGGTTCCTTTCCTTTTTGGCATCAATTCAGCTGTTGTTCTTTTTATGAATGGTTTCGGAACACTACTCTTTATTTTCATTACAAAAGGTAAAGCCCCGGCTTATTTAGGATCCAGTTTTGCGTTCCTAGCACCGGGACTTTTGATTATAGAGAGATTTGGTTATGCCTATGCGTTAGGCGGTTTTGTCGCTGTTGGCTTTTGCGGCTGCATTGTTGCTTTAATCATCAAGAAATTTGGTTCTGATTGGATTAATGTTATCCTTCCTCCTGCAGCAATGGGCCCAGTGGTTGCATTAATTGGTTTGGAATTGGCAGGCACTGCGGCAAATACAGCGGGACTTTTGGCGGAAGGCGGCCCCTCCAGTGCAAATGTTACTGTATTTTTGGTTACTTTAGGTGTAGCTGTTTTCGGTTCTGTATTATTTCGTAAGTTTTTTGCGGTTATCCCCATCTTAATTGCCGTTATTTGCGGTTACATTACTTCCTATTTTGTGGGACTTGTGGATTTTGGCGCTGTTGCAGAAGCAGGCTGGTTTGCACTTCCTAATTTCTCTACTCCCAAGTTTAGCGCAGAGGCTATTTTGATTATGCTTCCCGCTCTTATGGTTATCATTTCTGAACATATCGGTCATCAGATTGTTACAAGCAAAATTGTTGGTCGAGACTTATTAAAGGATCCCGGTTTACATCGTTCCTTATTTGCTGACAACTTCTCTACTATGCTTTCAGGGTTTATTGGTTCTGTTCCAACAACAACCTACGGCGAGAATATCGGTGTTATGGCAATCACTAAGGTATACAGCGTTCGTGTTATAGCTGGTGCTGCAGTTCTTTCCATTGTCTGTTCCTTCATTGGGAAGCTGACTGTATTAATCGGCACAATACCCGGTGCAGTCATTGGTGGTATTTCCTTCTTGCTTTACGGTATGATTGGTACTTCCGGTTTGAGAATTTTAGTTGACTCCAAGGTTGATTATGATAAATCAAAAAACATTGCATTAACATCTGTTATCTTTGTGGTTGGTTTATCAGGAATTTCAATTAATTTGGGCACAATTGCATTAAGAGGGATGTCTCTTGCGGCTTTGGTTGCCATGGCTTTAAGCTTACTTTTCTACCTTTTTGAAAAAATGGGTGTTATGAACGATAATTAATTTAAGAGAGGGAATCTGACAAGTATTTATGCATATGAAATGTATAATTTTTGATTGTTATTCATTGAAAGTGTTTGAATGTGTTTGAATTTCAACGATAAAAACCGGTGGTTTCTTTAATGGAGTCCACCGGTTTCTTTTTATATGATTATGTTTTATCTACGATTTACTTTTCCAGAAATATGTTCAATATCAATGCGGCATACACCAGTACGCTTTATTCTGGGTTGGATGTAGTCAAGGTGATTTGCAAGCATATCAGGGCTGTAACGCCCACAAATTAATTTCAGAGCAAACAATTTTTCGTCTTCGTCCTCAATCATTTTGGCCATTCCTTCTGCAACAGCGCTTTCAAACCGAACGGTATAATTCTCTTGTTCAACATCGGCTTTACTTACGAAACTCATGGAAACCTTAGGGTTGTCCTTTATATTTTCAAGCTTTCTTCCTTCCAATGCACAGTGAAAATAAATGCAATTTTCATGCAAAACATGGCTGACAGCAATTGCATAGGGATACCCGTCAGAACCTGCTGTACACAACATTCCATATTCGCTTTTTTGAATAATTTCTCTTGCTATATCTTCTGTAACCAATCTGTCTTTGCGACGCATTTCTTTTCTCATAAAATCCCTCCTTGTCTCCATATCTTAACATAATAAATGTATATGTAAAGTTAGTTTTTCAGAAATTTTCCCTAATAAGGAGGGCATTCTTTTTGAATTATGCTGAAAGCATAAACAACGTTGGGTTTTCATTTCAATCAAAGGATGAAGTGCCAAAAACACAGGTAGGAATCCTTTTCTTCCCACAAAAATCATAAGATGGAGATATAAAGGTAATTTTAGTCGAAGGATGTCCTTCGTTGAGAGAGAGCATTAACGGCAATCTCTGTTTTTCTGGGCTTCTTCTAAAATTAGTTTGGCACGCAAATATCGTTCTAATCTTTGGAAATCCTTAGGGGTTAAGCCTGGCAGGCGATTTAGGTCCATATTATCCGCCAAATCGGAAAGCTTTACAGTAGTAGCCAGAGGGTTTTTTGCGACCTCTTGAATATGTTCCATATAGTCTTGCCCTATCTTTCTGGTTAGACTGACCACGGCATCAACAACTTCTTTTGGGAAGCCTTCTTTCAGAAGATCCTCAGCGGTTAAATCGCTATCTTCCAAAGTATCATGAAGCATAGCCACAGTTTTTTCCGCAAGGCTATTACACCGAAGCATCACACGTACAGGATGCAGAATGTATGGATTTCCCCCTTTATCAAGCTGACCCATGTGGGCTGTAGCAGCAAGAATCATTGCTTTTTCAAGCATAATATGTCTCCTTTTTGTAATTTTCGTTAAAAAAAGTGTAACATAAGGAACAAAAGAAAACAATAAAACCAAGCATAAAATGGAAAAAATCGTCAGCGAAATGTTACAAAATTTAATAAAATCTTCAATTACTCCTTATAAAAATATGTTATGATAAAACAAACAACAAAAGGGGGCAAGGAAATGATTTTTTATTTCAGTGGAACAGGAAATTCCTATGCAGTTGCTCGTTTTTTTTCCGATCATTTGAATGAGGATTTGATTGATATTTCTCAGGCCATGAAGAATAAAGAAATAAAATTCCAGTTGCGTGAGGATGAGAAGCTGGGTTTTGTGTTTCCGGTATATGCCTGGGCGCCGCCCAAGATGGTTCTTGATTTTATAAAAAAGATGGTGATTCTTTGTGACAAGCAGCCTTATACCTATGGAATATGTACATGCGGTGGTACAGCTGGGAATACCATGGATATTTTAGAGGATGTTTTAAGCCAAAAAGGAATTACCATGGATAGTGGATATTCTGTGGTTATGCCTGATAACTTTGTGATTATGTTTAAAGTGGATTCCTTGGCAAAACAAAATGCTTATTTGGAAGAGGCACAGAAAACCATGGAGCGAATTTTAGAGTCAGTGATACAACAAAAACGAAAGTTTTATCGTATTAAAAGGGGTAGGGTAAGCAGGCTTTTAACTATATTGGTTAATCCAGTTTTTCAGCGTTATGGAACAAAGACCAAACCTTTTTATGCCAACGATGATTGTATCCACTGTGGCCTTTGTGAAAAAATATGTACAGCTAATTGTATTGAATTAATCGATGGAATTCCTCAATGGACGAAGGCACAATGCAATCTGTGTTTGGCTTGCGTGAATCGATGTCCAAAGGGTGCAATTCAATATGGCAAAAAAACGAAAGAAAAAGGACAGTATGTTCACCCTTGCTGGAAATAAAGTTTAGATGGGAGAATGAAAAATGAAGAGAAGAAAATGGACAATTTGCCTTTTGGCAATGGCGGTTGCCCTAGGGGTAAGTGGCTGTGGACGTGGTAATACTGTTGCGGCAGCCGAACCGCTGATGTTACAGGCCGGGCCGATACGACCTGTGGAACCCAAAAGGTCACAACTTATTGGTGAGAAGGAATCGACAATTGAATATGCGGCACCCCTTGCTTATGTTTTAGCATACCCTCATTTGTCTAATGAAGCCATTGATAATCAGATTTTACAGTTTATTGATGGGCTGAAAACGGAGTTTGCACAGAAGTATGATCTGAAGGATGAAAAGGAAAAAAAGAGACTTTCGCAAGAAGATTGTAATTCCTTTTTATATTTGGATTATGATAGTTATATAGTAAGTGAAGATAAAATCTGTATTATTTTTTATGAAACACAAGAGTTGGAGCAAAAAATCTCTCCTACAGAGCAGAAAACCAATACCATAGAACGTGTTCACATTTTCCATTTTAATACCAAAACAGGAGAGCGAATTACTGAGGATACCTTGAGAAAAGATGGATTTTTAGAGGCTGTTTCTGCTTATGTCATTCGTTATTTTACAGAGAATGAACCTTACAAAGACAGAATTTTTGGTGACTATAGAAAAACTTTGGCGCCGGATGCGGGACGTTTTGATCGTTTTGCTTTAAATGATAAAGGTGTATTATTGTTCTTTGAACGTTACGATATTTTCCCTGGCAGCCTTGGAAGAGTGGAGCTTTTGGTTCCCTACAGCGAGTTGGCGGGGTTGCTGAATGGAGTTGGCATAGAGGCACCTCCTGTGGTCGAGGAAAAGGAACCTGAGGTAAAGGAGCCCACAGAGAAGATTGAACGGGTCATTGATCCTACCAAGCCTATGGTTGCATTGACCTTTGATGATGGCCCCAAACCGGGGTCTACCGAACGGATATTAGATGCCTTGGAAAAAAACCATGCCGTAGCTACATTTTTTGATTTGGGCAAACTTGTTGAGGCTTACCCTGATACAGTAAAAAGAGAACTTGCTTTGGGGTGCGAGGTGGGGAGTCATTCCTATTCACACAAGAACTTCAATACGCTAACCCCAGAAGCTATTAATGAGGATGTAAAGAAGACTGCAGCGGCATTTCAGAAATTCGTTGGGTTTGAGCCTACCTTATTCCGCCCTCCCTATGGAAACAGCAACGATACTGTGAAGAAGCATATTCCTATGGCATTGGTGACTTGGTCCATTGATACACTGGATTGGAAAACAAAGAATTCAGATGCAATTATGAAAGTAATCCGCAGTGAAGGGGACTTAGATGGAAAGGTTATTTTAATGCACGGTATTTATGAAACCAGTGCCGAAGCAACAGAAAAGCTTGTGCCCTATTTAATAAAACAAGGATACCAACTTGTAACAGTTTCTGAAATGGCTAAATATCGCCATGATGGGAAGCTGGAGAGTGGTAAGCTTTATGGATATTCCTATTTTCAATAAGCAATTATATTAAAAATATAGAAGTAAGTAGCCGCCGTAAAGGCGGCTATTTTTTATATAAATGGATAATTTAATCTAAAATAGAAAAAAATAAAAAAGTATTGCAAATTATCTCTACATAGAGTATTATATATCTACATAGAGATATTCGAGGTGAGGAAATGGCAAAAGCAGAGTTAAAAATCTTAATCGGCCTCCATCGGGCAGTGAATTACATTGACCGCCAATCCGCTAAGATTTTTACAGAGTACAAGCTTTCTATGGGGCAATTTGCCGTGTTAGAGGCTTTATATCACAAAGGTGATGCAACGGTTGGTGAAATTCAGGAGAGAATATTGAGTTCCAGCGGAACCATGCCTCTTATTATAAATAATCTTGAAAAAAGGGGATACCTTATACGAAAAACAGACAGTAAAGATAAAAGACGATGTATCCTTCATATTACCCCCCAAGGAGAAGAAATCATAGGTGAAGTTTATCCAAGAAATGAGGCTAAAATTATTGAATTGATGTCTTATTGGACGGAAGAGGAAAAAGAACAGATGGTCACTTTATTAAAAAAGTTTGGAGATGAGATCAATGGAGAGAAAAGTTAAGAGACAGGTTACAGGGTTTAGAACACAGGACGGAGCTGGCGTGAAGCTGGTTCGGGTTTTGGGTTTAGAGACAACAGAAGAATATGACCCTATTTTGATGTTAGATTCCTTTGACAGCATAAATCCCCAGGATTATATTGCTGGATTTCCCATGCATCCCCATAGAGGAATTGAGACCATCAGCTACATATATCGTGGCAAGATGGTGCATAAAGACAGCTTAGGAAATGAGGATTCTATCTCTGACGGAGAGGTTCAGTGGATGACAGCAGGCTCAGGAATTCTCCATGAAGAAAGGCTGCCAGCGTCGGAGAGAATGCTGGGTGTGCAGCTATGGCTGAATTTACCCGCAAAGGATAAAATGACAGCTCCCGCTTACCAAAGCATCAAAAATCATGAGATTGAGGAGATTGCAATTGAAAATGGAAAGCTAAGGCTCCTTGCAGGGCAATACAAAGGCAAACAGGGTTTCAGCAGTAAACATTTACCTTTAGATTATTATGATATTCATCTTTCTCCCAATGCGTCTATAACCATTGATACAGAAACAGACCGCTCGGTTTTGATTTTTACATTGGTGGGAGAGGTTACAATAGGTGGCGAGCTGGTGAAGGAGAAAACAGCGGCAAAGCTTACTTTAGGAGACAGCGCGGAAATAAAAAGTACTGATAAAAACGCACAAGTATTATTTATCAGTTCAAAGGCGTTGGAAGAACCCATGGCTTGGGGTGGTCCTATTGTAATGAATACAAAGGATGAATTACAAAAAGCATTTTCAGAATTAAGACAAGGTACTTTTTTGCAGCAAGAAATGAAATATGACAAATAATAAGATAATAGAAACCAAGGAGGAATGGACATGAGTATGATGCAAGCATTGGAAAAAAGAAGAAGTTATTACAACATCAATAAAGAACTTCCCGTTGATAGCCAAAAAGTGATTGAAACAATTGAAACTTTAACAGAGCTGGTGCCCGATGCATTTAATATGAAGAGCTCTCGAGTGGTTGTAGCATTAGATGAAAAGCAGAATGCATTATGGGATGCAATCTATGATGTTTTTGAAGGAAAGGTTCCCAGAGAGAAAATTGATAGTTTTAAAGCAGGCGCTGGTACAATTCTTTATTTCTACGACCAAGAGGTTGTAAAGGGGCTGCAGGAAAAATTCCCTTTGTATGCGGCAAATTTTCCTGCATGGGCAATGCAAGCCAGTGCAATGCTTCAAATCAGCATTTGGAGCGAATTGCGGGAGCTGGGAATCGGTGCTTCTTTACAGCATTATAACCCTGTAATTGACCAAAAAATGCGTGAACTGTTTGATTTGCCTGAAAGCTATTTGCTAATTGGCCAAATGCCTTTTGGTGGCATTGGGGAGGAACCTGCACCAAAAGAAAAAGAGGATATTTCTAAGAGAGTGAAGATAGTAAGATAATATATTTTGAAAAGGAGGCCCCAATTCTAATATTAGGATTGGGGCCTTTCGTAAGATTTCATAGATAGTAAAGGGTGCCAGAATCCGGCACCCTTTAAATTTATTGATTCTCCAAATTGTTTTTTTCATTTGGATTTGAAATTACCTATCATTATTGCGATTTGTTTTTAGGTAATTCTTCAGGCAGTCAAAGGTTTCCTCACTGATGACATGCTCAATGCGGCAGGCATCATCTAAAGCGGTTTCCTTTGAAACACCAAAAGAGACCAATATTTCGGAGATAACACAATGTCTGGCATAGGTGCCTATGGCAACCTCTTTCCCTTTTTCTGTCAACCTGATGCTGCCCCGCTCTTCCATTTCAATATAACCGCTTGATTTTAATTTCTTCATGGCGTTACTGATACTGGGCTTGCTAAAACCTAGGGCGGTAGCGATATCGATTGAGCGTACATAGCCTGTTTGCTTTTCCAATACATAAATTGTTTCTAGATAGTCTTCCATTGATTCTTGAACCTTCAAATGGATCTCCTCCCTAAGCTGTTTTTTATTATGGTAACAAAAAAAAAGAAAATTGACAATGGTTTTATAAAATTCACCTAATTAATGTAAAAAATGCTTAATTTGAAAAATTTTTCATTGACAAGAAGGAAAAAATAAGGCAATATAAATGTGTGGCTACGACTAGGGCGTCGCAAGACAATAATATGTTTTGACGCCTTTTTTAGATAGTTTGCCTTTTTGGCAAAAATTGGTTTGCTTGTTTCTGTAGTTTGATGCTTTCTCCTAACGTCAAACTATTTTGAATCAAACTTTTCATCTCTTCTTGTTGTTGCCTTACCGAATATAGCGAAAACGCCCCCCAATTGTTTTCGTTATATGGCAATGACGACCCTTAAGGACAAGCGGCTTTCTCCCACAAGAAAGCCGCTTGTTCTTTGTATAAAAATAATAAGAAAGGGTGGTTTTGTGACTGAATTAAAATGGACAACTAACGATTATCAGGCCTTTTATAAAGAATTAGTGGCTTTACAGGATGATAAATATCGTTTGTTTCAAGAAAAGCTCTTACGCACGGCGTTGCCTGTTATTGGAATTCGTTCTCCGCTGTTACGTCAAAAAGCTAAGGAAGTGGCAAAAGCGGCAGGGAGGAATTTTTTTGACACCTGTGGGAAGGATAGCTATGAAGAGCGCATGTTGTATGGTCTGGTGGCAACGGAAATTCCCATGGAGTTTGATGAGTTTTTGGGTTACTGCGACACCTTTTCTCATGAATTTGTGGAAAACTGGGCTCATTGTGATGGATTTTGTGCGTCATTAAAGAAGATTGCTAGAAAAAATGAAGAGGCATTATTCGCCCATGCAAAAGGATACCTTTTGGCAGAAAATCCATGGGTTGTAAGGGTAGGCTTAATCATTATGCTGAATTATTATTTAAAGGAGCCTTACTTGCAGAAGGTTCTACAGTTAGTTGATGCTGTGACTTCTGATTTTTATTATATAGAGATGGCACAGGCTTGGCTATTGGCAACGGCTTGGGCAAAGAATCCGGAAATGGTACGGCAATATCTTAAGAATACGGAATTAAGTCTTAGTGTGAAGGCGAAATTTGTGCAGAAGGCTTGCGAGTCTTTCCGGGTTTCCCCCGAGGATAAAGCATGGTTACGGGAATGGAAAAAAACACAGGTTTAAAAGGGAGGCAGGCAAATGAAAGAAATTCCTTGGGAGCGGGTAACTCAAAAATTTTTACCTGTTTGCAATCAAAACAGTAAGGTGCTCATCCTTGGCACGGCACCTTCTTTGAAATCTCGGGAAAACCAATTTTATTATGGGCATCCTCAGAATCGCTTTTGGAAGGTTTTGGGAGGAGTAACGGGAGTTGCGGTCCCTCAAAGTAATGAAGAGAAAAAAGCTTTTCTATTAGCCCAAGGAATTGCCCTTTATGATGTGGTTCTAAGCTGCGATATTCAGGGGAGCAGTGACAGCTCCATACGCAACGTTGTTCCTACGGATTTGAGTACCATTTTCCAAACAACAGGAAAGATCCCCATATTTGGAAATGGCGGGACAGCTTTTCGTTTATATCAGAAGCATCAGCAGAAAATAACAGGGATTCCAATGGTTCAGTTACCCTCCACCAGCCCTGCCAATGCTACATGGAATTTAGAGGGATTAATTGAAGCTTGGGGGAAGGAATTGCAGGTGTTCTTGTAATTCATATCAAAATGATAGGGAATTTAATTTTATGGTCTCATTCTTATTGACATATGATAAAAAGGATGCTATAATCCGGATTACAAGTGAATAGAGAACTTATCAAGAGTGGTTGAGGGACAGGGCCCTATGACACCCGGCAACCGGCGTTTCGACGCATCGGTGCCAATTCCCCCGTTTGGTTCAAACGGAAGATGAGAATGTAATCACAAACCCTGTTTAGGGTTTTTTTTAATTCTAAAAATTTGGTTAAGGCTTGCGGCTTTTGTAGAACGATTGTCCGTATAGCCGAGCATCTCTCCCTGCACTCTATTCACAAAGACAATTATTTATATTTTACAGGAGGGAATAGAAATGAGTAGAAGATTATTTACATCCGAATCAGTTACGGAAGGGCATCCCGATAAAATTTGTGATCAAATTTCCGATGGTGTTTTGGATACGCTGTTGGCGAAGGATCCTAATGCCAGAGTTGCCTGCGAAACAGCAACAACAACAGGTATTGTTTTTGTAATGGGTGAAATTACCACTAGCGCATATGTTGACGTAGAAAAAATTGTTCGGGAGACCTTGAATGAAATCGGCTATAACCGTGCAAAGTTTGGTTTTGACAGTGAAACCTGTGCGGTAGTTACCTCTATCCATGGTCAATCCCCTGATATTGCAATGGGTGTTGACAAGGCTTTAGAGCAAAAAACAGGCGAGGATGACAGCGAATTTGATACAGGTGCCGGGGATCAGGGTATGATGTTTGGTTTTGCTTGTGATGAAACAGAGGAATTGATGCCTTTACCTATCTCTTTGGCACATAAGCTGACAAGAAGATTAACAGAGGTGAGAAAAAACGGAACGTTGAAGTATTTACGTCCTGATGGAAAATCTCAGGTTACTGTGGAGTATATTGATGATAAGCCTGCAAGAGTGGACACCGTGGTTATTTCCTCTCAGCATGACCCAGAAGCAACCAATGAGCAAATCCGTGAGGATATTATTGCACATGTTGTGAATAAGGTGATTCCTGCGGAGCTTTTGGATGAGAAGACAAAATACTATATTAACCCTACAGGTCGTTTTGTCATTGGTGGCCCCATGGGTGATAGCGGTTTGACAGGAAGAAAAATCATTGTGGATACCTACGGTGGTTATGCGGCACACGGCGGCGGCGCATTCAGTGGTAAGGACCCCACAAAGGTAGATCGTTCTGCTTGCTACGCAGCAAGACATGTTGCAAAGAATATTGTTGCCAGCGGTATTGCGAAAAAATGCGAAGTTCAGCTTGCTTATGCAATCGGCGTGGCAAAGCCTGTATCCATTCTTGTAAACACTTATGGAACAGGAAGAATTTCCGATGAAGAAATTACAGAAATCGTACACAAAAACTTTGATTTGCGCCCTGCGGCAATCATCAAGAATTTTGATTTGAAGAGACCTATTTATAAGCAGGTAGCGGCTTATGGTCATTTTGGTCGTACGGATTTAGACCTTCCTTGGGAGCAACTGGATAAGGTTGCAGTTTTCAAAGATAAATTTTAATTAAGGATTCAAAGGGATTGTTTCTCATGATAAATCCTTTGAAAATAGGTTATGTTTGAAAGGGTGCTGAAAAAATCAGCATCCTTTTTTATGGAAAAAAGTAGGAACGAGAGTTCCCTTTTTATTTTCGATGTGATATACTAAAAGATAATTGTAAAAATTCAGACCAAAAAGAATGATGAAGGAATTCAAAAATAAATTCAATGTAAACTTCCCCCAGACCAATGGGAAATGTTTTATAGAAGGTATAGGTTTTTAGTAAAATAGTTATAACAAATAAAACAGCGGAATCCCCAAGAACGGTGGCATTTGCTTTTTTATGAAGTCAAAAGAGCTTGGGTAGAATACTTAAACTTCATTTCACAGAAAGGAGGGGTGCGTATGGAAGATGTTCTTTTAAAGGGTGAGGTAGGAGACATTATTTTTCAAAACAAGGAAAACGGATATACAGTATTTACAATGGAAATACAGGAGGAAGAAATCACCTGTGTTGGAGTTGTTCCGCTGATTCATTCGGGAGAAAGCCTTTCTGTTAGAGGAAGCTGGATTAATCATCCTGTATATGGAAAGCAATTGCAGGTTCAGTTTTATGAAAAATTCATGCCCACCTCTCAAAATGGCATGGAGAAATATTTGTCCTCAGGCTTAATCAAGGGGCTGGGGCCAAAAACATCAAGAAAAATTGTGGAGCGTTTTGGTGATGCCGCTTTTTATGTAATTGAAGAAAAGCCGGATTTACTGACGGAGATAAAGGGAATTACCCACGAAAAAGCACAGCGGATTTCAGAGATATTTAGAGAACAGCATGAATTACGCAAGGTCATGATGTTTTTACAAGGCTTCGAGGTTTCTCCAGCCTATACTATGCGGATTTACAAACGGTATAAAGGCAGAACCTTTGATATTGTGAAAACAAATCCCTATCGCTTGGCAGATGATATTTTTGGAATCGGCTTTAAAATGGCGGATAAAATGGCGGCAAATGCAGGAATTGCTGAGGATAACCCTAACCGCATTAAGGCGGCAGTGAAATATGTTCTAAATCAGGCGGCTTCAAATGGAGATTGTTATTTGCCAAAGGATAAGCTGATTACAGAGGCTGTGGAGCTGCTAGAACTACATCCTCTTGCCGTGGAAAATGCCATCAGAGAGTTACAGGTGGAAAGTCAAATTTGGCAGGAAAACTTGGCGGGGCTGGAGGTTGTTTATCTAAACTTTTACTATTATGCTGAGATGGCAGTGGCAAAGCGTTTTATTGAGCTTTCCATGGATTGTGAAGAAACAGATCCTGAGATATTAGAGAGACAGATTAGCAAAATGGAAAAAGAAACGGGCGTGCAGTTGGCACCGGAACAACGGCAAGCTGTGCGGGAGGCTATGAGTGGCGGTGTTTTGATTATTACAGGTGGCCCCGGTACAGGAAAGACCACTACCATAAACACCATACTACGTTTATTGGAAAAGGAAGAGAAGGAAGTGGTTCTTGCCGCACCCACAGGTCGTGCTGCAAAACGCATGACCGATGCAACGGGAGTTGAGGCAAAAACCATTCATAGGCTGTTAGGTACAACCTTTGTCAGTGATGACAATCGCAGGCAGGTTTTTGATAAAAATGAGGATGACCCAATTGAAGCGGATGTGTTGATTATTGACGAAACCTCTATGGTGGATTTGCATTTGATGCACGCACTGTTACGAGCCATAGAAAACGGCACATCTGTGATTTTTGTGGGGGATATGGATCAGCTTCCCTCTGTTGGCGCAGGGAATGTATTAAAGGATATGATTCGCAGTGAGCGTCTGCGCGTGGTTCGACTAGAACATGTTTTTCGTCAAGCCCAAGAGAGTGCAATCATTATGAATGCCCATCGTATCAATCAAGGGGAAGAGCCTGTTTTGAACGAAGGTGGAACGGATTTCTTTTTTATGCGCCGTGCCTACGGGCAAGAAGTTTTATCCACAGTGCAGGAGTTGGTGAAAAGCCGTTTGCCCAAATATACTGGACATGACGGTTTGACTGATATGCAGGTGCTGACGCCTATGCGCAAGGGAATGCTTGGTGTACAAAGCCTAAATCAGGTATTACAGCAAACCCTGAACCCTCCATCCCATGATAAAAAGGAAAAGGAATTTCGCCAAACCACCTTCCGTGAGGGAGATAAGGTGATGCAGATTAAAAACAATTATAACATTGTATGGCGTTGCTTCAGCTGTCAAGGCAAACGGACGGATGAAGGTTTGGGGGTTTATAATGGGGATGCCGGGCGTATTGTAAAGATTGACGAGGAAAATGAAATGGTTCGGGTTTCCTTTGATGATGGCAAGGTGGTTGATTATGACTTTACCCAGCTAGAGGAATTGGAACTTGCCTATGCCATAACCATTCACAAGTCTCAGGGGAGTGAATACCCTGTGGTAATTTTGCCTGTTTACAGCGGCCCGCCTATGCTGATGACCAGGAATTTGCTTTATACCGCAGTGACCCGAGCAAAAGAGCTGGTAGTACTTGTGGGTCTTCGGGAAACGGTGAACAGTATGATCGCAAACAATCGGGAGGTTGGTCGCTATACAGCATTGGCAGAACGCATACGAAATTTATACGATTTTATGAATGAACTGGAGGTACAGCCGTGAAAAACTTCATACAAGGGTTTTTGAATGTGCTGTATCCTCCTTATTGTGTTTTATGTGGCCAGTTGCTGCCTATGGAAGAATGGAAAGATGGCCTATGTAAGCCTTGTGCTGATAGCATTCCATATTTGCTGGGCAATCGATGTGGGTTTTGCGGAAGAACATTGGAATGGGGTGACATTTGTCATTCTTGTTTGGAAAACAGACCTGTATTTGAACGAGGCATTTCTGCTTTTGATTATGAAGTATTGCGAGATGGAATAGCTCGGTTTAAATTTGATGGCTCTAGGGAGGATGGAAAGGTATTTGGCCGTTTAATGGCAGATTATTTGCTTTCCTACCATAGGGATTGCATAGAGGAAATTGATTTTTTAACAGGGGTTCCCTTACATGCCCATAAACAGAAGGAGCGGGGATTTAATCAAGCGGATATTCTTTGTAAAAGCATCAGCCTTCATACAGGCATTCCTTATCAAAAGGACATTCTCGCTAGAACGAAGGAGACTATTCCTCAAAGCAAGCTGTCTGCCAAAGAGAGGCATAAAAACATAAAAAATGTTTTTATTGCCCAAAATTGTTCAGACAAATGCGTTCTTTTGGTTGATGATATTCTAACAACGGGAGCAACACTGAATGAATGCAGTCGTGCTTTATATCGAGAAGGGGCAAAAAAAGTGGAGGTTTTTTGTCTTTCAGTGACAGAGTAAAAGATTTACATCATGATAAATTTTGGCGTGTGATTTTTCTGGGACTGTACATAATAAGCCAGATGAGTACTTCTATGGAAAAGATGGAGTAGCATGAAGGATCTAGTTGAGGAAATTTTTGTGGGTGGAAATATTTTGCCGAATGCTAATTTATATTTGTATTGTAGTGAAAAAAATAGTATAATTGAATACCGTAGTGAAAAAAATGGACGAGAAATACGGGGGATCATGCAATGGTGCAGATAGGTTTTGACAATGAGAAATATTTAAAAATGCAGTCTGAAAGAATTAAAGAACGGATTGGTCAGTTTGGCGGAAAGCTGTACCTAGAATTTGGCGGAAAGCTATTCGACGATTATCATGCTTCCCGTGTGCTTCCCGGTTTTAAGCCGGACAGCAAGGTGAATATGCTGTTGCAGTTGAAGGATGATGCGGAGATTGTTATTGTAATCAACGCAGGAGATATTGAAAAGAATAAAATTCGTGGTGATTTAGGAATTACCTATGATATGGATGTATTGCGCTTGATTGATGCCTTCCGTGGCTATGGTTTATATGTTGGCAGTGTTGTTTTGGCACAGTTTAATGGACAAGCGGCAGCAATGGCTTATGAAAAGAAGCTGGAAGCCTTGGGCCTTAAGGTTTATAAGCACTATCCCATTGCGGGCTACCCTGCAAATATTCCACTGATTGTAAGTGACGAGGGGTATGGAAAGAATGATTACATTGAAACAGAACGTTCTTTGGTAGTTATTACAGCACCGGGCCCCGGCAGTGGGAAAATGGCCACTTGCTTATCTCAATTGTATCATGAGCATAAAAGAGGGATTAAGGCGGGTTATGCAAAGTTTGAAACCTTCCCTATTTGGAATGTGCCTTTGCGCCACCCTGTAAATGTGGCTTATGAAGCGGCTACTGCGGACTTGAACGATGTGAATATGATTGACCCATTTCATCTGGAGGCTTATGGAGAAACCACCATCAACTACAATCGAGATGTGGAGGTTTTCCCCGTTCTGAATGCTATGTTTGAACAAATTTATGGGATGTCATTTTATAAATCCCCTACAGATATGGGTGTAAATATGGTTGGTAATTGCATCATTGATGATGGGGCGGTGCAAGCTGCTTCTCGCAATGAAATCATCCGTAGATATTACAATGCTCTTTGTGACCATAGAAAGGGTAATATCGAAGAGGATGTTATTTTTAGACTGGAATTATTAATGAAGCAGGTAGGTGTTTCTGTTGCTGACCGCCCTGTGGTTGCGGCGGCATTGAAGCGGGCGGAGGAAACCCAGGAACCATGTGCGGCAATTGAACTGCCGGGTGGAGCAATTGTGACTGGTAAAACAACACCCTTATTGGGTGCATCCTCGGCAATGCTTTTGAATGCTTTAAAGCAATTGGCTGGAATACCAAAGGAGGAGAAGATTATTTCCCCTACTGTTATCGAACCTATACAAAAGCTCAAGGTAAACAATCTTGGCAATCATAATCCTCGTTTGCATACGGATGAGGTGTTAATTGCCCTATGCATCAGTGCATCAACAGAGGAAAAGGCCAGCTTAGCGTTACAGCAGTTAGAAAAATTAAAATGCTCCGAGGTACATTCATCTGTCATCCTGTCTCATGTGGATGAAAGCATGTTCCACAAGCTGGGTGTAAATTTGACCTGTGAGCCCAAGTATCAGACGAAAAAACTGTTCCACGGAAAGAAGTAGGAATCGATTAAGCAACCTTTTTATAAGAAATAATATCCCCTTTTATCACAGGCTGTATGCCTTTGGAAAAAGGGGGTTATTTTTTGACAAAACGGAGAAATTTCCGTTATGATATATTTATTGATAAGAAACATGAAGGAGGTTTTTGATATGGGAAAATACAATTTGCCGAAAATTGATTTACATTTACATTTGGATGGTTCCATTTTGCCCGAGACTGCATGGGAATTGGTTCAAAAACAGGGGATAGAAGTACCAGCCAAGGATTATGAAAGCTTTGTTCCTTTGATTATGGTTCCTGAGGACTGTAAGGATGTGAATGAGTGCTTAGAACGATTTGAAATACCTGTGAAAATTTTGCAGGACAAGGCCTCTTTAACCAGAGTTACTCAAGAATTAATCGGATGGTTAGAAGAAGAAGGTGTTGCCTATGCAGAAATTCGTTTTGCGCCTCAGTTGCACACCCAAAAGGGACTGACCCAGAGGGATGCCATTGATGCAGTTTTAGAAGGAAAAGAAATTGGTCTTAGAGAGCATCCCCAAGTTGGAATTGGTATCATTTTGTGTGCCATGAGTATTGGTCCGGAAACCGTAAACATGGAGGAAAACTTGGAGACTGTTCGCTTGACAAAGGAGTATTTGGGCAAAGGTGTCGTTGCTCTTGATTTGGCAGGTGCGGAGGGGATTGTGCCGCTTTCCAATTTTGCCCCCATATTTGATTTGGCAAGAGAATTAGAGCTTCCCTTTACTTGCCATGCAGGGGATAGTCAAGGCCCTGAAACAGTTGAGGATGCCTTAAATTTTGGTGCAAAGAGGCTTGGTCATGGACATCATGTTTTTGAGGATCCGACTCTATGCCAAAGAGCTATTGAAGAAGGGGCTACTTTCGAGATTTGCCCCACCAGTAATGTTTGCTGTCAAAGCACCATGAGCTATGGAGATCACTATGTGAAGAAAATGTATGATTTGGGCATGCGGGTTACCATTAACACTGACAATATGACATTGTTTGGCTTAACCTTAGACAAGGAATATGACCATTGCATCTATGATATGGGTTTTACTGAGGACGATTTGCTTCAAATGCTTTTATATTCTGCGGAAGCCGCTTTTTTAGGTGAGGCAGAGAAGGCAGCTTTGAAAGAAAGAATTCTGGCATGCCGAAATAAGTAAAAATAGAATATTAGCCAGTCCATTGCGATATCTAAAAATTACCACAACTTAATATGGTTTTTTAGTATGGAAAATAGAACCGAGCAATATAATTAGAATGAATCGGTATCTTTTGAGCAAAGGAGATGGATTATGTGCAAAAAAAATTACGTTGTTTGTTTTTAGTACTATTGCCGTTGATAGTGGGCGGATTATCGGGGTATTTAAACATGGAGGCTATGAGCCAATATCAGGTGTTAAATCAACCCCCCCTTGCCCCTCCGGCATGGCTTTTTCCTGTGGCATGGACGGTGCTATACTTACTGATGGGTATAGGTGCGGCTATGGTATGCTGTTCTGATAAGGAAGGAAGAAAGGAGGCGCTAACGCTGTTTTTTATCCAGCTTGCCTTTAACTTCTGCTGGAGTTTCTTTTTCTTTACGTTTGAATGGCGTTTGTTTGCATTTGTTTGGCTAATTATACTTCTACTTTTGGTTTTAGCAATGACAAAAGCGTTTAGTAAGGTTTCGCCTTTAGCGGCAAAACTGCAGATTCCTTATATTTTATGGCTTTGTTTTGCAGGATATTTAAACTTGGGGGTATGGTGGCTTAACCGCTGAATTTAAAGGGGTTCAGTTATACATAAACCCTTATCTGATTTGCTTAGATTTTAAGAAGCTAAAAAGAACCGATGCATACATCATGCATCGGTTTTTCTACTTCCATAAAAAAGGAGATTTAATATGAAGTGATATTCTTTTTTTGGTTTCTAAGAAGGTGTTTGGGGAATATTACACGGTAGAGGGATAACAAAAAGAAAAACCTCTTTGCTAGGCAAGGAGGTTTTTTGATTATTATATTACTTTTTAGTTACTTTACTATTCAGGTTGAGAGTCATTTTCTCGGTAAGCGTCTTTTTCTTTTTATCCTCAAGCTTCATGCCTGTAATGCCAATGATATAGATTCCCGCTAAGTCAACCTTGACATTTTTTTTCACTGGAAGAACATTATAAACGGGTTTATCACAAATAAGGGTTACAATCTGGGGGCCAACTTTTGCTCTAACCAGATTGGCTTTACGCATTTTAGAGGTTTTAGGCATTTGCTCGTAAACAGCTTTCGGTAAATTAGAAGGAGAAGGCTTTTCCTGTTTTTTATCGATGATAAAAATTTGTACAGTTGTACGGTTATTGTCTATAAAGTCCTGCGCCTGCACCATTTTACGCATACTAACCTTATTGAAATAGTACAGAAGAGCAAAGATAATGGCTAATACCACAATAATAATGATCAATACATCTGAAAAATTCACATTTGAAGCATTCACTAAAAGTTCCTCCTTAATTTTTACGTAAACAAAAGTTCACGTATGTGCAATTCATACTTGTTCTATTCTAACATTGATTTTGTTTTTAGGGAAGTAGGAAAAAAGAAAATTTAACTTTTTTTGAACGGAACATGACTTGCATATGTCTGGAAGAATATAGTATACTACAGGAAGCTTGGGGTATCAAAGGGGGCGACTTTCATGCATACACAAGTTTTTACGATATTAGCGTATTTTATTGTAATTCTCTTATTTATCAATGTGTTTTTAGCTGGGTTGGTGGTTTTTTTTGAACGCAGAAATCCTGCCAGCACTTGGGCATGGCTCCTAGTGCTGTTTTTTATACCTATTCTTGGATTTTTAACTTATTTAATCTTTGGGAAAAACGGCAAGCGGGAAAAGATGTTTTATGAGAAGGCAGCTTATGATCAAAAGGTCTATTATAAATACTTATTCCACGACCGCCATTCCATTGAAAAAATTCAGCGGCAAAAATCACTGATTGAAAACAGGGGACGTCTGGTTGAGGCAGAGTATTTAACAGATTTGGCGTATCTTCATCTAAATTCCGGCAATTGGATGACCTTTAACAATAAGGTGGCGGTTTTCAATGCGGGAAAAGATAAATTTGAAGCATTGGTGCGAGATATTCGCCGGGCAAAAAAGTTTATTCATTTAGAGTATTATATTTGGCGGGGAGACAAGCTGGGGGAACGTTTGTTGGATGAGCTGACAAAAAAAGCAAGAGAAGGGGTTGAGGTTCGCCTTCTTTATGACGGCATGGGGAACTCTTCTCTACCCAAGGATTTTTTTCACCAGCTGCACCAGGCAGGTGGACATTCGGCTGCCTTTTTACCACCGTTTTTTGTTAGAATTAATTACCGAAATCATAGAAAGCTTTGCGTAATCGACGGAGAGATTGGATATATCGGTGGTTTTAATGTTGGAGATGAATATTTGGGCATTGTGAAGCGTTATGGTCCTTGGAGAGATACACACCTTCGTTTTGAGGGGGATGCGGTGGATCAAATGCAGATTCGCTTTATTATGGATTGGAACTTTACTGCAAAAGAAGGCGCTGTTCCTCTGGAGGACAAGTATTTTCCAGAAAGGGAGCAATACGACGGTGTTGAGACCCAGATTGTTTCCAGCGGGCCTGATACACAATGGAAGAATATCCGTAATGGGTATTTTAAAATGATGAATGAGGCCGAGGATCATATTTATTTAACAACCCCATATTTTGTACCAGATGACGGCATTTTCGATTCTTTGAGGGTTGCCGCTCTTTCGGGGATTGATGTTCGCATTATGATTCCGGGAAACCCCGATCATATTTTGGTTTATTGGGCCAGTATGTCTTATTTAGGGGAGCTGCTGGATGCAGGGGTGCGCTGTTATCAATATGAGAAAGGGTTTATCCATGCAAAAACCCTTTGCATTGATGGGTTGGTTGCCTCTGTTGGTACTGCCAATATGGATGTGCGCAGCTTTGCACTGAATTTTGAAGTGAATGCATTTATGTTTGACACAGAACTGACCAAAGTGTTGGAAGCTGATTTTATAAAAGATTTGGATAATTGCATCGAGATAACGAAGGAGTGGTATGACAGAAGAAAATGGTGGTTTAAGGTAAAGGAAGCTGTGGCAAGATTGGTTTCGCCTATGCTTTAAGGAACGGAGGAAGTAAAATGATACAAGTTGGATATGAGGAAAGCCGAAAGATTTCTTATTTTCAGGTGGATGTGAATAGACTGATGACGCCAGCGGCGCTGTTTTCCGATTTGCAGGAGGCAGCTATCAATCATTCGGATTTTCTGGGATACTCTGTGGAATATTTGACGGAGATGCAGACGGGATGGGCAGTAATCAACTGGCATCTGGAAGTAGAAAGAATGCCAAAATTGGGAGAAAAGATTACCGTTCAAACTTGGTGCGAAAAATGCCGCCGGATGCAGGCAATCAGATGCTTTCATGTTTTAGACGAAAAAAACGAGACTATCATTAAAGGGATTTCCCGTTGGATTTATATGGATTTGGAAAAGCGCAAACCCGGAAATATTCCAGATGAGATGGTTGAGAAATACCATTCCGGTCAGGAATCATCAATTCCCGGGGAGAAGTTTCTTATGCCTAAGGAGGACGAGGTGTCTGATGCTGTTTCCCGTTCCTTAGAAATTACCAGGAGGGATACAGATTCTAACGGACATGCCAATAATGTAAAATACCTTGAGTGGGCAATGGATGATGTTCCCGATGATATTTATGACAATATGAAACTGAAGGATGTTCGTATTGTTTACCGTAAAGAGTGCTTGCGGGGAGACCAAGTCATTATGAAAACATATATTAATACCCTTGAGAATGGGACTGAAATATTAACCTTCCTCAAGGATAAGGAACAGACGGTCTTGGCAGAGGTGGCAACGCTTTGGCAGTAAAAGCCAAGAGCATTTGTGAAGGTGCGTAGAATATCCAAATAAGAACAGGATTTGGCTGGGTAAAATAACCGATTGCCACTGAGATATCACAACAAATGAATAGAAATAGACCCAAAAGGTATAGCCCAAAGAAAGGCTTTACCTTTTTTTGTTTCCAAAGGGAAAAGGCGATAAGGGCATGCAATATAAATAGAAGGGCATAAATTCCACCCAAAACAGGCAGAGGTAGGAGCAAGAGGGGCAGACAAAAGAAAAAACACCAAAGAGAGGGGCGCTTGTCCAGAAAAAAAGAGATATAAAAAAGCTGCACAAGGCAAAAGAAAAAAACCCCCAATTTCTCATAGGAGGAAAACAGTAGAAAACCATCACTGAGAATGGTAAATGCCGCTGCCATAGGAACGCCGTAGCGCATAGCAGGAATCAGGCATAGGCAGATAATAGAAAAGCGTACAGCGTTAATATAGGGGTACTGTGCGCAAAGGGTAATAAAAACATATAAAAATAGAAAAAAAATTGATACACTGTAATCTGTTTTGTCCATTGTGAACACCTCTTTTTTAGCTTACCCTAAAAAAGAAAGGACATTCCATAAAAAGAATGTCCCAGAATAAGTCAAGTTATTATTTTTTTATTTTGCAAGGGTTTCATGTGAAACTATTGATGTGATGAATTGATTCATCTGCATCTTTAATTTTTAGAGTGACAGCTCCAGCTTTTTGCGCATGTCAGAAATTTGCTCATCTGTCAAATCCATTGGTTGATAAGCAATGGTAATTCCGTCGTTTTCATAGCGGGGAATCAAATGCAGATGAAAATGATATACCGTTTGACCTGCAACGGTGCCATTATTCTGCATAACATTCATATGCTCAAAGCCTAAATTATGTTTCATTTCCCTAGCAATTTTTGTAGCAAGGGTAAAAAGGCGGCCTGCCAATTGAGGATCAATTTCAAAAATATTTGCTGAATGCTCCTTGGGTAATATTAGTACATGCCCTTCGTTTGCGGGAAATCGATCCAAAATTGCTTTGAATTCCTCGTCTTCATATATGGTGGCAGACGGAATATCTCCGTTTAAGATTTTACAAAAAATACAGTCGCTCATAGCAGCCCATCCTTTCGGTTTTCTTTTCAGTATAGCACGAAAGGATGGCCTTGCACAGCATTATCCGGCATAATATTTCGCAAACAGATAGCTTAAGGCATTGCCGTGACTCATCTTATCTGCAGAAATTTCAAAGAAAATATCTCTTAAATCTTGGCTGGGCATGGTTAAAAATAAAGAGCGATAAAAATCCCCATTATCAATTTCCAGAAGTAGGGTATCCTCCAACAGTTCTTGACCAACGGTATCTGGCTTGGTGCCGATTATCTCGGTCGTATCCCTAGTGCCTGTAATCAAATAATATGCTTCTTTTAGCTGATTAATATGTTTTAATTCATCCAGATACATTGTTTTCAGGACATTGGCTGAGGATGCCATATTGGGGTCGGTCATAAGAGTTGCATAACGCTCTGCCATATCAGCACTATCCTGCTGTGCCATGTATAATATCTCCATCAAATGTCGATCTTCAGCTAATGCAGCCTTTTGATTTTCTGTAAGAACCCCATTGATTCCATTTGTACCGTTGCTACCCGACACGGTAGGTGTGCCCCGCATGGTAGGTGTACCCCTCATGGTAGGAGTGCCAGTCATGGTGGGAGTACCCCTCATGGTAGGTGTACCCGACATGGTAGGCGTGCCTCGCATGGTAGGCGTACCTGTAATCGTGGGTGTGCCTTGTGTAGTTGGTGTACCCGACATTGTGGGAGTGCCATTCATTGTGGGAGTACTCCTCATGGTAGGTGTACCCGACATCGTGGGCGTGCCATTCATGGTAGGTGTACCCGACATTGTGGGAGTACCTCTCATTGTGGGAGTACCCCTCATGGTAGGTGTACCGGTCATGGTGGGCGTGCCTCCCATGGTAGGTGTGCCATTCATGGTAGGGGTGCCGGGCGTAGTGGGTGTTCCCGTTGTTCCAGGCGTGTTGTTTACTCCGGTACCTCGTTCTTGCATTTCCAGGGACGGGTTATTATTTCGGGTATTTCTGTTATATGGATACATTGGTCAGGCTCCTTTTCTTTTTTCTATCATCTTATGCAAAAAAGTTTGTTTTCTTGACTGAAAGAGCATAAAATAAGTGTGGATACCAATGAGGATTTCTGATAAGCTATAAGTATATAAAATTAGGTAAAATTTAGAGGTGGAAAAACCATGAAAAAAATTGTTTTAACCGGTGGCGGCACGGCAGGGCACGTAACGCCGAATTTGGCGCTAATTCCGTTTTTAAAAGAAGAGGGCTGGGAGGTTATTTATATTGGGTCAGAAAAAGGGATCGAGCGCAGCTTGATTGAAGCAGAAGGAATACCATATTATAGTATTCCTACGGGGAAGCTTCGCCGTTACCTTTCAAAAGATAATTTCAGTGATATGTTTCGTGTGGTAAAAGGTGTTGCAGAGGCAAAAAAGAGAATAAAAGAGATTAAGCCTGATTTGGTATTTTCCAAAGGGGGTTTTGTTGCGGTGCCTGTAGTTTTGGCGGCAAAGGCAAACGGAGTTCCGGTCATTATTCATGAATCTGACATTACTCCAGGCCTGGCAAATAAAATTGCAATGCCCTTTGCAAAGGTAATTTGTACAACGTTTCCTGAGACATTAGGACATATTTCAAAGCAAAAGGGTGTACATACAGGCTCACCCATCCGTAAGGAGCTGTTTGAAGGAAATCGACAAAAGGGACTTGAGATATGTGGTTTTGACGGCAATAAACCTGTGCTTTTGATGATGGGAGGTTCCTTGGGGGCAGTGAAGCTGAATCAGTGCCTTAGAGAGGAGCTTTCGGCACTTTCGCAAAAATTCGATATCATTCATCTTTGTGGTAAGGGGAATTTGGAAACAAAGCTGTTAAAACAAAAAGGATATAAGCAGTTTGAGTACGTTTCCGCAGGGCTGGCAGATTTATTTGCTGCGGCGGATATAATTGTATCCCGCGCAGGCAGTAATTCTATTTGTGAGTTTTTGGCATTGAAAAAACCCCATTTGCTGATTCCTCTTTCCAAAAATGCCAGCCGAGGAGACCAGATTTTAAATGCTGCTTCTTTTGCGAAACAGGGCTTTGCTAGGGTTCTTCCAGAGGAGGAAATGACACCAGAATCTTTAATGGAAAATATTCATACTTTGTATGAAAACAGAAATAAATATATAGAAAAAATGGAAAAAAGCGGTTTATCTGATGGGACGAAGGGTGTTTTGTCTCAAATCAGCAAGTTTAATAAATAATTAAGAAAAATAAATTGACACATGTCAAGAAAAAATATAAAATGCTAAAATGTGATTTGTGGTGTAAATCGCAATGATAGATTTATTAAGGAGGATACGCCATGAAAAAATATGCTGCATTGCTTGTTGCGGCTTCTTTGATGCTTTTTGCAGCAGGCTGTTCCACAAAAACGGAAAACGGAAATAATTCTGAGAAGACAGATACAATTTTGCAATCTGAACTGCCAAAAGAAGGCGACGAGATTGCTGTGGTTACTACATCAGAAGGTGTGATTAAACTGCAATTCTATCCCCAAGAAGCACCAAAGGCAGTGGAAAATTTTAAGGCTTTGGCAAATTCCGGTTACTATGATGGTGTTATCTTCCACCGTGTTATTGACGGATTTATGATTCAAAGTGGTGACCCTACAGGAACGGGAAAGGGTGGAGAAAGCAGCTTCGGAAAGGATTTTGAAGATGAGGTATCACCTAATCTTCATTTTTACCGTGGTGCATTGGCCATGGCCAACAAAGGTCCAAATACCAACGGAAGCCAGTTTTTTATTGTACAGAATGATAAGGTGACAGAGCAGGGGATTCAGTCTATCCGAGAAACGAGAGATAGCAATGAGGAATTAGGCATTACCCTGGGTGAAAAATTCTATACTTTAAATGAATTATTCCCTGATTCTGTATTGGATTATTATACCAAGCATGGCGGTAGTGTTGAGCTTGAATATATTTTCGGAAAGCCTTATACTATATTTGGGCAGGCATTTGAGGGTATGGATGTGGTGGATAAGATTGCTGCCACCGAGGTAAATGCGGAAAATGACAAACCCTTAAAAGATATTAAAATTGAAAAGGTTGAAATTACGAAGTATGCACCACAGAGCTAATGGGTAATGTGGCAAGGAGAAGAAGCGATGAAAAAGAAATTGTGGGTTGGAGCAATGATGATTGCCATGGCTCTGGGTTTGACAGCGTGCGGTGAGAAAGCAGAAGGTTCTGCCGATGAAGGCGAGAGCATTACCATTGATTTTATTAACCAAACAGGCGCTGATGTGGGGATTTTGCGAATTCGGCCCAATGACAAGGATGATTGGTCTGAGAACCTCCTTCAGGAAGAGGCGTGGAAGCAAAATTATGAAATGCCTGTGTCTTTGAGTGGTGAGCTGCCCAAGCCTGAAGATGGCTGGCAGGTAGAAATGAAATTTTTAAATGGTACAGAGGAAATTTGGCAAGGCATTGTTTTGGAGGATAACACAACTGCGGTTTTTTCCTATGAAAATGGATTGCCTGTTGTGAAAATAGAAGCCACTGAAGAAGCTGATCAGACTTCAAATACGGGCAATGTAACAGAATAAGAGTTGGAGTCAAAGGAGACTGCAAGATGGGATAAAACCGGGCTTGCAGTCTCTCTTTTTATTGGTAGATATTGAAATAAAGAGAAATATCCTCTTGTTTGAGGTGATTTTAGCCACCCTGACAAGCATGGATATGAATAAATTAGGATAAGGGGTTTATCGGCTCCGTGGATTAGGATGATGCAAAAGAAGGAGAGAGACAATGGAAACGAAGTATGTGTTTGTAACAGGCGGTGTGGTTTCTGGGTTAGGCAAAGGAATTACGGCGGCATCCTTAGGAAGACTTTTAAAATCTATGGGATACCGTGTGCGCATTCAAAAATTTGACCCATATATTAATGTGGATCCGGGAACGATGAGCCCATATCAGCATGGTGAGGTTTTTGTTACCGAGGATGGCGGAGAAACAGATTTGGATTTAGGGCATTATGAAAGATTCATAGACGAGAATTTAAAGGTAACCAACAACATTACCACAGGAAAAATTTATTGGTCTGTTTTGCAAAAGGAAAGAAAGGGAGAATATTTAGGTGCCACAGTGCAGATGATCCCCCATATTACCAATGAAATTAAGGGTCGTGTTTACGCTGCAGGAGAGGGTGCCGATGTGGTGATAACCGAAATTGGTGGTACCGTAGGTGACATGGAGAGTACACCTTTTTTAGAGGCCATTCGACAAGTAGGCAGGGAATTGGGACGGGAAAACTGTCTTTATATTCACGTGACTTTGATTCCCTATTTAACCAAAGGAAAAGAAATGAAAACAAAACCCACACAGCATTCTGTTAAGGAGCTTCTTTCCATTGGAATTCAGCCGGACATTATTGTTTGTCGTACAGAGCGTCCCATCAGTCAGGATATGAAGGATAAGTTAGCCCTATTTTGTAATGTAGATGAGGATTGTATCATTGAAAATTTGGATGCTGACAGTCTTTATGAACTGCCGTTGATGTTGCGGGATGAAGGTTTAGGAAGCATCGTATGCCGCAAGCTTGGTATGGAGGAAAAGCCCATGGAGCTTAGTGACTGGATGGAGATGCTGGAGAAAGAACGTAATCCAAAGCAAGAGGTTGCCATTGCTTTGGTTGGGAAGTACGTAGAATTGCATGATGCATATCTATCCGTTGCCGAGGCACTGCACCACGGTGGCATTTATCATCAGGCAAAGGTAAAAATCAACTGGGTGGACTCTGAAGAATTAACAAAAGAAAATGCCCATGAAATTCTTGGTTCCTCTCAGGGCATTTTGGTTCCCGGCGGCTTTGGCAACAGAGGTCTCCTTGGAAAAATGGAAGCAATACGTTATGCAAGGGAAAAGGATATCCCTTTCTTTGGAATTTGCTTGGGAATGCAGTGCGCAGTGATCGAGTTTGCAAGAAATGTTTTGGGATGGAAGTCCGCAGATTCCACAGAGGTAGATGAAAAGACGGAATACCCTGTGATTCATTGGATGCCTGACCAGAAGGATATTAAGAATCTAGGTGGTACCATGCGTTTGGGGGCTTACGAATGCCAGATTGCAGAAAATTCCTTTGCCAGAAAGGCTTATGGTGAGGCGGTTATTTGGGAAAGACATCGTCATCGCTTTGAGTTTAACAACAATTATCGGGAAGGATTGACCAATGCGGGGCTTACCATCACAGGCCTATCCCCTGATGGAAGATTGGTGGAAATGGTAGAGAACCAAAATAACCGCTGGTTTGTTGGGGTACAGTTTCATCCTGAGTTTAAATCAAGACCTAATAGGCCCCATCCTCTGTTTCGAGATTTTGTTGGCGAAGCCTTGAAAACAGAGATAGAATTGTAAGAAAATCTTAAACAAAAAATAGCCGTTTTCTAAGATTTTTCTGTTAGAATGAAACATGTAAGGGGGAAATACTCTATTTATAAAGGAGGAGTTCCGAAATGAATTCAGAAAAAAAAGAAAAGGTATTGGTACTGGTTACTGCACAAAAGAATGCCTTACGATTGATTGACTATGGTTTTTCCATGTCTCTGGCAAACGATGGAGAGTTACATATTTTGCATGTGCAAAAGGGAAACAGTGTTTTTGATGGATTGGATACTTTAAAGCGGTTACAAGAACTGATAGATTACGGCAGCAGATTGGGTGCCTGCATCCATGTTCAGTGTGATAACGATGTGGCTGGATATGTGGGTCAATTTGTGGAAAAAGAGAAGATTACCCGTGTGATTTTAGGCGAGGGTCCTACCTCAAAGCAGGAGAAGGCCCTTGGCGAGTGGGATCGCATTATTGATATTATCCCCGAAGAAGTTATGCTGCACGTGGTGGCAAGAGAAGAAACAAAGCTTCAGCGTATGATTGTGTAAGGAAAGGGGGCCGAAAAACGGCTCTCTTTTTTACGGATTATTCAGGTAATTTTGATTTTTTGTTGCAATCGGACAAGAATTATATTATCATTGCAAAGAGTGGAGAAATCTGTAACAAAATAGTTTTCATTCATTGATAAAACTGCGTGTGAATTGTATTTTGTAACATATTTCTTGATAAAGATATAGAATTAAAGGAGAGAGAAAAAAATGAGTTTATATGAAAGCTGGATGGAAAAGGCATTTTCTCAAGAGGGCAGAAGTGTGGATGCGGTTTGGGATAGTTATTTGCCAAAAGAACAGCGTATTTATGAATATATTATCGGTGAAAAGGTAAAATCCTTAGAGGGAACCGTTGCTGAATTGGCAGTTCGTTTTAATATGAATGCAGAAGAACTTGTTGCTTTTGTGGATGGCATTAACGAAGCCTTGCCAGAAAAATATGAAATGGAAGATTTAAAAGAAGACACAAAGATTTCTTTGCAGATTAATTTTGAAAAGCTTTACAAGAAAATGGTTGAATATAAGGCAGAGCATCTTTACAATTTGCCACAGTGGAATGGAATTTTTGATAGTGAGACACGTAAGAGAATGATGTTGGAACAGAAGAATTCTCGTACAGTAATCAAAGGAGAAAAAATCGGACGCAACGATCCTTGCCCTTGTGGAAGCGGCAAAAAATACAAAAAATGCTGTGGGGCAAACCAATAAAAATGGAAACAAGACTGATTAAAATCAGCACAGAGAACCCAGAAGCTGACCTTGTTGAGGAAGCCGCCCGTGTTTTGCGAGAAGGCGGACTTGTGGCCTTTCCAACTGAAACGGTTTATGGCTTAGGGGGAAATGGGCTGGATAGCGAGGCTTGTAAAAAAATATATTCTGCCAAGGGGCGTCCATCGGACAACCCCTTGATTTTGCATATTTCCCAAATCAGTGAGTTGCGTCCCATTGTGCGGGAAATTCCCCCAAAGGCGCAAAAGCTGATGGATGCTTTTTGGCCTGGTCCTCTTACCATGATTTTTCCAAAATCCGATATTGTCCCTTTGACCACTACAGGCGGCTTGGATACCGTTGCAGTACGTTTCCCATCCCACCCTGTGGCCATCGCAATCATTCGTGCTTCGGGCTTGCCTATTGCAGGGCCAAGTGCAAATTCCTCAGGGAAACCTAGTCCGACAAGGGCGTCTCATGTTGCCTTTGATTTATCCGGTAAAATTGATATGATTGTAGATGGTGGTGCCGCTGAATGGGGGCTGGAGTCTACTATTGTTGATGTATCGGGAGAAATCCCTATTATTTTACGCCCCGGCGCCATTACGAAGGAAATGATGGAGGCTGTGGTGGATGAGGTTCTCATTGACCCTGCCATTTTGTCAAAGCCTTCGGATGATTTGCGCCCAAAAGCCCCAGGGATGAAGTATACACACTATTCCCCGGCGGCAAAGGTGACCTTAGTAAAAGGGGATTCAAATGCTGTGATACGCAAGATTAACCAGCTTTGTGCCTCTGATAGTGCACAGGGCAAAAAGACAGGGGTTATGGCAACGGAGGAAACAAAGGAATTCTATCAGGCAGATGTGGTACTCTCTCTTGGAAAGAGGGAGAGTCCCGAGGAAATTGGTGCAAACCTATTTAAGTTTTTACGAAAATTTGATTTTCTTGGAGTGGATATGGTTTATTCCGAGGTATTTCCTGAAGTTGGAGAAGGCTTGGCCATAATGAATCGCTTGAATAAAGCGGCAGGCTACAGCCGAATTGACGCAGAATAAAAGATAAGGAGTGAGCAGGATGTTAGCATTAGGTTGTGACCATGGCGGTTTTCCGCTGATGGTAGAGGTAATAAAATATTTGGATGATAACAAAATTCCTTATAAAAATTTTGGAACTTTTTCTGAGGAATCCGTGGATTATCCTGAGTTTGGCAAGCTGGTAGCCCATGCCGTTGCAAATGGCGAATGTGAACAGGGCATTTTAATCTGTGGAACAGGAATTGGTATTTCTATTGCCGCTAACAAAGTAAAAGGAATTCGTGCTGCCCTTTGTGGTGATGTTTTTTCCGCAAAAGCAACAAGAGAGCATAATGATGCCAATATTCTTGCTTTGGGCGCTCGCGTTACTGGCGCGGGTCTTGCTTTGGAAATTGTAAAGGCTTTTTTGGAAACGCCTTTTTCCAATGATGAACGTCATATAAGAAGAATTAAACAAATTGAAGACTGAAGAGACTGACAAGAAAGAAGGAACGAAAATGAGTAAACTGTTCGTATCTGAACACCCAATGATTCAAAGCAAAATGGCGATGCTGAGAAACAAAGAAACCGGTTCAAAGGAATTCCGTGAAATTATCGGAGAGGTTGCAATGCTTTTATGCTACGAAGCGACAAGAGATTTGCCTTTGGCAGATATTGAGGTGGAAACACCCGTGGCTATGGCACAATGCCGTGTAATTGATGCAAAGTTGGCAATCGTACCCATTTTGAGAGCGGGTATCGGTATGACAGACGGGCTTATCAATTTAATGCCTACTGCTAAAATCGGTCACATTGGTTTGTATCGTGATCCTGAAACTTTAAACCCTGTTGAATATTACTGCAAGCTTCCCAGCGATGTTGAAGAAAGAATCGTATTCTTGACTGACCCTATGCTGGCAACTGGCGGTACAGCAGAGGCGGCAATCGGATTTTTAAAGGATAAAGGCGTAAAAAATATCATCATGCTTTGTATTTTAGCTGCCCCTGACGGTGTAAAGAAAATTCAGGAGGCTCATCCTGATGTTGATATTTATGCAGCGGCGTATGATGACATGCTGAATGACCATGGGTATATCGTTCCAGGCTTGGGTGATGCAGGCGACAGAATCTTCGGAACAAAATAAATGAAAAAGTAAAGGGGATTTTCATATGCCGCCATCTTTTTAAGAGGTGGAAGCTGCTTGGCAGATTGCGGCATGATGATCCCCATTTTCCTGTATAGGGAGTTTCTCCCCACTGTTAGGAGAGGATTTTTGAATGCAACATAATTGGATATTATATATAGCTGCTTTTGCCAGTGCCTTTGCCATTACATTGGTTGCAACCCCTTTTGCCAAATGGATATCCATAAAATGCGGTGCCATTGATTATCCAAAGGACAGAGGTGTTCATAAAAAACCCATGCCCAGAATGGGCGGTGTTGCCATTGTATTGGGCTTTACCGTGACTGTTTTGATGATTTTCTTTTTTGACAGGGGTATGAGCACAAAACAGTTTGTTGGCTTTTTGAGCGGAGCGCTGTTGATTGCGGCCTTAGGTGTTTTGGATGATATGAAAAATCTCCCTGCAAAGCTAAAATTTTGTGTTCAGATTGTGGCGGCATTGATTGTCATTTTCTCCGGAATACAAATCAATGTGGTGCTTTGGCCTGTAACTGCGGCTTTGCAGAAGTTCAGCATCCCTATAACCCTAGTTTGGATTGTTGGGGTAACCAATGCGGTGAATTTGATTGACGGTTTAGATGGTTTGGCGGCAGGGGTCTCCTCTATCGCAGCATTAAGCCTCATGGTACTGTGTATTATGACGGGTAGTAATACTGCGGTGGTTTTAACAGCTGCTTTGGCAGGTGCTTGCCTAGGATTTTTGCCCAGAAACTTTAATCCTGCAGAAATTTTCATGGGTGATACAGGTTCTACTTTCCTGGGGTTTGTTTTATCTGTAACCAGTATTCTTGGTGTGTTTAAGGGGTATGCTCTTTTGGCGGTAAGCGTCAGTGTTTTATGTCTTGGGTTGCCCGTATTTGATACAATTTTTGCCATGTTGCGCAGAATGGCGAAACACCAGTCCATTATGCAGCCTGATCGAGGGCATTTGCATCATCGTCTCATTGATCGAGGATTTTCTCAAAAACAGGCGGTGTTGATTTTATATGCAATCAGCTTTTGTTTAGGGTGTTTGGCAATTTTTATTTCTTTTAAAGATTCCAGAATTATAGTGGTGGTATTGCTCACTGTAATTTTGTTAAGCTTTATTATTTATTATTTTAATGTTCACATTAAACATAAGAGTAAATAAAAAAAGGCTGTCCATAGACGTATTTTGTCAATGGCAGTCTTTTCTTAACCCATAAGTTATGATATACTGAAAGGTACGAAAATATCAGAATGGAGAGGAGGCTACTTATGGCACGGGAAATTTGTATTTCAAATGAATTTATTGAAAAAGAACTGCCTTTGGCACCCCCGCTGTATGTTTCTATCTATCTGATGACAAAAGCCTTGGAGGATGCGGATGCAGCGACCATTGCCCGAAGGCTGAATGTTTTAGAAAGTGATGTGGTTCGGGCTTGGCAATATTGGCAGGAAAGAGAACGAGCAAAACCTGTTGAACAGGCATCCACAAGGGTTTTTATGGAGCAAAAGCCTGAATACAGTATGGCGGAGTTATCTGAATATATGAAGCATGGTGAAATGAAAGCCTTGTTGCAAACGGCTCAGCGCAAATTGGGCAAGCCTTTAACCCAACAGGATATCAGTATGATATTTGGCTTGTATGATTGGCTTGGCTTTTCTATAGATTTGATTGAAGTGTTGCTTTCCTATTGCGTTTCTGATGGATTTAAGGGGATGCGTTATGTGGAAAAAGTGGCCATGGCTTGGGCAGAAGATGGCATCCAAACTGTGGACAAGGCTGTGGAATACATAGAAATGAGAAAAACAAGCTTTCATACGATTATGCGTGCCTTTGGGCAAAGTGGTAGAATGCCTGTGGAGGGCGAAGAGACCTATATGAAAAAATGGTTGAGAGAGTATGAAATGTCCATTGATGTCATAAAGGTGGCTTGCGAAAGAACGGTCATGCAGACGGGAAAAGTGAGTTTTGCTTATGCCGATAGCATTTTAAAAAAATGGAAAGATGCAGGAGTGAAATCCCCTGCTGATATAGAAGCTTTGGATCGGGCTTTTGCTGCGAAAAAGACAGTAAAAGCTGGGGAGCAGAAAGCTGTGGTTACACAGCCAAAGCAAAATCGATTTATCAATTATCCCCAAAGACAATGGGATTTTGAGAAATTGGAGAAGCTGCAACGAGAAGAAAGAGATAAATGGTAAAGGAGGCGGGAGCTTTGGCAACAAGAACACAGATATTTCGTGAAATATTACGGGAGTACGATAGCTTGCGCACCAAAAAGGCTGGGGAGCTGCGGGAGAGAAAGGCTGTGCTTTTTGAAAGACTGCCCCGCTTAGCAGAAATTGAGCAGGAAATGGCGTTGTTGGGAACAAAAACTGCCAGAATGGTTTTGCAGGGTGAGCTTGAAGCCAAGGATATTGTGGAACAGTTGAAAATGGGGCAAAAGGTTTTGGAAGAGGAACGTAGTCAGATTTTGGCGGTTCATAACTTAACTCCCCAAATTCTTGAGGTGGAATATGCATGCCCTAAATGCAAAGACACCGGATACATCGGTACGGAGCAATGCCTTTGCATGAAAAGGCGATTGATGGACAAACTTTATGACCAGTCCAATGTGCGAGATTTGATAAAAGTTGAAAATTTTGATAACTTTAATTTTGCTTTATATAGCTCCAATCCTTCAAAGGAAGAAGGAATTTCTCCAAAAGCAAATGCAGAAAAGCTTTATCGCAGAGCATTAGCGTTTGTAGAAGAGTTTGGCAATGGGGCAAACCTTTTGATTTACGGTGGAACGGGCTTAGGAAAGACCTTTCTTTGTAACTGCATTGCCAAGGATTTATTGGCAAAGGGCCATACCGTTTTATACCTTACAGCAGGGCAGTTATTCAGAAAGCTGGAGGAGCAAAGGTTCCATAGAGATGATGATGAGGAGGAGGCTAAGGAGTGGGATCAAGAGCTGTTGGAAGCAGAGCTTTTGATTATTGATGACTTGGGCACAGAGTTTTCCACTATATTTACAACTTCGGAGCTTTTTCGCATTGTGAACGACAGAAAATTGGCAAAAAGGGCTGTTGTAATTTCCACCAACCTAGGCCCAACAGAATTGATGAGTCTTTATTCTGATCGTGTTACTTCTCGTTTTTTTGGAGAGTTTGAGCAAATGAAGTTTTTTGGTGATGATATACGTATTATTAAAAAATATCAAAAGAAGTGAGATTTTATTAAAGGAACGTATGGCTTTATATAAGCCTACGTTCTTTTTTTGGAGGATATGAATCTCTGAAGGTTTTTATGAAAATCTGTCAAAATAATCAAGCATTTGTAAAACCAAATGGAAAAATGGGAATAATACACAAATACACTTCCAGAGACCTCTAGTTATGTCTAATACGAATAAGACATAAAGAATTATGGCTTATTACCTTAGTAAAAAAAATAGGCACAAATTTGGTTTTGTGGTATAATAAAACAACAATTCTTTTCAATTTCTTTTCTTTGAAAGGGTTTGAAAAGTAATTGAAATAGCAAAACATGATACTGTTTATCAAAGCGTATTGATGTTTTACCCTAATTTATAAAGATTTTTGAGGTGTCAAATGAGAGGATTCTTTATTTCGGTGGAGGGAAGCGATGGCAGCGGAAAATCCACACAGATTAAAAAAATAGATGAATATTTGAAGAGCAAAAATCAGGAGGTCCTTCTAACCAGGGAGCCGGGAGGAACTGTAATTTCTGAAAAAATACGTGAATTGTTATTGGATCCTTCTCATAAAGAAATGAAAGCCAAAACAGAAATGCTTTTATATGCCGCTGCAAGAGCCCAGCATCTGGAGGAATTTATATTACCCAGTTTGCAGGCAGGGAAGCATGTATTAACAGATCGTTTTACCGATTCCAGCATTGCCTATCAGGGCTTTGGCCGTGGTTTGGGTGAGATTGTTGCTGAGGTAAACCGTATTGCAACAGGGGGAATTTCTCCGGATATTACGTTTTTCTTGGAGCTTTCTCCAGAAGCTGGAATTGCCAGAAAAATATCGGAAGAAAACCACGAGATGGATCGGTTGGAGCAGGAAAAACAAGAGTTCCATCAAAGGGTATATGACGGTTACAAAACTTTGTGTGAATCGGAAGGACAGCGTATTTGTCTGATTGATGCAAGTGCAGGAATTGAAGCTGTTTTCTCTCACATAAAGGTGGAGCTAGATAGGTTATTTGGTTTTTAAGCGCTTTTACAGCGTATGTTTCAGTATTCATACAAATATTGTTTCAAGTCAAATAAATTATGTTGGATGGGAGGAGTTTCTATGAAGCTAATAATTGCCATTATTCAAGATGAAGACGCAGGTGAGGTTATCTCCAATCTCAATAAGGCGAACTTTCAGGTAACAAGACTGGCAACAAAGGGCGGCTTTTTAAGAGCCGGAAATACGACTCTCTTAACCGGTGTTGAGGATGAAAAAGTAGAAGAGGCTATGGGGATTATTGAAGAAAACAGTAAGTCCCGTACCCAGTATGCTACCCTTCCTTCTTCTTGCGGTGCAATGCATGGCTTTATTTTGGCACCCATAGAGGTGAATATCGGGGGTGCCACAGTGTTTGTGGTAGATGTGGAACAATTTAAAAAGTTTTAATGTTTGGGAATTTGATACATCACTTTCTGACAAAAAGACTATATTTCGATATTCTGGTCAGAATCTCAAGAACATGATGTTTGAAGAAAGGAGGGGGCGCTTTGTATCGCTTTGAGGAAATTTGGGGCAATCAGCGCCTGCTCCGCCATTTGCGTATGGCGGTGAAACACAAAAAGACCTCCCATGCCTATTTGTTTATAGGAGGGGCAGGGTCAGGTAAAAAGATGATTGCAAATACCTTTGCAAAATATCTTTTGTGTGCCGCCAATCAGGATGAGCCTTGTGATACCTGTGAGAGTTGTCGGGTATTTGAAAGTGGAAACCATCCCGATGTTATTTATGTGACCTCTCAGAAAAAAACGCTGGGGGTAGATGAAATTCGCGGGCAGATATTAGAAACAGTGGATATCAAGCCTTATCATTATGATAAAAAAATATATATCATGCAACAAGCCCATACTATGACGGTACAGGCGCAAAATGCATTGCTGAAAACATTGGAAGAACCGCCGGAATATGCAGTTTTTTTGCTTTTGGCAGAAAATACAGAGGCCTTTTTGCCTACAGTTTTATCGAGAACAGTCACTTTAAAAATCAGCCCTCTTTCAGAGGAGGAAATCCACAGATATTTAGTGGAAAAAGAATTGGTAGCCCCAGAAGAAGGCGGATTTTTTGCGGCTTATGCACAGGGCAGGATTGGACATGGGTTAGAGCTGATAGAGGATACTGCTTTTCGGCAGATGCGTGAGGATATTTTAGCGCAAATGAGCCAATTGCAGTCTATGGGATTAGCAGAGGCTTTGCTTTTGGCAAAGGAATGGGAAATTTTTAAAAATGATTTTCGTTTTTTAGATATCATTGCATTATGGTATCGAGATTTAATGACGGCAAAAGCTTTAAGGGACGAACGGTTTATCATTCAGAAGGATAAAAAAGAATTATTATATTCAGCGGCAAAAGAGCCAACAGAAGCTTTGGCTAAAAAATCGGCGGCTGTGACAAAGGCGAAAGAGCGTTTAATACAGAATGGAAATTTCAGGCTGACCATGGAGGTTATGCTGATGGAGCTAAAGGAGAATAGAACCCAATGATAGAAGTGGTAGGAATTCGATTTAAAAAAGCAGGAAAGATGTATTATTTCGATCCTGATGGAATGACATTAACCAAGGAAGATTACGCCATTGTGGAGACTGCCCGTGGCGTGGAATATGGACAAGTAATCAAAGAAAATACCCATGTACCAGAGGAGACCATTGTGCCCCCGCTAAAAAAGGTTTTGCGCAAGGCTACAAAGGATGATGCTCGCACAGTGGAGAATAATGAGAAAAAAGAGTCTGAAGCGTTTCAAATTTGCTTGGGACATATTGCCCATTTAGGCTTGGATATGAAGCTGGTGGATGTTGAGATGACCTTTGACCGAAATAAGCTGATTTTTTACTTTACCTCTGATGGTAGAGTAGATTTCAGAGAGCTGGTTAAGGAATTGGCGGCGGCTTTCCGTACTCGTATTGAATTGCGCCAAATTGGCGTTCGTGATGAGGCAAAAATGCTCAATGGCATTGGCATCTGCGGAAGAACGTTGTGCTGTGCTACGTTTTTGGGTGATTTTCAGCCCGTTTCCATTAAAATGGCAAAGGAACAGAGTCTTTCTTTAAATCCTACGAAAATCAGCGGCATTTGCGGACGTTTGATGTGCTGCTTAAAATATGAAGAGGATGTTTACGAAGAATTAAACAGAAAGATGCCTAAGGTTGGCGATATTATTTCAACACCGGAAGGCACCGGAGAAATTCTCTCCACCAATGTGTTGCTTCAACAAGTAAAAGCAGCAGTGAGAAAAAAAGAAAATGACCCACCTACCATTGCTTTTTATCACGCTGATGAAATCAAGGTAATCAAGTCAAAGAAAAAGAAAAAAGAGGTAATACCTGAGGAATTAAAGGCATATGAGGACTGATATTAAAATTAACGACTATGAACGGGTGGATGATTTACACCGTGATGGTTATCAAATCATTCAAGACCCCAGCCGTTTTTGCTTTGGCGTAGATGCAGTACTGCTGAGCAGCTTCACCAGAGTGAAAAAAGGGGAGTGTGTTTTGGATTTGGGGACAGGTACTGGAATTATTCCTATTTTGCTTGCCGCTAAAACCAAGGGGCAGCAATTTATCGGTCTTGAAATACAGGAAGAAAGCGTGGAAATGGCACTGCGTAGTGTGGACTTAAACGAGCTTGAGGAACGGGTTTCTATTTTGCATGGGGATATTAAAGAAGTCAGTGCTCTTTTTCATAAGCAGACTTTTGATGTTGTGACCTCAAATCCCCCTTATATGAATGAAGGGGGCGGTTTAGTAAATCCTCACAGTGCTAAGGCAATTGCAAGGCATGAGATTCTTTGTTCGTTAGAAGATATTGTGGCGGCGGCTGATAAGGTACTGCATAAGGGTGGCAGATTTTATATGATTCACCGCCCCCATAGGTTGACGGATATTATGGTGCTGATGCGCCAATATAAGCTGGAGCCGAAAAGATTGCGTTTCATTCATCCCTTTCAGGACAAGGCACCAACTATGGTTCTTGTAGAAGGAATAAAGGGTGGAAACCCAATGGTGAAGGTAGAACCACCGCTGATTATTTATAGCGAAGCAGGGAAGTATACCCAAGAAGCATTTGATATTTATTATGGAGAGGGGCAGGCATGAAACAGGATATGACAGGAACATTATACCTTTGCGCAACGCCCATTGGAAATTTAGAGGATATTACGCTAAGAACATTAAAGCTTCTGGAAAGTGTAGATGTCATTGCCGCTGAGGATACAAGAAATACATTAAAGCTTTTAAATCGTTATGAGATCAAAACACCCATGACAAGCTATCATGAGCATAATAAAATGGGCAAAGGGCCTTTTTTGGTTGAAAAGCTCTTAAACGGTGAGAACATTGCCTTAGTTACGGATGCGGGAATGCCAGGAATTTCAGACCCAGGAGCGGATTTGGTAAAGCTTTGCTATGAGGCCGGAGTGGCTGTGACTGTGGCTCCGGGGGCTTCGGCGGCAGTGGTTGCGCTGGTGCTTTCGGGTTTGGATACCAGAAGATTTGTATTTGAAGGTTTTTTGCCATCGGATAAAAAAGAGCGTCGGTTGGTGTTGGAAACCTTGGAGAAAGAGCATCGCACTATGATTTTTTATGAGGCACCCCATCGCTTATTGGATACATTGGAAGAGCTTGCCCGAGTGCTGGGCAGGGATCGTGAAAGTGCTGCCATTCGGGAATTGACCAAGAAATTTGAAGAAGTGCGACGGGATTCCTTAGAAAATCACATAGGGTATTTTAATGAAAATACGCCAAAAGGGGAATTTGTTTTGGTTATAGAGGGACTTTCTTTGGAAACGCAAAAAAAAGAGGCTCAGGCTAGCTGGGAAGAAGTTTCCATCCCAGAGCACATCCAGCGGTATTTACAGCAAGGTATGACAGAAAAGGATGCTATGAAGCAGGCCGCAAAGGACAGAGGGGTTTCAAAGAGAGATATTTATAAAGAGTATAAAACCAATGAATAAATTGAGATATGAAACATAAAAAGAGATTATGGCAAATCTGTGAGTCTCGGTTGCGGTTTTATTTTTCCGTCGTGGGCAGAATAAATGAAAATATTCTGTTTGATTTTTACAATGGCTTATTTTAAGCATTTAAACACAAAACGGTAAGACTGCAGCTTTGCAAAGACAAGAAAGATAGAAAAGAGGTAAGAGGTAATGAGGATGCTGGAAGGCTTTTTGGCGTTAGGCTGGAGAGATGTGTTGCTTGCAGCGTGTATTGCATACATTATTTTTTCTGCAATACGACTTTTCCAAAAGCTTTTTGGAAAGCAAGAGGAGGAACTAAGCTTCAAAGTAAAAAACATGGATATGGTTGAGGTCTATGAAAAATGCAAAGAGTTGTTCCCCATACAAAGCCTTACATTTCATGGGAGGGAGTTTACCCGTGGCATGCGTATTAAGGTGACGACAATCCAGAAAAAGATTATTGAAGGAGAACTGATTGGGATTAATCGAATTAATCTTATTTGCATACGTACCCACAATCAGATCGTTGCACATCAGATTGAAAAAATCGAAGAAATTATTATTTTAGAATGAAAAAAAGGCTATTTTCCCTTCAAGGAGATAGCCTTTTTTGTTGCAAAAATCCCCCAAAATAAGGATGGAATAAAAATTTTAACGGGATTTTAGCGGGTGAAGATATTGAATTTACTAGGATTGCGCATATAATGAAATTAAGTAAAGTCATTAATGAAATTTTGTGAAGTGAATAGAAGGAGTCTATTCCACCAAGAAGTGATTTATGGGAATGAATCATTTAGGCCATATGGATTTTTAAAAAGCAGTTCTTAACCAGGGGTTGGAGGAGAGCAAAA
Source organism: Anaerotignum propionicum (assembly GCF_024461735.1). Taxonomy (GTDB): domain Bacteria; phylum Bacillota; class Clostridia; order Lachnospirales; family Anaerotignaceae; genus Chakrabartyella. The sequence goes on from NZ_JANGAD010000004.1 coordinate 147,275, forward strand.
TGAAGTCTGAATTTGTTTTTCTATAAACAAATATGTGTTTTTTAGAACCATGGGCTTTGAGAAAGATAATTTGGCGAGACATACACACCGAATTAGGATTGATATAAAAACATATATGGAAGTGCATCGGTTGAAAGGCTGAAAGCAGAAGTATATTGAAGGGGGTTTTACAAGTGAAGTATCATGATGGAAGCATGGGCAATACATATAAAATGGGCATAGATATTGGCTCCACAACCGTTAAGGTTGTATTGGTTGACCAGGAAATGGATATGGTATTTTGCTGCTATCGCAGACATTTTTCTGAAATCAAAAAAACGGTTAAGAATATCATACAGGAAGCGAAAGATGAACTGGGTGAAGCTTCTTTTACTGTTATGATTACCGGAAGCGGTGGCGTATCCCTGGCAAAAAGTATTGAAGTAGAATTTATTCAAGAAGTTGTCGCTACGGCAAGGGCCCTTGAAACAACAGCTCCTTTAACGGATGTTGCCATTGAGCTTGGTGGCGAGGACGCAAAAATAATATATTTTGACAACGGAAACGTTGAGCAAAGAATGAACGGGGTGTGTGCAGGTGGCACAGGCTCTTTTATTGACCAAATGGCAAGTCTTTTACAAACAGATGCAACGGGATTAAATGAATTGGCAAAAGGACAGACTGTGATTTATCCCATTGCTTCACGTTGTGGTGTATTTGCAAAAACAGATATACAGCCACTGATTAATGAGGGGGCAAAGCGGGAGGACTTGGCAGCATCTATTTTTCAGGCTGTAGTCAATCAGACCATTGCAGGTTTGGCTTGTGGAAAGCCTATCCGCGGTCATGTTGCTTTTCTGGGAGGTCCTCTTCACTTTTTGTCTGAGCTGAGAGGCAGATTTATAGAAACCTTGAAGCTGACAGAGGAGACGGCGATTATACCTGAAAATTCTCATTTATTTGCAGCATATGGTACCGCAGTTTCCTGCAAAGGTGAGGCGAATTTCAACTTTACCTCTATTCTGAAAAAGTTAAATGAAAAAGGGGAAATGTCGGCAGAGGTAGGCCGCATGGAACCTTTATTTCATAATGAGAGAGAATATGAGATTTTTAAGGAAAGACACGACCAGAACAAAGTAAAAAGAACACCCATTTCTACATATCATGGTGATGCATTTTTAGGAATTGATGCGGGCTCAACTACAACTAAGGTCGCTTTGGTTGCTGAGGATGGAAGCCTACTATATTCTTTCTATGCAGGAAATGAAGGGAACCCTTTAGGCGTTGTTACCAAAAGCTTGAATGAAATGTATGACTTGATGCCTGAGGATGTTGTGATTCGAAATTCCTGTGTAACGGGTTATGGAGAGGGGCTTTTGAAAGAAGCTCTGATGATTGATTTAGGTTATATTGAAACAGTGGCACATTATAAAGCGGCACAGTTTTTCCGACCTGATGTAGATTTTATTTTGGACATTGGTGGTCAGGATATGAAATGTATCCGCATTAAAGATCATGTGATTGATAGTGTTTTGCTCAACGAGGCTTGTTCCTCAGGCTGTGGTTCCTTTATTGAAACCTTTGCAAAATCTCTGAACTATGGGGTGGCTGATTTTGCAAAAATTGCTTTGTTTGCAAAGCACCCTATAGATTTGGGTTCCCGCTGTACTGTGTTTATGAACTCAAGGGTAAAACAAGCCCAAAAAGAGGGTGCGGATGTATCGGATATCTCTGCAGGCTTAGCATATTCTGTTATTAAAAATGCGTTGTTGAAGGTTATAAAAATTGCCGACCCTCAATCCATGGGGAAATCTATGGTTGTGCAAGGGGGAACCTTTTATAACGATGCGGTTCTGAAAAGCTTTGAAATGATTAGTGGCAGGCAAGCTGTTCGCCCTGACATTGCAGGCATTATGGGTGCCTTTGGTGCCGGTTTGATTGCAAGGGATAAATATGAAGCCGGTTTCCAAACCACGCTGATTACTCAAGAGGCTATGAATACCCTTGAGGTACATTCTTCTATGGCAAGATGTCAAGCGTGTACCAATCATTGTTTATTGACCATTAACCGCTTTAACGGGGACAGACGCTTTATAACTGGAAACCGTTGTGAAAGAGGTTTGGGTAAGGAGAAAAATCAGAATCCTGCGCCAAATCTTTATGAATATAAGCGCCACAGATTGTTTGACTATGAGCCTTTATCAGTTGAAGAAGCAAAGCGTGGTACGGTGGGGATACCCCGTGTCTTGAATATGTGGGAGGACTATCCTTTTTGGTATACCTTCTTCACAAAGCTGGGATATCGGGTGGTGCTTTCCCCTAATTCTTCTAAAGGTATATTTGAAAAGGGTATGGAGTCCATCCCCAGTGAGTCTGTTTGTTACCCCGCTAAGCTGGTACATGGGCATATCATGTATTTGATTGAACAGGGTGTGGATATGATTTTCTACCCAGGTGTGGTTTATGAGAGAAGAGACAGCGTTGCGGCGGATAACAACTATAATTGCCCCATTGTGGCCTCTTATAACGAAAATATTAAGAACAATATGGAAGAGCTTCAGGAAAAGGACATTCTTTTTATGAATCCATTCCTAGCCATGGATAAAATAGAGACTGTTTTGAAGCGTTTGACGGAGGAATTCGAGCCCTTAGGCTGTGATAAAAAGGAAATCAAAGAAGCGGTTTACGATGGTTGGAACGAATGGTCTCAGTTCCGTCGGGATATGCACGATAAGGGAGAAGAAACCCTGCAATATATGAAAGAAAATGGTATGACAGGCATTATTCTCGGTGGACGCCCTTACCATGCGGACCCTGAAATCAACCATGGCATTCCTGAGCTGATTGCTGGCTACAACATTGCTGTATTGACAGAGGACAGCGTTGCCCATCTTGGGAAAGCAAAACGCCCCACCGTTGTGCGAGATCAATGGACCTATCACTCCAGACTGTATGAATCGGCAGCTTTTGCAACAACCCAGGAAAACCTTGAATATGTTCAGCTGAATTCCTTTGGTTGTGGGCTGGATGCCGTTACAACGGATGAAGTAAAGGCAATTCTGAATGCATCGGGAAAAATTTATACTGTATTGAAAATTGATGAAGTAAACAACCTTGGGGCAGCACGTATCCGTATTCGTTCTTTAATTGCTGCATTGGAGGACAGAAGAGAAAAAGGTGTCAGCCTAAAAGAAGGGGATGCCAGCCTGCACAGAGTTTTGTTTACAAAGGAAATGAGAGAAAAGTACACCATACTTTGCCCTCAGATGTCGCCAATACACTTTAATATTTTGCAGCCTGCAATGCGAGCTTGTGGCTATAATCTGGAGATTATGGAGGCCATGGACAGAAGTGCCATTGATACAGGGCTGAAATATGTAAACAATGATGCTTGTTATCCGGCACTGATTACCATAGGGCAATTGATGAACGGGTTGTTTTCCGGAAAGTATGACTTAAATCGGACTGCATTATTGATCTCTCAGACCGGCGGTGGATGCAGAGCAACAAATTATATTGCTTTGATACGAAAGGCTTTGGAGAATGCAGGAATGCCAAATATTCCCGTTATCTCTATTAACCCCGTTGGATTGGAGAAAAACCCAGGATTTCAAATTGGCTTAGGCATGATGAATAAGGCAATACAGGCCTTGGTTTATGGTGACGTGTTTATGAGAGTATTATATCGTACGCGCCCCTATGAAAAAGTGAAAGGCTCTGCTAACGCACTTTATGAAAAATGGAATGAAAAAGTAAAGAAGGATGTTGCCACCGGAAAATTCCGTACATACGCAGAAAATATCCGAGGAATCATCAGAGAGTTTGATGAGTTGGAATTGCTTGATGTGAAAAAGCCAAGAGTTGGTGTGGTAGGAGAGATTTTAGTGAAATTCCACCCCACTGCAAATAACGATTTGGTGAATCTCTTGGAAAGAGAGGGTGCGGAAGCTGTTGTGCCTGATTTGCTTACCTTTGGTTTATATTGCTGTTATAATGCAACACAGAAGGAAAAATATCTGGGGGGCTCTGCAAGAAGCAGAATGGTAGCGGATATGGTGGCAAAGGTCATTGAGCAATATCAAAAACCTATGATTACTGCCCTAAAAATGAGCAAACGCTTTGATTCCCCTCAAGACATTCGTGAGTTGGGAAAATATGCGGAAAAGGTTGTTTCTCTGTGTAACCAAACAGGGGAAGGCTGGTTCTTAACGGCAGAAATGATTGAGCTGATTCATACCGGTGTTGCAAATATTGTATGCACCCAGCCCTTTGGGTGCCTGCCAAACCATGTTGTGGGCAAAGGGGTAATTAAGGAACTACGTAAGCAATATCCTTTGTCTAATGTGGTTGCCATTGACTATGATCCTGGTGCAAGTGAAATCAATCAGCTTAACCGGATTAAGCTCATGCTGGCAAGTGCAAATAAAAATTTGGAGGCAGTACGCTCCAACACCTTGAGCAAGTCCCATTCTTTGGAACAGGCAGCATTTCGGGTGAAAGAGGATGAAAGAAGTTATTAAATGAAACTTTTCGGGGTATCTCAATGTTCTTTAAAACGGATTTTGGGATACCCTTTTTAACGTTTTTCTGTCTAATCTTTTTCAATTGGAATTACCATATCAGCCCTTCCCAAAAGCCATCAGTGAGGAGAAAAAGTCATCTTTAAATCTTGTTGACAATAAAACATGTGAGAAATTATACTTGTTGAAGAAAAGGAAGCGTTGACCTTAAACTGGGAGGGGTATCCACACAATGAGTACGAACAGGGAAGACAGCTATGAACAATTATTGAATACCATGGGGGAAGTGGCGGTTTTTGTTGTGCATCAGGATACCCATGAAGTGTTATGCTGCAACGATGAGGCAAAGAGGCAAGAAGGGAATGCCCTTTGCAGAAGGCTTCGTGAACTATGGGAGAAACAGTGTCACCAATGTGTAATGAAAAACATAAAGGAAAACGAGTCTTTTACCAAGACTATATTTGATGATAATTCAAAGAAAATCTTGCGTTTAATGGTAACCAGGATAAAATGGGGGATTGAAAACATCCCTGCATTTTCTGTGGTGATTACCCCCGTTGTACAAGGAGAAAATGCAGCAGTACATTTAAACCTCCTAGAAAATATTGATATTATCTTATCGGAAGGATATGTTCACAGCTGTCTGGTAAATTTAGCCAAGAATGAGTATGTCAATTTGCTGCCTGATTGTTATGGGAGAAATGCATTTTTTATTGGGAAAAGCTATGATGAAATGACAGAGCACTTTTATCAATGTGTTCATCCCTTACATGAGGTTGAGGTTAGACACGTTTATAGCAGGGAACAGCTTTTAGTGGACTACAATGAAGGAATCCAAAGAGTTAGTCATGATTACCTGCTTCAAAACAAAGAGGGATCATATCGCTGGGTTAGAGGAAGCGTGATATTCCCTCGAAATTCGGGTTACAGCGATAGAATGGCAGTGATGCTTTGGAAAGAAATCCAGTCAGAAAAGGGCATAGCCCAACAGCTTCTTACAGAGCAGGAAGCGCTGTTTAATAGCCTTCCCGGATATGTTTTAAAGATATCGGTGGCTGAGGATATCATTTTTTTGGAAGCCAGCGATACGTTCTACCATTTTTTTGGTGTGGTAGATAGAAAATATCAGGTTGGTGACAACGTTTTTATTGAAGATAGAGAGTTTGTAATATCTCTGATCAAACAAAAAGGACAAAAGGGACTGCCAATCTCCTTTGAATGCAGGGTATGCGATAAAACAGGGAAAATTGTTTGGGTTCAGTGTGAGGGCCGGCTTGTAGACTATCAAAAGGGATACCCAGTTTATTTGCTCATTTTATTAGATATTCACGCCAATAAACTAACCCAAATGCAGCTATTAAAAGAAAGAGAGCGCTACCGTTTGGCTGTGGTAGACATGGCGGTTGGCATTTTCGAATATTATGTTAGGGATGATTATTTTGCTTACTATCCGTCGGAAAGTAATCAGAAGGGTGCAACAAAAATATGGAATTATATGGAGAAAATGAAGCGGGCTACCATGCTTTCCGAGGAGCATATAGCAACATTTTTAGAAATTTTGCAGGGGAAAATTACCGGCGCAGAGATAGAAATATATGTGGAACGAAATAAGCGCTATGAATGGTTTTTTTGTCAGGGAAACCCTATTTTTGAGGATGGAACACTAAAAAAAGTTGTTGGCACACTTCGCTCCATTGATGAAAGCAAAAGAGAACAGCAGAAAGCGGAGGAAAAATTACAACGAGAGAAAAAGCAAAGCCGAATGTCCAATCAGAGGTTTTTACGGGCGGTAAATCAGCTCTACGATTTGATAATTGAAGTGGATTTGATAAGCAGAGAAACTTATATTTGGAAGGACTCTGATGAATATGGCAAGTTCCTGCCAAGAGACCAGCGGCTATATGACTTTTTAATGAATGATTGCTTTGATTTGGTTCAATGGGAGTATCGGGAAGGGGCAAAAAATACATTTATGCCTGAGTTTTTGCTAAAAGAGTTCCACCAAGGGAATAGTGAGATTATGATGGAGATGCCTGTGGGAAACAGCAAGGGTATGTATCGCTGGCATCGTCTTCAGGTTCAGCTTTTGGAGGAAAGTGCAGATAGCCTGCGCGTTATGATATACTTTAAAAATATCCATGAGCAAAAATCAAGAGATGAACAGCAGCAAAGTGCATTAAAAGATGCGTTAAAACTGGCGGAGCAAGCAAACACAGCAAAAGGTGATTTTTTGTCCCGTATGTCTCATGATATTAGAACCCCTTTAAATGCCATTATGGGGATGACCTCCATTGCCCAGGCTAACTTGGAGAAAAAGGAAACGTTGTTGGATTGTTTGAAAAAGATAAATTCCTCTTCAAAATATCTTTTGGCATTGATTAATGATATTTTGGAAATGAGTAAAATAGAGAGTGGGAAAATGCCCCTCAACATCAAGGACTTTGATATTCATGAATTGCTTCAAGAGGCAGTTGTTTATGGTTACACACAAGGACAGCTTAAAGAGCAAAGGTTTTCCGTTTTGCTAAAAGAAGGGACCGAGGGTATTTTTGAAGGAGATCCGTTAAGGTTGAATCAGGTTTTGATTAACCTATTAAGTAATGCGTTTAAATATACGCCACCAAGAGGAGAAATCTTTTTGGTCGTGAGCGGACGAGATATAGATGATAATAGGAGTTTGCTTCAAATTGAAGTGCGAGATAACGGGATAGGCATAGAAAAGGACTTTTTGGATAGGATTTTTCTTCCATTTGAGCAAGGGGAGGGGGGCTTGGTATCCGGGGGCACCGGGCTTGGCTTAGCAATCTCTCAAAATCTTGCAATGCTTATGGGAGGACATATTTATGTAGAAAGTGAAGAGGGAAATGGCAGTGTATTCCGCTTTGAGCTTCCGCTAAAGAGAAAACCAAGCAACAGTTTTCCAAAAGAAAAAGAATCCCCAGAGAAGCTGGTGGTAGTGGAGACTGGGCTTTTGGCGGAGCTGGAGAATTCCAGAGTTCTTTTGGTAGAGGATAATGAAATTAACGTAGAGATTGCCACAACTCTTTTGGAAATGTGCGGCTTAATTGTAGATGTAGCGGGGGATGGAAGGGAGTGTCTGTCTCTTTTTGGACAATCCCCGGAGAATGCGTATCTTGCCATATTAATGGATATACAAATGCCTGTGATGAATGGTTATGAAGCCAGTAGAGAAATACGCAAAATGGAACGGGAGGATGCAAAAACCATACCCATTTTAGCTATGTCTGCCAATGCATTTCCATCAGATATTGGTGAGACCATGGCAGCGGGAATGACTGAGCATATTCCTAAGCCCATTGATATGAGTGTGTTATTAAAGCTGCTGAAGAAGTATAAAGAAGAGAAAAAATAAAGAAGATAGGGATAACAGAAATTTATTCTGCTGTAAATCAGACGTCTTTTTGCAAAAAAGAAAAGATTAAACAGGTGGAGTTTTTCTGGAACTTTTTTGATTATGATAAGTCTAAACTAGCAGAGAAAGAGATTTTCATGGAAAATTCTTGCATATGTAAAGGGGAACTTTTTTCGCTGCGCAGCATATAAAATCTAGGTAATCCTTAGGAATTGCAAGCTTTTCCTCCTGAAACCAGATGTTGGACTTGTTGGTATTTCATTAGGATTTTGATGATAATTGATTGTGAAAGTAAATATAGCGGGTCGGAATATATAAAAAACGGAAGGGTATTGCTGGGAAAATAAACAGATACCTTTAGAGTTAGGCGTTTTATGCTAACTTGTAATTTATAGATGTATGCTGTAAGAACTGTACATTTTATAAAATTTTTTGTATAATAAAAATATTGAGGATTCTGACCTATACTATGGGGGAGAAAAATGGATAAAAAAATACTTATTGTAGACGATGAAAAAAACATTGTTGATATTATTGCGTTCAATCTTAAAAAAGAAGGCTACAAAATTTTAAGAGCCGGTGATGGAGCAGAGGGCGTTCGGCTTACTATGGAAGAAAATCCGGATTTGATTTTGCTGGATATCATGATGCCTAAAATGGATGGATATGAAGCTTGTAAAAAAATAAGAGAAAAGAAAAATACACCTATCATAATGCTTACCGCTCGTGCTGAGGAATTGGACAAAGTACTGGGTCTTGAGCTTGGTGCCGATGATTATGTAACAAAACCTTTCGGTGTAAGAGAGTTAATGGCTAGGGTTAAGGCAAATTTGCGACGTCAAATTGTGCAAGAGGAGACCGTCCCTGATGAAACGGAGGGTATGGTTTTTGGCAGGCTTAATATTAATTTAGAGCGATATGAGGTGCGTAAGGACGGTCGAGTATTAGAGCTGACATTGCGTGAGTTTGAGCTATTAAAATTCCTTACCCAGCAAAAGGGACAGGTTTTTTCCAGAGAAATCCTTTTGGAGAAAGTTTGGGGTTACGAATATTTTGGAGACGTTCGTACCGTTGATGTTACGGTTCGCCGCTTGCGAGAAAAGTTGGAGGATGATCCGGGAAAGCCCGAATATATATTGACCAAAAGAGGTGTGGGCTATTATTTTGATTGCTAAGGAAGGCGGGGTTGAAGCCTTTGCGAAGTATTAAATGGAAATTAATTATCATGTATCTTGGGTTGGTGCTGATTGTAATGATTGTCAGCGGTTCCTATATTTTATTGAGCCTTAGAAATATTGAGCTTGAAAAATCCAGATGGCAACTGGTGGCATGTGCTGAAAAAATTGACGAGCAAGTTGTTAAAGTGAATGACTTAAAGGATATTCAGGATACCCTCCTAAAAACAGTCACCAATGCCATGGGCATACAGGGTAACATTCTGGATGCCAAAGGGAATACAATTGCCTCTAACACTGTATTGCAAAAACCCTATCCCGTTTATACAGATCAGGCGATTATTGCTGCTATGAACGGAACGGCTTCCTTTTCCTCGGGTAAGAAAAGTACGGATTCGTTTAACCTTTTGAAGGAATGGATGAGCTATGCAGTGCCCATTCTGGGGGAGGACGGAAAGGTTATCTGCATTATTTATACCCGTTTGGATGCGGGGGACATGCGGGCAAGCCTTGACCAAACAACGAAAACCATTATTATTGCCGTTGCCATTGCCCTTCTTTTGGCAGTTATTATGGGATATGTATTTGCCCAAACCTTGACGGGACCTATTTTGGCCTTGACTAGGGGTGCCAAAAATATGGCTGAGGGAAATTTTGAACAAAGCCTTAAGGTGAGAAGCTCCGATGAAATCGGGCAGCTGACCAGCAGCTTTAATTACATGGCTTCTGAGTTAACCAAGAATATGTCGGAGATTTATCAGGAAAAAAATCGCTTGGAAATTCTATTGCATAATATGAGTGATGGTGTGATTTCTTTTAACAAAGATGGAGAGTTTATGCTTGCCAATACTGCCGCAACAGAAATGCTTGAGGTAGATAAAATAGACATGGATTTTTCCACCTTTATTCGAAACTATGATATTAATTCAGGGGTCTATTTGGATGTAGGAACGGAACCCTCTAAGAGAGTAACTTTCCCTGTGGGCAAGCAATTTATCAGCGCAACATTTACGCCATATTATAGTGCCGCAGGGCAAATTGAAGGCTTGGTTGTTGTTTTGCAGGATATCACAGAACAGAAGAAGCTGGATGACATGCGTAAGGAATTTGTGGCCAATGTATCCCATGAGTTAAGAACACCCCTTACAACAGTCAAAAGCTATACGGAAACCCTTATGGATGGCGCAATGGATGATAAGGAAATTGCCATGGAGTTTTTAGGCATCATCGATAGTGAGGCCGATAGAATGGCTTTCTTAGTGCGTGATTTGCTTCAGCTTTCCAGATTTGATAATAAGCAGGTGCTTTTGGATATTACCGATATTGAAATGAATGAGTTTTTATCCTTAACGGTGAAGCAAAATAAGATTCATGCCGAAGGGAAACACCAACAGCTTACCTTTGAACCTTACAAGGAGGATGTGGTGATTCATGGTGACAGAGACCGTGTTGGTCAAGTTGTGAATAATATTGTAACCAATGCCATGAAATACAGCTTGGAGCAAGCAACCATCAAAATCTATATTACAGAGGATGATATCTATTATAAAATCACTGTAAAAGATACAGGGATGGGAATTGCAAGAGAAGACTTGCCCCGCATTTTTGAACGATTTTACCGTGTGGATAAAGCAAGAAGCCGTGCAATGGGAGGAACAGGCCTAGGACTTGCTATTGCCAAGGAAATTATGGAAAGCCATGGAGGAAAATTGACAGCTGAAAGCGAATATGGCAAGGGTACTACCATGACAATGTGGTTTCCCAAAAAGCCCCCAGAGCCTCCGTGCAAAGAAGCATAACTCTCTTTTACTGCAAAAAAACCGCTTGATTTGCAGTGGAAAAAGTTGTTATAAAACTGTAAGCACGTTGTAACATGAATGTAATATTTCCGTTGTATAATACTATATATGTATATTGGTTTACGTATTTACAATGGAGATGGAGGTGTAGGGAATGAAACAGAAAAGTATGTTTATTGCAGTATTCGTCATGATGCTGTTCTTATCTTTTTCGCCCGTTTGCGCCTTTGCACAGGAAATATGTAATCCTACGCCCATAGCAATATCCAGTGGCCTGATTTTTGAAGAGGAAAAACAGGATGCCACTTTTGAGGATACACGTATTGTTTATGGTGAGACCATCCCCTTTGCGGATATTTCTGTGATGGTATCCAGAAAGAATGCAGAAGGGAATACCCTTCAGGATTACAGTGAAAATTTTGAAGTAGGTTCTTTGGGCATTTTTAGTATCTCTCTTCCGTTGAAGCTGGGGACTAATTATATAGATCTTTCTGTGAGCAGCCAGTGTTATGATGCTGCCACATATAGCTTTGAAATTAAGAGAATGCCCTTGAGTGTGAAGGAGCAACTAAAAAATATGATTGCTTTGCCTGGAATAGGGCAAAAGAATTAATAAAAAAATTATAGAAAAAGCGGTGGGATCAAATGAAATTATACAAAATCACGAATTTTGTCATTGTTGCTTTGGTCATAGCTGCGGTTTTTCAAACAGGAGAGTTATGGCTTGAAGGAACATCGAGTCATAACTTTTTTAATATGTTAATGAAGACAAATGCCAGCACTAGTAAGGAAGCAGACGGAAATGTTCTTTTGGCAACCCGTTATGCAGTTGGAGAAGGAAAGGGCACTTTTTCCGTTTATTATCCTGACCAAAAAGGGACAAGCGCTTTATTACAAGAGGCAAACGGCGTATTAAATGAAATTTTATCAGATAGAAAAAACAAAGTGGAATTTGTGACAGCCGATTGGAAGGAAATTCTCGGCGGGCGGTGTATCGTTATGCAATATGACTTTATGGTTTCGGCGGATGAGTATTTAAGTCAGTATAAGAAGTTGAAGAATAACAAGGTAACCTCTTTTGATTATATTACCATCATCCCTTCAAGACGTCCTGGCGAGGAGAGCAAAGCCTATTTTGTAAATTCTAAAACAAATGACAGCGTTTGTTTTACAACAGTCAAAAGCCAATCCGCCTCTGCATTTTATGAAAAACTTGTGAATGATGGGTCGGAAATGACTTATATATCCACGGGTCAGAAAACAGGAGCATCTGTTATATGGCGTAATCTATTTTTACCTCAGTGGGCAGATTTGCCCTACCGCTATAGCGGACTGCGCCAAGTTCCTGCGTTTGAAAAGGACGGCATGGTAAGTCGAGTGGATATGGAAAATACGTTAAAGGGATTTTTCAGAAATTTCTCTGTGGACTGGAGCACTAGGGACGATAGCGGTGATTTTATATTCAGTGATAGCCAAACGGTAGTAAAGTACTTTCCGGATAGAAGGGTGCTGGAGTATTATAGCTACGAGGCTTATGGCAATGATGAAAACAACACGGGTTTACTGGAAGGATACCAGATTAGCTGTAGCTTTCTGGAAAATGACACTTCCTTATCAACCAATGTTTTTTTAGCGGATATTGAAAAAAAGAGCAACGAAACAATTTATTATTTCGATTATGCTGTGAATAACCTGCCAGTAGAGTTGTCTGCTGCCCTTCAAGATAAAATCGGAAGCAAGCATGCCATTGAGATTACCATAAGAAATCAAAGGGTAAAGAAATATCAGAGGTATGTTGTGAATTATAAACCCCTTGATTCAAAGGATTTGACATTGAATGTTCAGTTCATTGATGCACTGGATGAAGCCAATAAAAATTATCAGGAGACAGTTGAGGAAAAGGTGATTACCGACGTGAAAAATATTTCTTTAGGGTATTATGCTGACCTGACAGGGGAAATTGGTTTCAAGTGGTTTATCACATTATATGACTATTTATTTGTTACAGAAACCGATAAAGATACCTTTTCTCCCACCAACGGTGCAGCTTAAGGAGAAAAGAAATAGAAGCAATGATAAGTGAAGGAGGTGAGGGCAATGGAATGGACAGTTGCAAAGCGCTTTGTGATTATTCTGCTGGTGGTGATTAACGTGGTTTTGGCGGGTCTGAATGTGAAGCAAAGGCAGGATAATTCCATGTCCTCTTCTCAAGAGAAGGCAATTTTTCAAGTCCTATCTCAAAATGGAATCACTTTATACACAGATTTGAATATTGATACCCGCCCCATGAATCGTTTGGAGGCAAGAGTTCCCTCTTATACCAAAGAAGATCTGGAAGCGGTATTTTTTGATGGGGGAAAAACAAAGGTTTCTCCTGGTACAAAAACAGTTTATAAAGGAGAAAACAAAACCCTTGTGCTTTCTGGGGATAGCGGGAGCTTTACCAATCAATTAATAAAAAAAGGTTTGAACACTTTAGGCAAAGAGGATGCCATAAAACAAGCTGAAAACAAAATGGAAAAAATGAAGCGTGTTTTTGGAAGCAACGATTTATGCTATGTATCTAAGACCCAGGAAGGCTGGAGAATAGAGTTTTCTTCTGTTGAAAATGATAAAAGTATTTTTTCCAACCACTTTTCGTTATTTGTATCTGACGAAGGAATTTATGAGATTGACTTTACTTACTGTGAGATAACAGGAACAACCCAAGAAAAAAAGGATATCTATATGGCTGATGAGGCGTTGCTTACATTTATGCGAGAATGGAATAAGGGAGAAAATGTTCGTGCTGCGGCAATACAGAAAATAGAATTAGGCTATGATTTGTTGGAACAAGGAGAGGCTGTATCAGGAACAGGGCTTTATCTGGAACCATGTTATCGTATTTATCTGATGGAAGAGCGGGAACCATATTTGGTAAATGCATTTACTTGCCAGATTATAAAAAAGAATAATTAGGAGATATTTTGTAGAGATAAGCGGTGCAAAATAAAAATTATGGAGCAAAGGGGTGGGCAAATGCCGCCCCTTTTTCTTGCAAAAATTTTCAACTTTTCTTTTCAATTTTAAGAATTTTTCGGAGAAAGGGATATTTATTTTCTCTAAGCCCAAGATGAATAGCATTCTTCTTTTTTTTAGGGGAGCGTTCTTTTCCATAGCCAGTAAATGCTTGCTGGAAAAATTTCCATATCCGGGATTCTATGCTCCAGAAGGAAAAAGTACTTTCCACAGAGGATTTTTCGTGATATAATTCGAATGGTTAGGGCGACAACGAATACAATACCATTGGTTGAATAAAAAAGAAAGACAAGCCCGGCTTTCGTGTACAAAGGGGAAATCCTTTGGGAATTCTTTGGAAGGATGAACGTTGAATGGAAAAATTGCTTGTAAAAGGCAGAAAACGCCTTGTGGGCGAAGTAATGATCAGCGGGGCAAAAAATGCAGCGGTGGCGGTATTGCCTGCAGCAATTATGGCAGGCGGCAAAAGCGTTTTAGAAAATTTACCCAACATTGAGGATGTAAGCTGTATTTGCAATACGATTGAGAAGTTGGGCGGAAAATGTATTCACAGAGATAAGCATACGATTGAAATTGATTGCTCGGAGGGCATTGATTATTGTGCAACCTTTGAGGAGGTGCAAAGAATCCGGGCGTCTTATTATTTTTTAGGGGCGCTGTTGGCGCGCTATAAAAAGGCAGAGGTTGCAATGCCAGGTGGTTGTAACTTTGGCAAAAGACCCATCGATTTGCACTTAAAGGGTTTTCGTGCCCTTGGCGCAACGGTTGAGGAAGAATGCGGTTTTGTAAGGGCTTATGCGGATAAATTGGTGGGTGCGCCTATTTATATGGATCAGGTTAGTGTGGGTGCCACCATTAATATTATGTTGGCGGCAACAATGGCCGAAGGTGTGACAACCATAGAGAATGCTGCTAAGGAGCCCCATGTTGTTGATACAGCCAATTATCTGAATATGATGGGTGCTAATATCAAAGGTGCAGGAACAGATGTGATTCGTATTATTGGCGTTGAAAAGCTGAATGGAGCTCAATATGCCATTATCCCCGATCAAATTGAAGCGGGTACCTATATGATTGCGGCGGCAATTACCGGGGGAGATGTTTTGGTGAAAAATATCATTCCCAAGCATATGGATTCATTGACTGCAAAACTGGTAGAGATGAATGTCAAGATGGAAGAAGGGGATGATTCCATTCGTGTAATGGCGAATAAGCCTTTGCGTGGTGTAAATGTGAAAACCATGAGCTATCCCGGGTTCCCTACGGATTTACAACCTCAGATGGCGGCACTTTTGAGTATTTGCAACGGTACCAGCGTGATTACCGAGAACGTTTGGGAGAATAGATATCAATACATAGAAGAGCTTTGTAAGCTGGGTGCAAGGGTAGATATTAACGGTAGAATTGCAACAATAGAAGGCATTCCCCATTATCAGGGTGCAAAGGTTGAGGCGACGGATTTAAGGGCAGGTGCCGCTATGATTTTGGCAGCATTGGCTGCTGAAGGAACCACCCAAATTGATGGTGTTCGTTACATTGACAGGGGTTACGAGGACGTTGAAATGAAGCTTAGTGCATTAGGTGCGGATATTCAGCGTGTTTTGGATAAAGGATGATGGCACATGACAAGTGCTTAAATGGAATTCTTTCAAACGCTTATTTTACTGTGGAAGAAAGAATTACGAGGAAAGGTTCTTGAAAAACTCATATGGTGAATGGGTTTTTATAAAACATAGGCTTTTACATGGAGCAGGGGCAACCCTGCTTTCTGTCATATAGAAATTGGAATGGGGGGATTTTTTTGGCAGTGGAATTTTGCACCCTGGCCAGCGGAAGCAGTGGCAATAGCACTTATGTGGGAACGAAGCATACTCGCATTTTAATTGATGCGGGAGTCAGTGGAAAAAGAATTCAGGAAGGGCTGGCAGAGCTGAAACTCACAGGAGATGACATCGATGGATTGTTCATCACCCATGAACATTTGGATCACATTAAGGGGGCAGGCATTTTCTCAAGAAGATTTGATGTTCCCATTTATGCTACTTGTGAGACATGGGGGGCAATGGAGGAAACTTTGGGTAAAATTTCACCGGGGAACAAGCGGTTTGTATATGCAGGAGAAAATTGCGTAATCAATGATATTTGCGTTAGGCCTTTTCATATCCCTCATGATGCGGCGGATCCTGTGGGGTTTAATGTTTTTGCCGGGGGAAAAAAAGTGACCCTTGCCACGGATATTGGGCATATTACAGATGAGATAAGAGAAAGCATTACCGAAAGTGAGATTCTTTTGTTAGAAGCAAACCATGATGAGGAAATGGTGCAAAAGGGAAGTTATCCTTGGCATTTGAAGAAGCGTATTTTAAGTGACAGAGGACATTTGTCCAATAAAACAGCGGGAGAATTGCTTTCTGCCGCCGTTGATGGAAAGATGAAGCATGTTTTTTTGGGCCATTTAAGCCAAGAAAACAATGAGCCCCATTTGGCATTTGATACTGTGGAAAAAATTCTTCAAAAAAATAGAATTCAGATAGGAAAGCACTTTAATATGGATATGGCTTATCGTCATACTACAGGATTTAAGGTGGAGTTATAGGTGAAGGAATGAAGGTCACAATTGTTTGTGTGGGAAAATTAAAGGAAGCCTATTGGCGTGGCGCCATTGAGGAATACAGCAAGCGTTTGGGGCGTTATATGAAGCTGGAAATTGTGGAGCTTCCAGACGAGAAAGCGCCGGAAACCATGAGCCCTGCCCAAGAAGATGAGGTTCGTCAAAAGGAAGGCTTACGTATATTAAAGGCTGTAAAAGAGGATGGGTTTGCTGTGGCTTTGGCGATAGAAGGGAAAAGTCTATCTTCAGAGGGCTTGGCAGACTTTATGGCGGAGAGAGCTGTTCGTGGTGTGAGCCATATGGTTTTTATTATTGGCGGATCTTTGGGATTATCCCAAGAGGTGATGAAACGGGCAGATTTCTGGCTAAGTTTTTCCCCAATGACCTTTCCCCATCAAATGATGCGTGTGATTCTTTTGGAACAAATTTATCGGGCTGAGAAAATAAACCGAAAAGAGCCTTATCATAAATAAAAGATAAAGCAGACAGTACTCACTTTGTGTGAGAAACTGTCTGCTTATTTTTTTAGTTATATTATTATTTGAACAGGAAATTCTTTTGACAATTTATCAGTCTGCAAGAAAGGCTTCGCCAATTTTGTAAACGTCTCCTGCTCCCACTGTGAGAAATAAATCCCCGGCTTGACAGTGGCTTTGCAAGTAGGCTAATATTTCGTCAAAATTACCTACATAGCGGGCAGATTTTCCTGTTGTAGCAATGCGTTCTGCCAATTGCGCTGCACTGATGGTACCATCATCCGTTTCTCTTGCCGCATAAATATCAGCGATGATAATTTCATCTGCATCGAAGAAAGCGTCCCCAAATTCTTCAAATAAAAACTTGGTGCGAGAATAGGTATGGGGCTGGAAAACACACCATGTGGTATTGTGCTTTACCTTCTTTGCCGCCGCTAAGGTAGCTCGGATTTCTGTGGGATGGTGGGCATAATCATCAATTACAAGAACACCATTTTTCTCACCTTTACGCTGGAAACGGCGGTCTGTCCCTGAAAAATGGGAAAGGCCCTTTACCCATGCCTCAGCAGGAATCCCAAAAAAGCTGGCAGTAGCAATTGCCGCCAAAGCATTGGAAATATTATGATCCCCAGGGACATTTAAATGAATGGTTGCTTTTTTATCGTTATTATAATATACGTCAAAAGTGTTTTTGCCATCATCATGATGAATGATGTTTCGTGCGTTCCAGTTTGCATCTTCGGTTAAAGAAAAGGTTTCTACGGTGCAAGAAAGGCCTTCTGTAATTTCATTCAGATGGGCAATTTCTTTATTAATAATCAGCACACCGTTTTGGGGAATACGTTTTCCAAAGGAGTGGAACGAACGATAAATGTTCTCAAGGTTCCCAAAAAAGTCCAGGTGATCGCTTTCGATATTCAGAATTACCCCCGCCAAAGGGGTTAATTGGAGGAAGCTATTAAAATATTCGCAGGCTTCCGCCACAAAATAAGGAGAATTTCCGATTTTTAAATTGCTTCCGATTGTGGGAAGAATACCCCCAACGGTAATGGTAGGATCCTTCTCCGCCGCCAAAAGAATTTCCGCAACCATAGAAGTTGTGGTGGTTTTGCCGTGGGTACCTGAAACAGCAATGGAGCTATTATAATCCTCCATGATTTGTCCCAAGAGATGCGCCCTGTCCATGATAATTAGATTTTTGGCTTTTGCCGCTGCAAGTTCCGGATTATCATCATGAATTGCCGCTGTAAAAACCACATGGGTCACGTCATCTGTAATGTTTTCTGCCCGATGACCCAAATTGATATTGATACCTAAGGATTGTAAATGCTTTGTTACCGGTGTTTCTCTTATATCAGTGCCGGATATCTTATGTCCACGGCTTGCTAAAATTTCCGCCAAGCCGGACATACTGATGCCCCCGATCCCGATAAAATAGATATGGTCTGAATTTTTAAATTGAGTTGTCATATATTACCGCCTCTATCGTTGTATGAATCATTTACGTTAACATGATTTTGCTATCCATTATAGTATACTAAAATGGGAAAGGCAATCATTTACATAGATTTCTATATTTAATTTTATACCAAATTAACAGAAATAAACCAAAAATTTTACGATTTATAAAAACCGTGGGAAAGGTAAAAAACTGTAGAAAGGGAGAGGGAAATACCTATTTTTTTTACGGGGTAGTTATGGTATAATTATGAAAAGTTATGCCATCTGAGGGTGTAAATGCTTTGTATTTTTATAAGGTAATTTATCATTATTTTGTCCAAGGAGGCGGTTTTTGGCTTCAATCTTTGAGATGGTTTTTTTTGGAAGCGCATCATCTGTAAATACAGCCATGGAGCAAAAAAAGGAGTCAATAAAAAATATTGGGCTATGGGGTTTTATTTTGGCATATAATATGGAATTGTCTAATATATATTTGTTTTTGGAAGGATTACTTTGGACAAATAAAGGCAGGGGGTAGATACAAATGCGTAAAAAAGAAATGATAGCTATGCTTTTGGCAGGCGGACAGGGAAGCCGTCTGGGTGTTTTGACACGAAAGGTGGCAAAACCAGCGGTTGCTTATGGTGGGAAATTTAGAATTATTGATTTTCCTCTTAGTAATTGCATCAACTCAGGAGTAGACACGGTGGGCGTGTTAACGCAGTATCAGCCTCTCAGGCTAAATCAGCATATTGGGATTGGCATTCCATGGGACTTGGATAAGAAAAACGGTGGCGTTACTATTTTGGCACCCCATGTGAAGGGTGGCGACGCAGGAGAATGGTTTATGGGAACGGCCAATGCAATTTATCAGAATATTGATTATATTGATAGCAATAATCCCGAATATATTCTCATTCTTTCCGGAGATCATATCTATAAAATGGATTACTCGAGAATGCTGTCTTATCACAAAGAGAAGGGGGCGGCGGCTACCATTGCCGTTTTAGAGGTGCCATTTGAAGAAGCCGGTCGATTTGGCATTATGAACACAAAGGATGATGACAGGATTTATGAATTTGAGGAAAAACCTGACAATCCAAAAAGCAATTTGGCCTCCATGGGCATTTATATTTTTACTTGGAGCAGATTAAGAGAGGCTCTGGTTGAGGATAGAGAAATCCACCCCGACAGTGACTTTGGAATGCATATTATACCAAAGATGTTGGATGAAGGTCAGACCATGTATGCATATCGTTTCCAAGGCTATTGGAAGGATGTGGGAACCATTGAGTCTTATTGGGAGTCCAATATGGAATTGATTAAGGCTTTGCCAGCATTTAATTTATATGAAGATTTCTGGAAGATTTATACTAACTCTGATCATCAGCCTCCTACCTATACCTCCCCTGAAGCTGTGGTGAAAGAATCCTTGGTGACAGATGGCAGTGAAATTTATGGAGAGGTTTATCATTCCATTTTAGGCTCTCAGGTTGTTGTGGGCAAGGGCGCTGTTGTGCGGGACTCTATAATCATGGGAAATACTGTGATTGGTGAAAATTCGGTGTTGGAACGCTGTATTGTGGATGAAGATTGTGTGGTTGGCAATGGTGTACATATGGGCATGGGCGAGAATGTGCCCAACGAAACAAAGCCCAATATTTATAATACCGGCATCACCGTAATTGGCTGCCACACCCGAGTACCGGATGGTATCACGGTGGGTAAAAACTGCGTAATTTATGGCAATACACAGGAAGAAGATTATGCAGAAGGCAGATTGGATAGCGGCAAATCGGTAGTGCGGGAGGGGAAATGAGTATGAAGGCCATTGGTATCATATTAGCAGGCGGTAACAATGAGGGACGGCTTGGTGTCCTAACCGACCATAGAGCGGCGGCGGCTTTGCCCATCGGCAGCAGCTACCGTGCCATAGATTTTACACTAAGCAATATGTCAAACAGTGGAATTGGTAAGGTTGCTGTTTTAACTCAATACAATTCCCGTTCCCTCAAGGATCATTTAACCTCGTCAAAATGGTGGGATTTTGGTAGAAAACAGGGTGGGTTGTTCGTTTTTACACCCTATATCAGCAGTACCGATTCCAACTGGTTTCGAGGCACGGCGGATTCTATCTACCAGAATATGACTTATCTTATGAGAAGCAATGAAGAATATGTAGTCATTACCAGCGGAGATTCCATTTATAAAATGGATTACCATAAGTTGGTGCAAAGTCATAAGGAAAAGGGCGCAGATATTACCATAGCGTATCAGGAGATGGAGCGCAAGGATTTAAATAATTTTGGTATATTAGAGACGAATGAAGAGGGACGATTGGTTTCTTTTGAAGAAAAACCTGAATATCCCAAAACCAAGAAGGCATCGCTGGGTACCTATGTAATTTCAAGGATACTTTTGGTTGACTTGTTAAATGAATTTGTGCCTCAGGGTAAGTATGATCTTGTAAAGGACATTTTGCTTGCGAAGCGTGAAGAATTGAAAATTTTTGGGTACGAATTTAATGGCTATTGGAACACTATAAGTACAGGAATAGGTGCATACTATAAGGTAAATATGGATTTTTTGAAAAAAGAAATTAGAGATGCATTTATGAATGAGTATCCATATATCGAAACAAAGGCCAAAGATGAGCCTCCGGCGAAATACAATAAGGATGCGGATGTACGGGATGCTATTGTGGGCAGTGGCACAATATTTAACGGTAGAGTAGAGCACTCTGTTATCTTCCGCAAGGTTTATACCGGTGAAGGGTCAGTGGTAAAAAACTCCATTATTATGGAGGGGTGCAGAATTGGTAAAAATTGTGTTGTGGAAAATGCAATTCTGGATAAAGAGGTTATACTTTCTGATGGACAACAGGTGATAGGAAAATCAACCCAGGATTTAGCTATCCTAAAAAAAGGGACAAGATTATAATTTGAAGAAAACAGGCGAAGCGTTGCTTCGCCTGTTTGGGCTTTCTATAACATTGGTTTTGCAGGGGATTTTTTCAAGAAATGTCACGATTTGATATTATATAAAAGGTTTCGATGAGGTTTGACTGACTTTTTTATGAAAAAAAACAGTTTTTTAGTAAAACCGTATATTGATATTTCATTTAGGAAATGAGAAAATATCCAAGGTTGTATGCGGCTTACGGACAGAAGCCGTGAGAAAGGAGAATCCTATGAAAAATTTGAAGGCTGTTATTTTGGCGGCAGGAGAAGGCACTCGCATGAGGTCAAAAAAACCAAAGGTGCTGCATGAAAT
Source organism: Anaerotignum propionicum (assembly GCF_024461735.1). Classification (GTDB taxonomy): domain Bacteria; phylum Bacillota; class Clostridia; order Lachnospirales; family Anaerotignaceae; genus Chakrabartyella. Next base: position 168,939 of record NZ_JANGAD010000004.1, read on the forward strand.
TTTGAATAAACCAATGATTGATTATGTAATAGATACGGCAATGGGTTGCGGTGCCGAGAAGGTTTGTGTTGTTGTGGGACATAAGGCAGACGAGGTAAAAGCCGGCATTCAAAAGGATGGTGTGGTATTTGCCTTGCAGGCGAAGCAAAAAGGAACGGGTCATGCAGTGAAGATGGCGGGAAGCTTTCTTGAAGCGGATCAGGATATCCTGATTCTTTATGGGGATACACCATTGATTCAAGGTAAAACCTTGGAGAAGTTGGTGGAAAAGCACCGCCAGCAGAATTTCGGTGCAACGGTGGTTTCTGCTGTGATTGAGAACCCTGAAGGATATGGTCGCATTATACGTGATGCCCAGGGAGATTTTTTGAAAATTGTTGAGCATAAGGATGCATCCCAAGAAGAGCGTTGTATCAATGAGATAAACACGGGGATTTACATTTTTAAAGGTGCTGATTTGATTGCTTCCTTGGGAAGACTGGATAATCATAATGTGCAAGGGGAATACTATTTGCCAGATTGTTTGGAGTTGATTTTAAAAGCCGGCGGGAAGGTTGGTGCAGTTACTGCTGAGGACGATAAGGAATTTTTCGGTGTGAATTCCAGAGTACAATTGGCAGAGGCGACTAAAATTATGCAAGAGAGAATTAACCGTTTTCATATGGAAAATGGTGTGACCCTTGTGGATCCCCAAAGTACCTATATTGACGCTCAGGTGAAAATCGGAATGGATACAGTGATTCTGCCAGGCTGTGTGTTAGAAGGGAAGACGGAAATTGGTGAGGACTGCAAAATCGGTCCCAACTCACGTTTGACGGATATGTTACTTGGAAACGGCGTTGCATTCCAAACTTCAACAGGCATAGAATCGGAAATCGGGGATAATACTACCGTAGGTCCTTTTGCATATATCCGCCCCAACTGTAAAATTGGTCAGAACGTAAAAGTTGGTGATTTTGTTGAAGTGAAAAATTCAACGGTGGGGGATGGTACAAAAATTCCTCATTTGGCTTATATCGGTGATACTGATGCAGGGAAAAAGGTAAACTTTGGTTGCGGCAGTATTATGGTGAATTATGATGGAGAGAAGAAACATCGCACCGTTGTAGAGGATAATGTTTTTGTTGGCTGTAACGTGAACTTGGTTGCACCGGTTACGGTAAAGGCTGGGGCATATATTGCCGCAGGCTCCACCATTACCAAGGATGTTCCCGAGGATGTGCTTGCTGTAGCAAGGGCAAGACAACAGGTGATTGAGGGCTGGAAAAAGAAGAAAATGAAAAAAGAATCGTAAAAATGATGAAATACGGTGAAATACAGTTGAAATTGACACAAGAAGGGTGTAACATATAAGCGATGGGCTTTGTTCAGCCACAAACCATAAAATGCAAAAGATTATTAGGGGGATATTGAAATGATTAATTCTAATGGTGGCAACATCAAGATTTTTGCGTGCAATTCCAACCGCGTGCTTGCAGAGGAAATCGCAGAAAAAATGGGTATGACACTGGGAAATGCGGAAGTTGAGCAATTTAGTGACGGTGAAATTTCCGTGAAAATCAACGAGACGATTCGTGGTGCGGATGTTTATATTATTCAGTCTACCTCAGCTCCTGTAAATGACAATTTGATGGAATTGCTGATTATGATTGATGCGATGAAGCGCGCTTCTGCCGCAAGAATTACGGCAGTAATGCCATATTATGGCTATGCAAGACAGGATCGTAAAGCAAGAGCAAGAGATCCTATCAGTGCAAAATTGGTAGCGAATATTTTGACTTCAGCGGGTGCAAACCGTGTTTTGACAATGGATTTGCATTGTGCACAGATCCAAGGCTTCTTTGATATCCCTGTAGATAACTTAGTAGGAAGTCCATTGCTTACAAATTATTATATCAACAAATACGGTGATGACTTACAAAATTTTGTTGCCGTTTCCCCTGACCTTGGCAGCGTGACCAGAACAAGAAAATTTGCCGAAACATTAAATATTCCAATTGCAATTATTGATAAGCGCAGACCAAAGGCAAATGTCAGTGAAATTATGAATATCATTGGCGATGTGAAGGGCAAAAAAGTAATTTTGATTGATGATATGATCGATACCGCAGGAACCATTGCAAATGCTGCAAATGCGTTGAAAGAGAGAGGCGCAATTGAGGTTGACGCTTGCTGTACCCATGCAGTATTAAGCGGCCCTGCAATCAAGCGTATTCAAGATTCAGCAATTAATGAGCTTTTGGTTCTTGATACTATTGCTTTGCCTGAGGAAAAGAAAACGGACAAAATTTCGGTTGTATCTGTTGCTGATATTTTTGCGAATGCATTAAGATGTATTCACGAAGGCAGCTCTATTTCTCAATTATTTGACTAAGATTTAAATTAATCTGTCTAATTAAAAGCTCCTGCTCCTATCACTATGGAAGCAGGAGCTTTTTTCGTTGTTTGTATTTCGCTGAGGAACTTTTTGTTAGGCGGAAAAAGGATTGTTATTGGTGTTATAAGACACTTGTTGAAACAAATTATTATTAGTAGGCATATTGCATATCAGATGTTTTTTATATACTCCTAGGGGCTTCTAATAGTTACCTAATTATAGGGAGAGGTCAACATATGAAATGAGCCGATAGGTTACATTTTCAAACTGAAAATTTTGTATTACAGTCTTTGCAATTGCATGCATTTGGTAGTTTTTTTATCTATATTTACTATAAACCTACAGGAATCGGATTATGTCTCCAAAATAAGTGGCAAAAAAGGACGGTTTCTCATTACTTTATTAGAGGAAGTCAGGCATGGATTGGTCAAACTGACAATTTTGTGAAATGTTGGTTGACAAACCTGAATAAATAGATTATATTGTTAAAAGTAAGACAAATAGGGTAAGTTCTCTATTTTTTTAGAGAAACGACTTTGTTTCCCAACTAATTTTACCAATATTTATATAATTTTAGGAGGAGTTTTAATATGAAAATTGCTTTTTTTGACACCAAGTCTTATTGGAAAGACTCTTTCGGTCCTGTGGCTGAAAAATATGGTTATGAAGTTACTTTCTTTAATGAAAGATTGACACCTGCAACAGCACATTTAGCAGCAGGTCATGATGCTACATGTTCTTTCGTTAATGATGAAGTTCCCGCTGAAGCTGTACATAAATTAAAAGACTTGGGCGTTAAGGTTCTGTTATTACGTTGTGCAGGTTTTGATAGTGTCGATTTGGCTGCTGCAAAAGAATGCGGTTTGCCTGTGCTTAGAGTACCTGCGTACTCCCCTGAATCAGTTGCGGAACAAGGCGCTGCTTTGTTGATGGCTGTAAACAGAAAAACACATTTGGCTTATGAAAGATCCACAAAGTTCAACTTTGACATCAATGGTTTGGACGGCGTTGCTTTGGTTGGTAGAACAGCAGGTGTTGTTGGTACCGGCAAAATTGGCCAGTGCATGATTAATATTTTAAAGGGCTTCGGCATGAACATCATTGCTTATGATGCATTCCCTAACCCTAACCTTGGTTTGGAATATGTTACATTGGATGAGCTGTATGCTCGTTCCGACGTAATTTCTCTTCACTGCCCTTTGATGCCTGCTACACGTCATATGATTAATGCAGAAGCAATCGCTAAAATGAAAGACGGCGTAATCTTGGTTAACGTTGCTCGTGGTGGTTTGGTTGATTCCGTTGCATTGGCTGATGCAATTGAAGCTGGCAAATTCCGTGGCGTTGGTATGGACGTTTGTGAAGTTGAACATGAATACTTCTTCGAAGACAGAAGCGACAAGGCTGACAAGGATGAAACTTTGGCAAGATTGCTTGCTAGTGATAAAGTTGTTGTTTCCGGTCACTTGGCATTCTTAACAGAAGAAGCTTTGACTTCCATGGCAGAAGTAACATGCGGTAATGCTAAGGCTTTCTTGGCTGGCGCAGAACTGGTTAACGAAGTAAAATAATCTTTTGATTTTAAATGATGAGGCGGATACGAAAGTATCCGCCTTTTTGTATAGAAATTTTAGAATCCGTCTAAGATAAACCAATAAAGAAACGAAGAGGAACTGCTTCATTTTTTTCAGCAAAACCATTGTTATTAAGAATATGGCTATGGTATAATTGTAAAATATTCTTGAAAAGAGATTGTAAATGAACAGCTATTTCAAACATACATCTGTTTTTTACGGATTTTGGTGATAACAACATACATCTGATTCACAAGCTCTAATTCTAAAAAATTAGGGCTTTTATCTGTGTAATGGCAGGAGGATAACAATGGGACTTTTTGATAAATTTAAGAAAAACGATATAGGACAAGAGTTTTTTGTCATTGTGGGTTTAGGCAATCCCGGGCCCAAATATGAGGGCACCAAGCACAATATTGGGTTTGATGTGGTAGACCGGCTGGGAAAGAAATATAATATAGAGATTGATAAATTTAAACACAAGGCATTGATCGGCGATGGAATCATTGAAGGAAGACGGGTGCTTCTGGTAAAGCCACAGACCTTTATGAATCTTAGCGGAGAAAGTGTACGTGAAATTGTTAATTTTTATAAAATACCACAGGATCATTTTGTAGTAATCTATGATGATACCAGCTTACCCGTTGGCAATTTACGCATTCGTGAGAAGGGCAGCCACGGTGGGCATAATGGTATCCGTAATATCATTGCACAAATGGGGACAGATGAGTTTTGGCGTATCAAGGTAGGCATTGGTGAGAAACCCAACGGGTGGGATTTGGCGGATTATGTTTTGGCTAGGTTTGATAAAGATGATTTGCCCATGATAGCCCAGGGAGCCGATAAAGGGGTGAGGGCTGTGGAGCTGATTTTGACTCGAGGCATTATGGATGCCATGAATCAAATGAACCAAAAGCCGAAGCCGCCCCAAAAGGAGAACCCGAAAAAGACAGCTGAGGTGAAAAAGGAAAAAGAGCCTCAGGGTGAGGTGGAGGAATGAAAACACTAACGGAGCCTTTATTGGAGCTGGAAGGTTATCAAAAAGTATTGGAAGCCATACAGAAAAATAACACCCCTGTGTTTGCAACAGGGGTTATTGATGTGGAAAAATCCCATTTTTTATATTCCATTATGGAGCATAGTCAAAAGCCTTTGCTGATTTTGACTTATAGTGAGTTACGAGCAAGAGAGATTCTTTCTGACATGTCATTTTTTTATAAAAACCCAATCTACTATCCAGCGAAGGATATCCTTTTTTACAGTGCGGATGTGCATAGCATGGAGATGAACCGCCAAAGATTTGGAGCGATGGAGAGACTGTTATCAGGAGAGAGACCTATTATTGTTGCTTCCATGGAGGCGTTACTAGATAGATACCCCAAAAAAGAGGTATTCTCCCGGTTTATACTTACTTTGAAAATAGGAGATATTGTTGATATCAATAAACTGACAAAGCAACTGATTTGTTTGGGTTATGAACGGGCTGAGCTTGTGGAGAGTGCAGGGCAGTTTGCTTTGCGTGGGGGTATTTTGGATATTTTTTCCTTAACCTCTGATGATGCCGTGCGAATAGAGTTTTGGGATGATGAAATTGATTCTATTCGCTTGATGGATGCCTCCAGCCAACGTTCCATAGACAAGTTGGAAGAAACCCGTATTTTTCCTATGAGAGAGTTGGTTTATGATGAGGACATGGCAGAGCAGGCTGCAAATAAAATGGGCAAGGAATTTGCAAAATCCATGCAAAGCATGATGAAAAAAGGCCTGGCGGAAGAGGCGGAACGATTAAAAGAAAATATTGGCGAGGATGGGGAGCGTTTGCGCCTGGAAAAGAACCTTTCCAACATTGGTTCCTATATTCCTTATTTTTATGAGGATACCGTTAGCCTTTTGGACTATATACCGGAGGATACCCTCCTTTGCTTTGATGAACCTGAACGCATTCGAGAGCATATGAATGCCATTATGGAGGAATATGGTGAGAGCATGAAAGGCCGAATTGCCCAAGGGTATTTGCTTCCGGGGCAGGCAAAACTTTTGTTCGACTATGTGGATATTTTGCGGCAAGGGGAGAAATTTGGGCGCATTTTACTTGCTGGGCTCAACCAGAGAACAGCAGATTTTGAACCAAAGTCTAAGGTGAATTTTGCTGTGCGCTCCACACCATCCTTCAGCAAAAGAGTTGATTTATTTTGCGAGGAATTAGAATACTTGAGAAAAAATGAGTACCGCAGTATTGTTTTGGCGGGAACCGGCTCAAGAGCCCAGCGTATGGCAAAAGAGCTATCGGAGATGGGGATTCCTGCGGTTTATATGGATAGCCTAGAAGCGCCAATCCCCAAGGGTGCTGTTTGGGTTGCCAAGGGCAGTCTATCTAAGGGATTTTGCTATGAATTTATCAATCTTATGGTGTTTTCAGATAGTGAGCTGTTTGGCGGGGGAGAAAAGAAGCAGAAAAAGAATAAACGAAAAAATGGTGCCGCAATAGAAAGCTTTACAGATTTAAAGCTAGGAGATTTTGTGGTACATGATAATCACGGAATCGGTATTTTTTGTGGCTTGGAAAAAATCTCTGTGGAGGGTGTTCAAAAGGATTATATGAAAATTTCCTACCGCGATGGTGGAAATTTGTTTGTACCCGTGAATCAGATGGACATGGTACAAAAATATATTGGTAGTGGCGGTGCAGCTCCCAAGCTGAATAAGCTGGGTGGACAGGATTGGATTAAGGCGAAGGCAAAAACCCGAGCGGCGATTAAAATACTGGCGGAGGATTTGGTTGCCCTTTATGCAAAACGAGCGGCGGCAAAGGGGTACCATTACGGACCTGATACCGTGTGGCAAAGGGAGTTTGAGGAAGCCTTTCCTTATGCAGAAACAGAAGATCAGCTAAATGCCATTGAAGATGTGAAGCACGATATGGAGAGCGGCAAGGTTATGGATCGCCTAATCTGTGGTGATGTAGGGTATGGAAAAACGGAGGTTGCCATTCGTGCCGCCTTCAAAGCTGTACAGGATGGAAAACAGGTGGCCTTTCTGGTGCCCACGACGATTTTGGCGCAACAGCACTATAACACCTTTATACAGCGTATGTCCGGTTATCCTGTCACTATTGAATTGCTTTCTCGTTTCAGAACGCCAAAACAGCAGAAGGAAAGCTTGAAAAACTTGGAGCGAGGGTATGCTGACATTGTAATTGGAACCCATCGGATATTATCAAAAGATGTGGGATTTAAGGACTTGGGATTGATTATTGTGGATGAGGAACAGCGCTTTGGTGTTTCACACAAGGAAAAACTGAAGCGTTTAAGGGAAAATGTGGATGTGCTCACCCTTTCTGCGACACCCATTCCCAGAACCCTGCATATGAGTCTTTCGGGAATACGAGATATGAGCCTTTTGGAGGAGCCCCCTCAGGAGAGAAGACCTGTACAGACCTATGTTATGGAAAGTAATCCTGAGTTTGTGCGAGAGGCAATTCATCGAGAGGTAGCAAGGGGCGGCCAGGTATATTATTTATATAATCGGGTGGACTCTATCAGCGAGGAAGCCTTCCGACTGCAGAAAATGATACCTGAGGCCAATATTGCCTTTGCCCATGGGCAAATGTCTGAACGGGAGCTGGAAGGCATTATGGAGGATTTTATCAGCGGAGAGACGGATGTATTGGTATGTACAACCATCATTGAAACAGGTATGGATATTTCCAATGCCAATACCATTATCATTCAGGACGCCGACCGCATGGGTCTGTCTCAGCTCTATCAGCTGAGGGGGCGTGTGGGGCGCAGTAACCGCATTGCCTATGCATACTTGCTGTATCGCCGTGATAAAATGCTGCGAGAGGTGGCTGAAAAGCGTTTGCAAACCATACGTGAGTTTACGGAGTTTGGCTCTGGCTTTAAAATTGCAATGCGAGATTTGGAAATTCGTGGTGCCGGAAACCTTTTGGGGGCGGAACAGCATGGGCACATGGAATCCGTGGGGTATGATATGTATTGCCGATTGCTGGAGGAAGAAGTACAACAGCTAAAGGGTGAGGAACCAAAGGCGAAGGAAATTGAGACCACGGTGGATTTAAATATCAGCGCATACATTCCTGATTTTTATATCAAAAATCAAGAGCAGCGTATGGAGTTATATAAGAAAATTGCTATTATCAGAACACGAGAAGAGTATTTTGACATTCAAGAGGAGATGGAAGATCGCTATGGGGATTTACCCAAAAGTGTACAGACTCTTTTGGAGATTGTGTTGTTGAAAGGAGAAGCAAGGGAGCTTGGAATTTCTTCTATTGTACAAAAACGGGACAGCATTCTTTTTGAGTTCCGCACAGATGGAAGTACCGACCCCATGAAGCTTACAAAAATCATTTCGGAGGGACGGGGGAAATATTTATTTACAGCCGGGGCAAATCCTTATTTAACTTTAAAACTGCCTAAGGATAAAAAAAATAAAGTATTAGAGGAAATTAAATTTCTATTAAATGCAATTAAGGGATAGTCATTTGATAATGGAGTGTGTATAATAGAAATATTAGGTGTTTTCTGAATGATTATGATTTGAATTTTTTATCTGTTTCTTTTTGGAGAGTGCATAATTTCGCTCTGACAAAGGATAGCATATTCAAGGAAAGATTATGAAACGGAGTTTACTTTTTGAGTAGATATTTTAAAATAACAAAAGAAAAGTACTTCCTGAAAATATAAAAAAGAGAAGAAAGAGGGATAAAGCATGAAGAAAAAAGGACTTCTTTGCCTGTTGGCTGCCGGCGTGATGGCTCTTTCTGCCTGTAGTGCAGATGCTGGAAAAACCAGCAAATTTAATGATGAGGTTGTCATGAAGGTTGATGGCAGAGAAATCATGAAATCAGAATATATGGTATATTTATATACAACCACAAAGAGCTTTACTGCCGTAGGTGGTGACGATATTTGGACTATGGATTTTGATGGACAGACGGCAGATGAATTGGTGGCAGAACGCACACTGAACACCTTACAGAGTGTTATTGCCGCAATAAAGTATGCAGAGGAAAATAATATTGCCTTAACGAAGGAGCAAAAAGAAGCGGCGGCTAAGGCATCTGAACAGTTTGTCACAAATGTGCCGGCAGAGGATATTCAGAAAATGGGAATTGATGCTAAAACATTGACTCCATTTATGGAAGGCTCCTACTTATATTCCATGGTATATCAAGCCTTAGCAGCTGAATGCGAGGTTGATGATGGGGAAAAGGCACAATATTATGAACAGAACAAGGCGCAAATGAAGGATGACTATACCACACTGGACATTGACACCATTGTTTTAAACGATTTGGATAAGGCAAATGAGGTTGTAAAGAAGGCGAAAGCTGGTGAGGACTTCAACAGCTTATTTAAAGAATATGATGTAGATGAAAATGCGAAGCAAGAGGCAGAAGGTGGCAAAATGTCCGTGTATAAAGCACAGTTTTTATCTTCTTTTGCCATGGATGCTGTTCCGGAGGTAGGTCAGATTAGTGAACCGATTAAGATGGATAATAATTACTTTGTTGTGCGTGTGAATAAGATTACTGTTCCTGAGGACAGTGAGGTAAAGAAAATGGCGGAAACTGCTTTTGTGAATCAGAAGCAGGCGGAATATAGTGACGCCAGATTTGCTGAAATGATTGCTGCACAAAAGGTTGAATATGTGGATAAGGTTTATAACAGCCTTGAAAAGTTCCACGATACAAAGGTTGCAAAGCAGTAGTTTGGAGGAGTTTTTCAATCAGAAATGATTGAGAAGCTCTTCTTTTTCTTTGTTGAAAAACAAGTTAGGATAGAGTATCATAAAAGAAGAGGTTTAGGAAGGGAGGAAGGGTGCATCAAATGAAAGCATCCGCAGAAGATGGAAATCAAGAAGGTTTGGGCAGTGTTTTTTAGTCCTACAGGGGGGACGGAAAAGGTAGCAACAACTGTGGCACAAGCGGTGGCAAAAGCACTCTGCGCCGCATATGATACTTATGATTTTACATTACCACAGGGCAGAGAAAATGAGGTCGTATTTGGAGAAGGCGACTTAGTGGTTTTAGGAACCCCTGTTATTGCAGGACGGGTGCCTAATCTTTTGTTGCCTTATTTGAAGGAAAAAATAAAGGGTACAGGTGCCATTGGTGTTCCTGTTGTTTCCTTTGGAAATAGAGATTATGATGATGCGTTAATAGAACTACGCAATATCATGGAGGATAGAGGTTTTCAAACCGTTGCAGGGGGAGCATTTATCAGTGAACACTCTTTTTCTCGCAAGCTTGGTGCAGGCAGGCCTGATGATAAAGACCTTACTTTGTTGACACAGTTTGGTGAAAAAATCGGCGTAAAAATAAATCAAGGTTGGGTATATAGCCAGCCTGCATATGTAAAAGGGGAAGAACCCATTCGCCCTTATTTCACCCCACGAGATAGGCATGAGGGTGCAATCGATATTCGTAAGGTGAAACCTGTTACCGATGAAAGTTGCTGTAACTGCGGAATTTGTGCAGAGGTCTGTCCTATGGGGGCTATTTCAAAGGAAGATTATTCTTTGATTCCGGGAATTTGTATGAAGTGCTGTGCTTGTGTTAAAAAATGTCCCACGGGAGCAAAGTATTTTGATGATGGGGGATTTATTTATCACAAGGAAGAGCTGGAGGAGCTTTACGAAAGAAGAGCCGAGCCGGAATTTTTTATATAGTCAATACCATAGAAAGCTAATATAGCAGGCAAGGTTTGCATGAGGGACGTTACCTTTATAGAATCTAAGATTAATCAGAATGTCATCGCACCTTTATCTATATAAGGGTGCTTTTATTTTATATTGCACAGCCTGTTTTTTTCGAGTATGATAAACGATGAAAGGGGAGTTTTGCATGAAGGTTGATGTTTCGTTGGATTTGTACCGAATTTTTTGTGCTGTGGTGCGCTCTGGGAACATGTCTGCTGCGGCCAGAGAGTTATACATTTCTCAGCCAGCGGTGAGCATGGCAATTCGGCAATTGGAGGATCGCATGGGAAGCCCTCTTTTGATTCGCACGGCAAAAGGGGTATACCCCACTGCAGAAGGGAAGCTTCTGTATACTTATTTGGAGCAGGCTTTGGGATTGATTCACGCCGCAGAAGAAAAATATTTTCAAATGGTAAATATGGAAATGGGTGAGTTGAAAATTGGTGCCAGTGATACAGTCATTGCAAATTTTCTCCTGCCTTATTTAGAAAAATATCATAAGCTTTATCCTGACATTAATATTAAAGTGACCAATAAAACAACCTATGAGTCCTTACGTTTATTGAAAAACGGAAGCGTGGATGTTTGTTTTATTAATTTGCCAATTAATGATGATGGGGATTTGGAGATAAGACCTTGCATTGAAATACATGATATTTTGGTTGGTGGAGAACGGTATAAGCGCCTGTCTGAGGTTGGGTTAGATCTAAAGGATTTGCCCGGCTACCCATTACTTCTATTGGAGGATTTGAGTAATTCCAGAAAATATATTGACCGCTATGCTGAAGATAATGGTGTTATATTAAACCCTATTTTGGAACTGGGCAGCAGTGACTTATTGATAAGCTTTGCCCAAATTAATTTGGGTTTGACCTATGTTATTAAGGAGTTTACAGAGGAAGCATTAAAGGAGAAACGTCTTTACGAAATTCCCATTACGCCACCATTGCCAAAGCGCAATATTGGCATGGTTCATTTAAAAAATGTAACCCTACCTCATGCGGTAAGAGGATTTATTCAGTTAATTGAATTTCAAAAAAATTAAATTTGCGTTGACAGAAAACGTTCTTCATGATAATATATGAATGGATGTTCAAGTGTTCAGAGGAATGAGGTGATTCTATGAAGCATGATTCCATCAAGCCTAGCGATATTCATGTACTTGATGAGATAGAGCAAGATTATTTACGGGATGTTGCAGAGTTTTTTAAGGTCTTTGGGGATGTTACAAGAATCAGATTATTGCAAAGCCTTTTAGCAGGTGAAAAGAATGTTGGAGAGCTGGCTGATTGTTTAGAAATGTCCCAATCGGCTGTGAGCCATCAATTGCGGGTATTGCGTCAAAATCTATTGGTGAAATACCGTAAGGAAGGAAAGACAGTTTTCTATTCTTTGGATGACGAACACGTACAAACAATATTAGAGCAAGGTATGACTCATATTCAGCATAAACGTGGGTATACTGAGTAAAGGAATAAGGCTGTTAAATAATTATTTTGACAGCCTATCTTAAAAAACAATATATGAACAAATAATCATATGAACATTTGTGGAGGTGTTTTGGTGTGAAAGTATATTTAAAAGGTTTAACCTGTGCCAATTGTGCGGGAAAGATTGAAACAGCGGTGAACGCATTGAGTGAGACCCGTCAAGCTGAAATTAACCTAGTAAAGCAAACTATGGAGGTTTCTCTATCAGAGGGGACTGAAGAGCTGGGTGTTTTGCACAAAATTGAGAAAATTGTACATAAATTTGAGCCGGATGTAGTGGTAGCCATGGAGAGCAGTAGAGCCATAGAGACTGCCGGTTGTTCCTGTTCCCATTGCAATGAAGGCTGCCATGAACATGAAGATAGTCATGAGCATGAGGATGATCATGGACACGACCATGGGCAAGGGGAAGAAGGAGAAGGAAAAAAAATTCTGATTCGTTTTGGTCTGGGCGGTATTTTGTTTTTAGCGGCAGTTTTTATGCGAGAGACCACTTGGGCGGTGCCATTATTTTTGGTTTCTTACGGTATTTTTGGTTATGATGTTTTGCTAAGGGCAATTAAAAACATTGCAAGAGGTCAAATTTTTGATGAAAACTTTTTAATGTCTATCTCTACCGTAGGTGCCATTGCCATTGGGGAAATGCCAGAAGCGGTATTCGTTATGATGTTTTATCAGATTGGTGAGGCTTTTCAGGATTATGCAGTACGCAGATCCAGAAAATCTATCACCGCTCTATTGGATATTCGCCCAGATTCGGCGGAAGTGATCACCGAAAGTGGTATCAAACGGGTGCATCCCGAAGAGGTTAAAATTGGAGATATCATCTTGGTGAAGGCAGGGGAAAGAATTCCTCTGGATGGCAGGGTAAAGGAAGGCCATGCCAATTTAGATACAGCGGCTTTGACAGGAGAAGCGTTGCCCAGAGGGGTAGAACCGGGTAGTGATGTTTTAAGCGGATGCATTAATTTGGATGGTAATTTGAAGGTTGAAGTAACAAGACCATTTAAAGACTCTACCGTTATGAAGATTCTGGAAATGGTTGAAAATGCCGCAGGTAAAAAATCCAAAACAGAGCGTTTTATTACGCGCTTTGCAAGGGTTTATACTCCGGTTGTAGTAGGTTTGGCTGTAGCTTTAGCGGTACTGCCTCCAGTATTAGGCTTTGGTGAATTCCAGATGTGGTTTGGGCGTGCTTTGATTTTCTTGGTAGTATCTTGCCCATGTGCTTTGGTGCTCTCGGTGCCATTAAGCTATTTTGCTGGGATTGGTGCATCCTCCAAAAATGGTATTTTAGTAAAAGGCGGAGGAGATTTGGATACCTTATGCCATGTATCACAGCTTGTTTTTGATAAGACGGGTACATTAACCAAGGGGAAATTTTCCGTAGTGAAAATAGAAGGGGAGAATAAAGAGGAGCTTATGCATTTGGCTGTTTTGGGTGAGGCCAATAGCAATCATCCCATTGCAGAAGCTATTGTTCAGGAATATAAAAAGACAAAGGAAATCTCTGCAGATTTGGCAATGGATTATAAGGAATTGGGTGGCTTTGGTGTTTCTTACAGCGTAAATGGAGAGCAAGTTTTATTAGGAAATCATAGATTAATGGAGCGTGAAAAAATTTCCTTCAAGCCCTATGAGGGAATTGGTTCAGTGGTTTATGTTGCAAAAGATGGTACGTATATGGGTTATATTGTGGTAGCTGATACCCTTAAGGATAACTGTAAGGAGGCATTGTCTTCTTTACGGAGTATGGGTGTCCACAACATGACAATGCTCACAGGGGATAGGAAAGAAAATGCCCAAGTTATGGCGAAAGAATTGGGGATTGATCAATTCTATGCGGAATTATTGCCTGAGGATAAAGTTCGTATTTTAGAAGAAATTAAAGGTAAAGAAACAAGCGGAAAGGTTGCCTTTGTAGGGGATGGCATTAATGATGCCCCTGTTTTGGCTGGGGCGGATTTGGGTGTTGCTATGGGTGGCATTGGGTCTGATGCGGCCATTGAGGCGGCGGATGTGGTACTGATGGATGATGACATCGGAAAACTGTCTGTGGGTATTCGCATTGCCAAAAACACACGGGTTATCGTAAGGCAAAACATTGCCTTTGCATTAGGCGTCAAAGCATTGGTTTTGGTATTGAGTGCTGTTGGTATGGCAACTATGTGGATGGCAGTTTTTGCGGATGTTGGTGTGGCAGTATTGGCAATTTTAAACGCTATGAGAAAGAAATAAAAAATAAGAGGGTTTTTCAGCAGAGTGATTTACTGTTAATTTTATAAGACAAATGTTTGGCGGGGAATGTGGTTTTCATTTTTGGAAAAAGCGTTCTCTGCCATTTTTTTGTACCCTCGATACACTGCAGGGGTTTTTGTCCATGGAAATGGCACTAAACTATAGCGTTTTGTTAAAAAAGAACCGTCTGTGTCTTATATGTGAAGACAGAAGGTTCTTTTATTGTAAATCATACTATAGTAAATGATGTTATTAATGAAAATTTGATAAATAAGGGCAAGTACGATTTTTTATTACTTTATTGCCATAGGATTACAGGAATCAAGATCCTTTTTTAGAATTTTTAATATATTTCTGTGCCAATTGTTCATATTCCTTATAAACATCTTCGTTTACATATGCCGATATAGACCTTTCTATGTTCTCATTAGAAAGAGTAACTCTACGGATATTAGGTTCTAATTCATTGCAACTGACACCAAAGGTTGTTACTGCATTTTCTGAGACAATTTCAAATTCGTACCCACCACCACCGTAAAGAATGTAATCTATTGAAAGTGGATTAATGTTTGGATTCATATATTTAATTTTGGATGCTATCTGTAATAAAGATTCATAATCAGACTGGTCAATTTGGGTATAGTTCTCTTTTTCGGCTAGGCAACCATGTTCATAGACAAAGGCTTGTACGACATTTTCAGAAAATACATTGAACCCTCTTATCCGTTGATAGTCTATCGAAAACCAATAAAATAAGCCAATATACTTGCTATTACAACGCCGACTAAAAATACTTTTAATTTTTTCATAGTTCCCTCCGCAGTGAGTTTTAGCCTGTCCAATTAAAGGAACCTATCTACGTTATTTTTTAATGTTGGTATAGTTACTGTCTTAGTATCAAAAGCTTTATAAGGGCTAGGACCTCCCGAATATAGTTTACAGGAACTAAATACCATTGTATTTTTGCGTGCAGATAGTTACTATTGATTCCTACAATTTTAGATAACTCGTTTGCTCTAAATAAATGAAAATCATTTGTTATAAAAACTGACGTGTATTCGTTTTTAAAATGGGTATCTAATAGCTTTTGGGATAAAACAAAGTTTTCATAGGTGCTTGTAGAACGGTCTTCTTTTATTATCTTATTTTCGGGAATTCCTCTTGAAAGCAAATATCTTTCCATTGCTAAGGCTTCCGTTATGGTTTCGTTGCGGCCTTGTCCTCCAGATACAACGATCATTGCGTTTGGATTTTTATTGAAATATTCTATGCTTTTTTCCAACCTATAATAAAGGGGAAGGGTTATTTTATCGCCGTTCAGTCCTGCACCAAGAACAATCACAGCATCCTCTTTATAAGTTGCAGTGTCTATTTGACCAAAGACAGCAATAAACAAAATAGCCGAAATCATAATTGTGTTACCTATTAAGAATAGATTTTTTAGCCACTTAACAACGCCTTTTTTTGAAAGTTTTTGAATCCTTTCGTAATAAAAACCATAGATGAAATAGGCAGCACCCACCATAAATGTTGCTATAACACCGATATTAAAACTAATTACCAGTGACAAAATGAGTGCATCACACGCTAAATATATCCCAAGTATGATGAATATAGATTTAATAAATTTTTTCAATGTTTATCCCACCTCTTCAATTTCAAATAGTGCGTAAAATCTACGCAACAGTAAAGTAAATTATCTTTAGATCCTAGTTTGTAGATTGTTTAAGATAGCTTCTAAAATTTTACAATTAAAAATTAGGAATATCAATTGTTTTAGAAAATGGTACTACTTATTTAAGAAAGTTGTAGGAACCTCGTAAAAAAGCCTTTCCAAACTATCACTCCCATAGATGATACTGTGGGTGTTTTTTGGAAAGGCTTTTAGTCTGTTTAAAATGAAGAATCTTATTTTTCTTCTTTACTTTCAGAGACTATTTTTTTTACATTCTTTTCAAACTTTACTCTGGGCAGCATAACCATATGGCCACAGCCGCAGCATTTAATACGAAAATCAATGCCTACACGCAGAATTTCCCACTGGCTGGAACCACATGGGTGGGTCTTCTTCATCTGCACAATATCTCCAACTGAAAATACCATATTTTATGCCTCCTCCTTTTCTTTTACAATATGAACGGTACGCTGGGGGAAAGGGATTTGTATTCCCTCTTGATCAAAACGGTTTTTGATACGTCTGCGTAATTCTACCTCCACGGCAAAATTGGTCTTTACCATGCATTTTGCGACAATTCGAATGGTAACGGCGGATTCATCCAAGCCAACCATACCAAGAATAACAGGTGATTCCAAAATGCTCTCCATATCCGAAGTTTTCTTCATTTCATCCTCAAGAATGGATAATACATGGTCAATATTTTCTTCGTAGCCCACTCCTACATTTACGATGGCATTGATAAATTCGCTGGTCATATTTGTCACAATACCAACGGAGCCATTTGGGATGATGTGAACTTTTCCCTGAGCATCCCGTATTGTTGTGTAGCGTAGAGTAACACTCTCTACGGTGCCTGTGATATTTTGAATGGTAACCACATCTCCAACGGCAAAGTGGTCTTCAAAAAAAATGAAGAATCCCTCCAGCATATCCGTGACAACACTTTGTGCGCCCAAGCCGATGGCAACAGAACCCGCACTTGCAATAACCAATAAGGATCTTGGGTCAACGCCCAACAATTTCAAGATTGTAAACAATCCAACAAAGTAAACAACATATTTCACTACGCTGGAGGTGATTGTATTTAACGTATTTGCCTTTCTCTCAGACATAGCCAAACGTTGTTTTTGTGTTTGCTTTTGAAAGAACTTTTCCGCCACACGATTGGAGATACGTATGATAATCCAACAGAGAAGTAAGGTGCCTCCAACTTCAAGAATTTTCACACCAAGGGTGGCGGCGGTTTCCATCAAAGCTTCAAAGCTAAGAACTCCTTGCATTTTTCCCATTGTTTCCTCCTGTTTCTTTGAATTTTTCTGCGGCAGCTAAAAAAGCAGAAAAAAGCTTCTTTTGTTCTTCATTGACCATTGCTTCGGGATGCCACTGTACCCCTAAGACAAAGAGATTTTGCGTATGCTCAATGGCTTCAATGAGACCGTCCTGACTTTTTGCCGAAACACGGAGTCCGTCACCCAAAAGGGCAACCGCCTGATGATGGAAGGAATTTACCGTAACCTTTTCCTTACCCAACAAGGCGGAAAGCAGAGAGTCATTTTCAATGAGAATACTGTGGGTTCCATATTCACGGGGTGCCTGCTGACTATGCTTTAGTTTACTGCCCGTTTGAACAAAAATATCCTGGTAAATTGTTCCGCCTAATGCAATATTAATCACTTGCATACCACGGCAAATTCCCAATATAGGTATATTTTTCCCAATGGCTTCACGGCACAGAGCGATTTCGTATTGATCCCTCAATGGGGAAATTTCTCCGCTTTGTGCTAATGGTTCCTCTTGGAACAGTAACGGATCAATGTCTCCTCCGCCACTGAAAATAATTCCATCGAGAAAAGGGGGAATTTCAGCATAGGGAAACAATAAGATTGGGAGTCCACCGGCAGATAAGATGGCGGAAATATAATCTTCATGAATTTTATATCTACGGATGCTGCTATCATAGTCTGGAGTAATGCCGATTACCGGTTGCATAGAATCCTTCCTTTTTATAAACTTTCCTAATAGTATACAAAAGATGAGAAAGTTTTGCAATGGAGGACAAGGAGAAATATGTTCTCTTGTAAAACAGCAGGATATTGTGCTATGATTAAAATACAGATAAATGGGCGAAGATGTAACCGTCCAACAAACATTACACAGAGTGGAGATGACAAAAATGAAGACCATTGGAATTATTGGGGCAATGGAGGAAGAAATTCTTTGTTTAAAAGAGAAAATCGAAATTGTTACGACAAAAAATGTTGTTGGCCTGTCTTTTTATATTGGCAGATATAATGGGAATAATATCGTTTTGGTGAGAAGTGGAATCGGCAAGGTAAATGCCGCTATTTGCACCCAAGCCATGATTGATTTGTTTGGTGTGGATTATATTCTGGTGCTGGGTGTTGCGGGAGCACTGGTTGAGGAACTGAAAATTGGAGATATCGTGATTTCTACCGATGCAGTACAGCACGATATGGATACATCAGCCTTAGGAGACCCGATTGGGATGATTCCTCGTATGGCGGAAAGCTACTTTAAAGCTGACGAGGAATTGATTCGTTTGGCTCAAGCTTCAGCAGCAGAAATTGCTGAGGGCTATCGGGTTATCACTGGGCGTATTGCCAGTGGTGATCAATTTATTTGCACAAAGGAAGGCAAAGCAACCATCCGAAAGAATGTGCAAGGAACCTGTGCGGAGATGGAAGGGGCGGCTATTGCCCATGCATGTTGGTTAAACCGCATTCCATTTTTAATTGTACGAGCAATTTCCGATGGTGCAGGGGAGGAAGCAAATATTTCCTATGAGAAATTCAGCATTATGGCTGCAAAGCGTTGCAGTGACCTGGTGGAAAAAATACTAGAAAAATTATAAATTTTGCATATAATAGCATGGGGATAAACATAGAAGGACAAAAACGTCATACACATCCATATATTTGGTATTTTATTGTAATATATGGATAAAAAAGTGCCTAAAAATGACCTCGATTTTTTTCTAATGATTCTGCGGTATTGCTCTTGTCAGAGCTGTTTTGTTACTGTATAATGCAATCATGAAGAGATATTTCGCACACAAACTATTTTTTGACACGAGAGAGCCTAGAAAGGAGTGCCATCTATGACAGCAAAAACTCATGGATATATTACAAAAGAAATAGAACTGGAACAGCTTTATCAGTTTGTTTTAAAATATTTCGACCCCAGTGCAAAAATAAACCGCTATGAAAATCGTTTCGGCGAAAGCAACGAAATGGCAGTTTATTTCACATACAAGGGCGAGGAAAGACGACTTTTTACAATGGTTTATAAAAGCCGTAAATTTTCTAAAAACGGAGAGAAAAATCGCATGATTTTCCTTGACCTGGATTATTGGGGTCATAGCGTAGAAATTATGCGTTCAATTTTGTCCTTCTTCGGCGGTTGGCTGGATGAAAATGACTGTGACAATGAGGAGCCATATTTCATTGAAGTTCAGGCAGACGGCGTTACCCCTAACATCATTAAAATTACCAGAAGCGAGCTAAACAGACGTTTAGGCGGTATGGTTGTAATTATTGAGGATGATGAGGTCTAAGTAAAAGAAAGAGTTTTTCCTTCGGGAAAGACTCTTTTCCTTTTATGGGAAGCCTTGCAAAGACGTTTCAATTTATGATATACTGCAAAGATACAGAAGCATACGAGGGTGGATAAAGTTCTGGAAAGGATGGGGTCTTTATGGTTGAAAAAGATTTTTGTCGCAAGTTGGATGAAGATATTGACCGCAGTCTTGAAACTTGGGATGCCTACTCGTATGATGAAGAGAAAATGTCCGTTTTATTCCGTTATTTGATGGTTACTTATGGAGCGCTTATAGAGGGTTTTTGTGATGAACTTAGAGTGATTCAACCCTATGAGAAAACTGCATTACAGGCGGAGGCATATCGTGAAAATGTAAAAAAAATGCTGGAGCGGCTAGAGGGCTTTCGTCAGAACGGTTATAAAAACGAAGGTTTATTGGAATATTACCTGAGCCAAGAGCAAAAAGACATCAGCATGGAAGTTGATTTTACCCAGTTGCGCTTGGAAATTGGGTTTATGGAAAGCTTATCTAGGCATGAAAAGGATGAAATAATTGAAAAATTAGGAGAAATGGAAGAAATCTGTTCACAAGTGTTATTAAAACGGCAGAAGTGGGATCAATTGCGCAGATATTTGGTCTGGCTTTCAGGCAAAGATGTGGATATAGCATTAAAGATACTTCCCATTTTTTTTAAAATAAGCAAAGTGTAAGAGGGAATAAAATGATTAAGTTAATTGTATCGGATATGGATGGCACACTGCTCAATGATGAAAAAAATATTGATGGAGAAATCTATAATATTTTGCCCATGCTTAAGGAAAAGGGAATTCGCTTTGTTGTTGCCAGCGGCAGACAATACCCAAGCCTCAAAAAGCATTTTCATGAGCATATAAAGGATGTTGTTGTAATTGCAGAAAACGGTGCCTTTGTGGTGGATGATGGGAAAGAGCTTGTGGTTGAGCCTATGGCAAAGCAGGAAGTAAACCATTGTTTGGAAAATGTTTTTGCCCTCAAAGGTGTAGAACCTTTACTTTGTGCAAAATATTGTAGTTATACCAGAAGCCCAGAGCTTTTGGACTATTTGTCATCACCTCTATTTCATTATGAAATGAGATTAGCAGAGGATTTATATCATGTGGAAGATGACATTTTTAAAGTATCCATGATTTCGCATGGAGGAGAAAGTGCAGAAAGCTGCTATGATAGATTACGCCCCAAATTGGATGACAGTTTAAATCTTGTGATTTCTGGCGATGCTTGTTTAGACACAGGGTTGAGGGATGTTACAAAAGGAACGGCGGTTGCGGCCTTGCAAAATATGTGGAACATAACCCCCGAGGAAACAGTGGTTTTTGGGGATCAATATAATGATGTTGAGATGCTAAAACAGGCTTATTACAGCTACGCCATGGAAGGTGCATCCAGCGGTGTAAAAAGATTCGCCCGTTTTCAGGCGGGAAGTAACAATAACGGTGGGGTAGTCAAAGCCATTCGAGAATTGACTGGGCTTTGAAACCGAGAAGGAACGGAGAGAACCATGAAAAGAGCAGCAAGTTATGCCCTTGGGTGCAAGGTAAACCAATACGAAAGCGAAGCCATTGCCGAGTTATTTGCTGAAAAGGGATATGAAATTGTAGGAATAGATGAAGCAGCAGATGTATATGTCATTAATACCTGTACGGTAACCAATTTTGGAGATAAAAAGTCCAGACAATTGATACGCAAGGTAAAAAGGCAGAATGAAAATGCTGTGGTTGCCGTAGTGGGATGTTATGCCCAGACAGCACCTGATGAAATTATGTCTGTTGAGGGTGTAAATTTGGTTATTGGAACCAAAGACCGTGGACAGATTGTGGAAATGGTGGAGCAATATCAACCGCAAAATGGCGTGGAAAACCATGTAACTGATATTATGAAGGAGCGGGTGTTTGAGCCCCTTTCAATTCAAAAGCTGGCAAATCGTACCCGTGCCTATTTAAAAATACAGGATGGATGCAGTCAATATTGTTCTTACTGCATTATTCCTTATGCCCGTGGACCAATCCGCAGTCGAGAACCCAAGGATGTAGTGGATGAGGTTAAGAGGCTGGAAGAAAATGGTTTTCAAGAAATTGTTTTAGCAGGAATCCATGTGGCAAGCTATGGGAAGGATAGGACAGATACCAGCCTTTTGGATATTTTGCAGCAGGTTCATGAAGTGAATGGGATTCGTCGTATTCGTTTTAGTTCTATTGAGCCCAATGTAGTAACGGATGAGTTTGCAAAGACCATAGCAGAATTGCCGAAGGTGTGCCATCATTTTCATCTTTCCTTACAAAGTGGGTGCGACAAAACCCTGAAGGAAATGAACCGTAAGTATGATACGCAAAAATACCGTGAAGCGGTGGCCCTTCTAAGAAGGTATTTGCCCGATGTGGCATTAACCACAGATATCATTGTGGGTTTCCCCGGTGAAACAGAGGAAGATTTCAAGGCATCCTATGAATTTGCAGAGGAAATCGGCTTTGCAAAAATTCATGTTTTTCCCTATTCCCCAAAGACCGGAACGCCGGCGGCACAGAGAAAAGACCAGCTTCCAAGTAATGTAAAAACAGAACGAAGCCATCAATTGCTTGCATTGAGCGATAAAATGAGCGAAGAATTTTTAAATAAATATGTTGGCAAAACCTTGGAGGTTTTGTATGAAAGACCTGTGGAAGCGGGCATTTATGAAGGCCATACTTCAAACTACATGAAGGTGCTGACAAAAAGCGAAATGGACTTATCTAATCAGCTGGTTTTCACAAAGATTGTTGAAGTGCAAGGAGAAAATGCTTTTGGCGAGGCAATTTTGTAATTATTCTGTAAGGATAATATAGTTGCAATCCGCTTTGGTTTATATTATGATGAAGTAAGATAATTAAGAAGAGCGAATGGATCAAGTGGGTGGGGAGTGAGAAGTATGAGTAATATCAACGAAACACAATATTTTGGTAGAGTAGAAAAAGAACCCGAGAACGAAGCAAAAAAGATCCTCATCGCTGTTAGTACGGCTTTGAAGGAAAAAGGATATAACCCCGTAAATCAGATTGTTGGATATATTTTATCCGGAGATCCTACCTATATTACCAGCTATATGAATGCCCGTGTAATGATTCGTAAATTGGAGCGAGATGAACTGCTGGAAGAATTGGTAAAGGACTACATGAATCGTAATGAATAAGAAAGAGGAACCTATTTGCGAATTTTAGGATTGGATTATGGCGATAAAACCATTGGGGTTGCAGTGAGCGATCCCTTGGGGTGGACAGCACAGGGTTTGGAAATTATCCGTAGGGATAACCCTGGCGAATATAAGAAGAGCTTAAAGCGTTTGTCAGAATTGGCAGAGGAGTATCAGCCTGAGGTGATTGTTATGGGCTATCCCAAAAACCTGGATAATTCTGAAGGAGAGCGCTGTATCAAGACAAAAGCTTTTGCAGAGCGCATTGAAAGACGTTTTCCCAATATTGAACTTGTTTTATGGGATGAACGATTTAGCACCATTGCCGCTGAGCGAGCGTTGCGTGAGGCGGCGTTAAGCCATGAGAAGCGAAAAAGTGTGATTGATAAGATGGCCGCTGTGCATATCCTTCAAGGCTATTTAGATAGCAGAAACAGAGGATAAGCCTGTGGCAGACGGAATGTAAAGGAGCTAGTTTATATGGCAGATATTTTTGACGAAGTAAATGAATATGAGTTTGAAACCGTGACAATGACCGCTGAAGATGGTTCAGAAGTTGAGTTTTCTATTATTGATAATGTAGCCTGTGGTGGCGAGCGGTATTTACTGGTTGTTGAAACAGAATTGATTGATGATGATGAGGCAGAGGCCCTAATTTTAAAGGAAACCTCAATTAATACAGATGATGTAACCTATGAAATGGTTGAAGATGATGCAGAATTTGACCGTGTTGCAGACCTATTTGCACAAAAGAGTGACGACTACGAAGTAGAAATTGACTAAGTTGATTTTATTTATAAAAGGACTTTTATGAGTGAAGAAGGGATAGAATCCTTTGGATGAGGATATCCAGACGCTATCCCTTGTGCAAGCTCTTTTCATAAGATAAAGTGAAGCTTTTTAATAAGGACTTTGATAGGAACAACGGTAACAGGCCGCCTATAGTAAGTATTATTTTACAATCCTTATTTTTCGACAGTAATTGTGGGCATTCCTTTTTTAGAGGAATGCTTATAAGTAATGCCTTTTGTGGCAGAATAAGCTTGATGAAAAGGGTGGGTTGCTCACCTTAATATATGAGAAACATACAATAATATATGGGCACTGATTTTGGAAGCTCCTTCATTTAACAGGGGTCTAGGTGAAGTGCCGTTCTTTTTAATGGGAATTATATAATGATATTGATCTAAGACGCATACGAAATAAGCGTTTACGATAGATGATAGGCTAACTGCCGAATCATCATGTGCGTGAAAAGAAAGAAAACAAACTACATAGGATTTGGCAGAGCCTCTAGGAAGAAAGCATGGTGCGAGAGATGCTTTCAAATAATGCTGGTGACTGCCCTTTTTATGTATACCCAAAAAACAGATAAAAAGCTTTTTATTTGTATAGGGTTATGTTTTTGCGGTTTAAACTCCGCTTTTTTGCGGCATAATTATGAAATAAGGAAAACGGAAAATGAAATGAAAAGGAGGTGTGTTTTTTGGCAGGAAGAAAACCAAAACCCAAGGCAAAGTTAAAGATTGCCGCATTGGGTGGGTTAGAAGAAATCGGGAAAAATATGACCATGCTTGAATATGGGAATGATATTATGGTCATTGACTGCGGTCTGGCATTCCCTGAGGATGATATGCTTGGAATTGACTTGGTTATCCCCGATGTAACTTATCTGATCAAAAACATAGACAAAGTAAGGGGAATTGTACTGACCCATGGTCATGAGGATCATATTGGTGCATTACCTTATATTCTGAAACAGCTGAATGTACCGGTATTTGGTACGCTTTTAACACTAGGGCTGTTGGAAAACAAGCTGAGAGAACACAAAATGCTGGACAAAACCGTGTTGCACACAGTTGTTCCAAGAGAAAGGGTGAATTTGGGTCAATTTAATGTGGAATTTATCCACACCAATCACTCTATTGCGGATTCTGTCGCTCTGGCGATTCATACACCCATCGGAACGGTGGTGCACACAGGAGATTTCAAGGTGGATTATACACCCATTGATGGGGAAATTATTGACCTACAGCGTTTTGGAGAGTTAGGCAAAGAAGGCGTTCTTCTGTTAATGAGTGATAGTACCAATGCAGAAAGAAAAGGCTTCACTATGTCTGAAAAGAACGTTGGTAAGGTTTTTGAGAAGATTTTTGAGGATACTCCCAAAAACCGTATTATGGTTGCAACGTTCTCGTCTAACATCCATCGAATACAGCAGGTCGTAAATGCTGCGCATATGTATGGACGTAAGGTTGCCATTATCGGCAGAAGTATGGTCAATGCAGTGAAAACTGCTTCTGAGTTAGATTACTTGACCATTCCTCCTCGCACACTGATTGATATTGGCGAAATTAAAAACTATAAAGATGAACAGCTTGTCATTATCACCACTGGCAGTCAGGGCGAAACCATGTCCGCCCTCACTAGGATTGCAATGAATGAGCATAAGCAGGTAAGCGTGAAGCCTGAAGATAAAATTATTATCAGTGCATCTGCAATTCCCGGTAACGAAAAGAATGTTACCCGTGTGATAAATGAGTTGTTGAAGAAGGGTGCAAATGTTATTTACGGCGATATGGAAGAAATTCACGTTTCCGGTCATGCTAGACAAGAAGAGCTTAAGTTAATGCTAGCGTTAACAAAACCTAAGTTCTTTATGCCGGTGCATGGTGAATTTATGCATCTTTCATGCCATAAAGATTTAGCCCTTTCCATGGGCTTAGATAAAAACAATATCTTCATTATGAAATTGGGTGAGGTGTTAGAAGTAACACGTAATGAGGCAAAGGTTAACGGCACAGTACCTGCCGGTCGTGTTATGGTAGATGGACTTGGCGTTGGCGATGTTGGTAACATTGTATTGCGAGACAGAAAGCACTTATCTCAGGACGGTTTAATGGTGGTGGTTGTCACCATGGATCGGGAGAGTGGTACCATTGTTGCCGGACCCGATATTATTTCCAGAGGTTTCGTATACGTTCGAGTGGCGGAGGACCTTATGGACGAGGCAAAGAAAGTGGTGCTGGAAGCATTACTGGATTGCGAGGAGAAGAATATCACCAGTTGGAATTATATTAAGGGTGTCATTAAAGATACTCTAAAGAATTTCCTCTGGCAGAAAACAAAAAGAAGCCCTATGATTTTACCAATAATCATGGATGTATAATCAAATCCCCCAAGAATGCTGATAGAGCATTTTTGGGGGATTTTTTGTCGCGAAAGGAAAAAGGGCAGTTGAAATGAAAAATAACTTTGTTTTTTGACTAGTAGATAATTCGCGTTGGTATCATTATGTCAATACAATTTGGCATTATTTCAGAGAAAGTATTCTATTGTATTTGTGAAATTTGCTAATTTTAAACGTTATAATTGGTAAATATTTTTTTGTACTTTGTGAAAATTCTAGGAAATTTTAAAAATTATACGAAAAAAGTAGATTTTTGACGAGAATAATGGTACACTTATAAAAATTTTTTTAGAAGGAGTTGTTGCAATGCTATTTTTACGAGAATATTTAATTATGCTTACGGAATCGGCAATTTTAATGTTTGAGTTTGTTGGTGTGGGAATCATGATTATAGCCGGTGTTAGGGGGATTTATAACTATATTCGTCGAGATTCCCATACCCGATTAAATCTCTCCAAAGGTATGGCCATGGCACTTGAGTTCAAACTTGGCGGCGAAATTTTACGAACGGTTATAGTCCATGATTTTTCTGAAATCCTTATTATAGGCGGTATTATAGTACTGCGAGCAGCCCTAGCCTTTATGATTCATTGGTCGATTAAAAACGAAGAGGACTGAATATCCTGCAGGGAGATACCTACAGAAGATGTTGTTTGAAAATTTCGTTTATAAGGGAAGCAAAAATTTACTTGTCTTTAAAATTTGAGGCAATAGCAGCAGATTTTCCAATTTCAGGTTTTAGACCATTCTAAGTTAAACTTGCTGAGTAGGACATCACCTTAGAACAGCAATGTTTTCCAGTCAATAATGTACAATCTTAATACTTGTCTTTAATAATTATCACTATTGGTTTAAATGAGAGAACAATGGAGTTGCCCCTCGATGATATGCGGACGTCTCTTCTTCTTTTCTTTCTCAAAACACAATTCATATTTTTATTTTATTTATGTTTAAAGAGCTTCAATTTAATCCTTTCTTACTATTATTCTCTCCAAAATAGTATTTGAACAAATTTTTTACCGTTGGCCTTTAGCGCATGCGTCCACTTTTATGATATAATGATTTTAGGAAAGGCGGGACGGATCATGCAATCAATAAAGGAAATCAAAGAATACTTAGAGCAATGCCCTTTGGAGGAATTACATCAAGCTGTAGGAGCATTTGAAACTGATGAGAGAAAGGGAGTCCAATTGGCCGTTGCTTCGGCTTTGAAAAGAAGAGCCGCCTTTGAAAAAGAGCAATTGCGTTTGGATGCCTTATTGGAATATGAAAGGGCTTGTTATGCCCAGGGGTTTGATTTGGTTGCAGGGGTAGATGAGGTTGGCCGTGGTCCGTTGGCGGGGCCTGTTGTTGCGGCGGCTGTTATTTTACCTAAAAACTGTTTGATTGAGGGTGTTGATGATTCTAAAAAGCTTTCAGCAAAAAAACGAGAAACCCTTTATGATGAGATTTTAGAAAAAGCAGTATCTTATGGAGTTGGTGTGGTTTCTTGGGAGAGAATCGATGAAATCAATATCTTGCAGGCAACTTATGAGGCTATGCGAGAGGCACTTGCCCAGCTAAACCCAGTGCCAAGGTTTATTTTGGCAGATGCGGTGACGATTCCTGAAATTTTTATACCCCAAAGGGGCATTATAAAAGGAGATGCAAAGAGTCTTTCCATTGGTGCGGCAAGCATTGTGGCAAAGGTATACCGTGACAGGCTGATGGAGGCTTATGAGGAGTTATATCCCGGTTATGGTTTTGCTTCCAATAAAGGTTATGGATCAACGGAGCATATTGCGGGCATACGTGTTCATGGTCTTTGCCCCATTCATCGCAAAAGCTTCGTGAAAAATTTTGTCAATCCCGAGGATAATCAGACCAAAGGTGTCATTGGTGAGGAAATGGCGGTCAAAGAAATGCGTCGACTGGGGTATGAAATTTTGACTAGAAATTATCGTATCCAAGGGGGAGAAATTGATATTATTGCAAAAAAGGATACATACATCATCTTTACCGAAGTAAAATATAGGGCAGGACGGAAAAAGGGTGAGCCTTGCGAAGCGGTGAATCACCGTAAGCAGGAGCATATTATTCGCACAGCAAAGGCATATATTGCAGAATATTCCTTAGATTGTGATTTTCGTTTTGATGTTGCTGAGGTATTAGAGGAGAATGGCAAATCATATTTCCGTTATACAGAGAATGCGTTTTGGATAGCATAAGGAGTGGGCTATGAGAATAGAAAATTTGGGAGAATTGGAAGTTGTTGTTTTTGACAATCTAAATCAAACGGGCATGGTAAAGCATTGTTTTACCACACGTCATGGCGGTGTAAGCAAGGGCTTTTATGCAACGATGAATATGGGCTTGACCAGAGGTGAAGATAAAGAGCTGGTGTTGAAAAATTATGAGATACTTGGGGATGCCATGGGTTTTTCCAAAGAAAACTATGTGACCTCCCAGCAGACCCATACGACAAACGTGCGACAGATAAAAGGGCAAGACAAAGGCAAAGGCGTACTGCGGGAAAGGGAATATTTTGATGTGGATGGATTGATTACCAACGAGCCCAATATACCCCTTGTAATTTTTGGGGCCGATTGTGTTCCTGTTTTTTTATTGGATACCCAAAAAAAGGCAATTGGTATGGCACATTGCGGATGGATGGGAACGGGCAACCGTATGGCAGAGCATACCCTAAAGGCAATGGTGGATGCATTTGGAACAGAACCCGAAAATGTGGTTGCGGCAATTGGGCCGTCCATTGGGAAATGTTGTTTTCAGGTGGATGCCCCTGTGGTAGAGCTGTTTCGCAAAAACATAGCCTTTGCAGATGAGATTATATTTGACGACCCTAACGAAGAAGGGAAATATCGTATTGATCTTTGGGAGACAAACCGCCGTTTGTTGGAGAATATGGGGGTGAAAAACATCGAAATCGCAGGGCTTTGCACCATGTGCGACACAGAGCGTTTTTAT
Organism: Anaerotignum propionicum; assembly: GCF_024461735.1. Taxonomy (GTDB): domain Bacteria; phylum Bacillota; class Clostridia; order Lachnospirales; family Anaerotignaceae; genus Chakrabartyella. The sequence goes on from NZ_JANGAD010000004.1 coordinate 197,937, forward strand.
TCCCACAGAAAGATGAAAGAAGACAGGGGTGTAATGGCGGGTATTATGGAGCTGAAGGGCTGAAAACAAAAGATGTGCTATTGTATTTGGAAAGAATACTGTGGTATAATCCTAAGGTGGCTTTTAAGGCTGAATTTACCTAATTAATGCAAAAAAGAATTTATTTGCGATAGAGAGAAATATGGAGGAATCATTATGAGTAGACCAATCGTAGCAGTGGTTGGCCGTCCCAATGTGGGGAAATCCACATTGTTTAACCGCTTAGCTGGAGAAAGAATCTCCATTGTGCAAGATACACCTGGGGTAACCCGTGACCGTATCTATGCGGATGTGGAATGGCTGAACTATAAATTTACCTTGATAGATACCGGTGGTATGGAAATCGGTTCTGAAGAAATTATACAAAAACAAATTTTACAGCAGGCGGAAATTGCCATTGAAACTGCTGATGTTGTTTTATTTATTACTGATGTAAAAACAGGTGTAACAGATGATGATCGTCAGGTGGCAAATATGCTGCGACGCACCAAGAAGCCTGTGGTATTGGCAGTTAACAAGGTGGACAGCACCAAACGGGACACTTTGGATATTTATGAATTTTATGAGCTGGGTATTGGTGATCCTATGCCCATTTCAGCAGGACAGGCATTGGGCCTTGGAGATATGCTGGATCAGGTTGTAGAGCATTTTCCTGATGATTCAAGCATGGGTGAAGAGGAAGATGCCATTCGCGTTGCAATCATTGGAAAGCCAAATGTTGGTAAGTCTTCTTTGATTAACAAAATTCTTGGAGAAGATCGCTTAATTGTAAGCAATATTCCAGGAACAACCAGAGATGCTATTGATACACCCATTACAATCGATGGAAAAAAATATATCTTTATTGATACTGCGGGAATGCGACGCAAGAGCAAAATTAAAGAAGAGATTGAGCGTTTCAGCATCATTCGTGCCGTTGCAGCGGTGGAGCGCTGTGATGTGGCAATTTTGGTTATTGATGCCAATGAAGGGATTACCGATCAGGATACCAAAATTGCAGGAATTGCCCACGAAAGAGGTAAGGCGGCCATTATCGCGGTAAATAAGTGGGATTCCATTGAAAAAGATGATAAAACCATGAACAGTTATTTAAAGGATATCGGCAATGAGTTAGCTTATATGCCTTATGCGCCAAGGGTATTTATTTCCGCCCTAAATGGCCAGAGAATCAGCAAAATGCTGGAATTAATTCAAACAGTACACGAAAATCACGCTTTGCGCATCAGCACAGGTGTGTTAAACGAGGTATTGATTGAGGCAATGGCGATGCAACAACCTCCAGCAGATAAGGGGCGTCAGTTAAAGCTATATTATATGACTCAGGTTTCGGTAAAACCGCCAACCTTTGTTATTTTTGTAAATGAAAAGGAATTATTCCATTTCTCCTATCGTAGATATATAGAAAATCAATTGAGAGATGCATTTGGCTTTGTTGGCACACCAATTCATTTTATAGCGAGGGAAAAAGGGGCAAAGGATTGATATGTTTAGACTCATTAGTTTGCTAATCGGGTATTTTATTGGTTGCATTTCCATGGGCTTTATTGTTGGAAAGCTTACAAAAACAGATTTACGAAAAAAAGGAAGCGGAAATTTGGGGACAACCAATGCCTTGCGCGTGCTGGGTTTTCGTGCAGGTCTGGCGACTTTTCTTGGGGATATTCTGAAAGGTGTTGTGGCATTCTTTCTTTGTAGACTGATTTTTCCTGATGATAGTTTGCTGGCGGGTATTTATGCAGGTGCAGGAGCCATTTTAGGCCATGACTTCCCCTTCTATTTGAAATTTAAGGGCGGAAAGGGTATTGCTTCTACCATTGGTATTGTACTATCCTTGACATTTGTATTTTCCCCATTTCTTGGGGCGATTACCATAGCCATAGGGATTTTGGGTGTAGCTTGTTCCGGTTTTATTTCTATGGGCTCTATCTTATTTTCAATTTCTATTCCAATCAGTGCCTATTTTTTAGGAATGCCAACAGAAGCAGTGGCGATTTTTACTGCATTGGCGGTTTTGGCAACTTGGCTCCATAGGGCAAATATAAAACGGTTAATATCCGGCACGGAAAATAAATTTACACTGCATAAAAATGTGCAGTAGGAGTTATATTGGAGGTGGCAACAGTGAAAAAAGTTGCAGTAATCGGTTCTGGCAGTTGGGGAACGGCTTTGGCTGTAATGCTTCAAAAACATGGACATGACGTTGTGATTTGGTCCAGACGGCAGGACGCTGTGGAGCAAATGCAAAAAGAGAGAGAAAATAAAGAATATTTGCCGGGAGTGTTATTGCCCGAGGGCTTAAATTTTACAGCTGAGAGAGAGAAAGCAGTGAAGGATGCGGAAATCATTATTCTTTCGGTGCCCTCCAAGGCTGTACGTCAAACAGCTATGGATTTTGCTCCATATTTGAAACCCAATCAGGTTTTGGTGAACGTTGCCAAGGGGTTAGAGGAGAACAGCTTAAAACGTCTGTCTCAGGTAATTCAGGAATGTGTACCTCAATGTCAGGTTTGTGTGCTATCAGGCCCAAGCCATGCTGAGGAGGTAGCAAGAGAGATTCCCACAACCTGCTTAATCGCCTCTGAAAATGCAGAGACGGCAAAGATGGTACAAGGGGAATTCATGAACCCAAGGTTTCGCCTTTACACCAATACAGACATGGTTGGGGTGGAAATGGGTGCGGCACTGAAAAATGTTATGGCTCTAGCAGCAGGTATTTCTGATGGGTTAGGCTTTGGCGATAATACAAAGGCTGCAATTATGACCCGAGGTATTGCAGAAATGAGCCGTCTTGGCATTGAGATGGGTGGTAAGCTGGAGACCTTTGCAGGACTTTCGGGAATTGGAGATTTAATTGTAACCTGTACCAGTATGCACTCCAGAAACCGCAGAGCCGGCATTTTATTGGGTCAAGGGAAAACCCTTGCAGAGACCCTTGCAGAGATTAAAATGGTTGTAGAAGGCGTAAACACTGTGCAGGCGGCGTATACGCTGGCAAAAGAGCACAACGTGGAAATGCCTATAACCAATGCAATTTATGAAGTGCTGTTCCAAGGCAAAAATGCGGAGCAGGCTGTGCTTGATTTAATGAGCAGGGATGGTAAGGCTGAATGAAAATGAGATGCTCCGATTTTTATAAAATTGGAGCATTTTTTGTGCCTTCTAAGAAATTAAAAACAAAAAAATGTATTGATTTCTTAAATATAGAAAAACTTTTTTTAAGTATTTTCTTTCATTTACCGTTGTTTTTTCTAGTCAGATTATTATGAGAAGTTATATCGAAATTTTATTTTTTATTCTATATAAGGAGTAGGTATATTTTCTTTTCTTTTACAAATAATACAAGCACAAGGAAATCAAATGTAACAACCTTATTTGTAAACGGAGGTATTTTCTATGAAAGCGACGGGAATCGTAAGAAGAATAGATGATTTAGGAAGGGTGGTAATCCCAAAGGAAATTCGACGCACATTGCGCATTAGAGAAGGAGATCCATTGGAAATATTCACCGACAGAGAGGGTGAAATTATTTTAAAGAAATATTCACCCATTGGTGAATTAGGGACATTTGCGAAAGAATATGCAGAGAGCTTGGCACAAACTGCCGGACATGTAACCTGTATTGTTGATAAGGATCAGATTATTGCCGTTTCCGGCGGCTCAAAAAGAGAACTGTATGAAAAACACATTAGCCCAGAGATGGAAAAGTGCATAAACCGCAGAACAACGTTGATTGCCGATAAAAACGACAGCAATTTTGTGCCAATTTTGGATGACGACAGCATGGAGGGTTATAATCATCAGTTGATTACCCCTATTATTGCTGAAGGAGATGCCATGGGTGCAATTATTTTCCTCTCCAAGGATAAAAAAATGGGTGAGGTTGAGGGCAAGCTTGCTCAAACAGCAGCAGGATTTTTGGGCAGACAGATGGAACAATAATTGTTTAATTATTTTCAATGAATAAACTACCCTTTGATTTGAATTTGAAGTATAAAAACGGTATCCGTAAGCAGAACGGATGCCGTTTTTTAATGCTGATTTTATTGTGTTGTAAGGGTGAGTAAAATATGATAGGCTGATAAGAGTTATGTAGAAAAGACATTATAAAAGGAAATAGAATTCAGTGAAAAAGTGACAGGAACAGAAATATGGAAGTATTTTTATTTGGAGAGGAAAAAACAAATGGATATTGTGATTGGTGGAATTTATGAGCATTACAAAGGAAAAAAATACTGTGTTGTGGGAGTGGCGTACCATTCCGAGACGCTAGAAGAAATGGTAGTATATCGTCAACTTTATGGTGAGCATGGTCTATGGGTGCGACCAAAGGAAATGTTTTTGGAAATGGTAAGAGTAGATGGGAATGAGATTCCTCGCTTTCGTCTAACACAGGAATAGGAATTTTTTCCATTAAAAAAGGCCACTCCTCAAAAGGAAGTGGGCCTTAATATTTTAAAATAAGTAATTCAGATATGGAAGAATGCCAAATATTAGAAACAGCCCAAATACACAAAAGATCGGAATGGAAAGAAAGCGCTCTTTTGTTCCATCCTTTGGCACATAGGAATTTCTTACAGGGTTAATTTTCAAAAATTGATAAAAAATCAGACCTAAGAATGGCAATGAAATAAATGCACTCACACCGGTATAAAGGAGAAGAATCGTGTTGCTAGGCATATCTATTTTAGCAACATCCTCAGCCATAGGGAGGTACATACTGATTACATTTGTGGCATTAATAATAAAATGGGGGATAATGGAGGCCCAAATGGAGCCTGTTCTTTCCACCAAAAAGCAGAAAAATAATCCCGCAAAAAATGCATAGGGAAACTGCTGTGGATTCATGTGCAAAAGTCCAAATAAAAGGGCGGTACAGAAAATTGCTTTCCAAGTGCCCAAACGGCGGTAACCCGAAAGGAATACTCCCCGCAAGGAGAGCTCCTCTAAAAATGCCGGAAGTATTGCCATGGTAATTAAGGTTCCTAAAAAGCTTGTTCCATCCAATGCATCCGCAAATTCTTGGGCAACATTTGGGAAAAACATGGAGGTAAAGAAGGAAAGAAAACGCATTAGGGGCTGTATGGCAAAGCCAAAGGCAACAATCAACAATAAGTTTTTCCATCCCAAGGGGTATAAACGAAAAACCTCCTTAGGATTTTTTTTTGTCCAAATAAAGTAACCGGTAATGGGAACAGTGCAATACACGATCTGCACGATGCTGGAAAACCAGACATAGGGAATTTTTTGCATCAAAGGTATAAGATACAAAAGCTGTCCGATTACAATAAAAAAGACAAAAAAGATTAATGCAAATAAATTTGTTTGTTTGGTTTGATTCATTTTTTTCCTCCGAAAATCCGCAGGACAGACTTTGAAAGTCTGATCCTTCTTTTTTTATTCCGGCTTACGCCACAAACGGGGATTTTTATTCATGGTTCTCCAGAGCAAGGGGATCATCTTCAGCATATTTATCTTGATATTTATGATTAATATATTCTGTTAAGAACATTTTAATTGTCGCTAAAATTGGAACACCAATGAACATGCCGATAGGACCCATCAATGCGCCGCCTAACACGACTGCTAAAATAATCCAGATCGGGCTGATGTCTAAGGAGTTTCCTAAAATTTTAGGACCTAAGAAGTTTCCATCAAATTGCTGCAAAGCAAGGATGAACAGTGCCACCCAAATTGCCGTGGTTGGATTCACCAAAAGTGAAATGAAAATAGCGGGTATTGCACCAATAAACGGGCCGAAATATGGAATCATATTTGTCACACCCACGATTAAACTTAAAATCAAAGGGAAGGGGGCGCTTAGCAGGGAAAAGCCAATGAAGGCAAGAATCCCAATAATTAAAGAGTCTACTGCTTTGCCAACAATAAAGTTCTGAAAAATTCGATTGATTCGTTGGGCATTATAAAATAGATGTTCTGCGCTTTTACGGCTTGAAATGGCATAAACGATTTTTAATGCATGGTTTCTGAAATTCTCTTTATCATAGAGCATATAAAAAGAAATAAAGATAGCCATGATAATATCCACCGTAATTTTTCCTACAGAATAAAGGTTTGTAAGAATATTAGTAATCAGTGCCGGAACGTTTTGGAATACGCCCATAATTGGAGCCAGCACTTTATTTAAGATATTGTTTACATCCTCTGAATTGATAAAATGAATACGGTCGAAAAGATCCGTGGTAGATTCATTTAACTGTGTTGAGTAAGTGGAAAGCTGTGACACAAAGGAGACAACAGAGCCCTTTAGCTCAGGAACAAGATAAATGAAAATCCAGAAAATACCCCCGATAATAATAATGTAATTGATTAGAATACAGAAAATACGGGTAGATCTCTTATGGGTTTGTGCCTTTGGAATATATTTCAGGAACATCCTTTCAAAAAACTTCATAAAAGGGTTCATCACATATGCGATTGCAAAGCCCAAAAAGAACGGAGAGCCCAAGCGCAGTACGGTGATGAGGAAGGTATGGATTACATTTCCTAAATTAGGCAGGTGTCCAATTATTTTTTCAAACAAAATAACGGCTGCTGCAACAGCAAAAAGATACAATGAAATTTTTAGATAGGATTTATCTAGGTTTTTAAAATCAATTTTTTTCATAGGTATTCCCCTTAACCTCATTTGTAAAATTTTATCTTACATAAAATATAATACTATGAATTTCACAATATTTCCATAACAATTATTTTAAAATTAAAGAACTGCCACCTTCTCTTCTGTTTTCCAATAGATACAGTGTTCAAAAAACCCTTCATAGAAGACTTTGTAATAAAGTATAACGGCTGCATATATAGAGAAATGGAAAGTCCTTTACTTTTAAACTCCTAATTTTTAAGGTTTTCTGATAGTATACATGCCCTTTTTTAAGAAAAACAAAACAAATTCCTTATATTTCTTTACGTTTTTCCCCTTTGATTGACGGGGGAAGTCCAAAGACCGTATAATGTAATCATGGAAAAAAAGGAGGTTTGCAAAATGAACGAGGAAAAGATTCGCCAGTTTGGGGCGGAACTTCAAAAAATAGAAGCAGAAATAGGCACTGTTATAATTGGACAGAAGGATTTGATTCGAGGTGTATTAACATCTATGATTGCCGGAGGTAATGTTTTGTTGGAAGGACTGCCCGGCCTTGGCAAGACACAGCTGGTGAAAACCATTGGAAAGGTTTTGGACTTAGATTTCTCAAGAATTCAGTTTACGCCTGACCTGATGCCTGCAGATGTTACAGGAACATCGGTTATGACTAAAAATCCTAAGGGAGAAATGGGGCTGGAGTTTCGAAAGGGACCTATTTTTTCAAATATCGTTTTGGCAGATGAGATTAACAGAGCAACACCGAAAACCCAGAGTGCTTTGCTAGAAGCAATGCAAGAGCACACAGTAACCAGCGGAAACGCCACATATACATTGCCAGAACCTTTCTTTGTGTTGGCAACACAGAATCCATTGGAATCAGAGGGAACCTATCCTTTACCGGAAGCCCAGATGGATCGTTTTTTATTCAAGCTTGACGTGACATTTCCCACTAAGGCTGAGCTTTTGGAGATTGTAACTTCTACTACAACGGGGAGTCCAAGAGAAGCAAACAAAATTTGCAGTCAGGAACAGCTTTTGGAAATGCGGGAGATTGCCAAGGAAGTGCCTGTTGCCACACCTGTGGCAGAGTATATTATGGACGTGGTTTTAAAAAGCCATCCGGACTATGCAGATGCTCCAGAGATGGTGAAAAAATATGTACGTTATGGTGCCAGCCCTAGGGGGGCCCAGGCGATTATGATGACAGCAAGGGTGTATGCACTTATGGCTGGGCGGTACAATGTGGCTTATGAAGATGTGAAAGTAGTGGCAAAGGCAGCATTGCGTCATCGTATTTTTCTGAATTTTGAGGGTATGGCAGATGGCGTTACAGTAGATCAAATCATTGAGGCGTTGTTGATATGAGAACGTTACAGGATATATTTACAAAGGAATATTTATTACAGCTTGAAAAGCTCTCTGTTACCCTACGCCAAAGGTTAAGCGTTGACGGCTACAGTGGTGCCAGAAAGTCCCATGCAAAGGGCAGCTCATTAGAGTTTTCTGATTTTCGTGATTATATTATGGGGGACGATCTACGGAGGGTGGACTGGAACAGTTACGGTCGCTTTGGCAAGCTTTACGTTAAGGTTTTTATGGAGGAGAAGCAGGCGGAAATCAATCTTTTTTTGGATTGCAGCACTTCCATGGAAAAAGGAGAGAAGTTTTTACAGGCAAAGGCAATTACTGCATCCTTGGCTTACGTCAGCCTTTGCAGTGGAGACCGTGTGAATTTATTTCTTTGGAACGATTCAATCATTCTGGAAAAGCGAGGCGCTGCACAAAAAAATGGTTTTTTTGAACTCCTAAGTCTACTAGATAAGGCTGAAAGCAGCGGTGGATCTAATCTTTTGCGGGCAGGGCTTTACAGTGGCAAGTTGGGACGTGGCATCTCTTTTGTGATTTCCGATTTTTTTTCAGAAGCTCCTTTGGAGGAGGCTTTGCGTGTATTACTGGGGAAAAAGCAACAGGTTTGTTTGGTACAGGTATTAGCCTCTGAGGAAGAACAGCCGAAAGAGGGACAAGCGGTACGTCTTGTAGATTCTGAAACAGGAGAAACTTGTGATTTGGAATTAACGCCTTCTGTGCTAAGGGCATATGATAAAGCATTGAAGGAACACAGGGCAGCATTAGGTGAGCTTTGCCATCGCTCAGGATCGGTATTTTATGGAATGAAAGAGGACACTCCTCTTTTTTCTGCAATGAGAGAAATACTCTAAAAATAGACAGAATAAGCTGAAATGGTTTTTTCAAACTGTTTCAGCTTTTTTTGATGGTTTATTGTGTTGAATGTTAAGTTTCAAAAAGGTAGTTTTACTATAGAAAGACCTAGGTTTAAGCTGGGAAAAGGTCATAAATTGGTGGATTTCAGCGAATCATTGGAGTTTTAGAATATCCAAAGGGTACTTTCATGTTGAGATAGACAAAAGTTTATGCTATAATATATTATTGCATATAATAACCAAAACCATCTAGTAGGAGGCGGTTTTTAAATGAACGGAAAGGATTTTGATGTTGCTAAAAATGTTAAAATGACAGAAAATTTGCAGTGTAGGATGCTGTCGTCAGTGGCGCAATTTTATACGGCGATGCAGGAAAATGCTACAAAAGGGGAGAAAGCAGAAATATTGGCCGATTTGGAAATTGTAATGTATCTTTTAGCGGCTAGGATGGGTATTTCCAAGCAATCCCTTGATGAAAAGGCCACAGCAAAGCTGAAGGTTGGCCTATTAGAGGAGGAAAGACCTGAATGGAAAACCCCTCTATTGGAATTGCTCCGAGAATTGGGGCCAAAGGCTTGAAGGAAACCGTTGGGTTTTGGAGGCGTATAAATGTTTAAATCGAAAAAGCAAGACAACGTAATACTTGCTATTGTATTGATTGTAGTAGTAGTTTTTGTATGTACCTTGGTGGATATTTATTTGGGTATTGGCACATTAATTGGTGGCGCCGCTGTTTTTTTCGGCTGGCCTCTCTTAAAAGAGCTTTATGTGCCCTTTGAAGGAGCCACAGAGGAGCCCCTTTCTTTTTTGGATACTGCAGTTTTGCAGGAGAATTTTCAGATTCCACATAATTTACCAATTCCATATGCTGTTTTGGATATTCGTGGACACATATTAATGTATAATGAACTATTTGCCGAGGTGTTTACTGAAATTGAAGATGTAAAGCCCATTGTTGAAAAGTTGTTAAAAAACAGTGGTGGTGGTAAAAAAATATTGATTTCTTATGGTGAAAAAAGTTTTGAGGCAGCTTTGGATCATTGTGATATCATTGAGGAAAATGGTGCTGTTGGTACGGTTTTGACTATGACCTTGGTAGATGTTACAGAAAGACAGCGGCTTTCAATATGCTTGGCAGAACAGCAAACTGTTGCGGGTATGATTTTCTTAGATAACTATGAGGAAGTTGTGGACAACTTGGATGAAAGCCGTTGGCCCATATTGTCGGCATTGATTGACAGAAAGTTAAATCAACTGGCACAAGATGTGGATGGTGTCATCCGAAAGCTGGAGAAGGATCGATACTTCTTTTTACTGAAAAAAGGTATGCTATTGCAATTAAAAGAAAAGAAGTTTGATATTTTGAACGATATTCGAGAGATTAGCGTGGGAGATCATATCCCTGTAACTGTCAGCATGGGCATTGGAATTGGTGGTAATTCTTTGGATGAAGCCATGCAGAATGCAAAAGCTGCCATTGATTTAGCACTGGGCAGAGGTGGTGACCAAGTTGTAGTGAAGGAGGGTGAAAGCTTTCTTTTCTACGGCGGCAAGACGGGGGAGATGGGGCGAAATGCCCGCATTCGTGCTCGGGTAAAGGCAGATGCACTATGGGAGCTTATGGGTGAGTCTTCGGGGATTTTGGTTATGGGCCATAAGAACGGGGATCTGGACAGTATGGGCGCTTGTTTGGGCATTTGTGCTATTGCAAGAGCCATGGACAAACGGTGTAATATTGTAATGGACGAGGTGGGCGTTGGTATTCGCAGACTTTGGGATAAAATGATGGCCAATGGAAGCCATTTGAATCTAACGTTGAAAACAGCGGAAGCCTTGAAAACCATGGATGCTAAAACCTTGGTGATTATTGTAGATACCCATCGCAAAAGCATGGTGGAAAGCCCCCAGGTATTAGAGGCTGCAAAAAGGATTGTTTTATTTGATCATCATAGAAAAAGTGCTGATGCCATTGATCAGGCAGTTTTGGTTTACCATGAGGCATATGCATCCTCAACGGCAGAGCTAATCACAGAGATGATTCAGCATATTGGAAAAAAAGTCAAGCTTACCAGTGTGGAGGCAGATGCTCTTTTGGCAGGTATTACTGTTGATACAAAAAATTTCTGTGTAAAGACGGGGGCTATTACCTTTGAAGCCGCAGGATTTTTACGCCGTAACGGGGCAGACAGCATCCGCGTGAGGTTATTATTTCAAAATGATATGGATGCTTATAAAGCAAAAGCTTCCACAGTAAAGGATGCAGAGCTTTTTATGGGCAACATCGCTATATCCGTGTGCCCTGCTAATGTGGAGAATTCAACCCTGACGGCAGCCCAAGCGGCGGATGAATTAATGAATGTAACAGGAGTGAAGGCGTCCTTTGTATGCTGCAAGGTGGGGGATACGGTTTATATCAGCGCCCGCAGCTTTGGAGATATTAACGTACAAAGAATTATGGAAAGATTAGGCGGCGGCGGACATCTTACGGTTTCTGGAGCGCAACTGCAAAATGTTACCACAGAAGAAGCAAAAGATGCCATTCGCCATGCCATTGAAGAATATTTGAAGGAGGAAGCGTAATATGAAAGTGATTTTATTACAAGATGTAAAAAGTGTTGGTAAAAAGGGTGAGTTAGTGAATGCAAGTGAAGGCTATGCAAAAAACTTTTTATTTCCAAAGAAGCTTGCAGTGGAAGCTACCAAGTCTAATTTAAATGACTTTGAATTAAAGCAAAAATCCGAGGAAAAGAGAAAACAAGAGGAGCTGGAAAATGCTCAGAAAATTGCAGAAAATTTAAAGGATCAGGTTGTTACAATCAAGGTGAAAACAGGCGGAAACGGAAAATTATTCGGTTCTGTTACAAATAAAGAAGTTGCAGACGCAATTGTAGAGCAAACGAAACAAGATATTGATAAAAAGAAGGTTTCTATCGGCGACCCTATTAAAATGGTTGGGGAAAGAACAGCTACCATTAAGCTGCATCCTAAGGTTACCGCAGAAGTAACCATTAAGATTGTAGAGGTTTAATTAAAGCGGAGGCGGAATACATGGAACAGCAAAAACAAAATGAAAATATCCGTGGCGTGCCGCCCCACGATGAAACAGCGGAACAGGCCGTATTAGGGTCAATGTTTTTAGACAGAGAAGCGGCATCGGTTGCCCTTGAAATTCTTTCGGGAGAGGATTTTTATCGTCCTGACCATAGAATGGTTTTTGAAGCGGCAGAAGAATTGTATCGTCATGCATCGCCCATTGATGTGGTTACAGTAAAAAATAAACTGGAAGAAAAGGGTGTATTTGAGCAGGTGGGCGGTGTGCCTTTCTTGGCAACGCTATCCACTGCCGTGGGCAGTTCTGTCAACGTGCGCCACTATGCGGCAATTGTTGAAGAGAAATCTGTTTTGCGTCGTTTGATACGGACGGCGGGGGATCTCTCTCAAATGAGCTTCGAGGGAAAAGAATCAATCAACAGCATAATGGATCAGGCGGAAAAAAGTATCTTTGATATTATGCAGAAACGTCATTCTGAGGAGTTTCACCATATTAGAGATATTGCTGTAGATTCCATTGAAAAAATTGAGGATATTTACCGCTCTAAAGGCAAGCTAACAGGAGTGCCTACGGGATTTGTTGATTTTGATGCAAAAACTGCGGGGCTGCAAAAGTCAGATTTAGTGCTCCTTGCTGCCCGTCCTTCCATGGGTAAAACTGCCTTTGCATTGAATATCATTCAAAATGCAGCAATTCGAGGAAATGTACCCGTGGCTGTATTTTCTTTGGAAATGAGTCGGGAACAGTTGGTAAACCGTATGCTTTGCTCAGAGGCAATGCTGGATGCGCAAAAGCTTAGAACCGGAGAATTAAACGATAAGGATTGGGAAGATTTGATTCGTGCTATGGGTCCTCTTTCTCAAGCGCCAATTTATATTGATGACACTCCGGGTATTTCTCCCATGGATGTACGTTCAAAATGCCGCCGTTTAAAGGTGGAAAAGGGCTTGGGGCTGATTGTAATTGATTACCTACAATTAATGAGTGGTAACGGAAGAACGGACTCCAGACAACAAGAAATATCGGAAATTTCCCGAAATTTAAAGGCAATAGCCCGTGAGATGGAATCACCAGTTATTGCGTTATCTCAGTTAAGCCGTGCCTGTGAGCAAAGAAGTGACCATAGGCCTATGCTATCAGACTTGCGTGAATCCGGTGCCATTGAGCAGGACGCTGACGTTGTGGCTTTTCTTTATCGAGATGAATATTACTTCCCGGAAACGGAGAAAAAGAACCAAGCAGAATTGATTATTGCAAAGCAAAGAAATGGCCCAACGGGTACCGTTGATCTGACTTGGTTAGGTCAATATACTAAGTTTGGAAACTTTTTGAAGAAATACTAACTGTTTTAATAATTTTAGCCTGGCTAATGCATTTTATAATGGCGAATTTTGTTGATGAAGTTTGAAAGTTTTCGAAGAAATTTCTCATATGGTGTTGACGTTAAATTTTTTCAAGCATATACTAAGTATATATTAATTTTTTTTATGAAAGCTGAGGTGGATTTGAATGGACGGCAAAAGTGAAAGTATACCTTTAGAACCTGAGAGTTATCGAACGTATCAGTTAAATATTGCCGTGTATTTGGGTTTGCCTTATGACTTGGACTAAACCCTTCAGTTCGTACGCCTTTTTTCGGATAATACACGGCTAATTTGAAAAAAATAAGTCGTGTTTTTTTATTGGAACGGGGTGAAGATTATGGAGGAAATGCAGGAATTATTTGATTTCTTAAATAAATTAATGGAATCAGGGGAATATGCTCGATTAAAAGAGGAATTGAACTCAGAACAGCCTGCCAATGTGGCAGAGTATTTTGAAGAATTGACTGCGGAAAAACAGCTTTTTGTGTTCCGTTTGCTGACCAAAGATATGGCGGCAGAGGTCTTTTCTTATATGGATAGTGATACCCAGGAGCATATTGTTCATTCCATAACAGATAGAGAAGTTCGCAACATTGTGGACGAGATGTTTTTGGATGATACAGTGGACTTTTTGGAAGAGGCACCTGCGAATCTTGTGAAAAAGGTTTTGCGTAACACAGATGCGGATACGAGAAAGCTGATTAACCGTTTCTTAAATTATCCTGAAAATTCAGCAGGAAGCTTAATGACCATTGAGGTCGTAAGACTACGCAGCAGCATGACTGTGGCCAATGCCATGAAGCAGATTAAGCAAACGGGAACGGATAAGGAAACAATCTATACTTGTTATGTCATAGATGATCAAAGAAAGCTGATTGGAGTTATTCCGCTAAGAACGCTAATTTGTGCGGCGGATGACAATACCATAGATGAGCTGATGCAGGATGACGTTGTTTCTGTATTAACGACTGATGATCAGGAAGAGGTAGCAAACATCTTTAAAAAATACAACTGGATGGCTTTACCTGTTACTGATACAGAAGGGCGTTTAGTTGGAATTATTACCGTTGACGATATCGTAGATGTTATTGAGCAAGAAACAACAGAGGATATGGAAAAGATGGCGGCTTTGATCCCATCTGATGAAGAATATCTAAAAACCCCTGTTATGGTATTAGCAAAAAACAGAATTGTTTGGCTTTCTGTTTTAATGATTTCCGGAACTCTAAGCAGTTTAGTTATTGGTCATTTCAATAGTCTTTTAGAGGTGGCTGTGGTACTTTCCGGATTTATTCCTATTATTACAGGCACAGGTGGAAATGCAGGTTCACAGGCTTCTACTATGATTATTCGTGGTATGGCCTTAGGAGAGATTGAAATAAGAGATGCACTAAAGGTTGTTTGGAAGGAAATTCGTGTTGGCGTTTTATGTGGCGTTGCATTAGGATTGATTAATATGCTGAAAATGACTTTAGTGAATCGGGATACAGGTTTTTGGATTGATTTTTCAGTTTCGTTAAGTATGGCCGCAGTGGTTGTTTTAGCAAAAACCATCGGTTGTTTGCTTCCGATTTTAGCAAAGGCTCTGAAGCTTGACCCGGCAATGATGGCAGGACCATTGATTTCTACTGTAGTTGATGCTGTTGCATTGGTCATTTATTTTAGTATTGCAACGATCTTGGTAATATAAGATCTGAATAGTTGTCTTAAAAAGCGGCATTGAACTATGTGCCGCTTTTTGTATGCTGAAATTTGGAATTAAAAAAAGGGTGTCGACAATGTCGACACCCTTTGGAGAATATATGAATGCTTCTCGTATTTTTTACATCCATAGGTATTAGGAAATAGACATACCTAACAATAGGCCTGCTACAATAATCCATAAAATAGCGATAGGAGCTGCAAATTTTACAAGGAATGCCCAGAAGGGAGCAAGACTAAATTTAAATTTTCCATCAGAGCTTGCTTCCTTAATTGCATTATCAGTACCCCAAACCCAGCCAACGAATACCGTTGTGAAGAATGCACCGAAAGGCAACAGTAAACGGTCAGTCAGGTATTCCATAAAGTCACCAAAGATAGGGAATTCAATACCATTCAATGACCACCAAACACCCTTGATGGGTAAATATGCCTGAGACAGTGTATAGAAAATACCGATCAAGAATAGTACAACGGAAACATAAACAACAGTTTTCTTACGCTCCATACCTTTTTCTTCAACCAGAAAGGCTACGGTGCCTTCCAGAATGGAGATGGAGGATGTAATTGCGGCGAAGAATAATAATGCATAGAATAATAAACCGAAAATTGTACCCCCTGGAATTGACATAAATACACCGGCGAGTGTTGCGAAAGCAAATCCACCACCCATGCCAGGGTCAATACCTGTTGCGAATACAGCGGGAATAATCATAAAGCCCGCAAACAATGCAACTAATGTATCCAATACACAAACTACGCCTGTATTTGTTACTAAGTTATCGTCCTTGCTCAGGTAAGAAGCATAAGTAATCATAACGCCCATACCTAAAGATAGGGAGAAGAATGCCTGACCAAGTGCTACAAGGAAAGAGTTGCCATTGATTGTGGAAGGATCAAAGTGGAACATGTAAGCAACACCTTCGCCTGCGCCGGGCAATGTACAAGCACGAATCATTAAGCCTAACAACAGAACGAACAATAAAGGCATAAGGAATTTACTGAGTTTTTCAATACCTTCAGCAACACCACGGCTGATAATAAAAGCTGTCAGACCAAGGAAGATGAGGGGGTAAATGATAGCACCTTCCAGAGGGAAACCGTTAACACCCAACATGTTCAGGAAGTAAGCTGTAGGGTCAGCGTATACGGTGGCAGACTCTGTAAGATAAGCAACAATATACTTGATGGTCCAGCCGCCAACCTGACAGTAATAACATAGAATAATAAAACCGGTTAAAATTCCAAGACCGCCGACCCAAGAGTATTTTGCGTTGAGTTCGCGCAAAGCACCAACTGCGTTTTTTTGTGTTTTACGACCAAGCGTAAATTCTGCAAGCATTACTGTTGTACCGATTAAAGCTACCATAAGTATGTAGATTACCAGGAAAGATCCACCGCCATTATTATATGCTTTGCCAGGGAATTTCCAGATGTTTCCAAGACCTACTGCAGAACCAGCCGCAGAAAGGATAAAGCCTAGTTTGGAGCCAAATTGACCGCGGTTTTCTAATGATGCTGACATATAATACCTCCTTAAAAAAATGAATAATTTCGTTTTGACTATTCCTAGTCAAATCCATCAAGCAACTACTCGCCACAAAAGTTTCGTGTGACGAAAAAATGCTACACCTTAAGCCCTCCCTCCAAGTAATCTTGCATTATTTGCCCCGTGACATCATTGTGACACCGAGCGGTGTACATACAATTACCATAAACTCCAGATGGTGATGGATTGCTTTTTATTTTACATGAAAAATTAATCAAATTCAATAAAAAAATGAAAAATAAATAATTTTTTTTGTGCGTTATAATATTCATTTTTATAAAATACGTTTTGAGACCAAGGAATATAACCAAAAAATGCGATAAAACCATAGCATTTTAAAAATATTTAAGTGACTTATTATTCATTATTTAAGTAAAATAAGAATATATTTGTATATTTATGTATTATCAAGAAGACAAACCAATTTTATCAAACTGTAATTAATTTCATAAAAAGAAAAAAGCAGTGAAATATTTCTCACTGCGAAAATTATTGGTGACTATTTTATTTTTGTTTGATCAAAAAGTTTATAGTATTGCCAGTCTTGAAGGCGATGTATCACATCCAACTGTTCCTTTGTTGCTACGTCTGAAAAACTTCCGTTGTTATCAACATAAATATTATTTGTACCTGATGGAAGTACTTGGCGTGCTTGGTTTGCGTAATCAAAAAGAGGCGAAACTCCTTTCATATCTAACAGCTGCGTCAGAAGGGCGCCTAAATAATGGGCATTGATTATCCCAGAGGCAGGCAGCTTCGCATCCTTTGCTGTATCATGAAAGGCACACTGTTTTTTTGCAGCATCATTTTGCCAAATCAGAAAAGGTGTTTCATATAAAGCAAGGCGTTCTTCCAATGTGCCGTTTGGATTTATAGGATAATCTAGGAGGTCAAAAAATTCCATACCATTGGAGAAACCGGGAAGATGGTCTCCAAAATATACAATCACAATAGGCTCGGTGCTCTCTTGTGCATAATCTCTTAAGCGTCCTAACTCATGGTCTGCATCGTGAATTCCTTTAAAATATTGAGTCAATAAGTCATTTTGGGTATCTGTCAATGTAATATCCGTATCAAAGCTTTTTGGCAAAGTGCCATAATGGCCATCATAAGGCCCATGGTTCTGTATGGTTACAGTAAAAGAAAATAGCGGAGTATCCTTTGTTTTAATATGGGTATCTAAGTTCTTTATAATGCTATCCATGGCTGCCTTGTCGCTAATATATCCGCCTATTCCCTGTGTTGCCAAGTCGAAGGAGCTTTCCAAAAAGTAACTGTTTTCAAAACCTAAATTTGGATACACATTTTTACGGTTATAAAACCACTGATAACCTGGATGAATAGCTTGGGTTTCGTATCCCATTTGTGCCAATCTTTCAGGCAGTGCATCAAAGGGTTGACGGATAAAATTATAGGATGGCAATGGATTGTTCAGAAGTCTGGTTGGGCAAGCCGTTAGCACATCATACTCTGTGTTTGAAGTACCACCACCAAAGCCAGGTACTACAATTTTACCACTGACTGCGTTCTTACTGTTTGCCATCTCCCTAAAGTTTTCCAAAGGATCTTTATAATTTGTAAAGTCCAAGTTGGGATTATCACTTAAGTCGGAAAATGCTTCTCCCATAATCATGACAATATGAGGCTTATTAGGCGCTGTGGTTACCGTTTCAGCACTTTCTAACTGGTCAAAAAATGCCTTATCGTAACCCTGAGGTGACGTTACCCTTGTAATGTTAAATTGATGACAGAAGGAATAGATCATTCCCTTGGAGTTATATTGGTTTACTTGAAAATAGGGGTTCCCCATGACGGGAAATTTATTATATAGGGCAACATTGGCAAATAACAATGTATTGACACCATATCCGATTACAAGAAAGACTAGAAAACCAATTATCCGGATTTTCCATTGAGGCTTTTCTCCTTTTGATAAGTAAAATGCCGAACCCAAAAGAACGATGAGTGCCATGAAGGAAAGAGCAACGAGGATAAGTTGAGGGCGTGGAAAGTTTTTGACAATGGCCCATACCTCTTTCGCCAAGGTTAAATCAGAGGGGAGCAGTGGTTCTTGTCGCATAGTTATTTTTATTTTGTCAACAAAGGATAAGATAAAAAAAACAGCAGCGCTTAATGTTGCTGAGAAGGCAGCCTTTCCGGTTATAAAATAAACAAGCACTATTAATAGGAATACAGGTAAAATATTCAAGATGAATAATGCAGGAAAATGTAAAAAATTGAGGAAGAGCAAATATAGATGATTTGATGTGATGAGAAAGACCCCTCCAGTTATGATAACTGAGGCTGTGATTAAAATAATCCATAGTCTATGTTTTTTTAGGAATAAGAAAAGTTTATTTTCTTTATTGTTTAAGTTTGATTCTGTCATTTTTAAGACCTCCGAAAAAATTTCATTGCTTGCATTATAAGGGCTTTTTCGATAAAAGTAAAGAAATTGCAAAATAATGTCGAATTTACCTTAAGAAATTTGTAAAATTTTACATAGAAAAATCCTGTATAATCTAATTGTGGATAAAAGCACCATAATATCTCCAAAACCAAGGGCTAGTTTGGAGTTCATGTTAAAACGATTTAAAGTTTGGAAGAAAATATAATTGGTTTTCGAATGAAACTTGACAAATGGTCGTTCTTTTTATGCAGGCTTAAAGGTTGTAAGTGCTGAAATTGTAGAAAAACAGCTTAGATTTATAAATGCTGCTATTTTTTATTGTCAGTTTTTGCATGCTTTGGTATAATAAATAAGTTATAGAATTGTCAGTGTAGGCTGACGTTTGAGGAGAAACGTAGAATGCGAAGAAAAAGAATAGATTATGAGTATCGAGATAGACGTGACGAGATAAATATAAAGAGGCAGGTTGCTCGGCGGCAGGAAGTAAGGGGTCAACGGAGGAGAGTTGAGCAAAAACCAATTGCAAGGGTATATAAAGAGGTGCCGGCAAAAGCACCCCAAGGAAAACGAAATGTCAGGCGCAGAAGATTGGCACAAAAAAGAAGGATGCAAGGATTTTTTATGGTTTTTGGCATTCTTTTTTTTCTGGGGTTGGTATATGGTGGCTCCAAGGCATATGTTGCACTGCAAAAATGGGAAGGAAAGGCTGAGAAACCAACTTTTCAGGTTTCTGCTTCTTCACCCTCTGAGATTGAAGATGAAATTATCAATTTGGCGATTTTAGGTACGGATGAGGATGGATTCCGTGCTGATGTGAGCATGATAGCCAGCTTTAACACCAGAACAAAGGCACTTAGCTTAATCGGGGTTCCCAGAGATACAAGGGTGGTAATGACCAATGAGATGACTTCTATTTTGGAGAAAAATGGAAGGACTGTTCCAAAGAGAGACGGTGTTTATGGAGAATGCAAGCTGACGGAATTGCATGCCTATGCAGGAAAGGACAACCGTTGTGCTTTTTCCGTTAAGATGATGGAGGAAATTCTTGGAATACAGGTTGATTACTATGTTAAGGTAGATTTAACTGCATTTCGTGATATTGTAGATGCCATCGGCGGCGTTGATATGGAGGTGAAGGACAGGCTTTACTATGTTGATCCTTATCAGGATTTGTATATTGACCTTCAACCAGGGTTCCAACACTTAGATGGAAAAAAAGCGGAACAATTGGTGCGCTTTCGAGAGGGATATGCCCAAAAGGATCTGAAAAGAATACAAGTTCAGCAGGATTTTATGCGTGCATTTTTGGCAAAAGTTTGCAGTACAGAATCAATAATAAAAAATATGAGCAGTCTCATTCAAGTTGCTTTGGACAAGACGGAAAGTGATATCACTCTTTCTGAGGCATTGAAATATGTGAAATATTTAAAAGAAATTGATCCTGCAAAAATGACGACGGTTACCATTCCAGGTGAAGGTGGGAAATTCTTTGATATGGATGAAGCGGGAACAAAGGCTTTGATTCAAAGTTTAATTTATGGTATTGAAACCCCGGAATCGGAGCAAAATATGGCAGAATAAAAAAGACAGATAGGTGAGAAGATGAGCGGAAAACAAAGAAAGCCTGTACGGCAAGCAGAACGAACTACACCAAAGAAAAAGGGTTTTAACCCAGTGAAGGTGTTCTTTAAAATAGTAGTATCTATTGTTTTGGCATTTGTAATGCTGGCCGGTGGGGCTTGCTTTGCATATTACAAAATAACGGGTAATCCTCCCTTTGCAGACAAAGGAGTGGTGCGAAACAATGCATCGGATACCAGCCTTTTGGATGCATTGTTAAAACGCAATATCAAAATGAATGTTGCGGTATTTGGCGTGGATAAGGATGGAACCCGCACGGACGTTATTTTTGTTGTACATTATGATAGTGCGGCTGAAAGCATAAGTTTGGTTTCTTTGCCGAGAGATACTAGGGTTTCCCTTACAGATGAAGTTAAGGCGAATATCAAAGCTGAGGGTCGTTCTTACAATCAAGTAACAAAGTTAAATGCGGTGCACGCGTACAGCGGTGAAAAAATTGGATGTCAGAATACGGTTTTGGAAATAGAAGACCTATTGGGGATTAAGATTGACCACTATGTTAAAATAGATTTGGAGGCATTTCGTGCCATTGTGGATGCCATTGGCGGCGTGGATATGTATGTGCCTCAGGATATGTATTGGGACATGCGGGATACCGGGGATCCTTTGATTAATCTAAAAAAAGGAGACCAACATCTGGATGGAGAAAAAGCTGAGCAGTTAGTTCGCTTCCGTCGTTATGTTGAGGGAGACGTGGCACGTATTCAAACGCAGCAATTATTTTTAAAAGCCTTGGCTGAAAAGGTTTTAAGCACAGAAACAATTTTAAAAAACCTTCCCGACTTAATTTCTGTTATGTACAAGTACATTGATACAGATATATCCATGGCGGACGCATTAAAATATGTAAATTATGTAGATAAAATAAATATGGGTAACGTCTCTATGGAGACCCTTCCTGGTGTTGGTCAGTATGTTGGCAGCGTGTCTTATTTTCTTCACGATGCAGAAGCAACCAGAGAGATGGTTGATCGTGTATTTTATAGTGTAGCTGCATCGGATACCCAAGGTACTGCCTCAGATAGCAAGGCGCTTTTGATAGAGGTTGCCAACGGAGGGGATATAAACGGCTTGGCTGCAACCTATAGTAAAAAGCTGGAGGATGCGGGGTATCGAGTGGGTTCACCCTCTAATTACACGGGACAACATAATACCTATACAAGAATTCAAGTGAAGAATGAGGGGATTGGTGCCGATCTGATTTCCTTCTTTAAAGATGCAAAGGTAGAGGTTGCACCCAACGAGATTGGGACAAATGCGGATATTAGAATTATATTGGGGACAAAGGAACAGTAGGTAAAACGAAAGGGGAGGCAAATTCAGTGGATGATATAATGATTATCGGTATTGCTGGTGGAACGGGCAGCGGGAAAACAACGCTGACCAACAGACTTAAGGAACGCTTTGGCAATGATGTAACTGTGGTATATCATGATAATTATTACAAGCGCCATGACGATATGTCCTATGAAGAGCGCAGCTTATTAAATTACGACCATCCTGATGCTTTTGATACTCAGCTTATGATTGAACATATTCAGATGCTTAGACAAGGCATGCAGATAGAGTGTCCAGTTTATGATTTTGCAGACCACAACCGCTCTGCCCAGACCATGGTGATTCAACCCACAAAGGTTATTGTGATAGAGGGTATTCTGATTTTTGAAAATGAATTTTTGCGCAATCTCATGGATATAAAAATTTTTGTGGATACCGATGCGGATGTAAGAATTTTGCGGCGTATTTTGCGGGATGTTCAAGAGCGAGGCAGAAGTTTGGATTCCGTAGTTTCTCAATATCTGACAACGGTTAAGCCGATGCATGAGCAGTTTGTTGAACCCAGCAAGCGCTCATCAGATATTATTGTATTAGAAGGCGGTAACAACGTGGTTGCTCTGGATATATTAATTCAGAGGATACATAACCATGTGTGTGGTACCATGATTTAAGGGGATAAGGTATGAATTGGTTTGACATATTCAAAAAAGCTTTCGGAACGGGAATTCTTTCTACAATAGTCTATCATGGCACATTACTAATGATAGGCCAGCCTGTTACGATAAAAAATATAATCTTATTTACTGTTGTTTTCATCGGCTTATATTTTTTGTGGCTTTTGTTGGCTTCAAAAGGCAGAAAAGGCTGAATAGATTTATGAACAGCCAGCAAATATTGTTTCTAAGATAACAAAAAAATAAAAGCAATGATTTTTTATAAAGATCATTGCTTTTTTCATGAAATCATATGAACAAGGCGGCTTCTCTGAAAGGAAGCCGCCTTGTGTTCTTCTTATTCATTTGATACCCCTTTTTGTTGCGAAGCTTGCTGCAAACCAAGGCTGACCAATAAGCTTTGATTTACCCGCTGCATCATTTCCGTGTCCAAGCGGCATACTTTTTCTTTCAGCCTTTGCTTATCAATGGTGCGGATTTGTTCCAGTAAAATGACAGAATCCTTAGGTAAGTCATATTCCGCGGCGGATAGGGGGATGTGTGTTGGAAGCTTTGCTTTATTCATCTGCGATGTTATAGCGGCACAGATGACAGTGGGGCTATATTTATTGCCTACATCGTTTTGTATGATTAATACGGGGCGTATTCCCCCTTGTTCACTGCCCACAACTGGGCTTAGGTCTGCAAAAAAAATATCTCCTCTTCTAACGATCATAGGCTCACGCTCCGCTGAAAAATTCATCAGGCAGCAGCGGCATAGAAATATGTAATGTTAAAATTTGGCTTCTGTCCTGACTGCTACCATTATTGCCACGAAATAGAGCCTTTATTCTTTAATTTGAAAAAGATTTTCTTCAAAATCTGGATTATAAACAAATTCATCATAATCCAGACGATAACGCTCTTGACCTTGGTTGTCATATAAAACAAGGCGTTTTGGTAAATAGGTTTCTCGGTCTACCCATAGTTTTTCTGAGGATAAAGCACCATCAGTACCTGGGATTACGGCTTCCATTACAATGCATTTGGACTCATCCAAGGCGGCAGCTTCTACACCCACTCCTTCAGACTTCATATAGTTTTTAATAAACTGCCCTAAAAATAATTCGTTTCTGTGCTGGGAAGCAGGAACATCCCTTACCAGTTGGTTATTCAACCTGGGGTTATACTGGCAAATTTTTTGACCGTCAAATATGGTATAGTTGCCAGCCACGTTTTCAGGTGAGGTTAACTCTAGACGATATTCCCCCGTTGATTTGGCGTACTGCTTGGTGCCGTAAGTGGTTTCCCCTTTGTTGGAGATGCGGGTGAGGGAAGCGGTACAGTAATACCCATCCATTTCGTTTAGTTGCTTTTGTATTGTCTCCAGTTCTGATAAAGGCTCCTCTTTTTTGCATCCGCCAAGGCTAAAAAGAAGGAGTAAACTAAGACAAACGGCTACTGCTTTCTTCATATCATTAATACCTCCTAATTTGTATCAGTATTATTTTATGAAAAGGACAAATTTTCTATGAGAAGAAGGATGGGAAAAAGAAGATATCCCTTCATAAATTCCAATAAGGCAAGTGAAAGCAACGAGATAGTTAGATAGAAAACTTTTTTTGTGCTGTCTTTTTCATCAGAAAAAGCAGCTTTTTCCCATGGGAGAAAAGGAATTTAGTTAACTGGAAGCATTATACTGAAATATTACATATATATTAAATTTTTTGAATTAGGAAGAAATCTATACTGAAAAGTGCTAAAATGAAAGTCGTTAGTTGACAGAATACGTCTTTTTTGGGAAATCTCCGAAAAATTTTTGGGAACAAAAACCAAAAGAGTGCGTCTAAATAGTAATTATGGAATAAAGGAGATTGGGCAATGAAATATCGATTAGGAAAAATGAGAAGACTACTAGGGGCTTTGCTGGCGGCAACATTGACTATTTCTGTGTCCACCACAGGGGTCTTTGGTGCTACTACATATTATGATCAAAAAACAGAGCAGACAGTAACCCGTGGAGTTGTTTACGAAAAAAGCAGTCGTATGACCGATGCAGGCATTCAGAATCTGCATGTTTTAAAGGTAGACTTAACAGAAAGTACACTGGAATTTAAAGAAGTGGAGAGTACTGTTGAATATGGCTTAAAGGAAACTGTGAAAAAGCTTTTGGCTGATAACGGTGCCCTTGCTGGAGTAAATTCCGACTTTTTTGGTATGTCCGGTAGCTATTCGGCACCTTTTGGAGCAGTAATGAGGGATGGAGAATTGGTTTCGGCTGGTACATCTTTAAATCATGATGGGGATTTATATGCATCCTTTTTCATGGATGAAAACAATAATCCCTTTTTCGATTATTTTAAAATGACCGCAACCTTTGCCAATAGCCAGAAAGCCATTGAGCTTGCATCTATGAACAAAGTGACTGCCATGGTTTACCCCATTTATTTTGATAAACAAGCGGCAAAAAGTACAGCGGATTTGGACAAACGTTTTCCGGAGCTTGTAAAATTTGTGGTGGAAGGTGACATGATTACCTACATTTCACAACCGGGAGAAACTGTAGCCGTTCCCGAAGACGGATATTTGATTGTGATGAGTAAGGATTATCGTAACAATGCAGCCAATGTATTTCAGGTGAATGATGCTATTACCTTAAATATTAATAGCTCCGTTGATTTTGAAAATAAGGAGTTCGCTTTTGGCGGTGGCGGAAAGCTTCTCATTGATGGAGCTGAGGCACCTGCTACTGCAATTGTGGCAACAGGACGTCAACCCAGAACAGCTTTTGGTATTTCTCAAGACGGGAAAACTGCTATTTTTATGGTGGTTGATGGTCGTGGTGACAGCGTTGGTGTAACCCATAGCGAAATGGGTGCGTATATGAGAGAATACGGCGCATATAATGCCATGCATTTAGATGGCGGTGGTTCTTCAACAATGGCAGTAAAAACTGTGGATGATTCAGCAGTAGCTGTAAAAAACACGGTTTCTGACGGCTCCGAAAGAAAAGTAATTAATGCGGTAGGTATTTTTCAGAGGGCACAAGCAGGTGAAATTGAGAAAATAGCCATTACGCCATCCTTGGTTCGGACACTTCCCAATAAGACAATGACATTTAAAGTTTATGGCTTAGATGAATATTATAATCGAATTGAAATTCCTGCAAATGAGGTTACCATGCAAGCAGTTGGCGTGGAGGGCACTTGGAATGGATATGATTTTATTCCTTCTCAGAAGGGAACTTTTGAAGTTACCGCTCTTTACAAGGATAAGACAGCTTCCCAGACTGGGGTTGTTTCTGCAACAACAAGCAAATTGAAGCCTTCTTCAAACAGTATAAAGCTGAACAAGGCGGGGGAAACAGCAACCATTGCTATGCAGGTGCTTGATACAGATGGTTTCAATCATTGGGTGTCCACAACAACTAATTATGAGGTTGCAGATCCTTCCATTGGCACGATGAAGTCCAATGTTTTTACTGCAACAAAAGCAGGTTCAACCTATATTAAATGTACCAGAGATGGGCAAACTGCTTATATCTCAGTGACTGTTGGGGACTGCAAGGCTGTGACAACGCCAAATGCCACCACAGCGGAGGATCCTTTGCAAAAGAAAATTACAAAGGCAAATGATGGTGCTTTTTATCTGAATATTTCAGGTACTGTGGCTTACAACGGCACAGAAAAGATTAATGATACAACTTATGCGGATGTAAGAACAAGGGTAAGAGATGCGGTGGATTCCAATGCAGAGGTGGCAATCTACGGTGGCACAAACGACATTAAAACGGCACCCAAGCTGGATACCTTGAGCTGGAATGGCGGTTATCGGTTCTTAAGCAGAGGTGGCACAAGCGTAGCCATGGTTTCTGCGTCAGGGGGAGGCATTCGTGCCACAAACCCTACCCAGTATGCAAGCTTAACCAGAGATTTGGATGCTTCAAATAATGACACGATTGTAATTATTATGGATAAAACACCTGGAGAATTTAAATCAGCAGCTGAGACTTCGTATTTCCGTGGAATTTTGAATAAATATGTTGCCCAAGGCAAAACAGTATTTGTGGTATCCTGTTGTGGTACTGCCCAGTGGACATCGGCAAAGGACGGTGTGCGTTATATCAATCTTCCCAATCTTTGGAAGACAGATGGCAGTGTAAATGGCAACTTTAGCATGTTGAAATTACGTGTTCAGGGTCAGGATATTTCTTATGAAATAGGCAAGGTATAATAATCTTTCAAATTTACAGTATTTATTGTAAAATTGGGCAAAATAAGGTAAGATTAGGTGGGTGGAGAATAATCTCTACCCATCTTGTGTGTCTGCAAAAATTTTTGCTTCCTTAAGGGAGCTTTTCAACAGGAGAACAATTATGTCACAAAAAGGCAATCAGGCAGTGAAAGCTGTCAGCTTTATGATGATGATAACATTGGTGGGGAAGGTTCTTGGCTTGATGCGAGAACAATTTCTTGCTGCAAATTATGGCTTGGGTATGGAAGCAGCGGCATTTATGCTTGCCAGCCGCATTCCCAGGACTTTTTTTGATGCTGTTTTTGCTTCGGCAATTTCAGCAAGTTTTATTCCTATCTTTAATGAGTATCTACAAAAAAAAGGGAAAGCAGAAGCCTTTTCTCTTGCCAATCGTTTTGTTACCCTTATTACAGTAGTAACTTTTGTTTTAATGGTATTTGGCATTATCTTTGCCGAACAGTTTGTATGGCTGTTTGCAGTTGGCTTTGATAACGAAGCGGCGCAACTGTGTGCCTCCCTTGCTCGTATGCTTTTTCCAACCATTCTATTTACTGCTATTGCTTTCTCCTTTGTGGGAATTCTGCAATCTTTAGACGAATTTAATGTGCCAGCGGCAATCAGCGTGGCTTCCAACGCAATTATTATCTTATATTATATATTTTTCAATGAGAAATATGGAATATATGGATTAACTGCGGCTTTTTTAATTGGTTGGGCCATGCAGGCATTTATTCAGATTCCTTCTTTGCAGAAAAAAGGGTATTGGTATCGACCGGACTTCCATTTTCGGGATGAGGGCTTGAAAAAAATCGGCAAGTTGATGTTGCCTGTTATGATTGCCACATGGGTACAGCCTATCAATTTTATGATTAACTGCCGCTTTGCTTCTCAGCTTTCCAATGGGAAGCAAAGTGTTTCGGTATTGGATTATGCCAATAACTTATATACCATTATTGTGGGTGTGTTTGTTTTGGCCATTGCCAATTTAATTTTCCCCAAGCTTTCCCGTATTTCCAGCGGTGAGAATCAGGAGGAGTTTGGTATTACCGTAAAGGCCACTCTGCGCTCTATGATGTTTTTGCTGATTCCAATGATGGTTGGGATCATGGCATTGAGTTATCCCTTAGTTGCGTTGATTTATGAAAGAGGGGCTTTCAACGCTGAAGGAACCCGTTTAACCTCTACAGCTCTATTCTTTTTCTCCCTTGGAATGATTGGTTATGGGATACAAACCATTTTGAGCAGGGCTTTTTATGCAAATCAGGATGGAAAGACCCCATTTTATTCAGGGGTTGTATCGGTTGTGGTGAATGCAATTTTGTGCAAATTATTATTAGAGCCTATGGGCGTTGGCGGTTTAGCATTGGCAGCTGCGGCTTCATCAACAGTGGCGGCAGTAATGCTTTTGGTACCAACGGTGAAACAGTACCCTGAAATAATTGATAAAAAGCTGATTATTGGCCTTGGTAAGATGGCATTGAGTGCTGGGATTATGCTTGTTTTCGTATTGTCAAGTTTTCGCTTTCTTGAAGCAAGAGTGGGTATGCGATTAATCGGTCGGGTTCTTGTTCTGGGTATTCCTGTCGCAATTGGTGGGACAGCCTATATGTTGCTTTCTTTTGCCTTGGGCATTGAGGAAGCCAAAATGGTATTTTCACTATTAGGGAAATTTAGGAACAGAGGAAAATCCGATTCCATGGACAACCATAATAGAAGAAGAAAAGAACAGAGAGGATATATTCGCATGTTCCAAAGAATTTCTTGGATAATTGAAGATAGTTTTTGCTTCCGTGTGATAGAAAAAATCATAACCACTGTGGTTCATCTTTGGATGGGGAGCTTGGTTTATGCTTGCTACAGTAAAGTTAGCGTGGGGATAGGAAATGCATTTTGGCAAAGTGGAATCCTTGGGTTTTTCCGTGGAAATTGGGATGCTTCCTTGGGGACATGGCATGGACGAATACCCAGAGCATGGCATAGGCTGACGGTTCTTTCAGGCAAGGCCGTGAAGGAAAAGAGAAATACCCTTGCAATAGCCTTTGGAGAAAGCTTTTTCCTTCGGGTGTTCAATCAGAATTTTATTATTTTATGTTTATGTGCCATTGTGTTTGCCATTCCCATTTTACCCACAATGCTATTGGCGCTCCTTTGTTTTGGGACTTTAGGATTGTATGGAATTAACCTATTCTTAGGGCGTATTCGCGTACAGCGAACAAGCTTAGTTAGTATATTTTTGGGACTGTTTGGTATTTGCTTGATTTATGGCAGTTTTACTAGCTATCATTTCCCCCGAGCTTTACAAGTTATGGCGATTTTCTTACTTTTTATGTCAATGTTTTTTGTTGCCAAGGACTGTATAGACACTGAGGAGAAACTGGATTTTGTAATTTTTGTTATGATTTCTACTGGGGTTTTGATTGCCCTTTATGCGGTTTATCAATATGTTGTTGGGGTTGAAATGGACGCGGCTTGGGTGGACGCAGAAAGCTTTAATATCCAAACCCGTGCATATGGAACCTTTAATAACCCCAATGTTTTAGGTGAATATTTGATTTTAATCGGCTCCCTTGCGGCAGGAATGCTATGGAAGGTACGAAATTGGTTGGGAAGATTTTTCTATTTAGGTTGCTTTGGTGTGATTTGCTTAGGTCTGCTTGCCACCAACTCTCGAGGGGCAATGCTTGGATTAATGCTTTCCGCAGGGCTCTTTGTGCTTTTGGCGGAGCGGAGGTTAATCCCTCTGGGATTGGCGGGACTTGTGGCCATGCCTTTTGTATTGCCTGCGTCTCTTTGGGCCAGATTGGCAAGCTCAATTACCATGAGCGATTCTTCTTCTCAATATCGCTTGTCAATTTATCGAGCAGGTGGGGAGATTGTAAAGCACTATTGGGCAACAGGAATCGGTGTGGATGCTTTTAATCAGGTTTATCCACTGTTTTCTTTTGAAGCGGCCAATGCTTACCATGTGCATAATTTATTTTTACAGGAATTTATCGAGCTTGGCATATTAGGTTTTGTGATTTTAATTGTATTATTTCTGTTCTTTTTCCAAAAGCTTTATGGCAGTATGGTTAGAGTTCCTAAGCGATTCCATATGCTATTGGCGGCCTTTTTCGGCGGATTTGCGGGATTATTGTTACAGGGAATGACGGACCATATTTGGTTTGACTATAGTATAGTTTTGCTATTCTGGTGCTTTATGGGTATTGGTATGGCAAGCGTGAGAGTGGGTGAAAAGCAGTGGCAGAGAGAAAAATAAAAGTATTCCATGTTTTGACTGACCGTAATATTGGTGGAGCAGGAAGATGGCTGCTGAACTATCTGAAGCATCATAATAGGGATAAGTTTGACGTTTGGGTGGTTTTGCCTGACGACAGCGCCCTTTATGCTGCAGTGACTGCATTGGATGTGGCAGTGATTCCCATGAAAGAAATGGATGACAAATCCTTTGATAAAAAGGCACAAAAGCCTCTTTATGATTTATTTAAGGAAGAAAAACCGGATATTGTTCATACCCATGCCAGTTTGTCAGCAAGAATAGCGGCAAAGCAAGCCAAGGTTCCTAAAATTATTAATACAAAGCATTGTATGGAAGGGGAACCGGGCTCTCTAGGGAAAAAAATTGCAAGAAGAACCCTGAACAAGTTATACAGCCACACCATTATTGCTGTAAGTAAAGCAGTAAAGCATAGTATGATTGCCGGTGGAACGGACCCCAAGCAGATTGTGGTTATTTATAACGGCATTGACGCCATTGAGCCAATTTCTTCGGCAGAAAGATGGGAGATTCTATCAAACTATGGGGGGGATCCTCTGAAAAAAGCTGTTGGCATTGTGGCAAGGCTGGAAGAGGTGAAGGATCATAAGACTTTTTTTCTGGCGGTTCAGGAAATTTTAAGTCATCGACAGGATTTTGCCTTTTATATTATTGGTGATGGCAGTTTGAGAGCCTCCTTGGAGGATGAAGCAAAGGAATTGGGAATTTTAGACCATGTTTTCTTTACAGGCTTTGTAAAGGATGTGGAAAAAATAGAGGCTGCATTGGATCTGAACGTAATTACGTCGAAGCAAGAGGCGCTCTGCTTATCGGTGATTGAATCTATGAGCGTGGGAATACCTGCTGTGGGTACAGACAGTGGCGGCGTGAATGAAGTGATCCGTCATGGTGAAAATGGCTATCTTGTTTCCGTAGGGGATTGGAAGGCATTGGCTGAAAGGATTACCGAGGTTTTTGAGGATGAAGAAAATTATCAAAAGCTTGCAGTTCATGCCAAAGCTTGGGCAAGAGAGAACTTTACTGCCCGGAAAATGACGTCTAGAATTGAGCGGCTCTATTTGGAGGAAAGAAAATGAAGAAAAACAGAAAACTATTTGGGATATTCAATATTGTGGATATCATTTTGATTCTGCTTATCATTATTGCAGGGATTATTGGAGTTAAGCTATTTATGGGCGGTGGAAAACAGGACACTTCTGCCACAAAAACTTATACTTACGTTGTAGAGGGAAGAGAAGTTCTATCGGAAACGGCCAAGGCGCCTGTGATTGACGGTAAAGTTTTTAACAGTTCCACTGGTGCTTATTTGGGCGTTGCCAAAGAGGTTACCTCCGAACCCTATACGGAAGTGATTTTCAGCAAGGAAACAGGCGCGTATCAGAAACTGCCTGTGGAAGGATATAGCAATATCGCCTTAACTGTGGAAGGTAACGGTACGGAAACAGAGAAGGATATTACCGTGGAGGGTACAACGGTAAAGGTTGGTATGGAGTTAAATGTAAAGGGCAAGGGGTACGCATTTAAGGGTATTGTTGTCGAAGTAAGGGACGGTGAATAAGGATGGCCAAAAGAAGACCGAATATCGTAGATATACTGATTATACTAACTTTAGTGGCTGTGGTTGCTTTAGCCGTTCTGAAGACTGGTGTCATTAATCGGGTGGAATCCTCAGGGGTTGATGAAGAGGCGGAGAAAACCACATATACCGCTTTTATTGATAAGGTGCGTATGCCTACGGTGAAAGCACTTCATGAAGGTGATTTAATATTTGATGATAAGACAGGAATTTGCATCGGTGAAATCAAGGGAATTGAGTACTCTCCTTTGTTTTATAATTTGCCCGATGGCAATGGCGGTGTGGTTCGTGCCCAATATCCTGATTATTATAGAGTGAAAATGACCATTGATGGCTCTGTGATGGAAAAAGAAGATGGATATTTTGTGGATGGTGTGGTTGAGCTTAAGGTAAACTCTGAAATGGATGTTTTTACAAAGTATGCAAAGCCTACAATCAAGGTTACAAATATTGAAATGTGACAGGCGGGGTGGATATGAATTACAAAATATTAATGGCTTTAATGGGTCTGGAAATCGGCGGCGCGGAAACCCATGTGGTTGAGCTGTCAAAGGAATTGAAAAAGCAAGGATATGATATCATTGTGGCCTCCAATGGTGGTGTTTACGAAAAAGAATTGGAAGAGGTTGGGATTAAGCATTATAAAGTACCCATGCATCAGCGAAACGTATTTAAGATGATTAAATCCTATTTTCTACTGAAAAAAATCATTCGCAAGGAAAAAGTGGATATTGTTCATTCTCATGCAAGAATTCCGGGTTTTATCTGTGGATTGCTATTTAAAAAAGAGAAATTTACCTTTGTGACGTCAGCTCACTGGGTTTTCTATACAGGGATGGGATTGAAATATTTGACTAACTGGGGTCAAAAGGTTGTTGCAGTCAGTGAGGATATTCGCAGATATTTAATCGAAAATTATCATGTGCGCAATGAAGATATTTTTGTTACCATTAATGGGATTGATACAGAAAAGTTTTCACCCCAAACGGATGGCAGTAAAGTGCGAAAGGAATTTTCCTTAAAGGAGGAAGACCCTACTTTAGTTTATGTAAGCCGTATGGATGAAAGCCGTGCGTTGGTTGCAAGACAGCTCATATCCCTTGCACCTCAGCTTGCCCAGGCCATTCCCGGCCTTCGTATGATTATTGTTGGCGGCGGCGATGTTTATAATGAGCTGTTGGAAAAGAGCAAAGAAGCAAATAAGCAAATAGGGGCAAACTGTATTACCATGACAGGTGCAAGAACAGATATAAATGAGCTGGTAGCCGTTGGGGACGTTTTTGTTGGTGTCAGCCGTGCGGCATTGGAAGCCATGGCTGGGGAAAAAACCACAATCGTTGCAGGTAACGAAGGTTATATTGGCATTTTCGGACGGGATAAGCTAGAGCTTGCCCAAGAAAATAATTTCTGCTGTCGTGGATGTGAATTATCTACAGAAAAACAATTGTATCAAGATGTGGTTTATGCCTTTAACCAGATGTCCCCAGAACAGCGTCAGCAGGCGGGGGCTTATGGCAGGGAGGTTATTTTCCAATACTATTCCGTTACAAAAATGGCTCTGGATTGTGTGAAGGCTTATGAAAGAGCTTGGAAGGAAATGCATACACCTCAGTATCATGTAGTTATGAGCGGTTATTATGGCTTTAACAATACAGGTGATGAGGCAATTATGATTTCCATGCACAAAAATATTCAGCAAATGGGTGACAACTACCACATTACTGTGCTTTCCAATAATCCTGTAGGCACCAGAGAAAAGTACGGCATTGAAGCTGTGTACCGTTTTGGATTTTGGGAGGTTTTACGTGCAGTGCGGGACTGTGATGTTTTGCTAAGCGGCGGTGGCTCATTATTGCAGGATAGCACCAGCACCCGATCCTTAATGTATTATCTTTCCATTACCGTTGCAGCAAAGCTTATGGGTAAAAGAGTGATGCTTTATGCCAACGGCATTGGCCCTGTTTCAGGAAAAAGAAACAGGCGGTTGGTAAAACAGGTGGTGAATCGTGCGGATTTGATTACCCTCAGAGAGGAAAATTCCTACGATGAACTTCTTTCCATGGGGGTCAATCCCAAAAAGTGTTTTGTGACTGCTGACCCTGTATTTACCATGGAAAGCATTACAAAGGATGAAGCAAAAAGTCTTCTGGAAGCAGAAGGTATTCCGTTAGACAAACCTTTGGTTGTGGTTTCTGTGCGTAACTGGCGGGAGATGGATCGGTTTATTGATCGTTTTGCTAAGCTGTGTGATACCATTATTGAGAAATACGATAGAACCATTGTTTTTTTGGCTATGCAGATGCCCAATGACATTACGGTAAGTGAAAAGGTTCGCAAAAAAATGAAGCAAAATGCTTATATTCTTCATAATAACTATTCTCCCTATGAAGTGATGGGGATCATTAGTTTATCAAACTTTATTTTGAGCATGCGTCTACACACACTGATATTTGCGGCACGGCAAAAGGTACCCTTGATTGGGTTTATTTATGACCCTAAAATTGAGTATTATTTGGAGAAGCTGGAAATGCCCAGTGGCGGGAAGTTAAAGGAATTTGATATGGATAAAACACTGGAAATGGTGGATGATATTATCCATAACAGAGAAAAGTATATTGAGATTTTAGAAGAGAAAGAAGCATTGCTGGAAGGGCAGGCGCACCAGAATGAGCAGTATCTTGCGAAGCTTTTGCGGCACGGAAGAGGGCGAAAAAAATGAGGAAATTGACACAGGTTTTAAATGTACCCTTTGATGCGGTAACGATGAAAGAAGCCATAGCAAGGGTAAAAATTCTTTTAAATACCGAGGGGCAGTATTTTATCTGTACACCAAACCCTGAGATTGTGATGGAAGCTCAGAAGGATCAGGAGCTTATGTCCATTTTGCGGGAAGCGGATATGGTTGTACCTGATGGAATTGGCGTAGTTTGGGCTTCAAAATACAGCTCTATTCGTTTGAAGGAGCGGGTGGCAGGGTATGACTTGACCCAAAATCTTTTCTCTGAATTGGCAGGAACGGATCATACCTTTTACTTTTTTGGCGGATCCCCCGGTGTTGCGGCGGAAGCGGCAAGAAGAATGACAAGGAAATACCCTGGGTTGAAGATTGTTGGCATTCACAATGGATACTTTGATGGAAAAGAAGAAAAAAAGATAATTCATGACATAAAAAAACTATCTCCGTCCATACTGTTAGTAGGACTGGGAGCGCCCAAACAAGAAAAATGGATATATGAAAATATGCGTCTTTTTGGAGCTAGAGTTTCCATTGGCGTGGGCGGCAGCTTTGATGTAATGGCAGGAAATGTAAAGCGGGCACCAAAGGTATTTCAAAAGCTTGGTTTGGAATGGTTTTACCGCCTGATTACACAACCCACCAGATGGCGCAGAATGATGCGCTTGCCAATTTTTGCTTTCACAGTCCTGAAAATGAGGAAGCGGAGATAATGTTATGTATGAAAAGAAAATAGAGGATATTGTATTAAGTATTTGCGGAACACTGCTTATGGCCATTGGCATTCAATGCTTTTTAGAGCCGGCACATTTGGTTGCCGGGGGTGTAACAGGTATCGGTATTATGCTCAATGCTTTTACTTCAGCACAGCTTGGATTCCCCACGCCCCTTTGGTTGGTAAATGCTGTATTGAACCTTCCTCTTTTTCTTGCGGCTTGGAAAATGCAGGGAGGTCGATTTGTTGGAAAAACAATTTTGACCTCTCTTTTATTTTCATTAATGCTTTTTTTGGTGCAGGATATTACCTTTTATACAGGCGATTATATGATATCATCAGTGTACGGCGGTACGTTAGTGGGAATAGGAATTGGTTTAGTTTTACGCTGTGGCGGAACGACAGGTGGGGTTGATTTAGCCGCATACTTAATGCAGAGAATTTGGCCAAGACCTTCCATTTCAAAAAAAATATTTATAATGGATGCAGTGGTTATATCGGCAGGTATGCTTATGTTTGGCGGTATCAGCGGTTTGTACGCCATACTCTCTGTCTTTATAACCGAAAGATGTACGAAATGGGTATTAGAGGGTGGAGATGTAGTACGGGCTGCAATTGTCATCTCAGAAGATGCACAAGAAATAGCCTGTGTTTTAAACCTAAGATTAGCAAGGGATGCGGCGAAATTTTGTGGAAAAGGAAACCTTGGTGCCGACGAACGGGGAATTCTGTTTTGTATCTTTTCCCAAAAAGAGATTCAAGGAGCCAAAAGCATTATCATGAATATTGACAGAAATGCGATTTTGCTTGTTACCGATATTCGGGAAGTTTTAGGGGAGGGCATGATGCAAAAGTAAAAAATAACAGTAAAAATTCGTTTTTATTGTATCCGTTTCGGTACAAAAATTGAGCGTCTCAGACAGTTTAAATAAAAAAAACTATCTCTTTTTATGTAAAATTTAAATACAAAGAGATTTTGTATGTTTTTTTTGCAATTTCTCTTTATTTTTTTGTGATTATGTTATAAAATAGGATTAGGCTATTTTATCAATAGATGAAATGGTATCTTTTCGGCATATTTAACAGTCTTTATGTTACCCAAAGGCTGATGTATCAGGATAAAGAGAAATAAAAATACTAATTTGAGGAGAGAGGGCAATGATTTCCAATCAGATTTTGCAAAGCACAATTGATGGTTTAAAGAACATCACCCGTAAGGAACTAAGCGTGGTGGAAAAAGAAGGAAAAGTTATCGCCACAACCGAGGAAAACATGATTGGACGGCAGATTGATGCTGTGGAGAATTTTATCAGCTCCCCTGCAGAAAGTCAGTTGATTTTGGGCTATCAATATTTCAAAATCTATGACAATGGTGTGCCCGAGTATGTAATTCAGGTAAAGGGTGAGGATGAGGCCGGTTACCAGATTGGTAAAATTGCCTCTTTCCAAATTCAGAGCTTGCTGGTGGCTTACAAAGAAAGATATGACAAAGACAATTTTATCAAGAACTTGTTGCTCGATAATCTGCTTTTGGTGGATATCTACAGCCGTGCGAAAAAGCTACATATCGAAAACAATGTTCACCGTATTGTATATTTGATTGAAACAAATATC
Source organism: Anaerotignum propionicum (assembly GCF_024461735.1). Taxonomy (GTDB): domain Bacteria; phylum Bacillota; class Clostridia; order Lachnospirales; family Anaerotignaceae; genus Chakrabartyella. The sequence goes on from NZ_JANGAD010000004.1 coordinate 234,617, forward strand.
GATAAGGAAATGAATGTAGTTGAGATTGTGAGAAGTGTTTTCCCTGCAAAGACTAAGGATTTTGTGACAGCTGTGGATGAACACAGTATTATTTTGGTAAAAGAATTGAAAGACAAGGAATCTGCTGATGATATTGACCGTTTTGCCAAGAGCGTTGAGGAAACTTTAAATGCCGAAACAAACAGTCGTGTTTATATTTCCAGCGGTACTATTGTGGGTGATTTGAAAGATGTTTCCCGTTCTTATAAAGAAGCTAAAATGGCTTTGGAAGTAGGCAAAATCTTTGAGACTGATAAGTTTATTGTAAATTATGAAAAGCTTGGAATTGGCCGTCTGATTTATCAGCTGCCTTTGCCCCTTTGCCGTATGTTTATCAAGGAAGTTCTCCATGGTTTAACAATGGACGATTTTGATGACGAAACCTTGGCAACGGTGAACAAATTCTTTGAAAATAACCTGAATGTATCTGAAACAAGCCGTCAGCTGTATATTCATAGAAATACCTTGGTTTACAGATTAGATAAGCTTCAGAAGATGACAGGGTTGGATTTAAGAAATTTTGATGATGCAATTATTTTCAAGATTACCTTAATGGTAAGTAAATATATGATTTATATGGATAAGATGGTTTATTGATTTAAAACAAGATTCTGAACGAAGAGCAGATAGTTTTCCATTGGAGATGTTGGGGAGCTATCTGCTTTTATATTTATTTGGAAGAAAATATCTATTTTTAATGTCAAGTTTAAATTTGACTGAGGCGTATTATAAGAAAAACATCCTTATTAACAAATTTTTAATAATTTCCAAGAAGTCGAATGGTGGTTTAGGGTTGTTCGTATAGGCGTTTTATGCTATACTTTAGAATGCATTGTAAGGAAAAATGACGAAATATGAAATATTTGTTCATATTTTTTAAAATTTACGGAAGAAAGGAAGATACGTTAATGATATGGCTCAATAACGTAACGAAAACATATCCAAACGGCTCCCGTGGAGTTGAAAACTTAAACCTACATATTGAAAAAGGCGATTTTGTGTTTATTGTAGGCTCCAGCGGCTCGGGGAAATCTACCCTAATTAAGCTGCTTTTAAAGGAACTGGAACCCTCAACAGGAGATATTACCATTAACCGTGTGAAAACAAATGAATTGAGCAGGAACCAAGTTCCCTATCTTCGCCGAAATTTAGGGGTAGTATTTCAGGATTTCCGATTATTGCCCAATAAAACCGTATATGAAAATGTTGCATTTGCCATGCGGGTAATTGAGGCACCCAGCCGTATTATTCGCAGAAATGTTCCAGCTGTATTGGCATTGGTTGGCCTTGGGAAAAAAGGAAGAAGTTATCCCAATCAGCTTTCCGGTGGGGAACAGCAAAGAACTGCATTGGCAAGGGCAATTGTTAATAATCCTCCCATTTTGATTTGTGATGAACCTACGGGTAACCTTGACCCTGAGACAGCTTGGGGTATTATGCAGTTGTTGGATGATATCAATAAGCGGGGAACTACCATTGTAATGGCAACCCACGCAAGAGATATTGTGGATGATATGCAAAAGAGGGTTGTTACCTTAAAACAGGGACAAATTGTCAGAGATATTAAAAAAGGTGGGTATAGCGATGAGGCCTAGTACAATTAAATATTTTCTAAAAGAAGGCCTTAGTGGATTAAAGAAAAACCTGCTGATGACAGTGGCTTCCATTGTAGCGGTAATGGCTTGTATTTCCATAATGTCTTTCTCATACTGTGTTGCATCGAATTTGCAGCATATTCTACAGCAAATGGAAGATTCTATAGGCATTTCTGTTTTTCTGGGGGGAAATCCTACCAGCCAGGAAATTGAGGGAATGAAGACAACAATTTCAAAGATAGATCACGTTTTGGATGTGCAATATATTTCTCCCGGTGATGCGCTGGAGGCTTTAAAGAAGGATTGGGGCGCAGATGAGGATATTTTTGAAGGGCTGGATGAAACAAACAACCCCTTATCCCACTCCTTCCAAATCACTTTGGACAGCATTGATAATCAGGGCAGTGTATTGGCGACGCTGAAGGGTATTGATGGCATTGATAACATTCGTCATGGTCAGACGGAAACAGAGTTGATTATGAAGGCCAACAAAGTATTTAATATTGCCAGTATTTTAGTCATGTTGATATTAGGCATTATTTCTATCATGATTATTATGAATACGATCCGAATTTCTGTTGTAAACAGAAGGGTTGAAATTAATATTATGAAATATGTTGGCGCAACTGACTGGTTTATCAGATGGCCGTTTATCATTGAGGGTGTAATTATTGGCTTGGTTGGGGCGGTCATCCCATTACTTGTTGGTATGCCCATTTATGCAAAGGTTATCAGCTCACTGTATAGCTATTTCCCTGTAATTAAGATGATACAATTTTTGCTTACAGGTGATATTTTTATTGTGTTATTCCCAGTAGCGTTGGTCTTTGGCGTTCTTTTAGGTGTAATTGGCAGTGTGACCTCCATACGTAAGCATTTACAGGTATAAAAATTGGGAACCATCCGGGCGGAAAAGCTTTTTGAGAAGGGCAGAGCGGTAGCAATGCGTTTGCAGGAGCAACTTTTCAAAAAAGAACGAGGCAGGATGGTTTTTTCATGAGGGTCATAGGGTATGTTTTTCACAGGCAATTCATAGGATAAAAGAAAGTCGTAGGAAAACGAGGCGAATGAATGAATGAAAAAGGATTTTTGGAAAGGGTTTGGCGCTGCGATAGCGGTGATGTTAGTGTGTTCCATGGTGGGAAGAACTGCCCTTATTCAACAGTGGGTGCCTTGGCAGTATCTGCCTTTTGACATTGGCATGTCTAAGGCGGCAAAAATGGATGTGATTGAGGATTTTTTAGATAGATATTATGTGGATGACTTGGATAAGGATATGCTGAATGAGGGCATGTTTGCAGGCTTGGTTGCCGGTGTTGGAGACAGGTATACATATTATATGACAAAAGATTATTTAGAAAAATATCTGCAAAACACAGGTGGGCATTTTGAGGGCATTGGTGTAACAGTGTTTCAATCGGAAGATGGAGGCGTTGTTGTTTATTCTTTAATGGAGGGTTATCCTGCCCAAAAGGCGGGGGTTTTGGCCGGAGATATTATTCAAAAAATTGATGGCGAGGATGTTACCGGCCTTACTTTGAGCGATGTAGCAGAGAAAATGCGAGGCCCTGTGGGTAGTACAGTAAAGTTGGATGTTTTTAGACCATCTACAGGAGCAAACCAAACGTTTACGCTAAAACGAGAAGACGTTATTATGAAAAGTGTTGAAAGTAGAATGCTGGATAAGGAAAAAGGATATATTCGTATCAGTGGTTTTAAAGAAAACACGTATGACCAATTTATGGCGGCATTAAAGGAATTGCAAGCCCAAGGAATGAAGGGACTGGTTCTTGATTTAAGAAATAATCCCGGCGGGTTGGTTCGTTCTGTCTATTTGATTGGGGATGAGCTTTTACCCAAGGGTGTTATGGTCTATACGGAGGATAAAGAAGGAAAGCGGGAAGAGCTTATTTGTGATGACAAATATTTGGATATTCCAATGGTTGTTTTAGTAAATGGCAACAGCGCCAGCGCCTCTGAAATTTTTGCGGGGGCAGCAAAGGATATGGGAGCTGCCACATTGGTGGGAACCCAAACCTTTGGCAAAGGCTTAGTACAACGATTATTTACCTTGCCTGATGGCTCAGGATTAAATATTACCATTCAGAAATATTTTACACCGAATGGAATCTCTATCCATGGTACAGGAATTACGCCGGATAAGGTAGTTGAGCTGCCTGCGGGGTATGAAGATGCAAAAGATATACCTTTGGTAGATGATACTCAGCTGAAAGAGGGTATTTCAGTGTTAGATGAGAAAATTTAGAGAAAAGGTAAAATAATGGTTTTTTTGTAAAAATACATCTTTTCAGAACAGTATGTTTCCAGTATACTGTAAGAATACAGAGAGTTTAGAGGGACAAAGGAGCGTCATCATGTTCAATTTTATGAGTTTTGGCGATAACATAGGGATAGACTTGGGTACAGCCAGCGTGCTGGTTTATATCAAGGGACAGGGAATCGTAATTCGTGAACCCTCAGTGGTTGCCATTGATAAAGATTCCAACAGCATCTTAGCTGTTGGGGAGGAAGCCAGACGAATGCTGGGAAGAACACCAGGCAATATTGTTGCAATTCGTCCATTAAGAGAAGGTGTTATATCAAATTTTGATGTAACGGAAAAAATGTTGCAGTATTTTATAGAGAAAGCCTTGGGGAAACGTTCTTTTGTGAAGCCTACCATTGCTGTATGCGTACCAAGCAGTGCAACGGAGGTAGAAAAACGTGCAGTAGAGGATGCAACCAGACAGGCGGGCGCAAGGCGGGTTCATATTATTGAAGAGCCCATTGCTGCAGCCATTGGTTCAGGCATTGATATTTCCAGAGCCTGCGGAAGTATGGTGGTGGATATCGGCGGCGGAACCACAGATATTGCTGTAATTTCTTTGGGAGGAGCCGTTGTGAGCTATTCCTTAAAGATTGCCGGTGATAATTTCGATGATGCAATTATTCGTTATATGAGAAAGAAACATAACGTTTTAATTGGTGAAAGAACAGCGGAAGATTTAAAAATTGAGATTGGTACAGTCTTTGAACGTTCTATGCCTGTAAGCATGGATGTAAGAGGCAGAAATTTAATTACCGGTCTGCCTAAAAATATTACGGTTACCTCAGATGAGATGATGGAAGCGCTTCTTGAATCTGCATTGGCAATTTCTGATGCGGTGCATGGCGTTTTGGAGCGCACACCACCTGAATTGGCCGCTGATATTTTTGAACGAGGAATTGTAATGACCGGGGGCGGCAGTTTATTATATGGATTGGATAAACTGATTCAAAGTAAAACCGGGATAAATGCCATGGTTGCTGAAGATGCAGTTAGCTGTGTTGCCATTGGCACAGGAAGGTATATTGAGTTTATGGCCGATGCAATGGGCGAAGATAGCAAAGTAAAAATGGGTTTTTTCAATAAGAAATAACAAGATGTGCAATTATAAGAATTTTTCTTATAATTGCACTTTTTTGTGGAAATGATAACAGAAGAGGCGAAAAGGAACAAGAGCTTCTCAAACAACAGGGTTAATTAATCAATAAGAAAGAAGTGTTGTTTTCCTAAAAAAACACACGTCGTATATTGTGTATACAAATCATGTGTAAATGAAGTGTTTTTTGTGTATTTTTATGTCATAAAAGGGGAATTATATCAAAATAAATATTAAACGTTTTTTTGCATAATTCTAGGGCATAAAATTTGTGTAAAAATAAAGATAAAACTTCAAAAAAGTCCTACACAAAAGAAAAAAGTGTGTTATAATATCAACGTAAAACAAGGTGATGGACGCTTTGTTGTTAAAATAAAAGAGGAAATTGCCAAGTTTTTTATGAAAAGATGCTTCAACGGCGAAGTATTTTTTTTAGGTCTTAGAGTTAAAATAAAGTTAAAGAAAAGACAAATGTAGGAGGCAATGAGTTATGAACGCTTATATGGCAAGTGTAATCGAACAGGTTAAAAAACGTAATGCTGGTGAGCCCGAATTCATCCAGACAGTAGAAGAAGTATTTCACTCTATTGAGAAAGTAGTAGAATCACATCCTGAATATGAAAAAACAGGTTTGTTAGAAAGAATCGTAGAGCCTGAAAGAGCTATTTCTTTTAGAGTAACATGGGTTGATGACGCTGGCAAAGTACAAGTTAACCGTGGTTTCAGAGTACAGTTTAACAGTGCAATCGGTCCTTACAAGGGCGGTCTTCGTTTCCATCCTTCCGTATACATTGGTATCATCAAGTTCCTTGGTTTTGAACAGATTTTCAAAAACAGCTTGACAGGTTTGCCTATCGGTGGTGGTAAAGGTGGTTCCGACTTCGATCCTAGAGGCAAGAGCGACATGGAAATCATGAGATTCTGCCAGGCTTTCATGACAGAACTTTACAGACATATTGGTCCTGACGTTGACGTTCCTGCTGGTGATATCGGTGTTGGCGGTAGAGAAATCGGTTTCCTTTACGGACAGTATAAGAGAATCAAAGGCGTTTGGGAGAACGGTGTTCTCACAGGCAAGAACCTTGAATTTGGTGGTTCTTTAATTAGACCTGAAGCTACAGGCTTTGGTGCTACTTACTATGTAAATGAAGTATTGACTCACTTGGGCGATACAATGAAGGGCAAAACAGTTGCAATTTCCGGTTTCGGTAACGTTGCTTGGGGCGTTTGCCAGAAAGTAGCTGAATTGGGCGGTAAAGTTGTAACAATTTCCGGTCCTGACGGCTATGTATATGATCCTGATGGTGTTATCACACCTGAAAAAATCGACTATTTAGTTGAAATGAGAGTTTCTGGTCGTGACCGCGCTCAGGATTATGCTGACAAATTTGGTTGCAAGTTTGTTGCTAAGACAAAACCTTGGGAAGTTAAAGTTGATATCTGCATGCCTTGTGCAACACAGAATGAAATCAACATGGACGAAGCTCAGAAGATCATCGACAATGGCACAAAGTACTACATCGAAGTTGCAAATATGCCTACAACAAACGAAGCATTGACATTCATCCAGAGCAAAGGCTTGGTTGTTGGTCCTTCTAAGGCTGTAAATGCTGGTGGTGTAGCAGTTTCCGCATTGGAAATGGCTCAGAACTCCATGAGATACAACTGGTCTGCTGAAGAAGTAGATGAAAAGTTGAAAGGTATCATGAAAAACATTCACGCTGTATCTGTGGAAGCAGCTGAAGAATATGGCTTAGGCTATGACTTGGTAGCAGGCGCTAACATTGCAGGCTTCAAGAAAGTTGCTGCTGCTATGATGGCTCAAGGTTTGGTATAATAACCAAACAAAACGACGAGATGACAAGGGCGTCATTTCCGGATGTAACAATTTAAATCTGTTTATTTAAGGGTTAAACAGATGGGGAAGATGAAAAAATAGGTTGGTTCCTAATAGATTACCCCCCTGCAAAAATGCAGGGGGGTTTTTTGCGTTTTGTTTTAAAGATTAAAAGTGTATAGGATTGCATGCGGATTTTGGAAGAAATTATTTTAAAGTAAGCAGGAGCTATATTTTGATTCAGAATGAAATGCTATGTATAAATATGAATAAAGATGCGAGAACAGACAGTAGGTGATTTTTAGGTGCTTATTGAAAAATCAAGAGCTTTTAAGTAAGATTAGAGGCTATTTAAAAAGGGATATGAGTAGGACAAGAAAATGGGTGAGGGATAAAGAATTTGTGAGAGATGATTTTAAAAAAGAGGTGAACCCTAATGCTAAAATCTGTATAACACCGGAATTATTTTGTGAAGAACTTCAAATATCTAGGAATGTAATTTGAAATTTACCAAAGTAGTTTGAAAAGGAAATGGCTCTTCACTGTTTTCTTCGGGAGAAGAAAATCTATCTATTGTAAAAATAGGATATAAAAAGAGTCTTACAGAAAAATAATGCTTTATATAGCATGTTTGTAAACCTATTGTATTTAGGGGATTGGTATAACTCTATAAAATAAAAAAGTGGACAAAAAGCCCACTTTTCTAAGTAAAAATTATTCGGGTTTAATTGCACCTGTAGGACAGGCACCAACACATGTACCGCAATCGATGCAATCAGCAGATTTAATTTCAAAAACACCGCCAGCGTCAACGATACAGCTTGTAGGACATTCGCCAGCACAAGCGCCACAACCGATACATTCAGGTCCGATTTTGTGAGCCATTTAAAACACCTCCTTCTTCATTCTACAAAGCCTATTGTATATCAAAATATTACAATGTGCAAGGGATATTTAAAATTTGCAGAGAAAAAAACATAAAAAAATGTAATATTATACAATAAATTTGAATTGATTTTAATACGTAGTATGGTGAAATAATAGGGATTTCTCAATTTTTATCGACAAAATCTTTGATTGGTATTTGACATGAACCCATTGTGTTAAGATTCGATTGGTAGAAATTTTCACCTAGAAAAATTGTTGCAAACAAGGCATGATTCCATGACTTTCTTCCTATAATAATGTCACTTTAATTTTAAACAGTTTTTTAGCTGAAAAACGTGAATGTTATAACCTCTACAAAAAGTAAAATTTACGTTTAATAAAAATCAAAGGGTGATCTAAAAGGCAGAATTAGCTGGAATGAGGCTATTTAAACCAGTTTAAGCCAACAGAGGAAGCTGAAAAATATTGAATTATGCCGGATTGTGTGATATGCTGTTACAGTATTCGAAAAGCAAGGGGGATAAAGGATGCATTATAGCTATAATACGAAAGGGATTTGTGCCACGAAGTTGGAATTTGATGTAGAAGATGGCGTGGTGAAAAACGTATCCTTTATTGGCGGCTGTGATGGCAACCATAAGGGCTTGGCAGCATTGGCTGAGGGTATGACGCCGGACGAGGCTGCAAAGAGGTTAAAGGGGATTTCTTGTGGGATGAGAGAAAGCAGCTGTCCCGATCAGTTGGCAGAGGCTTTGGAGGAGTTTATAAACAATCAATAACATATTTTTGCAAATACTGCTCATTTTGCAGAAAAAAGTTGTATTTTCCATGAATTGTTGTTGACAATTGAAATAGACTTGTGTTATTCTGAACTAGAAGACGCAGGTCTTTTTTTTATGTACAAAAAAATATCATCAGCAATGGAGGTGGAGAGCTTGAGAACAAGAATTACCTTAGCCTGCACAGAGTGCAAACAGAGAAATTACAGCACTACCAAGGACAAGAAAACTATGCCTGACAGAATGGAAATCAAAAAGTATTGTAAGTTCTGTAAAGCCCATACATTACACAAAGAAACAAAGTAAGTAGGGGAAATTCCGACAAAGGAAGTGAACGTATGGAAGAAAAGCAAAACATTAACCAAACGAGCGAAACGAAACAAGCAAAGCCGAAGCAAGTAAAGAAAAACAGTGACAGAGATGGCTTCGCGGAGTACAAGGCTGAATTTAAAAAAATTATTTGGCCCAGCCGTCCTGAAATTGCGAAGAAAACGTTTACCGTTATTGTTACTTCCCTAATTCTCGGTGTTCTCATTTTTTGTATGGATTCGGTATTCTCAGCCGGATACAGTGGGATTATCGGACTTTTGGGTTAAACAAATCGAGTAGAAAAAGGATGGTATTATGTCTGAAGAAATCAACAAGCCAGAAGAAATTAAAATATCTGCCGAATCAAAATGGTACGTTGTACATACCTATTCTGGGTATGAAAACAAAGTTAAGGCCAATATTGAAAAAACGGTTGAAAACAGAGGCATGCAAGATCAAATTCACGAGATCAGTGTACCTTTGCAGGATGTTGTGGAGATTAAGGACGGACAGAAAAAAACTGTTCAGCGCAAGGTCTTTCCCGGCTATGTGCTGATAAAAATGATTATGAACGATGAAACCTGGTATGTAGTCAGAAACACAAGAGGCGTTACAAGTTTTGTTGGCCCCGGTTCCAAGCCTGTGCCTTTGACCGATATGGAAGTAAGAGCAATGGGTATTGGTGGCGAGGTGGAAAATCTGGATATAGCATTGGGCGAGCCTGTCCGTGTTGTTTCCGGACCTTTTGCGGATTCTGTTGGTCAGATTAAAGAAATCAATACCAATAAGAAAATCGTTGTGGTCAGTCTTTCCATCTTCGGCAGAGAAACACCGGTTGAGCTTGATTTCACTCAGATCACCAAGATTTAAAGTCAACGTTTCATAAGGCGGCAAGCCGCCAGGTGGGAGGGAAAATCCCCGCTAATTACCACATTTATAGGAGGTGCCAATCATGGCAAAGAAGGTAACAGGTTATATCAAATTACAGATTCCAGCAGCGAAGGCAACACCCGCTCCTCCTGTTGGTCCTGCGTTAGGTCAGCATGGTGTTAACATCATGGGCTTTTGTAAAGAATTCAACGAAAGAACAGCTTCTCAAGCAGGTTTAATTATCCCTGTTGTTATTACTGTATATCAGGATAGAAGCTACACTTTCATTACAAAAACACCCCCTGCAGCAGTTCTTTTGAAAAAGGCTTGCGGTATTGAATCCGGTTCCGGCGTACCCAACAAAACAAAAGTTGCTAAGGTTTCCAAAGCTAAGGTTATGGAAATTGCAGAGCTGAAAATGCCCGACTTGAATGCAGCCAATATTGATACTGCATACAGCATGATTTGCGGTACAGCAAGAAGCATGGGTATCGTTGTTGAAGAATAATAGCCGACTGATTTGACGGCAGAAGTGGGAGGGAATTCTCCCGATATTACCACATAAGGAGGTCACGAAAGTGAAAAGAGGAAAAAAATATAACGAGGTTACAAAACTCGTTGATAAGGCAATGCTTTACGATACAAATGATGCAATCGATTTGGTTCAGAAAACATCTGTAACAAAGTTCGATGCAACAGTAGAGGCGCATATTCGTTTGGGTGTTGACAGCAGACATGCTGATCAGCAGGTTCGTGGTGCTGTTGTTCTTCCACACGGTACAGGCAAAACAGTTCGTGTATTGGTATTCGCAAAAGGTGATAAAGCAGAAGAAGCTTTAGCAGCTGGCGCAGATTTCGTAGGAGCAGAAGATTTGATCCCCAAAATCCAGAATGATAACTGGTTTGGATTCGATGTTGCTGTTGCAACACCTGACATGATGGGTGTTGTTGGTCGTTTAGGCCGTGTATTGGGTCCCAAAGGCTTGATGCCTAACCCCAAGGCTGGCACTGTAACTATGGACGTTACAAAGGCTATTAACGATATTAAAGCAGGTAAGATTGAATACCGCTTGGACAAGACAAATATCATTCATGTTCCCGTAGGCAAGGTATCTTTTGGTTCCGAGAAGCTGGAAGAAAACTTCCAGACGCTGATGAGTGCTATCATAAAAGCAAAACCTTCCGCAGCAAAGGGTCAGTATTTAAAGAGTGTAGTATTATCTACAACAATGGGCCCTGGTGTAAAGGTTAACCCTGCGAAAATTTCTGAGTAATCTCGAAGAAAGCTCTTGACGGATGCTTGGTTATTTAGTATAATAAACAAGTTGAAAAGAAAAAACCGAATAGTGCCGTAGACAGCAGGTGCATTTTGCATAAATCCTGCCGAGGAGATTGCTGAAATTGAGCTATAAGCCTCTTTGTCTATGTGCAAAGAGGCTTTCTTTATCTATAAAGGATTTAAGGAGGTGTAAACATGGCAAAGATTGAACAGAAGCAGGTTGTCGTTAATGAAATCAAAGAAAAGCTGGAAAAAGCGGCTTCCGTAGTAATGGTAGACGCAAGAGGCTTGACTGTTGATCAGGACACAGTTCTTAGAAAGCAGCTGAGAGAAGCAGGTGTTGACTATAAAGTTTACAAAAACACAATGGTACACTTTGCAATTCAAGGTACACAATTTGAAGGTTTGGATCAGTATCTGTCCGGCCCTAGTGCATTCGCATTCAGCTATGGCGAAGCAACTGCAGCAGCAGCAATCCTGAACAAGATTGCGAAAGATGCAAAGGCTTTGGAATTTAAAGCTGGTGTAATTGAAGGCGTTGTATATGACGCTGAAGGCATGAAGCTTGTTGCTGATATCCCTTCCAAAGATGTATTGCTTTCCAAGCTTTTGGGCAGCTTCAAGAGCCCTATGTCCTCTTTCGCACGCGTTATCGATCAGATCGCAAAGAAAGATGCGGCAGCAGAATAATCTATCAAAAAAAATTACCTGTTTTAATGAAATCAGGTATATACAAAAATTAACCGGAGGTGCTTTAAAATGGCAAAATTGACAATTGAAGAAATTATTGCAGCTGTAAAAGAACTTACAGTATTAGAACTGAATGACTTGGTAAAGGCAGCAGAAGAAGAATTCGGCGTATCCGCAGCAGCTGGTGTAGCAGTAGCAGCTGGCCCTGCAGTTGCAGCTGAAGAAAAAACAGAATTCGACGTTGAATTAACAGAAGTTGGCGCTGAAAAGATCAAAGTTATTAAGGTTGTTCGTGAAGTAACAGGCCTTGGCTTGAAAGAAGCTAAGGAAGCTGTAGACGGCGCTCCTAAGGTTCTGAAAGAACAGGCTTCCAAAGAAGAAGCTGAAGCTATCAAAGCTAAGTTGGAAGAAGTAGGCGCAAAGATTACATTGAAGTAATTAAAAGCCAGAATAAAAACCCCGAAAACAATGTGTTTTCGGGGTTTTTTGCGGAATGATTTGAAATGTTGCAACAAGATCATGGGTTTCGTGATGAAGTCGAAAAGAATTGCACATCTTATCTCATGCATATTGATTAACTTATGGTGAAATCCTTACTTTATTATTTGGTAATGAGTTCCTTGCTTTTATGAAGATGTTCGTTTAAATATAAAAACATTGCCAGAGCGGTACCACAAATAATAAAATAGCCAAGCCAACTATATATATCGGGAATTTGACCAAAAAATACAAAACCCAATAAAGCGGCAAAGGGAATCTGAGAGTAGTCAAAAACGGATATTTCCTTTGCAGGTGCGTAGCAATAAGCGGCAGTAATACCAAATTGCCCACCGGTTGCTACAAGTCCTGTAAGAAGCAACATAGCTATTTGGTAAAGGCTCATGGGATGGTATTGAAAGAGCAAGTAAGGCAATGTAACCAAACAGGAGAAGGCGGAAAAAAAGAATACGATAACAGGTCCCTGTACCCCTCTTTGACCCATTGCTCGCACGAAGGTGTAAGCGGCTCCTGCACAAATCCCCCCGAATAGACCAACAAAAGCAGGAAGGGTGTTTAGATTTATTCCAGTCGGTTTAATTACAAATAGAGCCCCGATAAAAGCAAAGATAATCGAGAAAAGTTGAAATAAATTGATTTTTTCCTTCAAAAATAGTATTGCAAATAAAACGGAAAAAAACGGTGACATTTTATTCAGTAAGGATGCATCTGAGAGCAACATATGGTCAACAGCATAAAAATTACATACGATGCCAATGGTACCAAATACTGAACGGTAGATTAAATATCTCTTGGACTCTTTGTCTAAAGAGACAACGGGCTTTTCCTTAAGTAAGATTGCAAGGGCAAACAGCATTGCAACAAAATTTCGGAAAAAGCTCTTTTGAATTGAGGGCAATTCCCCTGCCATGTGAACAAAGAGATTCATCAAGGCGAAAGAAAAAGAGGACAGAATGATGCACAAGATGCCCTTTTGACGTTGACTCATATTTACAGATCCTTTCTATGTTTCAATTATGGGAATTCTGGGTAGAATTACCATGACTGCGCAGTTCTGCCTCTAGTTTTGAATAGGGGCAGCCGCAATAATCCTGTCGGTAAAGACCATAAGTTTCAGATAATTGACAGGAACGGCGATAGCCATCTCGTTTTTTGAAGTCTGAAAATAAATAAGGGATATCATATTCTTCTGATAATTCCTTGCCGATTTGATTCAGTGCTTGGGCGTCCTTATGGGGGCTGATGCTAAGGGTGGTGGTGAAATAATCAAAGCCTTCCTTTTTTGCTTCCTCTGCAGTTTTGCGCAGACGAAGTTGGTAGCATGCTTTACAGCGAGGCCCGCCTTCGGGTTCCTTCTCGTGTCCTTTCGCTAGGGCAAAGAAGGATGGGGAGTCATACGTCCCTAATAAAAAGGAGACGGGGGACGCTAAGGACATCTCCTTTAATAATTTTTGCTGCTCCTGTGCACGGATAGCAAACTCTTCAAAAGGAGCGATATTGGGGTTGTAATAAAAAATAGTAATATCGAAATAAGTAGACAGATATTCCAAAACGTAAGAGGAACAAGGAGCGCAACAGCTATGCAACAATAAGCTTGGTCGTTTCTTTGTTTGCTCTAATTGTTTTAAGGTCTTTTCTAATATATGCTGATAATTTTCTTTGGTCACAATCATTCACCTCATTGAAAACTATATAGCTTTTTATAACTTTTTGCAATAAAAGTAAGGAAGATATGAGGGGAAATAATAATGTATTAAAAAAAGTACAATATTTTCTTACAAAAATGATCTATTTTTAGAAAACCGTAGTTAAAAATATTACTAAATATTTGCTTGTAATAACTAAAAAATTAGTGCAAATTCAAATTTAGAGGTAATTCGACAGAAAAATCGGAGATAAAATAGAATGGAAAAACGCTCAGGGTTTAGGAGATTGATAAAAAGCAGAAAATCCTTGAAAAAGCCAATAAAAAAGGGGCTTGACAGCAAGCCGCAAAAATGGTAAAATATTTCACACATTGGCGAACATGGACAATGTCCCAACTTAAAAGCAGTATAACACAATGGAAATTAAAGTTCAACAGATTTTTGGTATCCGATTGATTTTTGGTTGAATTTGCCTATTTTACTAGGTAAACTGAACTGTTTTATGATTTATGGGGGGTTGTTTTTTGTTCAATATATACGAGGGTGAGGCTTTTTTTGGCCTAATACTCAATGGTAAGGATTAGAATTTCTTAAAGAAAGAGGCTTTTGTCATGGCCGCTGATCAAAGGCGGAGCAGGCAAAGGTCTAGCTTTGTTTAAGCAGTTCTAAATTTTTTGTGTCCAGACAGGGGGATAACCCTTTTTCGCTTGCTTGTATGGAAGCGGTGTTTATGTCGATGCAATCATTATTTCGAGAGGTGACAAGATGGAAAAAAACAGAATTCATGCACTCCGTTTGGGCGACACAACCAGATTGAGCTATTCCAGAATCAATGAGGTTTTGGAAATGCCCAATTTGATTGAAGTGCAGAAAAACAGCTACCAGTGGTTTTTAAGTGAGGGGCTGAAGGAAGTATTTGAGGATGTTTCTCCAATTACAGACTTTAGCGGCAATCTTGTATTGGAGTTCATTGATTTTTCACTGGATTCCGAACCTAAATTCTCCATTGAAGAATGTAAAGAGCGGGATGCAACCTTTGCGGCAGCCCTCAAGGTGAAGGCAAGACTTTACAATAGAGAAATGGATGAATTAAAGGAACAGGAAATTTTTATGGGGGATTTCCCTTTGATGACCGAAACCGGTACCTTTATTATTAATGGTGCGGAACGTGTTATTGTTAGCCAGCTTGTTCGTTCTCCCGGCATTTACTATGCTTCTGATTATGATAAGGTCGGCAAAAAGCTGATCTCTGCCACTGTAATCCCCAATAGAGGTGCGTGGCTGGAATATGAAACAGATTCCAATGATGTTTTTTATGTTCGTGTGGATCGTACCAGAAAGGTACCCGTTACTGTTTTGATTCGCGCAATGGGTATTGGTTCAGATGCTGAAATTCTCGAAATGTTTGGTGAAGAGCCTAAAATTTTGGCTACCCTGGAAAAAGATATTTCCAAGAACCATGAAGAAGGCTTAATTGAAATTTATAAGAAACTTCGTCCCGGTGAGCCTCCTACTGTAGAGAGCTCCAAGTCCTTGTTGGATGGTATGTTCTTTGATCCTAAGCGTTATGATTTGGCGAAGGTTGGACGCTACAAATTCAATAAGAAACTTGCTTTGAAAAACCGCATTCGTGGTGCAAAGCTTGCGCAAAATATTGTTGACCCTATGACAGGTGAAGTGGTTGCCGAGGCAGGTACTATTTTAACAATGGATATGTGTGAAGAAATTCAGAACACAGGTGTCCGCAGCGTATATGTTGAAGTTGAAGATAGAACACTGAAGGTTTTAAGCAATCAGGCTGTTGAAATTGATGGCTACATTGAAGAGTTTGGTTTGAAGGCAGAGGATTTAGGCATCAGAGAAATGGTGTACTATCCGTTATTGATGCGCATTCTGGAAGAATATCAAAGCCCAGAAGAAGTGGCAGCTGCAATTAAGGAAAACATTCATGAATTGATTCCAAAGCATATTACATTGGAAGATATCTTTGCATCTATTAACTATGTATTACATTTGGATTATGCATATGGAAATGTGGATGATATTGACCACTTGGGCAACAGACGTATTCGCTCCGTTGGCGAATTGCTGCAAAACCAATTCCGTATCGGTCTTTCCAGAATGGAGAGAGTGGTAAGGGAAAGAATGACAACCCAAGATTTAGCTGTAGTTACACCACAGGCGCTGGTAAACGTTCGTCCTGTAACTGCTGCCATTAAAGAGTTCTTCGGCAGCTCTCAGTTATCTCAGTTTATGGATCAGAATAACCCTCTATCCGAATTGACACATAAGCGTCGTCTGTCCGCATTGGGACCCGGTGGTTTGTCAAGAGAAAGAGCGGGCTTCGAGGTTCGAGACGTTCACCATTCTCATTATGGTAGAATGTGCCCCATTGAGACACCAGAAGGCCCTAACATCGGTTTGATTAATACCCTTGCTACCTTTGCAAGAATTAACGAGTATGGTTTCATTGAAGCACCTTACAGAAAGGTGGACAACAGCGGTGATGAACCTCGTGTTACAGAGGAATTTATATATGTAACTGCTGATGAGGAAGAAAACTATAACGTTGCTCAGGCCAATGAACCTTTGGATGATGATGGTCACTTTGTTCACAAAAAGGTAACCGGTCGTCACAAAGAGGAAATTATCGAGGTTGACCAAAATCAGATTCACTTGATGGACGTTTCTCCCAAGCAGATGGTTTCTGTTGCGACAGCTCTGATTCCTTTCTTGGAAAATGACGATGCGAACCGTGCGCTGATGGGCTCTAACATGCAGCGTCAGGCTGTGCCTTTGATGGTGACAGATTCTCCTATTGTTGGTACAGGTATGGAATATAAAACCGCAAAGGACTCAGGTATTTGTGTTATCGCAAAAAATGGCGGTGTGGTTGAGAGAATTTCTGCAGATGAAATTGTTGTACGCAATGATGCATCTCAAAGAGACAGATACAAAATGGTAAAATATCAAAGAAGTAACCAGAGCACTTGCTTAAACCAGAAGCCTATTATCAATGTTGGCGACAGGGTGGAGCCGGGCATGATTATTGCCGATGGAGCATCCACATGTCAGGGTGAGTTGGCATTGGGTAAAAACCCCCTTATCGGATTTATGACATGGGAAGGTTACAACTACGAGGATGCTGTTTTGCTCAGCGAAAGATTGGTTCAGGAAGATGTTTATACCTCTGTTCATATCAGTGAATTTGAAGCTGACGCCAGAGACACGAAGCTGGGACCTGAAGAAATCACAAGAGATATTCCCAACGTTGGTGATGATGCTCTGAAAGATTTGGATGAAAGAGGTATCGTTCGTATTGGTGCTGAAGTTCGCCCTAACGATATTTTGGTTGGTAAAGTAACACCTAAGGGTGAAACAGAACTGACTGCAGAAGAAAGACTTCTTCGCGCGATTTTTGGAGAGAAGGCAAGAGAGGTTAGAGATACCTCCCTGCGTGTACCTCACGGTGAAACAGGTATTATTGTGGACGTGAAAATCTTTACAAGAGAAAACGGCGACGATGTAGGCCCCGGTGTAAACCAGCTGGTTCGTGTTTATATTGCCCAAAAGAGAAAAATTTCTGTTGGTGATAAAATGGCGGGTCGTCATGGTAACAAGGGTGTTGTTTCCCGCGTGCTCCCTGTGGAAGATATGCCTTTCCTGCCAAATGGCAGACCTTTGGATATCGTTTTGAATCCTCTGGGTATTCCTTCTCGTATGAATATTGGTCAGGTATTGGAAACCCACCTTTCCTTAGCGGCAAAGGCTTTGGGCTGGAAAATCAGCACACCAGTATTTGATGGTGCAAACGAGATTGATATTATGGATACGTTGGAAATGGCCAACGACTATGTAAATACAAGCTGGGATGAATTCTCCGATAAATGGAAGCCTTTATTGCAAGGTGACGTGCTTGATGAGCTTTATGCAAATAGAGATCACAGAGAAGAGTGGAAGGGTGTTGCCCTTTCCAGAGACGGTAAAGTTTCCTTGCGTGACGGTCGTACCGGTGAATTTTTCGATAACCGTGTAACCATCGGTTTCATGCATTATTTGAAACTCCACCATTTGGTTGATGATAAGATTCATGCTCGTTCCACAGGCCCTTACTCCTTAGTTACACAGCAGCCTTTGGGTGGTAAGGCACAGTTTGGCGGTCAGCGTTTCGGTGAAATGGAAGTTTGGGCGCTGGAAGCATACGGCGCGGCTTATACTCTTCAGGAAATCTTGACTGTGAAATCTGACGATATTGTTGGTCGTGTTAAGACTTACGAATCTATTGTTAAGGGTGAAAATATCCCTGAACCCGGCGTGCCTGAATCCTTCAAGGTATTGCTGAAGGAATTGCAGTCCTTAGCGTTGGATATTCGTGTGTTGCGTGAAGACCAAACCGAGGTTGAGATCAAAGAATCCATTGAGGAAGTGGATGATCTGAATGTCAATATTGATGGGTTTGATCCAGAAGAACAAGACTATCGTCGTCCAAGACCTTTGACAGCGGAAGAGGAATTGGTTGACTTCCTCTTTGACGGCGAAGAAGGCGTTGAAGGAGAAGTGGAAACTGAAACCGATGATTTGGTTGAGGAAGAGTTCGAAGAAGACCTGCTGGAAGACGAATTTTTGGATGAGGAGTAAGAAAGGAGAACACAGCCATGAATGCACAGAAAAATGAACAGGGAATCGTATTTGATTCCATTAAGATTGGTTTGGCGTCTCCCGAAAAAATCCGTGAGTGGTCAAGAGGCGAGGTTAAAAAACCTGAAACAATTAACTACAGAACATTAAAGCCTGAAAAGGATGGTCTTTTTTGTGAGAGAATTTTCGGACCTACTAAGGACTGGGAATGCCACTGTGGTAAATATAAGAGAATTCGTTACAAAGGCGTTATTTGCGATCGCTGTGGTGTTGAGGTTACCAAGGCGAAGGTAAGACGTGAAAGAATGGGCCATATCGAATTGGCGGCTCCTGTTTCTCATATCTGGTACTTCAAGGGTATCCCCTCCAGAATGGGTTTAATTCTTGCTATGAGCCCCAGAGCTTTGGAGAAAATTTTGTATTTTGCTTCCTACGTTGTGCTGGATGCGGGCAACACAGAGTTGCAGTATAAGCAGCTTTTGAGCGAAAGAGAGTACAGAGAGGCATATGATAAATTTGGCAACACCTTTGTTGCTGCCATGGGTGCGGAAGCAGTAAAGCAATTGTTGATGGATATTGATTTGGAAAAGGAATCTGTTGAGCTGAAAAGGGACTTGGAAACCACAGCAGGACAGAAGAGAGTTCGTATTATCAAAAAGCTGGAGGTAATTGAAAGCTTCAGAATTTCCGGAAACAAACCAGAATGGATGATTTTGGATGTTATTCCTGTCATTCCTCCTGATATCAGACCTATGGTTCAGCTGGATGGTGGTCGTTTTGCTACAAGTGACTTGAACGATTTGTATAGACGTGTAATTAACAGAAATAACCGTTTGAAGAGACTTTTGGATTTGGGTGCACCTGATATTATTGTTAGAAACGAAAAGAGAATGCTGCAAGAAGCGGTGGATGCTTTGATTGACAACGGCAGACGTGGCAGACCTGTAACAGGTCCCGGTAACCGTGCATTGAAATCTCTTTCCGATATGCTCAAAGGTAAGCAGGGTCGTTTCCGCCAGAATCTTTTGGGTAAGCGTGTTGACTACTCAGGTCGTTCCGTTATCGTTGTTGGCCCTGAATTGAAAATTTTCCAGTGCGGCTTGCCAAAGGAAATGGCTATCGAATTGTTTAAGCCTTTCGTTATGAAAAAGCTGGTGGAAGATGGCTTGGCTCACAACATCAAATCTGCAAAACGAATGGTAGAAAGATTGCAAACTGAGGTTTGGGATATACTGGAGGATGTTATCAAAGAGCATCCTGTTATGTTGAACCGTGCCCCAACATTGCATAGATTGGGAATTCAGGCTTTTGAGCCTGTTTTGGTAGAAGGCCGTGCAATTAAGCTGCATCCTTTGGTATGTACCGCTTATAATGCCGATTTCGATGGTGACCAGATGGCTGTTCACGTTCCTCTTTCTGTAGAGGCTCAGGCAGAATGCCGTTTCTTACTGCTTTCTCCAAACAACCTCTTGAAGCCTTCTGATGGTGCTCCAGTTACAGTGCCTTCTCAGGATATGATTTTGGGTATGTATTATCTGACACTGGAAAGAGAAGATTTGAATGCCCGTTATGAAGAAGATTTACTGGATGGGGCAGGTAATGTAATAAAGGCTAAGGGCGATTTGATTATGAAGGCCTTTAAGGATGAAAAAGAAGCAATGCTTGCTTACGATAATCATCAAATTACGTTGCATGAAGCCATTCGTGTGAAGAAAGTATTAACCTTTAGCGGTGTAAAAGAAGCTCGTATGGTTCGTACGACTGTGGGTAGAATTATTTTCAATGAAGCAATCCCTCAGATTTTAGGTTATGTGGATAGAACCGACGAGGCAGATAAGTTCCGTTATGAAATCGACTTCTTGGTAGATAAAAAGCAGATTGGTAAAATCATCAACAGATGTATCAATCGTTGTGGTTCCACTGAAACAGCGGCGGTTTTAGATAAGATTAAATCCTTGGGTTACAAGTTCTCCACAAAAGCAGCTTTAACCGTATCCGTATCTGATATGGAAATTCCTAAGGAAAAACCTGCATTCTTGGCTGAGGCAGAAGAAAAGGTTGAATTGATTACCAGAAAGTTCAGACGTGGTTTGATGACCGACGAAGAACGTCATAATAAGGTTATTGAAGCTTGGAATATTGCCAACGAGAAAATTACTGTGGCTTTGTTGGCTGGTCTGGGTAAATATAACAACATTTATATGATGGCAAACTCTGGTGCCCGTGGTTCCAACAGCCAGATTAAACAGTTGGCTGGTATGCGTGGTTTGATGGCGAACCCCTCTGGTGGTATCATCGAATTGCCTATCAAGTCTAACTTCCGTGAAGGCTTATCTGTATTGGAGTACTTTATCTCCGCCCATGGTGCGAGAAAGGGCTTGACAGATACAGCGCTTAGAACAGCCGATTCCGGTTACTTGACTCGTCGTTTGGTAGACGTTTCTCAGGATATTATTATTCGTGAATGGGATTGTTGTGAAGACAATGATAGGGAAGCACCTGGTTTATGGGTATCCGCATTCATGGATGGTAATGAAATGATTGAAGGCTTACAGGAAAGAATCCGTGGCAGATGGTCTGTTTTGGATATCATTCATCCTGAAACAGGTGATTTGATTGTTCCTCAGGATACTATGATTACCTTTGACCAAGCAGAACAGGTGGAAAAAGCAGGCATTAAGAAGGTATTAATCCGTACTGTATTGACTTGCCGTTCTAATATCGGTATTTGCGCTAAGTGTTATGGTGCCAATATGGCCAGCGGCAGATATGTACGTATCGGTGAATCCGTTGGTATTATTGCGGCGCAGTCCATCGGTGAGCCTGGTACACAGTTGACCATGCGTACGTTCCATACCGGTGGTATTGCAGGGGATGACATCACCCAGGGTCTCCCTCGTGTCGAGGAATTATTTGAGGCAAGAAAGCCTAAGGGTCTTGCAATTATTGCAGAATTCGGCGGTCGCATTACCTTAAAGGATACAAAGAAAAAGAGAGAAGTTACCATTGAAAGCCGTGAAACAGGAGAAATTAAGGACTATTTAATTCCTTATGGTTCCAGAATTAAGGTTTATGATGGTGACATGGTTGAAGCCGGTGATGAAATCACAGAAGGTAGTGTAAACCCTCACGATATCTTGAAAATTAAAGGTCTGCGCGGCGTTCAGGATTATATGATTCAGGAAGTTCAGCGTGTATACCGCTTGCAGGGTGTAGAAATCAACGATAAGCATATTGAGGTTATTGTGCGTCAGATGCTGAAGCGTGTAAAAATCGAAGAAAACGGCGATACTGAATTCTTACCCGGCAGCTTGGTTGACTGGCTTGTTTTTGAGAATACCAATGCTGCATTGGAAGCAGAAGGAAAGACTCCTGCCAACGGTGCCCGTGTCCTTCTGGGTATCACGAAGGCTTCCTTGGCAACAGACTCCTTCTTGTCTGCGGCATCCTTCCAGGAAACAACTAGAGTTCTTACGGAAGCTGCAATCAAGGGCAAGATTGATCCATTGATTGGTCTGAAGGAAAATGTTATTATTGGTAAACTGATTCCAGCAGGAACAGGTATGCCTAGATACCGCAATATAGAAATTCAACCTGATGGTGGCGAAAGCGATTATTCAGATGATGAAATCTATATGGATGACGAAGATATGATTTAATAAATTTCTGAAAAGCCCCGCCTTTTGGCGGGGCTTTTCTAATAGCTATAAAAAGTAGAATATGCAATTAGTTTAAAATATTTAAGTAAATGATGAATTTATATAATAAGTATTTAATCCCTAGAACATAGATATTTCAGGTGATAAATGAAAATAATGTCGAATTATTAAGGTTGACTTATAAATTAAGCGTGGAGATAATGAATTTGTCTATGTTTAGCGTTTCGATATAATGACCACGGTCATTTCTGAGAAATTAACCTCAAATAATGTGAAATAGGAGGGATAACTTGAAGCTGCAAAATATAATTATGCTAATTTTGCTTGAAGTAATTGCGTTTTCCAACTCTACAATATTACATATAATAAACAATTATGTACGCCGTCATTTTGCGATTTGGCCATTAATGGTCTATACCATTTTGGTATATATCATGTTTGGTGGATTCATTTGTGTATTGGCAAACTGGATGGGCAACTCAAATAAGAAAGTATCATTTTTTTTATTGGTTATAAACATAATTGCATTATTTGTTTTCTATCGAATACCATTTGCATTTCCACCACTTCCCCTCATGCTCATAGGCTATTTTTTCGTCAACTTCATTCAGAATGTGATAGTGCATAAGAATTCAGGAAATAGTGATGCAGAATCAAAAATCTAGGTTAGAATAAATGACATACAATAGGGTGAGAGAGGATTTGTTTTTTGTAACTGAAAACACATCCTCTTATTTGCGACTAGAAATAAAAGAGCAGATAACCTTTATCCTAAGAAAGAAACATAAGGAAAACAGCCAAATGGAAAACAACAACCGTAGTATAGATATATATTAATAATATTTAAAAAAGCATTGACTCTTACCCTTCGTGATAGATTATGCTAAAGGTAAAGATGAGATGAAATAAATAATCAGCTCTTATCTTAAATCACAGAAGGGAGGATAAATTATGAGAACTGTAAAACAGGTTTCTTCATTGACGGGGGTTAGCGTCAGAACACTCCAATTCTATGATGAAATTGGTTTATTTAAACCAACGGAGGTCACTGATGCCGGATACAGATTATATGATGATGCTTCATTGGAAATTTTACAGCAAATATTGTTTTTTAAAGAACTGGATTTTACTTTGAAAGAAATAAAAGAAATCATGGATAATTCCAAATTTGATAAAAGTGAAGCTTTCAAAAAACAAAGGGTATTTATTGAAATGAAAAGAGATCGGTTGAACGGATTACTAATTCTATTGGAAAAATTGGAGAAAGGAGAGCATGTAATGAGTTTTGAAAAATTTGATATGGATGATTATTTTAAAGCATTAGATGAGTTTAAAAAGGCTTATATCAATGAAATTGTGAACAAATATGGTTGCACAGAGACATTTGATGAGATGGTGAATGAGCTGAAATCAAACGAATCCCAACTTTCCCAACATGCAATTAAACAGTACGGAAGCCTTGAGAAGTTTACCGAAGTTTCCAAAAAGAATTTAGAAAAATTCCTACAGATTAATGCAGAGGCAGTTGACGTAGAAGAATCGATTAAAAAAACAGATTACCTTACCAGAAAGCTAACGGAGGATTTATGCAAAGATGTCTATAGTGAAGAGATTCAAAAAAAGGTTGGCAAACTCATTGACTGGTGTGATGAAAGCAATAATGGACTGAATTTAGGGGAGAATTATTGGCCTTTGATGGTGGATAACTACCTTACCAATCCTATATTTATAAATGTCAACGATAAAAAATACGGAGAAGGTGCATCTGCGTTCATTGGAAAAGCCGTGAAAGCCTATTTTAGCTAAGACGTTGCAACTTCAATGTTTCATTATTCTGTCAGACATTTTAATATATTTGTAAAGGTACCTCACTTGCTGGAAAGTGGGGTACTTCTTTTTTCATAGAATGGTTATTCTATATCTGTGTACCCTGTCAGAAGGATGAGCGAACTAAAAATATGCTTATTTCTCCTATATATATCATTGCTAGATTTTCTGGGTATACTTTGAACAGCTGTAGGGCTGACATTGATAAGTTGTACGATCTGGCTAAGAGTTGGCGCAGGCAGAAAATGTTAAGAGGAGTCCCTTCTCTATCTGGATTGCCATGTGAAAAATGTATTGACAAATGACAATGCATCCCATAGAATTAAACTGACATTCAGTCTAATAGGAGGCGATGACATGCGGATCATTAAAGATGCCGATGTGCGTAAAAATGAGATACTAGACGCCGCCGAGGAGCTGTTCAACGTAAACGGCTTTGACGGTACAACAATCAGTGCGATTATAGAAAAAGCGGGAATTGCAAGAGGGACAGTATATTATCATTTTAAGTCAAAAGAAGATGTTTTGGATGCGCTCATCGAGCGACATTGCGAAAGACTTTTAGAAGATGCAAAACAGATTGCTAAGAATAGAAATATTCCGGTTATGAAACGATTAATTCAAACGTTAATGGCCATGAATGGTGATAAAGAGGGAACGCCAGGGGTTCTTACCCAACAGATGCATAGACCACAGAATGCTTTAATGCATCAGAAAACACATCAAACCATGCTGGAAGGCATACCCCCTATCCTGATGGATATTATTGAAGATGGGATGAAAGAGGGGATATTTCATACACCTTATCCTTATGAGAGCTTGGAAATGGTAGTAGCTCATGTGAACACCGTGTTTGATGACTATTCTGAAAAGCTTACTGGTGAGGAATTATTAAAAAGAATCAGAGCTTTTATCTTTAATCTGGAACGACTTTTTGGGGCTGAGCCGGGGTGTTTTGACAGTGTAATCACGTTGTTTCATATGGATGAGAATGATGCTTAGTCATTATTTCAAACAAATGATTCTAAAGTTTGTGTTTCATAGGGTTTTGCATAACAATTGGCAAGACGTGTTCTTTTTTGGATTAGGCAACTTAGAATTGAGGTGAAATATGTATCGAAAACTAATTTTAAATGATATGAGGAAAAGCAAGCTTATCACCATTACTATTACCGTATTTATTTTGTTAGCGACAATGCTCACTTCCATGGCGGCAATACTTTCTGTGAGCCTTTTTTCTTCTATTGAAGGTATGATGGAAAATGCTAAGACACCTCACTTTTTGCAGATGCATTCCGGTGAGATAGATCTGCAGCAACTTTCAAATTTTGTAAATAAGCAGGAAAATATTAAAGATTTTCAAGTTACGTCCTTTTTGAATATAGAAGGGTCTGAGATAATTATCGGCGAGAATTCTCTAGCTGGTTCTATACAAGATAATGGTCTTTCTATGCAAAGTCAACAATTTGACTTTCTTCTCAATCTTGATGGAGAGATTATCAAACCCGGTAAAGGAGAGATTTATGTACCCATCTATTATATGAAAAGTGGTCAGGTACACATGGGGGACAGCATAGTGATTCATGGTGTACATTTTACGGTCGCCGGGTTTGTGCGGGATTCCCAAATGAATGCTTCAATGATTTCCTCAAAACGTTTTCTTGTGAACCAAGCTGACTTTAATCTGGTTAGGAATTTTGGGAAGCTGGAATATCTCATAGAGTTTCGCTTTGCTGATCCTTCTGATGCTTCTGCTTTTGAAGCGTTATATCTTTCTGAGGGTATGCCGTCAAATGGTCCACCTCCTATTACCTATTCCTTGTTCAAAATGGCAAACGCCATTGATGATGGCATTATGATTGCAGTGTTAATACTGGTCAGCATACTTGTAATCATTGTAAGTTTCTTGTGTATCCGATTCACACTGCTGGCAAAAATAGAAGAGGATTACCGAGAAATCGGTGTGCTGAAAGCAATTGGCCTTAGAACACACAGCATTCGGCAGTTGTATCTGGCTAAATATGGTGCCCTTGGAGGAATTGCCTGCATTGGAGGCTTTGTACTTTCCTTGTTTGCAAAAGAGCCTTTCTTAGCAAATATGCGTTTATATATGGGGGAGACCGGTGGCTCTGAACTGGGTTTGTTGTTTGGTATGCTCAGTGTCTTCATTATCTTTTTCGTTGTGATACTGTATGTGAATGGGGTTTTACGCCGTTTCAAAAAAATTTCTGCTGCTGAGGCCATTCGTTTCGGCGCACCACAGGAAAAATCAAAAGTGGCTAGAGGATTTCGGCTGTCTGGCATTGGGGTGCTTTCACCCAATATATTTCTTGGGCTTAAGGATGTTTTGATACGCAAAAAGCTTTATGTTACAATGCTTCTGGTATTGGTTATCTCCTGCTTTTTGATAATAGTGCCACAGAATATCTACAATACGATTTCTCAGCGGAACTTCATGACCTATATGGGCATAGGTGAATGTGATATGAGAATGGATATTCAGCAAAAGGATAATATTGGTATAAGAACTGAAGAGATCGCAAGCTTTATGGCAAAGGATTCAGAGATAGAAGCGTACACCGTACTAACAAGCTATATGTTTGATATGCCTAAGGCGGATGGCACTTTGGGGAAGCTTAAGGTGGAGCTGGGAGACCATTCTATTTTTCCAATCAAGTATTCGTCCGGCAGGGCACCAAAGAATGAATCTGAGATTGCTATATCTCGATTTGTTGCCGATGATTTGAATATAGGTATCAATGATTCCATTACACTGATTGTTGATGGACGAGAAAAAGCCCTTACCATATGCGGTATATATTCGGATATTACAAATGGCGGCAAAACTGCAAAGTCTATTTTTCAAACGAAGGAAGGCAAGATCCTTTGGAGCATTATTCCGGTGAGGCTCCATGGAGGGGTGGCTGCTTCCGAAAAAGTAGCTGTGTACAAGGAGCAGTTTTCTTATGCAAAGGTGGCGGATATTGATGAGTATGTCAAACAGTCATTTGGAGGAATTATTGATGCAGTACAAAAGGTTTCCTATGCAGCCATTGCGATTGCTATTATGCTCATCATGCTTGTGACGGTTCTTTTTATGAAAATGCTTCTGACAAAGGAACGATATTCTATTGCTGTAATGAAATCACTGGGATTTAAAACATCTGAAATTCGTATCCAGTATTTGGCTAGAGCGTACGCTGTATTGATTTTGGGTATATTGATTGGCACAATTTTGGCAAACACATTGGGAGAACTTTTGGGCGCTGGGCTGATTGCATCCTTCGGTGCATCCTCATTCCGTTTTGTGATTAATCCTGTGTATGCATATCTATTTTCACCGATTCTTATGGCGGCTAGTGTAGGGATTGCAACACGGCTAGGCATCTCGGGTATTTCCTCATTTAAAATACCGGATTATATTAAGGAGTAGGCTTATGAAGAAAATAATCAGTGGAAAAAGCATTGTTAAGACCTATGGTAAAGGACAGGAAAAGGCAAATGCTTTAAATAATGTGGATATAGAAATAGCAGCTGGAGAATTTGTAGGGGTGATGGGGCCGTCGGGCTGCGGGAAATCAACACTGCTTTTTGCTTTGAGTGGCACTGACACCATTGATAGTGGAGAGATTGAATTTGAGGGTCAAGCGTTATCACAATTAAACGAGAATGCCCTTGCTGATATGCGCAGGACAAAGATGGGCTTTGTATTTCAGCAGCCTACCATGCTTAAAAATTTGAATATTCTTGATAATATCATTCTTCCCAGCTTACAAAACAACAAAAAAGATGCTAAAAACTTAATAGCAAAAGCAAAAAAACTACTGAAAGATACAGGTCTATCCAATTTAGAGAATAGAGGCATCAACGAAATATCTGGTGGACAGCTACAGCGTGCTGGCATTTGCCGTGCACTAATGAACGACCCTCAAATTTTGTTTGCAGATGAACCCACTGGTGCTCTTAACTCCAAATCTTCAGAAGAAATTATGGAGTTGTTTTCAGACATTCATAAAAAAGGGACTGCTATTATGCTGGTAACCCATGATGCAAAGGTGGCGTCTAGGGCAGAAAGAGTTTTGTTTATGAAAGACGGTAAAATTGAATCTCAGCTTTTCTTAGGAAAGTATGATGGGATTAACATGGAGAGCAGAATAAATCAAATAGTATTAAAAATGCGAGATTTTAATATTTAGGTATCTCACTCAATAATAATATTGAGGA
Source organism: Anaerotignum propionicum (assembly GCF_024461735.1). Classification (GTDB taxonomy): domain Bacteria; phylum Bacillota; class Clostridia; order Lachnospirales; family Anaerotignaceae; genus Chakrabartyella. The sequence continues at coordinate 262,817 of NZ_JANGAD010000004.1, forward strand.
AGTGTGTTTGAAAGGGATTTCCTATAATATAGCTTGATATTGCTAAAATAAATAATACAACTTCCTTACTGTAACGCTGTTTCAAATGGAGCAGTCGTTATCTCTTATTCTACGATAAGGGGGTACGATAATAGAAACCATTTCCATAAGGCGTTTATGAAACCGGTGACTTTTCTAGCTTCAAAATAAAAATTTTTCTTATTTTAAAAGACATTTTCCTGCAAAAATAGAAAATGATGTTTAAAGAATGGGAAAAATGGTTAGCTTTTCAGAAAAACCTTGACTTTTGAGAATCCGGATGATAGAATTTCCTAGTGTCTACAACTATGGGCTTTTCTAAGCGTGCCTGTATTTGTACACCTAAAAGGCAAAATTATTGCAAGAGCAGATCGTATTTATTTTTATAAGGAGGTGCAATTAATGCCTACGTTTAATCAGTTAGTAAGAAAAGGCAGAAAGACTATTGAGAAAAAATCAACAGCACCCGCTTTGCAGAAAGGCTTGAACTCTCTGCAGAAGAAAGCAACAGATGTTTCTTCTCCTCAGAAACGTGGTGTATGTACAGCAGTTAAGACTTCCACACCTAAGAAGCCTAACTCCGCGCTCAGAAAGATCGCCAGAGTTCGTCTTTCCAATGGTATTGAAGTAACAGCTTATATCCCTGGTGAAGGCCACAACCTTCAGGAGCATAGCGTTGTTTTGATCAGAGGCGGTAGAGTAAAGGACCTTCCCGGTGTGCGTTATCACATCGTCAGAGGTACATTGGATACAGCAGGTGTTGCGAAGAGAATGCAGGCTAGATCCAAATACGGCGCAAAACGCCCCAAAGCAGGCAAAACAGCAGCAAAGAAGTAATAATATAGAAGAAATGAGAAATGCCTTATACAGATCAATACAATCTGCGATTGCTTAGACGAGATATACATTGAATGTTAAGGCATGAAAACACAGGTATCATGCCTGTGAAGTACCGAGAATATGATTATTCATTAAGGAGGGAAGAATCGTGCCAAGAAAAGGACATGTTGCGAAAAGAGAGGTTTTAGCAGACCCTGTTTACAATAGCAAACTTGTAACAAAGCTTATCAACAGCATTATGCTGGATGGTAAGAAAGGTGTTGCTGAAAAGATCGTTTATGGTGCATTCGACAAAGTAGCAGAAAAGACAGGTAAAGAAGCTTTAGAGGCTTTCGAAGAAGCTTTGGGCAATATCATGCCTGTATTGGAAGTTAAAGCACGCCGTGTAGGTGGTGCAACTTACCAGGTTCCTATGGAGGTTAGACCTGAAAGACGCCAGACTCTGGGTCTTCGCTGGTTAACCATTTATTCCAGAAAACGTGGCGAAAAGACCATGGTTGACCGTTTGGCCAACGAGCTCATCGATGCATTAAGCAATGCAGGTGGCGCTTGCAAGAAGAAAGACGAAACACACAAAATGGCAGATGCAAACAAAGCGTTCTCCCATTTCAAGTGGTAATAAATTGGAATGGATACGAAAGGTTTTGGAAATACTATTCTTTGGGCGCATTTTTTATAAGATGTGCCTAAACCCTTTCGTTTGGTTTTTGGTTTATTGAAGTATAACAAAGGAGGAGTAAAGCGTGGCAAACAGAGAATACCCGCTTGCTAGAACCAGAAATATTGGTATCATGGCACATATTGACGCTGGTAAGACCACTCTTACAGAGCGTATTCTGTTCTATACCGGCCGTAACTACAAAATCGGCGATACCCACGAAGGTACTGCAACCATGGACTGGATGGAGCAGGAACAGGAAAGAGGTATTACAATTACCTCCGCTGCAACAACTTGTCATTGGAACGAAAACAGAATCAACATTATTGATACACCTGGACACGTTGACTTTACAGTAGAAGTAGAACGTTCCCTGCGTGTATTAGATGGTGCAGTTTGTGTTTTGGATGCAAAGGGCGGCGTTGAACCTCAGACAGAAACAGTTTGGAGACAGGCTGATAACTACATGGTACCTCGTATGATTTTCGTTAATAAAATGGATATCATGGGTGCTGATTTCTTGGGTTCTATGAAGTCTATCGTAGACAGACTGGGTTGCCATCCAGTAGCTGTTACTCTGCCTATTGGTGCAGAGAACGATTTCAAAGGCATCATTGATCTGATGAAGATGAAAGCCTACTTCTATGAAAATGCAACAGGTACAGAAGTAGATGAAGAAGAAATTCCTGCTGATTACAGAGATTTAGCAGAAGAGCACAGAGCAATTATGGTTGAAACTATCTGCGAAACAGACGAAGAGTTGATGGAGAAGTTCTTTGCTGAGGAAGAAATTTCCGAAGAAGAACTCAAGGTTGCACTGCGTAAGGCTTGTATCGCTTGCGAGTTGGTGCCTGTTATGTGTGGTTCTGCATACAGAAATAAAGGTGTTCAGAAGCTTCTGGATGGCGTTATTGATTATATGCCAGCACCCACTGACATTGCTTCAATCAAGGGTATTGACCCTGACACAGGGGAAGAAATTGAAAGACATTCTTCCGATGAAGAACCCTTCTCTGCTTTGGCATTTAAAATTATGAATGACCCCTTCGTAGGTAAGTTGGCATTCTTCCGTGTGTACTCCGGTACGTTGGATTCCGGCACATATGTTTACAACTCTACAAAGGGTAAAAAAGAACGTGTTGGCCGTATCCTGCAGATGCATGCTAACCATAGAGAAGAAATCGACAAGGTTTATTCTGGTGATATTGCAGCAGCTGTTGGCTTCAAGTTGACAACAACAGGTGATACAATTTGTCATGAGGATAACGAAGTTATTTTGGAATCCATGGTATTCCCTGAACCCGTTATCGAAGTTGCGATTGAACCTAAAACAAAAGCAGGCAGAGATAAAATGGGTATTGCATTGGCAAAATTGGCTGAAGAAGATCCCACATTTAAGACCTACACAAACCCTGAAACTGGACAGACAATCATTGCAGGTATGGGCGAGCTGCACTTGGAAATCATCGTTGACCGTCTCTTAAGAGAATTCAAGGTTGAAGCAAACGTTGGTGCTCCTCAGGTATCCTATAAGGAGACCTTCCGTAAGGCTGTTGATGTTGAAGGTAAATTCGTACGTCAGTCCGGCGGTCGTGGTCAGTATGGTCATTGTAAGGTTCGTTTCTATCCTATTGGTACAGATGCAGAACACAATTATGAATTTGTAAATGCAACAGTTGGTGGTTCTATTCCTAAGGAATATATCCCCGCAATTGATAAAGGTATTCAGCAGGCAATGCAGAGCGGTATCTTAGGCGGCTACCCAGTTTTGGGTGTTAAGGCAGAAGTTTACGATGGTTCTTACCATGACGTTGACTCCTCTGAAACAGCTTATCAGGTAGCAGGTTCCATGGCTTTCAAGGAAGCTATGAGAAAAGGTGACGCAGTTCTTCTTGAGCCTATCATGAAGGTTACAGTAACTGTACCTGAGGACTATATGGGCGACGTTATCGGTGATATTAACTCTCGTCGTGGTCGTATTGATGGTATGGAAGCTAGATCTAACGCACAGATCATTCACTCCTTCGTGCCTTTGGCTGAGATGTTCGGTTACTCCACAGACCTTCGCTCCAAAACACAGGGTCGTGGTAACTATGTAATGGAAGTAGACCATTATGAACCTTGCCCTAAATCCGTTCAGGAGAAGGTTTTGGAAGGTAAAAAACAGTAATAAAATCAGTGATATATCAAGATTGATTTCGATTAGAAAAAGTACCAAAATATCCATTGTGTGGCTATTTTAGTATTGCAAAAATAAGGGAAGTCTAATATAATTGTAGTCGATAGGTGCATTCCAGTAAATGCGCTAAACTCAATAGATTTCCACAAACCTAAAGGAGGATAATTTAAAATGGCAAAGCAGAAATTTGAAAGAACCAAACCTCATGTAAATATTGGTACAATCGGTCACGTTGACCACGGCAAAACAACTCTTACAGCAGCGATTACAAAGACACTGTTCGAAAGATACAAACTGGGACAAGAAGTTGCTTTTGATAATATCGATAAGGCTCCCGAAGAAAGAGAACGTGGTATCACAATTTCCACATCTCACGTTGAATATGAAACACCTGTTAGACACTACGCTCACGTTGACTGCCCTGGACATGCTGACTATGTAAAGAACATGATCACAGGTGCTGCTCAGATGGACGGTGCTATCCTTGTTGTTGCTGCAACTGATGGTCCTATGGCTCAGACAAGAGAGCACATTTTGCTTTCCCGTCAGGTAGGCGTTCCCTACATTGTTGTATTTATGAACAAGTGCGACATGGTAGATGACGAAGAACTTCTTGACTTGGTTGAAATGGAAATCAGAGACCTTCTTTCCGAGTATGAATTCCCCGGTGATGATATTCCTATCATCAGAGGTTCTGCTTTACAGGCTCTTCAGGATCCTGCTGGCCCTTGGGGCGACAAGATCGTTGATTTGTTCAACGAAATCGAAGGCTATATCCCTAACCCTAAGCGTGATGTAGACAAGCCTTTCTTGATGCCTGTCGAAGACGTATTCTCCATCACTGGCCGTGGTACTGTTGCAACTGGTAGAGTTGAAAGCGGTATTGTTAAGGTTCAGGAAGAAGTTGAAATCGTTGGTTTGGCTGAAGAAACAAGAAAAGTTGTTGTAACTGGCGTTGAAATGTTCCGTAAACTTTTGGATCAGGCTGAAGCTGGCGATAACATCGGTGTTCTTCTTCGTGGTGTTCAGAGAACAGATATCGAAAGAGGACAGGTATTGGCTAAACCCGGTTCCATTACACCTCACACAAAGTTCAAAGCTCAGGTTTACGTTTTGAGCAAAGAAGAAGGCGGCCGTCATACTCCTTTCTTCAACAACTACAGACCTCAGTTCTACTTCAGAACAACTGACGTTACAGGCGTTATCTCTTTGCCCGCTGGTATTGAAATGTGTATGCCTGGCGACAACGTAGAAATGCAGATTGAATTGATCACTCCCGTAGCTATGGCTCAGGGTCTTCGTTTCGCTATCCGTGAAGGTGGTAGAACAGTAGGCGCTGGTTCCGTAGTAGAAATTATGGAGTAAGATTCATTTGAATGGTATTGGTGTGCTTTTCTCTTAGGAGAATAAGGCAACAAGTGTGTCTTTAGGCCACAACCTTCAATGAATACAGGGCGTAAGCCCAATAGCAAAAGAATTTTTATCCTTTGTTTTTAAGGGTATTTAGAAAGTGCACCCCGAATATTTAATATTTGGTGGTGCACTTTTTTATTGCTCATTTATCTGAATAAGCTTTCTGTACTCCAGGCAATAAAAAGCCATTTAGGCTTTGCAATAAAAGGATGAAATGTAGCAAAAAAGTGGTTTTAGTTCAATTTCAATTATTGTATGGGTGCTTTTGTATTACATCTTAAGGAGTTTTAAGTAATCGCCCTTTAGGGGAGGAGCTATTCCCATTAAAGGTCTTTGATAAAAAAAGATATAGGAATAGGGGTTACGCCAGTTTGGCTGTTAAGAATAATAAGAGATAAAAGCTAAAAAACATTACTGTGAAGCCCTTGATTTTGAGGAGTTACAGTTGCTTTTTAAAGGTAGATTTGTATAGGGATTATATGGATTTTAACATTTTTTTCGTAAAGATTATACAAAGTGTGTGGTTTTTACTTCCCATGGCATAGACTTTTCATTTTTCGGAATACTAATATCAGGAAAATTTGAAAAGGGAGAGGATTTTGTGAACGGATGGAACGTTTTGACCATAGTGCAAATACTGTTTTTTGGAATGGGAGCCTATTATTTCTTTACAAGAGTTCGAAAAAAGCAATTAAAAGGTGAATTTTCACCAGCTGAAAATACCAGACAAATGGAAGAGCTGGATGGTATGCGACAGCAAAAGTTGACCGTCCCTTTGGCAGAACAGACACGTCCAAAGGATTTGGCAGAAATTATAGGTCAGGAAAAGGCGATTAAAGCGCTAAGGGCGGCTCTGTGCGGACCTAATCCCCAGCACATTTTAATGTACGGACCACCGGGAGTGGGAAAAACTGCTGCCGCTCGTTTAATCTTGGAGGAGGCAAAGAAAAAAGAGGAAAGTCCATTTTCTGAAAAAGCCAAGTTTGTGGAGATAGATGCGACTACCCTTCAATTTGACGAAAGAAATATTGCTGATCCTCTAATGGGTTCTGTGCATGATCCCATTTATCAAGGGGCAGGGGTATTTGGGCAAATGGGTGTGCCACAGCCTCGTCCCGGTGCCATTTGTGAGGCCAATGGCGGGGTGCTGTTTATTGATGAAATTGGTGAGCTCCATCCTGTTCAAATGAATAAGCTTTTAAAGGTCTTAGAGGATAGAATCGCTCGTTTTCAAAGCAGTTATTATAACAGAGAAAACAAAAATATTCCGCCTTATATTCACGAGATGTTTCAAAAGGGAATTCCTGCTGATTTCCGATTGGTAGGCGCAACCACAAGAAGCCCTGCGGATATCCCTCCTGCCCTGAGATCTCGCTGTACGGAGATTTTTTTTGAAGGCTTGGATGAAAAGGCAGTGGAACAAATTGCCAGAAACAGCTTAAATAGAGGTGGCTTTCCCTATGAAGAGGGACTGAGTAAAAAAATCGCATGCTATGCCAGAGGGGGCCGAGATACGGTAAATATCGTTCAATCCTTAACATCCTTGGCGGCTATGGAAGGAAACAGAAAAATTACGTTTGCTGATATGGAATGGGTGGCGGAAACGGGGAGGTATCAACCGATTTTGCGTAGAAAAGTAAGTAAGAAGGCTCAAATTGGGGTAGTCAATGGAATGGCTGTGCAAGGTGGTGGCGGTGGTGCACTTCTGGCGATTGAGGCAACTGTTTTAAAAGCTGAAAAAGGCCTGCTGACAGTAACAGGTATTGTGGAAGAAGAGGAGATAAAAGGCAGACAGCGTTCCAGTCGACGGAAAAGTAATGCTCGTAGCTCCGCAGAAAATGTACTCACTGTTTTGGAGAAGTACGGATTCAAAAAGGATGAGTATCAAGTGCATATTAATTTCCCCGGAGGAACGCCTGTGGATGGTCCGTCGGCAGGAGTTGCTATGTTTTTAGCAGTGTATTCTGCTTTTACTGGTGCCCCTGTAGATGGGGAAATTGCAATGACAGGGGAGATTGGGCTGAGAGGACAAGTATTACCTGTTGGTGGGGTTTCGGATAAACTTGCCGCAGCAGAGGAGGCAGGCGTAAAAAGAGCCTTTATTCCAAAGGAAAATTGGAGGGAGGCTTTTACAAAGTTGAATCTTTCTGTAGAAGCATTAGAAAATGTGGATGAGCTTTTAGAAAAAATATTCCGAAAAGACGAAAATAATGGGTTTGTGGACCAAAGCGGAATTTTGACAGCCCAAGAGGGGAATTCATGGTAAGTTTGGTGAAAAGTCACTTGGTTATTTGACCGAAGCGATAATTTAGGGTATAATATGTAAAGTTTTAGCGGAGAACCTCGAATTTAAGCGGTTTGTTTTATTTGGATTTCAATAGGTGCCTATTTCTATAAGAAGTAGGTACCTATAGATAAATTGGAAAAAAAGACAGTTGTTTTTTTGTAAGTGTTGATAAATTTTGATTAGAGAGTTTTTCATTTTCAAGATTGAAAGAAATGAAGGACTTATATTTTTATTTGGATTTCCGCTTATTTTAAAAGCAGAATATACTACCCTAGATAAGGTTAAAAAACAGAGGTGAAAGAATGGAGAAAAAAGAAACAATTAAAATACCAATTATTGCTTTAAGGGGATTAACGGTTTTTCCCCATATGGCAATTAGCTTTCCTGTCAACAGGACCAGGTCTTTAGATTCCGTTGCTGAAGCGGAGAAAAATGGTGGTCAAGTATTTTTAGCTACACAAATCAACCCTCAAACACCCAATCCTGAGCAAGAGGATTTATATACAATCGGCACCCTATGTGTAATAAAGCAGGTACTTAAGCTTCCCGGCAACATGACCCATGTTATTGTAGAGGGAAAGGAAAGGGGTAGGCTGGAGAGTATTTGGACTAAGACTTCTTCTGATTATGCAGAAATAACACTCTTAGAACAAGATTTGCCGGAAGAGCCTGATGACTATTTGAAGGCTTACATGCGTGTTGCAATTCAGAATTATGAGGAATATACCAAATATGTGCCCAACAGTACCGCCACCGATCTTTTAAGCAGTGTAGAGGCAGCTTCAAAACCGGGAAAACTGGCAGATCTGATTGCGGCAGGGCTTGAAATTTCTTATGAGCGAAAGCAAAGAATTCTTGAAATGCTAAATCCCATGGAGCGGTTAGAAGCTGTTTTGGAGATTATGCAGAATGAAAAGGATATTTTAACAATTAAGAAAGAAATTGAGAGTAAAACAAAAACACGCATTGAGCAAAATCAGAGAGAATATTATCTTCGAGAGGAAATGAAGGTAATCCAAGAAGAATTAGGGGATAAGGATGGAGTTGGTGCTGACGCTGAGAAATACCGTAAGCAACTGAATGAAAAAAATCCACCTGAGATTGTAAGAACAGCAATTGAAAAAGAAATTACCAGAATGCTCCGTATCCCTGTTACCTCTCCTGAATCAAATGTGTCCAGAAATTATATCGAAACACTACTGAGCTTGCCTTGGATAGAAACAACCCAAGAGAGCTTTGATTTGTCAGAGGCAGAGCGGATTTTAAACGAAGACCATTATGGTTTGGAAAAAGTTAAGGAACGTATCTTAGAGTATTTGGCAGTGAGAAAAAATGTTCCTGAGGAGAGGCCTACAATACTTTGTTTGGTTGGACCTCCGGGAATTGGAAAAACGTCCATTGCCCGATCTGTTGCCAGAGCATTAGACCGCAAGTATATCAGAATGTCTCTAGGCGGCGTAAAGGATGAGGCAGAAATTAGAGGACACAGAAAGACTTATATTGGGGCAATGCCTGGTCGGATTATCAACGCTATGAAGCAAGCTGGCACAATTAATCCTTTGATGCTTTTGGATGAAATTGATAAGCTGGGTGTTTCCCATAACGGAGACCCAGCGGCAGCATTATTAGAGGTATTGGATGGGGAGCAAAACAGCACTTTCCGTGATCATTTCATAGAATTGCCCTATGATCTTTCAAAAGTACTTTTTATGTGTACCGCCAATAGTCTGGATACCATTCCAAAACCACTTTTAGATAGAATGGAAGTCATTTCATTGGGGAGCTATACCTCTCAGGAGAAACTGCACATTGCAAAGGAACATTTCATTGAAAAGCAGTGCAAACGAAATGGATTAAGTGCAGGACAAATTAAATTTAAAGATGATGCCTTAGAACAAATCATCGACGGCTACACAAGAGAGGCTGGCGTGAGACAGCTGGAGAGAGTAATCGGTGAGATTTGTCGAAAAACAGTAAAGAAGATTTTATCGGGTGAAGTAAAAAGTGTAACTGTTTCTGAGAAAACATTGGAAAGCATTTTAGGAAAAAGAAAATTTGGAAAAGACACAATTTACGTGAAACCTCAGGTTGGTATTGTTCGTGGCTTAGCGTGGACATCGGTGGGAGGAACCACTCTTTCCATAGAGGTGAATGCCATGGAAGGGGACGGGAAATTTAAGCTTACGGGAAACGTAGGCAAGGTGATGATGGAATCGGCGGAAGCCGCTATCAGCTATATCCGCTCTCAAGCCAAAACCTTTGGACTAGCACCTGATTTTTATAAAAAGAATGATATCCATATACATATCCCCGAAGGGGCAACGCCAAAGGATGGTCCTTCTGCGGGTATTACCATGGCCACAGCTATCCTTTCTGCTTTAATCAAAGAGAAAGTGCACCATGATGTTGCTATGACAGGAGAGGTTACCATTCGAGGCAGAGTACTACCCATTGGTGGACTACAGGAAAAGGTGCTTGCTGCAAAGAAGGTAGGCATAAAAACGGTGATTTTACCTTGGGAAAATGACAAGGACTTGACAGAAATCAATGACGAAATCAAAGATGGCATTGAATTTGTTTTGGCAAAAACAATGGAAGATGTATTAAAGGTTGCATTGGTGAAGGGAGCGGAGATATGGAAGTAAAAGAAACTTCTTTGGCGGCAATCGGAACAAATTTTTCTCACTATCCTGTGGATGGAAGGTTAGAAATTGCCTTTGCCGGCAAATCGAATGTAGGAAAATCTACCCTGATTAATGCCATGCTAGGCCGCAGAGCGTTGGCGAGAACCAGTTCACAGCCAGGCAAGACAAGAACAATCAATTTTTATGATGTGAATGGACAAATGTATATTGTGGATTTACCCGGATATGGTTATGCAAAAGCACCTAAAACGGAAATTGAAAAATGGGGCAAAATGATTGAAGAATATTTGGGCAAACGGGATGAACTCAAGGCCATTATTCTTTTACTGGATTTGCGTCATGAGCCGGGTAAAAATGATGTAATGATGTATGAATGGTTGAAGCATTACGGGTATGACATTATTATTGCGGCTACCAAATCAGATAAATTGAATCGTAGCCAGATTCCCAAGCAGTTATCTGTTATTCGCAAAGCGTTGAACCTTGGACCTGAGGATGTTTTGATTCCTTTTTCTGGAGAGAAAAAAACTGGTGTTGATGAGCTTTGGGCAGTGATAGAAAAATTTCTGTAGAATCAGGTTTTTATAAAAAACCATGGGCACTCCACTTTTGGTATTAAGATTGAATAAAGTAAGATAGGCTATTATAAAGACTTATTGAACCCCCATGGGAATGGGGGTTTAGTTATGCGTGCAATTGTCATTTTTCGTCAATTTCATTGGAGCACTTACTGAAAAGTAAGTGCTTTTTTATGAAGATTTATAGAATCTTAATAAAGTGTAAAAAGAATACAAAGAAGAAGGCGTTATACTATGGTTAAATAAAAGAAATCATAAAGAATTATTTGGAGGTATTATAATGAAAAACAAAAAAAGTCCTTTCTTTACTTTTTGCTGTTCCCTTGTGCCTGGAGCTGGTGAAATGTATATGGGTCTCTACAAACAGGGAATCAGTTTAATGATTCTGTTTTTTGGAGTAGGAGCCGTTGGTGGTTGGACGGGAGTAGAGCTTTTGTGGGCATTTATACCGGTTATCTGGTTTTTTAGTTTTTTTCATACCCACAATCTGCGCAGTATGCCGGAAGAGGAGTTTCTGGAAGAAAAAGACCAGTATTTCCTTTTTCAAGATTTTGATATGGCAAATGCCGATGAGTTTTTGAAGAGAAACAAAAAAATAATTGCAATAGCCTTGATTTTTTGGGGTGCTTGTATGCTGGCGCAAATTTGCATGAATCTGTTAGATCCTTTCTTTGGCGGATTCTTTTGGGATTTGGTATGGCGGATGAACGGTGATATGGGACGGATTATTGTGGCTATAGCCATGCTGTTATGTGGTTTCTATTTACTGAAAAGAAGGAATGAAGAAGTTGCTGAAGAGGAAAAGAAAGCAGAAATGTTAGATGAAATCATTGAATAAAAAACAGCTGTTTTATTTGAACCCTAGAATAATAGTTCTAGGGTTTTTTTCATCTTTGTTTTCCAGAAGAAGGAATTACATGGTAAGGCAACTGTTTATTCCAAAATATCCCCAGATTCATTATTAAAAAACAGTTGACGCGGTTTTAAAAACTATTATAATTAATATGAAGAAAACATATTCATTTATGCTATTTACGTTTTATAACGTTTTATAAAGGAGGAGAAATATGGTACAGATTATTACGGATAGTACTTGTGATTTACCTCATAAGAGATTAGAGGAAATTGGTGTTATATGTGTTCCCTTAACGGTTCATTTTGGAGAAGAAACATTTATTGATGGCGAAAACCTCACAGCAGAGGAATTTTATCATCATCTACGTACAAATCCTGAAATTCCCACAACAGCCCAGCCTACCCCCCATTCCTTTGAAGAGGCCTTTCAAACAGCTTTAGATAATGGCAACGACGTTGTTTGTATATTAATCGGCAGTAAGTTGAGTGGTACTGTGCAGTCAGCCAATATTGCCAAGTCAACCATTGGTAGTGATAGAATATGGATTATTGACACCAATCAAGTATGCAGTTCTTTGGGGCTTTTGGTTGAAATAGCGGCAAAGAGGGCAAAGGCGGGAGCAACGGCAGAGGAATTATCGAAAGAAATCAGTGAATTGTCCGGAAGAGCCAGAATTTATGCCGCAATAGAAACCCTGAAATATATTAGAAAAGGGGGACGATTATCCGGTGCCGCTGCAGTTGTGGGCACAATGCTGAATTTGCATCCAATCTTAACGGTAGAAAACGGTCTGGTAATCAATTCTGCAAAAGCAAAAGGTAAGAAAAAAATGATTACCATGATGAAAGAGCTTGCAATGACCCATGGTGTAGATGAGAATTATCCCATTATGTTTTGCCATGGTGCTGCGGAAGAAAATTTGACTGTTTTAAAGGATTGTTTTGCCGAGGACTACGATATATCTAATTCTCTTGACGGCTTTATAGGCCCGGTGGTAGGCACGTATTCGGGGCCGGGTACAGTTGCCATAGGATTTATTATTAAAAAATAATTACCCATAATGAAAAGCAGGAATTGTTCCAAGGAACAGACCTGCTTTTTTTGTACCAAGAGAAAACTGCCTGCTCTGTAAATAGACGAGGAGCACTAAGGAAATTGAAGGTGATTGCTTTAACTGACAAACATCTGTATGAAAGAATCCAGGAGAATGACTAGCCTTTTCTTGAGGATAAAAGCGTGATATACTGTGGTAAAGTATGACAGGAGGCAAAAAAATGACTGAAAAATTATATTATCAGAATGGGTATAACACCGAATTTAAGGGGACTGTGCTTTCTTGTGAAAAAAGCAAAGAAGGCTATCATATTGTTTTAAATCAGACGTTATTTTATCCCGAAGGAGGAGGGCAACCTGGGGATAAAGGAACCTTGGGCGGAGTTACCGTATTTGATGTACATGAGAAGCATGGAGAAGTTATTCATTATACGGAAGCACCCTTGACTGTTGGGATTGAAGTAGAGGGAAAGATTGACTGGGCACACCGTTTTGATTTGATGCAGAACCATTCCGGAGAACATATTTTATCGGGCATTATCTGCAAAAAATATCATTGTGATAATGTTGGTTTTCATATGGGGCGAGAGGAAATCACCATTGATTTTAATGCCCAAATCCCTTTGGAGGACTTAAATTGGCTGGAGGAGAGGGCAAATCAAGCTATCTGGGAAAATACACCCATTGAGATAACGTATCCTGAGAAAGAAGAGCTGGAAGGCTTAGCTTACCGCAGTAAGATTGAGCTGGCAGGTGAGGTTCGTATTGTCAAAGCAGGAGAATTTGACTGTTGTGCTTGCTGTGGAACCCATGTAAGGTTAGCGGGAGAGATAGGGATTATTAAAATTGTTGGGGCTCAGAATTATAAGGGTGGAACCCGATTGGAACTGCTTTGCGGACAAAGAGGCTTGGCTTATTTTCAGAAAATTCAACAGGCTTCCAAAGAGGTAGGCAGAGCACTTTCTGTTCAAGAGGAGAAAATCGGCGTTGGGGTACAAAAGCTTTTATCAGAAAAAGATGGATTTATTCAAGAATTGAAAAAGTGGAAATGGCAGGTATTTCTGCACCGAATTGAAAAGTTGCCAATGGATGCAGATTCTATATTGATGGTAGAGGATGGGCTAAGTGGAAAAGACATGACATCACTGGCTGATTTAGCAGTGGAAAAAAACCATGGCAGGGCTATTGTTATGACACCTTCTGAGGATGGATTTGCTTTTGTACTGGTAAGTCGAAAAATGGATGCCAAAAAAATTGTAGAGGAATTGAAAACCTCCTTTGATTGTAAGGGCGGTGGCAAAGATGGAGGGGTTCAGGGTAAATTAATGGGAGAAAGAGAGAAAATCTTATCTTTTTTACAAGCATTGGGTTTTTATTTTGCAAAATAGTTTCTTTTGATAGTTGATTTCATAATTAGAATTGCCCAATTGTATGAAAATAAAAATCTTACAAGATATAAAAGTCGGAATGGGATATTGATTTTGGGTAATATAATAAAGGATTCCTGCCCATTGGTGGGTGAAATTCTTTAAAGTGCGATAAAGAATAAAATTAATGAAATCTTTCGGTTTTTAACTGGTTTTCTTAGAAGCTGAAATAATAAATTGTGATAAAATAAAGGAGAAAGGCTTGGTGTTTCAAATGGTAAGCTTTCAAAAGAATAGAGATAAATTAATAGAGCGGTTAACAGAAAACAGTGTTGCAATTGTTTTTGCAGGGCAGGCACCCTACAAGCGAGGTGATGAGCAGTACCCTTTTTCCCCGGACAGAAATTTTTATTATGTTACAGGAATAGAACGGGAAAACTGTGTATTCTTTCTGGCAAAGACAACTACAGGCGTAACAACTACCTTATACATCCCCAGAGATAACGGTATTTTGGCGAAATGGGTGGGGGCAAATATAACGGTTGAGGAAGCCAGAGATAAATCAGAAATAGAAGATATTGGGTTTATCGACAGCTTTCGGAAGGATTTTGCAGAGTTTATTTTTAAGCATAACATCAATACAGTTTATCTGGACTTAGAAAATAGAGATTGGAATGCTTTGCCTAGCACTGGGCTTTCATTTGCCAAGGAATTACGGGAACAATATCCTGCTGTGACCCTAGGAAATCTTTATCCGATTTTCAGTGATTTACGTCTTATCAAAGAAGATTGGGAATTGGAACGTATGCGTCAGGCAATGACAATTACCCAAGAGGGGTTTCTTGCAATGATGGAGCATGCCCGTGCTGGGATGATGGAATATGAAATTGAGGCCTATTACGATTTTGTGCTAACCAAAAGAGGTGTGCGGCAAAAGGCTTTTCAAACCATTGCAGCGGCAGGAAAAAGAGGCACCATCCTCCATTATGTTGCAAACAATCAAAAAACCAAGGATGGTGATTTGATTTTATTGGATGCGGGTGCTCAGGTGGATTGGTATAACGGAGACATAACCCGCACCTTCCCTGTAAATGGAAAATTTACTGAAAGACAAAAAGAGGTTTACAATATTGTCTTGGCAGGGCATCAAAAAGTAATTGAAACCATTCGCCCTGGAGTGCCTTTTCCACGGCTAAATGAGGTTTTAAAAGAGCATTATCTTGAGGAGCTCAAAAGAATTGGATTGGTAGAAACCATGGAAGATGTAGCGAAATACTATTACCATGGGGTAAGTCATTATTTAGGAGCGGAAACCCACGATATTGGCCGGTATATGGACAGAAATCTACAGGCAGGCATGGTGCTGACTGTGGAACCGGGGTTATACATTGAAGAGTGGGAAATCGGTATTCGTATTGAGGATGATGTTTTGGTTACAGAAGATGGTTGTGAAGTTATGACGAAAGATTTAATCAGAACCGTGGCGGATATTGAAGCATTTATGGCTAAAGGAAGATAAGCATGAGCATAAAGGAAACAGATTTATATGGGCCCATTCGTTTTTTTTTGGAGAATCAAGGTTTTCAGGTGCAGGCGGAAGTAAAGCATTGCGATATTGCCGCAGTAAAGGAAGGGCAAACTGTGATTATAGAGCTGAAAAAGAGCTTTAATTTAAAGTTAGTTTATCAGGCTTTAGATCGACAAAGTATAACGGATGAGGTTTTTGTGGCCATTCCTAGACCACAGAAGGGGCAAAGAGAACGCGCATGGAAAGACATGCTGAGGCTTTTAAAACGGTTGGAGCTTGGGCTGATAACGGTTGCACTGGACAGCCCAATGCAAACAGTTGATGTTATTTTGGAACCAGCGGACAGCATGATTCGGAAAAACCGAAAGAAGCAGGAGCGTCTCATGGCTGAGTTGGAGAATCGTCATGTGGCTGAAAATGTGGGTGGCATGACACGGAAAAAAATTATGACTGCTTATCGGGAAAGAGCCATTGAGCTTTGTTGTATGATAGAGGCTTTTGGGCAGATTTCAATAAAAGCCCTAAGAGAATTGGGAAAGGACGATAAGTATGCTTCTAATCTTAGGAGCAATGCCTATCAATGGTTTGAAAGAATTGAAAAGGGTGTATATGGGCTTACAAAGGCGGGATATGAAGTTCTATCATCACTGGATTATGAAAAGGTCGTTGATTATTATAGAGTATTTTATAGAGAGGAAAAAGGACAATGAGCGTATTGGGGAATATTCTTTGGCTGATATTTGGTGGACTTCTTAGTGCACTTGGTTGGTTCCTAGCGGGAATTGTTTGCTGTATCACAATCATAGGAATACCCATTGGGTTGCAGTGCTTTAAATTTGCAGAAATGGTGATTTGGCCTTTTGGAACTGAAATTTATTACGGTAATTTAAACTCAGGTTCAGTGATTTTAAATGTAATTTGGATTTTGTTGTGTGGTCTTGAGTTGGCCATAGGTTCTTTGGCATTAGGCGTTTTATGCTGTGTAACCATAATTGGGATTCCCTTTGGCATTCAGCATTTTAAATTTGCAGGGCTTGCATTAATGCCCTTTGGGGCACGAATGCATAGGGTGATTTACTAAAATAAAAAAGAGAAAAAGAGAGGGATAATAAAATGATTATTACAACAACAAATAGTATTGAAGGCAAAGAAATTATATCTTATCAGGGCATTGTTTTTGGCGAGGTCGTTGCAGGGGTAAACTTTGTAAAGGATATGGTTGCTGGTTTGAGCAATTTTTTTGGCGGAAGATCCGGTACTTATGAGGATGAATTAATCAATGCAAGGGAGCAAGCCATTGCAGAGATGATGAAAAGAGCCAATGCCATGGGAGCCAATGCCATTGTAGGTGTGGATGTTGATTACGAAGTTTTAGGAGCTGATAATGGAATGCTCATGGTTAGTGTTTCAGGAACAGCGGTGGTTTGCAAATAACAAAGATAATTAATTTCACAGTTAGCACACAGAATTAGGAAATAAGCAAGCTTTTCGGTGTGATATAAAAAAGGCCCGCATACCTTGAAAAATGATTTCAATGTTCACGGGCTTTTTTATGTTGAAATTGATCATCTTGGTAAATCTAAAACCTTGAATATGATGTTTCATTGTTTCTGATGATTTATACACTTCTTTGTTCATCAAAGGCTTCATTAATCTTTACAGTCGGTTTCCATTTTACGAATCTTTTTATGATACATCTTTACAGATAAACTTAAAGTAAAGAAGGTGATGGCGAATATGATGATAAACATAATGACCCCTGTTGCTATGGAACCCATTAATACGTGATATTTTGTATAAGATGAAATAGAGAAAACTAGGGCACAAACCAAGCCCGCTGCGAGGCTTATAACAGCATTATATTTAATGTTTGGTTTTAGTCGTCTATCCCAAATTCCGCTTTTCATACTGCTGATTGACATATAAAGGGAAAGAAAAAATAGAACAATCCATTCGCCTGCAACAGAGCGAATAACACCTTCATCAAAGATAAGCATTTGCACTAGGATTGCTACCAGCAGGCCCCAAAAGGCTATCCAACACCCTTTATGTTCAATTTCAAGAAGTTTTTTTTCTTGCATTTCATCTAAGTTATTATTTTGTAGTTTCATTGTGATCATCCTCTCCAAAAAGTTCATCTAAAGTTTTGCCAAGAACCTTACAAATTGCTCGGCATAGTTTTATGGTGGGGTTATATTCTCCCTGCTCAATTGCATTCATTGTTTGCCTTGAAATATCTACTTTTTCCGCAAGTTGTTTTTGTGTCATATCTAGCTGAGCACGAGCAACCTTAATTGAAATATTTCTTCCCATATCATCACCTCATTGACATATATTAAAACAAAATTTACTTAATGTCAAGTATATACGACATAAATTAAAATAAATAGTAATTTTATATATTCCGATGTCTATTGTTGCTTAGAGAAGGGCTTTTCTTTCTCAGAAAGTATGCTAAAATTAAAAAAGATAAGAAAGGAAGGGATTATATATGAGGCTGACCATTGTATTTTCTCCATGCGAAGCTATTTTAGACACTATTTGCATGGAGTAGATATTTAAAATAACTTTGCACTTTAATTGTTAAGAAAAATTTTACGTTTTACCCTTGATGAAAAGGGTTATTATCTTAATGAGAATAAAGGAGTAAAGTAATGAAAAATCAAAGATTAAACCATGGAAATGATGCAGTATCCTTTGCATATGAGGAAGTTGATATTACACCTCAAAAGCCTATGCAGACCATTGGCTTTGGTCGTGAGGACGAGGAATCCAGAGGGGTTCTGGGCAGGCTCTTGGGGCAGGTTTCCCTGTGGAAATATAGAAAAGAGATATGTTGTTTGATTGCCATAGACCATATCGGTTTTTCCAAAGATCATTGTAACAATTTGCGTAGAGCAATTAGTAAAACCCTAGGTGTAAAGGAACAAAAGGTAATGCTTTGTTTTTCTCACACCCATTCGGCACCCAATGATACCATTGAGAAGGAATATGCAGTGTTTGTTGACAATCAAATAAAAAAAGCAGTTGATTCAGCATTAAAGAAGCTTTCGCCCATTCATGAGGCATGGGGGAATGCTTACGGGGATATTGGCTTAAACCGTAGGTGGGACAGTCCTGCCTTGGATCGAAGGATTGGCATTTTTAAGGCAGTTGATGCAAAAAGTGGTGAATTAAGGCTGTTGCTTTTGCGATTAACAGCCCATGCAAATGTTTTAAAAGCAGATAATTATTCCGTATCTCCCGATTATTTTGGTGCTGTTCGAGATACCTTACATCAAAGATTTGGATGCCCAGTGATGGTAACCCAAGGTGCATCAGGAAATGTGGCACCAAAATATTTCGCCTCAACGTTAACCCCTCCGGATGCAGGGGATCAGCGATTTATTCGGTCTGAGCAGGCAATGAGCTTGATGGCTCAGGAAGTCTTGGAGCAGGTTTCGGAAGTCATTGATAGCATGGAACCAGTTCCTATTAAACGGTTGGGGATGTATTCTTTGGGGCTTGATTTATTCGCAGATATACTTCCCTATGAACGAGCCGTGGAAATTGTCAACGAGGCGAAACAGTTTGTGGGTATTGATGGTACTTTGTGGTTGGCTGAGGTTTTAAGATTGCAGAAAAGTGGTGTTATGACCCAAAAAGAGACCGTTGAAATTCAATACTTTTCCATTGGAAATGGTTGTTTATGCGGTGTCGCAAATGAAATTATGTGTGAATTTGCCTTGCGGGCTCAAGCATTGACAGGAAATGAATTTTTTTATTTTGGTGGATATACCAACGGTTGTACAGGTTATTTTCCTACAGAGGAGGAATACGATAAAGGTGGATATGAGGTTTATTGGTCTATGCTGATTTATTATATCTATTTTAACCGAGTATTTCCGTTTAACCGTGATGCATGCACTTTGTTGATTCAAGGGGCAGTGGACAATGCTCCACTATAGACTCAGTATATGAAAGGGGGCGCAGTATTTAACGTGACTGCGCCTTTTTCAATGTTATTTCACTAACTTACATAGTCACCCTCCAAATCAAGACTTAGAAGCCCGCTAATACTTTTAGAGTTTTCTCTGTTTATTGCCAATTTTCTCTTAAAAAGCGTAGAACCTCGAAGCCGTGGACTTCTCGGTCTTTTGCTCCGCAAAAGGGGCGCAAACAGAGAAGCCCGCTAA
>NZ_JANGAD010000040.1 GCF_024461735.1 Anaerotignum propionicum
CCCTCGACCTCCGGCGTGACAGGCCGGCGCTCTAACCAACTGAGCTACTAAGCCACATTAGAATATGGTTGCTGGATAAATTATTAAATGGCAGGGGCAGAAGGACTCGAACCCTCGACATTTGGTTTTGGAGACCAACGTTCTACCGACTGAACTATACCCCTATAAGGTATTTCGCAAAGCGAAGATACACCTTCAAAACTGAATACAAGACATTTTATTATCAATCGAATTGTTTTTGGT
>NZ_JANGAD010000041.1 GCF_024461735.1 Anaerotignum propionicum
TTTCGATTCTGTAATCGCTCATCTTCTTTGTCCTCCTGCGTTTTTCCTGTTTGTATGCCTGCATTCCCTGAATCGCCTATTCATTCCAGTTATGATATACGTCCTGGACATCATCGTCTTCTTCGAGAAGATCTAATGTTTTCTGGATATTTTTAATATCCTCTTCACTTGTCAAATCGACATAAGTCTGAGGGATCATCGTAACTTCCGCTCCTGCCATTACAATTCCCGCCTCTTCTAATT
>NZ_JANGAD010000042.1 GCF_024461735.1 Anaerotignum propionicum
CCCTTACAAATATAAAAGACCTTATTTTTTAGTATTAGAGCTTGTGTATCAGATGTATGTTGTTTTCAACAAAATCCGTAAATAACAGATGTATGTTTGAAATAGCTGTTCATTTTCAATCTCTTTTCAAGAATATTTTACAATTAAACCATAGCCATAATCTTAATAACAAAGGTTTTCCTGAAAAAAATGAAGCAGTTCCTCTTCGTATCTTAATTGGTTAATCTTAGACGGATACT
>NZ_JANGAD010000043.1 GCF_024461735.1 Anaerotignum propionicum
TTGCGCTTTATCATCTGCACCGCAGGTACAGGAAAAACCAATCTTTGAATGGATGAAATTATTGAAAAACAAAAAATGGGTTTAGGAAGCCAAATTTATATTGTGCCTGAACAATTTACATCTCAGGCAGAACGTGATTTGATTGCCCAAAGACCTCAAAATGACATTCTCTTGGCTGAGGTATTAAGCTTTGGCCGCCTAGACCATCAGACCTTTTCAAAAAACGGCATGGGACGA
>NZ_JANGAD010000044.1 GCF_024461735.1 Anaerotignum propionicum
AGAGATGATTGCTGAAATTAAGGCTATGCCTGTTCAGCCTTGGGATGGGAAGAAAGTTGTTGTTACTGGTTTCTTACTTGAGCCCAACGTATTGCTTGATATCTTCAATGAATTCAAAATTGCTATCGTTGATGACGATTTGTCTCAGGAATCCAGACAGATTCGTGTGGACGTTCTGGATGGCGAAGGTGGCCATCTTTACAGAATGGCAAAGGCTTGGCAGCAAATGTACGGTT
>NZ_JANGAD010000045.1 GCF_024461735.1 Anaerotignum propionicum
GCAGAGAATAGAGGAGCTGATGAAAGAGCAAGAGCAAGACAGCTACTTGATAGAAGAGCAGTCGCAGAAGATAGCAGAACTGGAAAGTCATATCAGCCAGATAACACAGCAGTCACAGAAGAAAGACTCTCAAATCTCCGAAGCTATCAGCCAAGCCGAGGAATGGAAAGCCAGGGCAGACCAGGAACAGACCAGGGCAAAAGACCAGGAACGGAAACTACTGGAAGAACAACT
>NZ_JANGAD010000046.1 GCF_024461735.1 Anaerotignum propionicum
CAGGTGTTAACCATAAGATCGGTGATACTCACGAAGGAACTGCAACTATGGACTGGATGGCCCAGGAGCAGGAAAGAGGTATCACGATCACATCTGCTGCGACAACATGTCACTGGACGCTGCAGGAAAACTGCAAGCCGAAAGCAGGCGCGTTAGAGCATCGTATCAACATCATCGATACACCGGGACACGTTGACTTTACAGTAGAAGTAGAGCGTTCCCTGCGTGTGCTT
>NZ_JANGAD010000047.1 GCF_024461735.1 Anaerotignum propionicum
AATCGAGGAGTTTGTAAAGCCATGGTGTATGAGGAACTTCAAATTTTTATAGTAAACGATGACTCTTTATAGGGCGAAGCTGATTCCGAATTTGATGCTTCTGAAGAAGAGGAGGTTGAAATTACCACGGAGGATGTGGAAACCTTTGTATCGGAGAATCAGGAAGATGGAGAAGCATTTATTGAAGCCCATTCTGATTTAGCAGTTGAGATGATGGAAAAGCCAAATGGCG
>NZ_JANGAD010000048.1 GCF_024461735.1 Anaerotignum propionicum
CTGTAGCTTCTTGTCAGTGCAAATTCACCAAGTTTGTGACCTACAATATCTTCAGTAATATATACAGGCACATGTTTCTTGCCGTCTTAAACTGAGATTGTATGACCGATCATATCGGGGAAAATTGTAGAACGACGAGACCATTTTTTCATTACGTTCTTTTCGACCGCTGCATTCAAAGAATCAATCTTCATTAAAAGATTATCATCAGCGAAGGGTCCCTTTTTGAGT
>NZ_JANGAD010000049.1 GCF_024461735.1 Anaerotignum propionicum
GCGGAAAGATCACCCGACTCCATGTCTGTAGGATATGTTCGTTTAGGCAGAGATGACGCTATCGCAGGTAACTATATAGACTTAAAAATTAAAAATAATACAGGATACCCAGTCTATTTAGATGCTTATGCTTCAAATGGTGTTTTGCAGATAAATCTGTACGGTCACGAGGTACATGAGGCGGGTAGATAAGTTGAATTTGAAACAGTTTATGAGGCTACCATTGAG